>JANJXC010000104.1 GCA_024709225.1 Gammaproteobacteria bacterium | reverse complement strand
CGTGCCGCTGGTCACCGCCGCCTTCGAGTTCAGCTTCATGGGCGGTTCCATGGGTTCGGTGGTGGGCGAGAAGTTCGTCCGCGCGGTGAACACCGCCATCGAGCACAAGATTCCGCTGGTGTCGTTCTCCGCCTCCGGCGGTGCGCGCATGCAGGAGGCCCTGTTCTCCCTGATGCAGATGGCCAAGACCTCGGCGGCGCTGACCAAGCTGTCGGAGCGCGGCCTGCCGTTCATCTCCGTGCTCACCGACCCCACCATGGGCGGCGTCTCTGCCAGCTTCGCCATGCTGGGCGACATCCACATCGGCGAGCCCAAGGCGCTGATCGGTTTTGCCGGTCCGCGCGTTATCGAGCAGACCGTGCGCGAGACCCTGCCGGAGGGCTTCCAGCGCAGCGAGTTCCTGCTGGAGAAGGGCGCCATCGACCTCATCGTCGATCGCCGCGACATGCGCGATCGCATCGCCGGTCTGCTCGCCATGCTGACCAACCAGCCGGCGCCTTAAAGGCAGTTGCAAGTTACAAGTTTCAAGTTGCAAGAAGGTTAGTCTTTCTTCGCTTGTCACTTGCAGCTTGGGACTTGTAACTCTTCCCCATGCGTTTTTCTTCCCTCGCCGAGTGGCTCGTCTGGCAGGAAACCCTGCATCCGAGCACCATCGATCTTGGCCTGGAGCGGGTGGCGGCGACACTGCACCGCCTGCATCCCGAGCCGCCGCCCTTTGCGGTGATCACCGTGGGCGGTACCAACGGCAAGGGTTCTACCGTGGCCATGCTGGAGGCCATCCTGCGTGCCGGCGGCTATCGTGTCGGCGCCTATACCTCGCCCCATCTGCTGCGTTACAACGAGCGCGTCCGCCTCGATGGCAGCGAGGTGAGTGATGCGGCCCTGTGCGCAGCCTTCGAATGCATCGATCAGGCGCGCGGCGACATCTCCCTGACCTATTTCGAATTCGGCACCCTGGCCGCACTGGACATCTTCTGGTGCAGCCAGGTGGACGTGGCGATCCTGGAGGTGGGCATGGGCGGGCGGCTCGATGCGGTCAACGTGCTGGATGCCGACGTCGCTGTGGTCACCACCGTGGACATCGATCATGCCCAGTGGCTGGGGGACACGCGCGAGGCCATCGCCTTCGAGAAGGCAGGGATCTATCGCGGCGGCCGTCCCGCCATCTATGGCAGTCTGGATGCCCCGCAGTCCCTGCTCGATCATGCGGTGGCCATAGATGCCCAGTTGTTCCGCTACGGCCAGGATTTTGGGGCCAAGGCGGAGGGTGAGGGCTGGCGCTGGTGGGGAGCGGGGAAGGAACGCCATGCCTTGCCGCTGCCGGCCTTGCGCGGTGCTTCGCAACTGCAGAATGCCGCCGGCGTGCTGATGGCGCTGGAAGCCGTGGCGGAGCGTCTGCCACTCGATCAGGCGCAGATCCGCGCCGGTCTGCTGGCAGTTGCGCTGCCGGGTCGTTTCCAGGTTCAGCCGGGGGCGGTGACTCGTATCCTCGATGTGGCCCACAACCCGCAGGCGGCGGGCGAGCTAGCGGCCAACCTGGCCGCCCTGCCCTGTACCGGCCGTACCCTGGCGGTGGTGGGCATGCTGGCGGACAAGGATATGGCCGGGGCCCTGGCGCAGTTGCGCGGCGCGGTCGACCACTGGTATGCCGCGGCCTTGACGGTAGCGCGGGGGGCTGCGACGGCGCAGCTGGTCCAGGCGCTCACGGCGGCCGGCGTGGCCGCGGCAGATATCAGCCCCTGCACGGATATCACCGCCGCGCTGGCGCTGGCGCAGCAGGCGGCGCGCCCCGGCGACCGCATCGTGGTGTTCGGCTCATTCCATACGGTGGCGGAGGCTTTGTCCGGGCCCGTATAATCGGCCCAGTTGCCCCGACTCTCGCGTAGCACGGAGACATGACCTTGAACGAACAGCTGAAAAAGCGCCTGGTGGGCGCCGTTGTGCTGGTGGCGCTGGCCGTGATCTTCGTGCCGATGCTGCTGGAGGGGGACAAGCGCACCGACATCCCGATGTTTGGCAGCAATGTGCCGGAAGCGCCGGAGAGTCGCCCCAACATGGTGGATATCCCGCTGCAGGTGCCGTCACCGCCGACCACCGCGCCAGTGGTGGTGGAGCGTGAGCTGCCGCCGGAGCCGGTGGCCGTCGCGCCAACCCCACCCGCTCCTGAACCTGCCCCGGTGCCGGCGCCTGTCTCCCAGGCCCAGCCCAAGCCGGTCGCCCCGGCACAGACGGTGAAGCCGGCCACGGTGGCTGCAACGACCAAACCGGCGGCAGGCGAAAGCTGGGCGGTGCAGGTGGGCAGTTTTTCCGAGCAGGCCAATGCCAGCCGCCTGCGCGACAGCCTGCGCGGCAAGGGCTATCCGGCCTACGTGGAGCAGGTGAAGCTGGCCAGCGGCACATCCTACCGCGTGCGCGTCGGCCCGGTGCTGGCCCGCGCCGACGCCGAGGCCATCCAGGCCAAGCTGGCCAAGATCGAGCAGCGTGGCATCGTGGTGCCCCATCCCTGACAGGCTTTCCTTTTGCTGTCGGTGGCGCTCTGCTAAGATCGCCGCCTTTCCGGCCGATACCTTGGAACCATTCCCCAGCACTAGCCAATGAACTGGGTCGACTTCGTCATTCTCGGCATCCTCGGGGTTTCCGTCCTCATCAGCCTGTGGCGCGGTTTCACGCGTGAGGCGCTGTCGCTGGCTGGCTGGGTGCTGGCGGTGTGGGTGGCACTGATGTTCAGCGACAAGCTGGAGCACCTGCTGCGCTCGCAGATCGAAACCCCCTCGCTGCGCCTGATCGTCGCCTTTGCCATACTGTTTTTCCTCACCCTGCTGGTAGCCGCCTTGATCAACTATCTGGCAGTGCAGCTGATCAAGAAGACCGGCCTGTCCGGCACCGATCGCGTCATCGGCATTGCCTTCGGCCTCGCGCGCGGCATCGTGCTGGTGACGGTGCTGGTGCTGGTGGCCGGGCTCACCAGCGTGCCGCGTGACCCGTGGTGGCAGCGCTCGGCGCTGATGCATTATTTTCAGGATCTGGCGGTATGGACGCGCGGCTGGTTGCCACCTGAAATTGCCAAAAACATTCGTTACTGAGACGCCTGGGCGTCCATGTTGAAACAGAGGTAGTTGCGATGTGCGGTATTATCGGCATGGTGGGCAAAACCCCGGTCAATCAGGCCATTTATGATGGTTTGACGGTCTTGCAGCATCGCGGCCAGGACGCTGCCGGCATCATGACCTGCGACAGCGGCCGGCTGTTCCTGCGCAAGGACAACGGCCTGGTGCGCGACGTGTTCGAAAACCGCCACATGCTCAAGCTGCAGGGCAACATGGGCATCGGCCACGTGCGTTACCCCACCGCCGGCTGCTCATCTTCCGCCGAGGCGCAGCCGTTCTACGTCAATTCGCCCTTCGGCATCGCCCTGGCCCACAACGGCAACCTCACCAATGCGGACAAGCTGAAGGAAGAGGTGTTCCGCGACGACCTGCGCCACATCAACACCAGTTCCGATTCGGAGATCCTGCTCAACGTCTTCGCCCACGAGCTGCAGCGTCAGGGCAAGCTGCGTATCCTGCCCGACGATATCTTCGCTGCCGTGGCACGGGTGCACAACCGGGTGAAAGGTGGCTACGCGGCAGTGGCGATGATCATCGGTTACGGCATCGTGGCCTTCCGCGACCCCTATGCCATCCGTCCGCTGTTCATCGGCAAGCGCACCACCTGCGACGGCGATGAATACGTGGTGGCCTCAGAGAGCGTGGCCATCGACGCCCTCGGTTTCGATCGCCTGCGCGACGTGATGCCGGGCGAGGCGGTGTTCATCGGCGAGGACGGCAGCTTCCATGCACGGCAGTGTGCCGAGGCCCCGGTGTATTCACCCTGTATCTTCGAATATGTGTATTTCGCCCGTCCCGACTCCATCATCGACGGCATCTCGGTGTACAAGGCACGCCTGCGCATGGGCGAGAAGCTGGCGCACAAGATCAAGCGCGTGTTCCCCGACCACGACATCGACGTGGTGATCCCGATCCCCGACACCAGCCGCACCTCGGCCCTGCAGCTGTCCTATGAGCTGGGTGTGCTGTACCGCGAGGGCTTCATCAAGAACCGCTACATCGGCCGCACCTTCATCATGCCGGGGCAAAAACAGCGCAAGAAGTCGGTGCGCCAGAAGCTCAACGCCATTTCCCTGGAGTTCAAGGGCAAGAATGTGCTGCTGGTGGACGACTCCATCGTGCGTGGCACCACCTCCAAGGAGATCATCCAGATGGCGCGCGACGCCGGCGCCAACAAGGTGTACTTCGCGTCGGCGGCGCCCCCGGTGCGTTTCCCCAACGTCTACGGCATCGACATGCCGACCTCGGCGGAGTTGATCGGTTACGGCCGTGACGAGCAGGAGATCGCCGCCGCCATCGGCGCCGACTGGCTGGTGTATCAGGACCTCGACGACCTGGTCGATGCGGTGCTGCACAAGAAGAACAAGGCGGTCACCCAGTTCGAGGCCTCGGTATTCGACGGCCACTACATCACCGGCGATGTCACGCCGGAATATCTGGCGGCCCTGGAGCAGGCGCGTTGCGATACCTCCAAGGAGCAGCGCGAGCGCGAAGAGAGCGCCATCATCGAAGTGCACAACAACGATTGATTGACAGCCGGGCGATGATTACCTAATCTCCAGTCTCAGCGCCGATTTGACTCAGCTTGCGGGCGCTTTATAAATACGGCTAAAGAGAGGGTAAAGAACCCGCTTTGGCCCCAGGCCGGCGGGTTTTTTTGTGCCCGAAATAATTGGTCCGCAAATGAACGCGAATGTACGCAAATGATGTTCGGGTTCTGGCTGGGGCGCGCCGAGTGCGTTTTTTTATTTGCGTGTTTTGCGTTCATTTGCGGACTGCATGTTTTTAATGCGTGGAAGGTGACGAGATGGAACAGCAGGATTTCGACGAGTGGGGCTTCGATACGCTGGCGGTGCGCGCCGGCCAGGTGCGCACCGCCGAGGGCGAGCACAGCGAGGCGATCTTTCCCACCTCCAGTTTCCGTTTCGACAACGCTGCCCAGGCGGCGGCGCGCTTTGGCGGCACGGAGGCGGGTAACATCTATTCCCGCTTCACCAATCCCACTGTGCGCACCTTCGAGCAGCGCCTGGCGGCGCTGGAGGGCGGCGAGCGCTGCGTGGCCACCAGCTCCGGCATGGCGGCGATCCTGTCCACCTGCATGGGCCTGCTGAAGAGCGGCGATCACATCGTCTCCTCGCGCGCCATCTTCGGCTCCACCGTCGTGCTGTTCGACAACTTCATGGGGCGCTTCGGCGTGCAGACCAGCTACGTGCCGCTCACCGACCTGGCGGCCTGGGAGGCGGCGATCCGTCCCACCACGCGCCTGCTGTTCGTGGAGACGCCGTCCAATCCACTCACCGAGGTGGCCGACATCCGCGCCCTGGCCGACATCGCCCATCGCCATGGCTGCCTGCTGGCGGTGGACAACTGTTTCTGCACCCCGGCGCTGCAACGGCCGCTCAAGCTGGGCGCCGATATCGTGATCCATTCCGCCACCAAGTACATCGACGGCCAGGGCCGTTGCCTTGGCGGCGCCGTGGTGGGGAGCGAGGAGCTGGTGGGCAAGGAGGTGTTCGGCTTCCTGCGCACTGCCGGTCCGACCATGAGCCCGTTCAATGCCTGGGTATTTCTCAAGGGCCTGGAGACGCTCAAGCTGCGCATGCAGGCGCACAGTGCCAATGCGCTGGCGCTGGCGCAGTGGCTGGAGCAACAGCCGCAGGTGGCGCGCGTCTACTATCCGGGCCTGGCCTCCCATCCGCAGCATGAACTGGCCTGCCGCCAGCAGACCGGCTACGGCGGCATCGTCGCCTTCGAGGTACGGGGCGGTCGCGACCAGGCCTGGGCGGTGATCGACGCCACGCGCATGCTGTCCATCACGGCCAACCTGGGGGACGCCAAGAGCACCATCACCCACCCGGCCACCACCACCCACGGCCGCCTGTCGGCCCAGCAGAAGGCCGAGGCCGGTATCGGCGAGGGGCTGCTCCGCATCTCCGTCGGTCTGGAGGAGGTGGCGGACATGCAGGTCGATCTGGCGCGGGGCCTGGCGCTGATCTGAGCTGCCCATGGCATATATCCTGATGGCCCCGCCCGCGCTGCCCATGCGTTGAAGCCCCCCGGTATCTGGCGTAAGCTCGATTGAGCCGCACCGCAGAGTACGGCCATAATGAAAAAATACCGCATGGCAGGCGGCAGCCTGCGGAGGCGGGAGGAGAGGAGCATGGGCAAGACCATCTACGTGGGCAACCTGCCGTTCGGCGCCACCGAGGATCAGGTGCGCGACCTGTTCGCCGCCTTTGGTGAGGTCACCTCGGTAAAGTTCGTCAATGACCGCGATACCGGCCGCTTTCGCGGCTTCGCCTTCGTCGACATGGGGAGCGGGGCCGACGAGGCCATACGCGACCTGGACGGCAAGGACCTGGGCGGTCGGCCGTTGCGCGTGAACGAGGCCAAGGAACGCACACCGCGGGCCGGCGGCATGCGCCGCCGTTCGCCGTACCGCACCGCCTGAGACTACCCCTGCCGCCTGATGCCGGTGCCCTGTGCGGGTGCCGCTGGGAGGCTGTTGCCATGAGAACCCCGACCTCACGCCGCCTGCTGCTCGACCTTTATGCCGCCGCACTGCAGGCGGTGGACGGGCGTGCGGCGGTGCGCGAGCGTCTGGCGCATTACTCCGTTACCGGTCCGGTGTACGCGGTGGCCATCGGCAAGGCGGCGTCGGCCATGATGCAGGGTGCGGTGGATGCGCTGGGCGATGCCCTGGCGGGTGCGCTGGTGATCACCAGGCACGGCTACGCCGATGCGGGAGCAGCGGCACGTCACGTCCGCGTGCTGGAGGCGGATCACCCGATCCCCGGCGCGGCCAGCGTGGCGGCCGGCCAGGCCCTGCTCGATTTCATTGCGGCGCTGCCGCCGCAGGCCCCCCTGTTGTTCCTGATCTCCGGCGGCACCTCGGCGCTGGTGGAGGTGTTGCCGCCCGGCGTCGATATCGCGCAGTTGCAGGCGGCCAATGACTGGCTGCTGGCCAGCGGCTGGGACATCACGCGGGTCAACCGGGTACGGCGGGCGCTGTCCTGCATCAAGGGCGGACGTCTGGCCCGCTATCTCGCCGGCCATGCGGTACTCCAGCTGCTCATCTCCGATGTGCCGGGCGACGCCCCGGCCGCCATTGGTTCGGGACTGCTGGTGCCGCCGGCGGACGACATGCCGGCAGACCCGGACAGGCGGGCCGTGCCGCCCTGGCTGCAGCGGTTGCTGGCGGCGGCGCCGCCGCCGGCGCCGACGGCGTTTGCCGCCGTCCAGAGCGAAATCCTGTGCAGCAACCGCACGGCCCGCGAGGCGGCGGCGGCGACGGGACGGGCACGTGGACTGCCTGTTTTTCAGACTGACGAGGTGTTGTGCGGTGACGCCGCGGCCACCGGCCGTGCCCTGGCCGGGCAGCTGTTGAGCGGTGCGCCCGGCCTGTATGTGTGGGGCGGCGAGACCACGGTACGGTTGCCGCCGCAGCCGGGCCGCGGCGGGCGCTGCCAGACCCTGGCCCTGGCGGCGGCGCAGGTGCTGGCGGGCAGCGACATCCTGTTGCTCGCCGCCGGTACCGACGGCAGCGACGGCCCCGGGGAGGAGGCCGGCGCCCTGGTGGACGGGGACAGCATCGCGCGGGGCGAGCTGGAGTGTTTCGATGCCGGCGAATGCCTGGCCCGCGCCGACAGCGGAACATTTCTCGAGGCCAGCGGCGACCTGATCCAGACCGGCCCCACCGGCAGCAATGTGATGGACCTGGTGCTGGCCCTCAAGCCGGCGTGAAGCGCGCCAGCGGTTCGGGCTAGAATGGCGCGCCATGAATGAGACCAACCTGTTTGATGCCGCCCTGGCCTGTCTGCGCGCCGCCGAGGCCGCGGACAAGGTGGCGCAGACCCGCGCCACGGCGCAGGCCTGGCGCGACGGCCGGCTCGGCCTGACGGCAGCGACGCCGGCACAGGACATTGCGGCAGCGGGGCGTCCCGCCCGCCTGCAGCTGGTGCTGCCGCGCGATTTGCCGCAGCGCCGTCCCGACAGCCGCGAGGGGCGTGCCATCCTGTTTCATGCCCTGACCCACATCGAATTCAATGCCATCAACCTGGCCTGGGACGCGGTGTACCGTTTCCGCGGCATGCCGGCCGCGTTCTATGGCGACTGGATCCGTGTGGCAGAAGAGGAGGCCTACCACTTCGAACTGCTGCGCGCGCACCTCAACACCCTGGGCGCGGACTACGGCGACTGGCCCGGCCACAACGGCCTGTGGGAGATGGCGCTGAAGACCGCGCACGACCCGCTGGTGCGCATGGCGCTGGTGCCGCGCTGCCTGGAGGCGCGCGGCCTCGACGTCAACCCGGGGATCCAGGCCAAATTGCGCGCTGTCGGTGACGAGGCGGGCTGCGCCCTGCTGGATATCATCCTGCGCGACGAGATCGGTCATGTGGCCATCGGCGATCGCTGGTTCCGCCATCTGTGCGCCGAACGCGGGCTGGAGGTGGAGGCGACTTACCGCCAGCTGATGGATGAATACATGAAGGGGCCGCCGAAGGGGCCGTTTCATCTGGAGGCACGGCGGCGTGCCGGTTTTTCCGAGGCCGAGCTGGCCTATCTGCAGGGTGTGGGATGAGGAGAGGAACGATGTGGCAACGGGGCTGGTCGGTCGGTGTGCTGTGGTTCTGCTCGGCGGCGTCCGCAGCGGAACCGACGGCGACCATGGTGCTGTATCAGGTGCTGGAGCCGGGTTTCGAGCCGTACAGTTCACGCCTCATCGTGACGCCGCGCCATCTGCGCCTGGATGACGGCGATGCCGGCAGCAACTTCGTGTTGTTCGATCGCCAGCGCAACATCATCCATAGCGTGACCCACTCGGACCGCACCGTACTGGAGATCCATTCCCGGGCGGTGACGGTGGAGTCGCCGGTGAAGCTGGAGCGCAAACATGTTCTGGTGACGACCGAGGAGGCGCTGCCTGCCATCGGCGGCAGGACGCCGCAGCAGTACCGTCTCAGCGTCAACGGCGAGCTGTGCTATGAAACGGTTGCGGTGGCGGGGTTGCTGGAGGATGTGGTGGCGGCGCTGACCGCCTTCCGGACGGTGCTGGCCGGCGAGAACGCGCGCATCCTCGCCGAGGTCCCGGCCGATATGCAGGACCCCTGCGACCTGGCGCTGAATACCTTCGTGCCGGGTTGGTCTCTGCAGTTCGGTCTGCCCATCCAGGAGCGCGACACCCAGGGCAAGGGCCAGCTGCTGCTGGATTACAGCACGGAGTATCCGGTGGAGGCGGGGTTGTTCAAACTGCCCAAGGGCTACCAGCACTACGCGCCGGGGCACTGAACAGCGCAGGTACGAGTCACGAGGTAAAAGATACGAGGAAGGTGTGCGCTGTGCGCACGGATGGTTTTACCTCTCCACCCTCGCCCCGGGTCCCTCGTCGCTGTATTGTTCCAGTCGGCAGCCTTGCCCGTCGCAGCGCAGCACGCTGCCGTGATCTTCCCAGGCCCCCAGGACCAGACGCTGGCTGCCATCGGGCAGGGTGTGCAGGGCGGGGCGGTGGGTGTGGCCGTGGATCAGCCGGCCGACGCGGTGCTGCTGCATGTAGGCCGCCACGGTCTCCGCATTCACATCCATCAGGTAGTCGGCCTTGCGTCCGGTCTCTTCCTTGCTGGTGTCGCGCAACTGGCGCGCGAAGGCGATGCGTTCTGCGGGTGGTTTCGCCATGAAGCCTGCGAGCCAGCGCGGCTCACGAATCTGGCGGCGCATCTCCTGATACGGCAGGTCGTCGCTGCACAGCAGGTCGCCGTGCATCAGCAGGGTGGGGCGGCCATAGAGGTCGATCACGGCAGGGTCGGCCAGCAGGGTGCAGCCGGTGCGGCGGGCGAATTCCGTTCCGAGCAGGAAGTCGCGGTTGCCGTGCATGACATAGACCGGTACGCCGCTGTCGGTGAGCTGGCGCAGGGCAGCGAGGATGCCCTGGTATTCCGGCAGCACCAGGTCGTCCCCCAGCCAGGCCTCGAACAGGTCGCCCAAGATGTACAGCGCCTCGGCCGCGATGGCCGGTCCGCCCAGGAAGCGGCGGAACAGGCCATCGGCCGGGGTGCGGTCGCCCTGCAGGTGCAGGTCGGAGACGAACAGCGTCGCCATGGGATCAGTCGACGATCTCGACCTTCTCGATGACGATGGGTTCGGCCGGCACGTCCTGGTGGAAGCCGGCATTGGTGGTGGCGACACCCTTGATGCGATCCACCACGTCCATGCCTTCCACGACCTTGCCGAACACGCAATAACCCCAGCCGTCCGCCGTCGGCGCACGGTGATTGAGGAAACCGTTGTCCTTCACGTTGATGAAGAACTGGGCGGTGGCGGAGTGCGGGTCACCGGTACGGGCCATGGCAAGGGTTCCGCGATCGTTCTTCAGGCCGTTGTCGGCCTCGTTCTTGATCGGGGCGTGGGTTTCCTTGCTCATCATGTTGCTGGTCAGGCCGCCGCCCTGAATCATGAAGCCGTCGATGACGCGGTGAAAGATGGTGCCGTCATAAAAGCCCTCGCGCACGTAGCGCTCGAAGTTGGCAGCGGTGTTGGGGGCCTTGGCGGCATCGAGTTCGATGCCGATAACGCCCATGCTGGTGTGCATCTTGATCATGCTGGCTCCTTACGGTTGTTTGCCCTGGTCGTCGCTGACGATGACGGCCTGTTGAATGATGATGGGCTCCTGCGGCACGTCCTTGGGGAACATGCCGCCGGCGCCGGTGCGGGTTTCCTTGATGGCCTTGACCACCTCCATGCCCGTCACCACGCGGCCGAACACCGCGTAGCCCCAGGCGCGCGGGGTCTTTTCGCGGAAGTCGAGGAACTCGTTGTTGCTGACGTTGATGAAGAACTGGGCGGTGGCGGAGTGCGGGTCACCGGTGCGGGCCATGGCGATGGTGCCGACGGTGTTGCGCAGGCCGTTGTCGGCCTCATTGATGATCGGCGCACGGGTGGGCTTCTGCACGAAGTCGGCGCTGAAGCCGCCACCCTGGATCATGAAGCCGTCGATGACGCGGTGGAACAGGGTGCCGTTGTAGAAACCGTCCTGCACGTAGCGCAGGAAGTTTTCCACCGTCCTGGGCGCCTTGGCGCGGTCCAGCTGCAGCACGATGTCGCCCTTGTTGGTGACCAGGCGTACGCGCGGGTTGTCGGTATCGGCCCAGGCTGCGGCGCTCAGGCCGAACAGCAGGGCGAGCAGGAGAACGGTGCGACGGTGCATGACATAGGCTCCCTAAATCCTGAGTGAGGCGCAATGATAGCAGCCCCGGTCCCGGGGCAGAAGAAGGCTGGCCGCCTTCTGCCGCTCCCGCCGGGCTGATATCATGCACGCCACTACCGGTGTCGGGCCCCAGCGGCGGATAAGCGAACCATGACCTATCAGCACAATCTGCACATCCACAATAATCTGACCAGGCGCAAGGAGCCGTTCCGGCCCATCGACCCCAAGCGGGTACGCATGTATGTGTGCGGCATGACGGTCTACGACTATTGCCATATCGGCCACGCGCGGGTGCTGGTGGTGTTCGACGTGATCAGCCGCCATCTGCGCAAGATCTACGGCGCCGGCAACCTGACCTACGTGCGCAACATCACCGACATCGACGACAAGATCATCAAGCGCGCCAACGACAACGGCGAGCCGTACACGGCGTTGACCGAGCGCTTCATCGAGTTCATGAATGAGGATGCCGATGCGCTCGGCGTGCAGCGCCCGGACCTCGAGCCGCGTGCCACGCTGCACATCAAGGAAATCCTCGCCATGATCCAGGCCCTGGTGGACAGGGGCTATGCCTATGCCGCCGGCAATGGCGACGTCTACTACGACGTCAGCAAGTTCGAGCACTACGGCCAGCTGTCCGGCAAGAACGTGGAAGACCTGCGCGCCGGCGAGCGCGTGGCGGTGGACGAGGCCAAGGATGACCCGCTGGACTTCGTGCTGTGGAAGGCGGCCAAGCCGGGCGAGCCGGCGTGGGAATCGCCCTGGGGGCCGGGCCGTCCCGGCTGGCACATCGAATGCTCCGCCATGTCCACCCAGGCGCTCGGCCACCATTTCGACATCCACGGCGGCGGCCTCGACCTGCAGTTCCCGCACCACGAAAACGAAATCGCCCAGTCCGAGGCGGCCTGCGGCTGCAAGTACGTCAACTACTGGATCCACAACGGCTTCGTGCGCGTGGACAACGAGAAGATGTCCAAGTCGCTGGGCAACTTCTTCACCATCCGCGACGTGCTGCAGAAGTACGACCCGGAGGTGGTGCGCTACTTCATCCTCGCCAGCCACTACCGCAGCCCGCTCAATTATTCCGATCAGCACCTGGACGGCGCCAAGGCGGCGCTCACCGGGCTGTACACCACCCTGCGCGGCCTGGTCCTGCCCGTGGCGGACGAGGGGCTGGGGGATTATGCGGCACGCTTCTATGCGGCGATGGACGACGATTTCGCCACACCGGAGGCGATGGCGGTGCTGTTCGACCTGGCGCGCGAGGTGAACCGCCTGCGCGGCAGCGACGAGCGTGCCGCGGCGCAGCACGGCGCGCTGCTGCGCCACCTCGCCGGCCTGCTCGGCCTGCTGCAGCGCGAGCCGCAGGCCTTCCTGCAGGGCGGCGCCGGCGGCGGCCTGGCCGATGCGGAGATCGAGCGCCTCATCAGCGAGCGCCTGGAGGCGCGCAAGCGCAAGGACTGGGCCGCCTCCGATCGCATCCGCGACGAGCTGAAGGCGCAGGGCGTGGTGCTGGAGGATGGCGCCGGGGGCACCACCTGGCGGCGCGCCTGATCCGCAGGACAGGATGGTGAGGAGTTAGCCATCCTGGCGGCCTGCGGTCGCGGGCCCTGATGCCCGCGTGCGGGACACGATACTTTCACGGATAATACATCGAACATGGAGCGTTTTTCCCTCAAGCCCTACCTGCTCTCCCTGCTGGCCGGATATCTGGTCGCCGCGTCACTGTTCGCGGTTACCCTGTGGGTGGTGTACCTGGAAGAAGATAAGGCCCGCGAGGAGCTCCGCGCCCAGGCGGTAGCGCAACTCAGCACCGTGCGTGCGCGCCTGGAAGGGATCATCAACTCCACCCTGTTTCTCACCCGCGGCCTGGTGGCACATGTCGCCGCGCGCGGCGATATCGGCAGCGAAGAATTCAGTGGTCTGGCGCATGAGCTGATGAGCCACAGCCGTCATATCCGCAACATCGGCCTCGCCCGCAACAACGTCATCTCCCATATGTATCCCCTGCCCGGCAACGCGAGCGCACTGGGCTTGCGCTATTTGGATATGCCGGCGCAGCGTGGGCCGGTGTTGCGCGCCATGGACAGCCGCCGCACGGTGCTGGCCGGCCCGGTGGAACTGGTGCAGGGGGGGCAGGGCCTGATCAACCGTACGCCGATCTTCCTGACGCCGCCGCAGGGACCGTCAGGTTCGGGTGACTATTGGGGGATGGCCAGCATCGTCATCGACAGCGAGACGCTGCTGCGTGATGCCGGCCTGCGGGAATCGAACTCTTGGCTGGTATTTGCCTTGCGCGGCAAGGATGGGCTGGGCGAGGCGGGCGCGGTATTTCTGGGCGATGCAGCACTTTTCGAGCGCAACCCGGTGCTGCTCGATGTGACATTGCCGGAAGGGTACTGGCAACTGGCGGCGATGCCGCGCGCCGGCTGGGAACCGCATCTGCCCCATATCCCGGCGATGGTGCTCGGCGGACTATTGTTGTCACTGCTGCTGGGCGCGCTGGTGTATGCGCTGCTGCGTGATCGCTACCGTCTGCGTGTGGCCCGGGACGCGGCGGAGCGGGCCAATCGCGCCAAGAGCACCTTTCTCGCCACCATGAGCCACGAGATCCGCACGCCGCTCAACGGCATTCTGGGTATGGCGCGGCTGCTGGAGCACAGTGCCCTGGATGCGCAGCAGCAGGAGTGTGTCGATGCCATCACCAGCTCAGGGCGCGTACTGAACAATCTGCTCGGCGACGTGCTGGATCTGTCGCGCATCGAGGCCGGCAAGCTGGAGCTGGAGACGGCGGATTTCGATCTCCACAGTCTGGTGGACAGCCTGTTTGTATTGTTGGCGCCGCAGGCGGCGGCCAAGCAGCTGCAGTTCGTCACCGAGGTGGCCGACGATGTGCCGCACCGGCTGCACGGCGATCTCAACCGCCTGCAGCAGATCCTGCTCAACCTGCTCAATAACGCCATCAAGTTCACCGCGACGGGACGCGTGACCCTGCTGGTGCGTTGTCTGGCGCTGGAGGGAGAACTGGTGCGCATGGAGTTTGCCGTTGCCGATACCGGTATCGGCATCGCCCCCGAGATGCAGCAGCGCCTGTTCCGCGCCTTCGAGCAGGCCGACAGTTCCATTACCCGCCGCTTCGGCGGCACCGGGCTGGGGCTCGCCATCTGCAAGCATCTGGCGGAGGCGATGGGCGGCAGCATCGCACTGGAGAGCCGGCCGGACGCCGGCAGCACCTTCCGCGTGGTATTGCCGCTGCATCTGGGCGCGGACGAGGCCGCGCCGGTGGTGCCGCCGGCGAGCAGCGCGCGCCTGCATGTGCTGCTGGCCGAGGATCAGGAGATCAACCGCAAGGTGGCGGCAGGCCTGCTGCAGCAGCAGGGATGCCGCGTCAGCTTCGCCGCCAATGGCCGCGAGGCGCTGGAGGCACTGCACGGCGATGATTTCGATGTGGTGCTGATGGATGTGCAGATGCCGGAAATGGACGGCATCGAGGCGGCGCAGCGGATCCGGCAGTTGCCGGACCGGCACAAGGCGCAAATACCCATCGTGGCCCTTACCGCCCATGTCATGCAGGAGGATGTGGAACGCTTCCTCGCCGCCGGCATGAATGCCATCGTGGAAAAACCGCTGGATATGGACAAGCTCAATCAGGAGTTGGCGCGTCTGCTCGCGGGTTCCGGCACAGCTCAGTAACTGCCGCCCTGGCCGGCGGCAGCCAGCAGCCGCATGGTGGCCTCATCCTCCACCTGCAAGCGGCCGCGGTTCACCGCCTCCTGGCGGCACAGGCGCTCCAGGCGCTCTTCCCCGAAACCCGCCTCATCCAGCTGCCTGACATGGTCTTCGTAGGACATGATCCGCACCTCCTGCCGCCGCTCTTATGTCGTTTATCGGCGCCATGTGATATTTGTTTAGCCGGCTTGTTTTCCGCCGTGCGCTCCATTAGCCTGCGGCGACACATGGGCACCGAGGCCCGGGGGAGAGGACAACATGGCAAGTGCGGAACAACTGAACCAGCAATTTGGTATCGACGGCAAGGTCCGCTTCGTGGAGCGGGCGGGCGGTTTTGTGATGATCGAAGTGCGCACCGCGCAGGGGCAGGCTGACATCGCCCTGCAGGGCGCGCACGTCACCACCTGGACGCCGCAGGGGCAGTCGGCGGTGGTATGGGTCAGCGAGCAGGCCAAGTACGCGGCGGGCAAGTCCATCCGCGGCGGTGTGCCGGTGTGCTGGCCCTGGTTCGGCCCCCACGCCGGCAATGCCAAGCTGCCGGGCCACGGTTATGCCCGCACCGTCGACTGGCGCATCGTGCAGGTGACGCCGCTGGACGATGGCCGCATCCAGCTGGCCTTCGAACTGGAGGATACGCCGGCCACCCGCGCGCAGGAGCCGCATCCGCTGCGCGTGCGCAATATCGTCACCGTCGGTGCCGCCCTGCAGGTGGAGCTGGAAACCACCAATCTGGGCACCACGCCCTACGTGCTGGGCGATGCGCTGCACACCTATTTCCATGTCGGTGACGTGAGCCGTGCCACCGTGCACGGCCTCGAAGGCTGCGCCTATATCGACAAGGTGGACGGCGGGGCGCGCAAGCAGCAGGGCGGAGCGGTGACCATCGCCGGCGAAGTGGATCGCATCTATCTCGGTACCGGCAACTGCTGCGAGATCCGCGACCCGGTGCTGGGGCGCCGCATCGTCATCCGCAGCCGCCACAGCGCCTCCACCATCGTGTGGAATCCGGGGGTCGAGAAGGCGGAGAAGATGGGTGACTTCGGTGCCGACGGTTATCTGCGCATGCTGTGCGTGGAGACGGCCAATGCGGCGGAGGATGTGGTGAACCTGGCACCGGGGGCGGTGCATCGCCTGGTGGCGGAATATTCGGTGGCGGCGTTGTAGGATTTTGAATTCAAAATTCAAAATTCAAAATTCAAAATTCAAAATTCAAGGTTCAAGGTTCAAGGTTCAAGGCGTAATGTCCTTGAATTTTGAATCTTGAGTTTCTTACCGGGTTCTGAAAAAACCGGTCAGACTCATGCGCTCGCGCGTGGCGGGCAATACCTCGTGCCAGCGCCCCTCGGTGAGAAACACCGCCAGGGTGCCGGCCTCGGGCAGTACGTCCACATGGGGGCCGACGCCGGCCTCGTCCAGATACAGGCGCAACTGGCCGCCGTCCTCTTCCTTCCAGTCTTCGTTCAGGTACAGCACGGCGGTAAGTGTTCTGTCCTCGCTGCCACGGAAGCGATCGAGGTGCTTCTGGTAAAACTTCCCCGGCGGGTAGACGGCAAAGAAGGCCTCGAACTGAAAGATGCCGAGAAAGATGGCGCGGTTCACCGCCTGCCGCAACTGTTCCATGGTGGCGAAATACTGTTGTTGCTGCGGCGTGTCCGGGATGGTGGGGTCGAGCCAGCATACGTGGTCGCTACGCACCTCGGGACGGATCTTCAGTTCGGCGCCACGGCCGACGCCGGCGTGGCGGAACTCGCCGCCTTGCCAGCGGATCAGGCATTCCGCGCGCAGCATGGCCGCGGTATCGGCGGTGAGAAAATTCTTCTGCACCGACCAGCCCTGGGTGATCAGGTCATCGAGCAGGCATTGGAAGCGCAGATCCTCGGCGCTGGCTGCGGGTATCTGGATCATGGCGGCGGCGACTTAAAGGTGGGACTCTTCGGCCGGCGTCGTGTGGTGACGGCCGTAGACCTCAGGCAGCAGCGAGCCGGCCACCATGCCGATGGCAGCGCACAGTAGACCGACCAGCTGCGGCGGCCAGATGCTGTCGCCTTCCGGCAGGAAGATCTCCATCAGGATCCACGAGCCAAGGCCCAGGACGATGGCCAGCATGGCGCCCTGGGTGGTGGCGCGCCTCCAGTAGATGCCGGCCACCAGCGGGATGAAGGCGGAGACCAGGGTGACCTTGTAGGCATTCTCCACCATCTTGTGGATGGTGGTGCCGGAGGAGAGGGAATAGAGGGTGACCAGTACGGCGAAGCACACCACCACCGCGCGGGTCAGCCACAGGAAGCGGCGGTCGTCCATCGGTCCGACCAGATTCTTGATCACGTTTTCCGCGATGGTGACCGACGGTGCCAGCAGGGTACCGCTGGCGGTACTCATGATCACCGACAGCAGGGCACCGTAGAAGATGATCTGCGCATACAGCGGCAGATGTTCCTTGATCAGGGTGGGCAGGATCAGCTGCGAGTCTTCGTCGATGAGGCGGGCGACCATCTCCGGATCAATCTGCGTGGCGGCATAGGCAAGGAACAGCGGCACGAAGGCGAACAGGAAGTAGGCGCTGCCGCCGAGGATGGTGCCGTTTACCGCGATCCTCTCGTTCTTCGCCGCGTTGACGCGCTGGAACACGTCCTGCTGCGGGATCGAGCCGAAGCCCATGGTGACCCAGGCGGCAATGAAGCCGAGCCATTCGGCGGCGCTGAAGCTCGGCCAGAACTCGAACTTGCCGGCCGCCGCGGCATGGTTGACCACCGTGGCGACGCCACCGGCCTGGTCGGACACCAGCACGGTGATGATCAGCAGGCCGATGACGATAATCACCATCTGCACCGCGGTGGTGAAGGCCACCGACCACATGCCGCCGAACAGGGTATAGAGCAGCACCACCGCGGCGCCGATGATCATGCCCATGGACGACGATATGCCACCGTCGGTGAGCACGTTGAACACCAGGCCGAGGGCCGTGACCTGGGCGGCCACCCAGCCGAGATAGGACAGGGCGATGCAGATGGAGGTGATCATTTCCACCGGCTTGTTGTAGCGGTTGTGGTAGAAGTCGCCGATGGTGAGCAGGTTCATGCGGTACAGCGGCCGGGCGAAGAACAGGCCGAACAGGATCAGACACAGCGCGGCGCCGAAGGGGTCGGAGACCAGGCCGGCGAGGCCGTCGGTGAGGAAGGTGCCCGAGATGCCGAGCACGGTCTCGGCGCCGAACCAGGTGGCGAACACCATGGCGAACACCATGAACATCGGCAGGTGGCGCCCGGCGACGATGTAGTCGCGCGAGTTGTGCACGCGCATCGCCGCCATCAGGCCGAGGCCGATGGAGATCACCAGATAGCCAATCACGAACCAGAGCAGCATAGGCGCCTCGTGTGCAGGTTGTTGTTATGTCCGTGGACGGGCCCTAATTGGCGAGATTGCTCCTGCGCATCCACGCGCCCGCGACATACCGTTCATCCTGAACATAAGGCAGGATGCCGGTCGCCAATATGGGCAGGCCCGAAGGTGCGAAAAATAGCGCGCGCGGGCATCGCCAGGCAACAGGAAAAATCGCTGTCACAACGCACCATTTCGGGGCGCTACCAGCCACCACCACCGCCACCACCACCGCCGCCTCCCGAAGAGCCGCCGCCGCCACCGCCGGAACTGGAGCCGGGGGCGCTGGAGGAGGATGAGATGGCGCTGCTCATGGCGCCGCCGAGGCTGCCGGCAAAGCCGCCCAGGTCGCGGCCGCTGAAGTGGCTGCCGCGGTACCAGGATGGACTGTACTCCTGCCGCTCGGCACTGAGCCGGGCGAGGACCGCGGCAAAGCGTTCGCCCCAACGCTGTTCCACGTCCAATGCCATGGCGTAGGGCAGCAGGCGCTCGAACAGCGGTGGGGTCTTCTCCGGCGGATGCCTGAGCTGCAGCTCGTCCTTCTCCGCCACGTCGAGATACAGGCGCAGGCCTTCAATGCGGTCGAGCAGTTTGCGGCCGGCCAGGGTCGGTGCCTTGAGCAGGTGATAGAAGGCAAAGTTGAGGGCGAGCACCCCCAGCAGGACCCCCACCATGCTCGGTGAGGTGAAGTGCAGCAGGGCCCAGAGGCCGAAGCCCTCGCCGGCGAGGAAGGGGATACTGAAGGCTGTGATGCCCAGGGCGCCGATGTAGCTGCCGCCGTCGAAGGCACTGCGCCACGCCGTGACGACGCCGATGAGCAGCGCGGTGACACCGACGCTCCAGCCGCTGAGCCACACCAGCATGAAGATGCCGGCGAAGGCCTCCTCACCCTGCGGCAGTTGCAGGGCGGCAAGAACCATGGTGCCGAGGGACAACAGAATCCCCGGCAGCAGCCAGGCGCTGTTGGTGACGAAGAACAGTTTTTCGTAATGGCGCTGCAGCGCCGCCTTGTGGGCAGCGATGGCCGTCTTGATGCGGCGATGGTTTTCCTGCTTGAAGGTGATGCTGTCGGAGGAGTCGAACAGGTGCTTGAGCAGGGCCTGTTCACCCGGCGCCAGTTCGCTGGCCGGCGCCAGTTCGCGATGGGCGGTGTAATGTCCGTTGAGGTAATCGATGCGTAGCAGTCCCTTGACGGCCAGCCCGACCAATGCAGTGGCAAAGGTCTTGTGGTCATAGCCCATGCGGCGGATGAAGCGCAGCGAGGCGGGCGGGAACTGCGGCGGCGGCTCGTACTGCGGGATGATGACGCCGGGCTCCGGATCGCGGCCGACGCGGTGCCACACCATCAGGTAATAGAAGGTGAGCAGCAGCAGGCCGCCGCCCGCCACCAGCAGTTCCCGATTGTCGTCGAGTAGGTAACGGACTTGCTCCTGCTGGGTGGGCTTCTGCACATGCCCCTTGGGCCAGCCCACGACGATGGTCAGGCCCTCCTGCGGGCCCAGCGGCTGTGTGGTCTCGAACCAGGCCAGGGCCTGATCGGTCTGGGCGGCGCGATACAGCCGGTCCTGGCTGCCGGCGGGGCCGGTGTAGGCCTCCAGGGTGAGCGTGCTGTCGCCCAGCGAGGGCGGCAGCTGTACGGTGGCCGCGGCGCGGTCGATGGGGAAGCTCCAGCCATTGCCGGTGACGTTCCAGTACAGCTCGTCGTGTGCAGCGAAGAAGCCGAGCTGGCGGTTGGTGCGGTAGCTCAGGGTGTAGGTGTATTCACCGGGCCGCAGCAGGCGATCGGCATGGCCGATATAGACGCGCACGCCGTTGCTGCGGCGCTCGGTGTGATAGTCCTCGCGCCGGCCGTCGCGCAGCACCTCGATGACATCGAAGGCGACACGGTAGCGGTTGCCGTGCGGGTCGCGGTAGTCGGTGGGAAAGTCGCGGTAGATGCCGCGGCGGATCTGCTGCCCTTCGGCGCGCACGCGCAGGGTCTCGGTGACCAGCATGCTGCCGTCGCTGTAGACGATGATGGCGCTGTGGAAGTCGAGGAGGCGTTCGTCGGCGTGAGCACCGGTGGCGATGAGCAGCAGCAACAGCAGCCAATGACGCATCAGCGGA
Organism: Gammaproteobacteria bacterium; assembly: GCA_024709225.1. Taxonomy (GTDB): domain Bacteria; phylum Pseudomonadota; class Gammaproteobacteria; order Thiohalomonadales; family Thiohalomonadaceae; genus Sulfurivermis. The sequence continues at coordinate 55,072 of JANJXC010000104.1, read as the reverse complement.
CCTCCGGATCCTGGCGTTCAGCGGCGGACTCCAGCTCGAAATAATCCTGCTGCCGGAAGCCGAACGGGCGGGCCAGCAGCAGGTCGGGGAAGGAATCGATACGGGTGTTGAGATTGCGCACCGCGCCGTTGTAGTAGCGGCGGGCGTATTGCAGGTGGTCTTCCACGGCGGCGATGTCGCGCTGCAGGGCGAGGAAGTTCTGGTTGGCCTTCAGTTCCGGATACTGCTCCGCCACTGCCAGCAGCTGGCGCATACCGCTGCCGAGCGCGCTCTCCAGGCGTCCCTTTTCGGCCAGCGCAGTGGCGTGTTCGCTCCGGGTGCGCAGTTCGATGACGGCGCTCAGGGTGGCCTGCTCATAGGCGGCGTACTGTTTGACCGCATCGACCAGCTTGGGCAACAGGTCGTGGCGCCGCTTGAGCTGGACGGAAATGTCCGACCAGGCGGCGAGCACGCGGTTGCGGTCACGCACCAGCAGGTTGTAGATGATCACGCCCCAGACGAAGAGGGCGGCGAGCAGCAGGCCGGGCAGTTCCATGGCGGCGGGTTCTATGGTGGTTGTCCCGCCGCTGATGCCAAGACGGCCTTATTGATGCAGCTTGTCGGCGGCGTCGAGGGTGTTCTGCAGCAGCAGGGCGCGGGTCATGGGCCCGACGCCGCCCGGCACCGGGGTGATCCAGCCGGCCACCTGGCTCACGCCGGCATAGTCCACGTCGCCCACCAGCTTGCCGTCGGCGGTGCGGTTGATGCCGACGTCGATGACGATGGCACCGGGCTTGATCCAGTCGGCCTTGACCAGGCCGGGCTTGCCCACGGCCACCACCACGATGTCGGCCTGGCGCGCCAAGGCCGCACTGTCGCGGGTGAAACGGTGGCAGGTGCTGACGGTGCAGCCGGCCAGCAGCAGCTCCAGTCCCATGGGTCGGCCGACGATGTTGGAGGCGCCGACCACCACCGCGTGCATGCCCTTGAGCGACTGGCCCAGGCTCTCCAGCAGCACCATCACCCCGCGCGGCGTGCAGGGGCGCAGCACCGGCATGCGCAGGGCCAGGCGGCCGATGTTATAAGGATGGAAGCCGTCCACATCCTTGTCCGGATGGATGCGCTCGATCACCTCTTCGGCGTCGATGTGCGCCGGCAGCGGCAGCTGCACCAGGATTCCGTCCACCGTGGCGTCGGCGTTCAGTTCGTCGATGAGGGTGAGCAGCTTGTCCTGCGTGGTGTCGGCGGCGAGGTCGTAGGCGCGGGAGGCGAAGCCCACCTCGGCGCAATCCTTGCGCTTGTGCGCCACATAGACCTCGGAGGCCGGATCGTTGCCCACCAGGATCACGGCGAGGCCGGGGGCACGCAGTCCCTTGGCGACGCGCTCGTCGACGCGTTGCTTGACCTGCTGGCGGAGTCCCGATGCGATGGCCTTGCCGTCGATAATCTGCGCGCTCATAACCTTGCCGTTGTCTTAAGGAGTATGGGCGCACATGATCGCATGGCAGACCGGGGTTAGCCAAGGTTGCCGCAGGTCGCGTGGGGGAGTTTTCCGCTATACTGCGCCGCATCTTTATCCGGCCGCGCACCGTGGCATGGTGGCGTTGACTCGCCGGCGGTCGGCGCGTATTATCGCCCGCTTCGCGCGTCCCGCCAGTGGTTGGGCGCGGCTCCTGAATCCGGGGTATAGCGCAGTCCGGTAGCGCGCCTGCTTTGGGAGCAGGATGTCGGGGGTTCAAATCCCTCTACCCCGACCAACTCGATTAAGGGACCGTTTTTCGATACGATACGCGGACTCGGCCATCCGGCGCCCGTAGCTCATCCGGATAGAGCATCGGCCTTCTAAGCCGAGGGTAGCAGGTTCGAGTCCTGCCGGGCGCGCCAATCCCGGCGGCCTTCAGTGGCCATAGTTTCAATGGTGGACGTAGCTCAGTTGGTAGAGTCCCGGATTGTGATTCCGGCCGTCGTGGGTTCGAGTCCCATCGTCCACCCCATCCAATACAGAAAGCCCGCCTTGCGCGGGCTTTTTGCTTTCCGGGTTTTTAGTCCTCAGGCCAGCAGGTTCACGCTACCCACCGCAATGAGCAGCGCGGCGCTGAGCCGCTGCACCCCATGGCTCCAGTGACGCAGCTGCTCGCGCAGGCGCTGGCCGAGATAGGCGACGCCGACGCCGAAGATAAGCGCGGGGAGGGCGATGGCACCGAGGCCGAAGGACAGCCCCAGGGCCAGACCATGCGTGGCACTGGCAGTGAGCGCGGCGGAGAACAATATCGTGCTGAGTGGGGCGCAGGGCGTCAGCGCCATGCTGATGCCCATCAGGAACAGCCCGCCGGGCATCAGCGCGCGCGGTGGCCGTGAGTCGTGGCGCAGCAGCGGCTGTTCTGCCGCCGGCGTGGTGTTGCAAGCAGGGCGCGGCGCGCGGCGCAGCAGCAGGGCGAGGCCGACCATGATGGCGGCGCAGCCGACCAACCAGCGCACGCTGCCCAAGCCTGCATCGTCCCCCAGATACTGTCCCGCGAAGCCGGCCAGCAGGCCCAGCCCCGCATAGCTGCTCAGGCGGCCGAGGGAGAACGGCAGTACCGTGCGCCAGGACTGGCGGATGCCGCCGTCGCTGGCGAGGAACACCGGGCCGAGGTAGGGCAGGCAGCTGATGGTGCAGGCGCTGAAGCCGAACACCAGACCGAGCGCCAGGGCCAGCGGCAGGGTGACGATGGTCTGCTCGATAGGCTCCATCACGCTTCTGCGAGGTACTGACTGCGCGCCAGGATCGCCGCGCCGAAGGCGGTGGTGGTCTGCGGCTGTTCCGGGATCACCAGTTCGCGTCCCAGTTCGTCCTGAATGGCGGCCACCAGGCCTTTGTTCAGCGCCGGACCGCCGTCGAAATAGACGCGGTCCTCAATGCCGACACGCTTGGCCAGGCGCACGGTGCGGCGGGCGATGGAGTAGTGGATGCCGGCCACGATCTCCTCCTTGCCATGGCCCTTGGCCAGCAGGCCGATGATCTCCGATTCGGCGAATACCGCGCAGGTGCTGTTGATGGTCAGCGGCGCGCCGCTGCCGCCGAAGTGGTAATCGCCCAACTCCTCCAGGTCGATTTCCAGATTGCGCGCCGCCACATCGAGGAAGCGCCCGGTACCGGCGGCGCACTTGTCGTTCATGGCGAAGTTGCTGACGTTGCCGTGGATATCGATCTGGATCGCCTTGGAGTCCTGACCGCCGATATTGATGATGGTGCGTACACCGCCGAAGGCCTTGCCGGCCTCGTGTGCACCGGTGGCATTGGCGGTGATCTCGCTGATGGAGTCGTCCGCCTCCTTGAACAGCTTGCGGCCATAACCGGTGGCGGTAATGAACCTCACCGTATCGCGCGCGATGCCGTGCTGCGCCAGCAGCGCCTCGAAGGTTTCCATGGCGTTCTTGTGGAACGAGCTGCCGGTGGGGGCGATGCGCGTGCCGACCAGCCTGCCGTCCTCGTCGACCACCGCGGCCTTGATGGCGGTGGAGCCGATGTCGATACCGGCGTAATAATTCATCGGGCATTCCTCTTGCGGGTCTTGATGGATTCGAGGAAGGCCTCGATGCGGGTGGACAGCTGGCCCATGTCGTCGGGGCTGTAGTCGGTTTCCACGTACAACATGGGGATCCCCTGTGCCGCCAGCACGTCGGCGATGCTGCGGTACTCCATTTCGTACACCTGACAGCCGGCGAAGGCCTGATACACCACGCCGTCCACGTGGAAGTCCGCCGCCAGCTGCAACAGGCGGCGCTGACGGTCGTCGTTGCGGGTGAAGATGGGGCAGGTGCAGGGCTTGAGATAGCGATCGGCCAGACCGTCCACCATGTCATTGAGCAGCCACTCGTCCACCGCCGTCATGTCGTACAGCATGCGGTTGGCGGAGCAGGTTTCGTCGGCCACCACCACACCGCCGGCCTCTTCGATGAGCAGCGGCAACTTCAGGTTGGGGAAGATGGGCGGCGAGCCGGTGAACAGGATGCGCGGCGCGCGCTTCTGCGCCGCCTGGAAGCCTTCCATCTGCCGCAGTTGCAGCTCGGCATTGAGCCGCTCGACTGCGGCGGTCCAGCGGTCGAGGTCGTCGAAGAAGTAGGCGTTGGTGACCAGAAACGCATCCTTGCCGAGAAACAGCGCCGGCGCGCTCTTGCGCAGCTGGTGCAAGGTGCGGAAGGCGGTCTGGGCGCGGGCGGTACGGGCCATGGCCTGCCTGAGATTGTTGCGTGTCAGCTTGCGCCCGGTGAGTTCACGCAGGCGCAGGGCCAGGCGGCGCACCGAGCGCTGCCAGTACAGCCGCGCCTCCTCGCTCTCCTTGGCCGGCGGCAGTTCCAGGTCATGCACCCTGTAGCCCATGGCCTCGATCATCGCGCTGGCCTTGGTCTTCTGATCGCAGGTGGTGGGGTTGACGATCAGCTCCAGCGACTTGGTATCAGGAACGGCGGCCTTGGCATGCAGCGAGCCGAGGGTGGCCTTGACCAGGGGGCAGGACTTGGCCGGCATGAAATCGGCACCGATCTGATCATAGTGGTAGGAGCCGTTGCACAGCCTGACCGGCGTGGCGCCGAAGGCATAGATCAGCTCTTCCGGTGCGTGAATGCAGGTGGTGCCGACCAGGGTGCCCTCATGCTTGACCGGTTCGCCCTGGCAATAGACGCGGCGAAACAGGTCGTAGAAGTAGCGCATCGCCTGCGGATTGTCGGGGAAGTCGTCCTGGATGCGATCGAGCAGGGTCTCCGCCTCACGCGCCTGGCGTGAACGGTTGTAGGCGGGCGCGGTGGCCTCACTGGGGTTTGTGTTCATCGTGGTGTCCCTTGGTCATGCGCTTGATGAAACCTTGTTCGGTGGATTCGAAGATGGGAATGCCGGCAAAGGTGGCCTTGAGCGCCCCCTGCTCCGGGCAATGGGCCACGCACTTGAGGCACATGATGCAGTCGTCCTGCATGATGCGCGGCTCCTTCACCTCGTCGGCAATCTCCCGGATTTCCATGTCGCACACCCGGTAGCAGTCACCGCAGCGGGTGCACTTGGCGCCGTCCTTCTTCAGCTTGAGCAGGGCCGGCTTGGAGAGCAGGTAGTGCAGGGCGCTCATCGGGCAGAAGAAGCAGAAGAAACGCTTCTTGAAAAAGGCGCCGGCCAGAAACAGCCCGGTCACCAGCATGCCCAGGGCGGTCATCACCATCGTCGTCTTGGTGGAAAAGTCGATGGTGAGTTGGGAAAAATCGCCGGTAAACATCGGGATGATCATGCGCCCCGGACAGATGTCGCAGAACGGCGTGCCCATGTCGTGGGGCAGCAGGGCGCCGCCGATGCCCAGCGGGATAAGGATCATCAGGGCCAGCAACAGATACTTGATCAGGCTGAGGCGGCGGAACTGTCCTTCGGTGTAGCGCGAGTAGCGCACGCCCAGGCGGGTACGCAGGCTGGTAATCCAGTCCTGAATGGTGCCGAGGGGGCAGATATAGCCGCACCAGCCCTTGTTCAGTATGAAGAACCACAGGGCAAAGAACAGAAAGCCCTGCAGAACCATTAGGCCGGCCCAGCCGAACAGCGTGCCCCAGGACATCGCCAGCTGGTGTTGCAGCGGCAACAGATAGCAGATGCCGCCCCGCCCGGCGTCATTGAAACCGCAGGCGAAGGTCGGCAGGCTCTGGCCCAGATTGACGGCGAAATAGCCGCCATAGACCAGCAGCACAAAAAAGAACAGTTGCAGCAGAAAACGAAAGCGCCGCAGATCGACGCCGTTGATGGCGTCTCTAATTTTTTTCATCGAAACGAACCTCGTGGAAACGGTGCTGGCGGCGACGGCGGTAGAAATAGACGGCGACACCGGTGAAGGTGAGGGCGAATACACCAAGCAACAGACCGTAGGCATAGGACCTGTAGTCACGCGTCGAGGGGTAATAGCTGCCATTCAGCGTGGCCAGATAGCGGGTCTTGGTATAGCTGCCGCTATCTGTGGTGCCGGCATCATCTGTGGTATGGCTAGCGTGCACGACATAATCCTGTCGATGGCGACGCTCAAATTCGTGCCACGGGGGATAATAGTCACGAATCATCATGAAGCTGGCGATACCCTGCGCATCGGTGCGCACCGTGTTGCGCCAGCCACGGGCCGTGTGCAGGGTGACCTCCGCACCAGCGAGAGGCTCGCCCTGGTACAGCACCAGAAAACTGGCCGTATCGCCATAACCGAGCAGGCTGTGGAAATTCTCGTCGGCTGTGCGTTGGCGAACGATTTCCATCGGCACCTGGCTGGATCGTTTCGGCGCCATCAGCGGCTTTACATGATCATGCCCCTCACGGCAGCTGTGTTTGAGCGGCTCGGATTTCGCAATGGTCAGCTGGCGGGCGCCATCAACGACAGATTCGCGTATCAGATGGAGGTTGTAGAAGCCTTCGTCAGGCATCGCAAAGTTGACGCCATAGGAGCCGTGAACATTGCCGCCGGATAGCTCCTTGGTTTCGCCGTTGGCATCGGTGAGAAGAATCCGGCCGCTGACCGCACCATCCAGGTATTTTGCGTCGACCGGTCCATCACCGGAACGTAGCCACAGATTCTTGTGGTAAATGCCACGCCGGATTTCTACCGGGCCGCCGTGAGAATGTTGTGAGCTGCCATGCTCTGCGTGAGGCATGGTCTCGGACCACCATAGTGTGTCTGCGGCACGCAATGCCTGCGTCATGCTCATGGAAAACAAAAATATCAGAAGTGTGCTCTTTTTCATGATTATTCCAGTGCGCTGTGGCGGATGGTTGCACGCTGCATGTTGCCGGGGCGGATGATGATAGCGCATCAAGTGTGCGTCGTTGATCATTGTCAAGCAATACATTTGCCGCAAGAAATTAAGGCTGGCGCGTTGTGTGGCGTACGCGATGTACGTTTTCGCCAGCTGGGCTCTTGGCGCGACTCATTGAGGTGAGGCAAATGACACACGCGTGTGTGATTTGACACAGAGCTATTGCGTGGTTGCGGTGTTTATAAGCACTTGCGTTGTTGATCGTGAGGGGTGTCGTGAGTGTAAATATTTGTTTCTGTGTCGGTGTGTGTCATATCACACACATTCGCGTCAAATAACTATGAGTCACAGAATCTCGCGCTGGTTGATTGCTGTAGATCAATGACTTGTGGTTGGTATGAATTCTGCTATTGCGTTGCCGGAACGAAAAATGGAAATCCGGCGGGTTGATTTGAATCAAGGTCTGTTCCTCTTCTCCGCAAGATAGTTCGCGCCATCAATCACTGTATTGATCGGGCATACGGTGCAGGGCTGCACATTGAAAACAAATAATTCAGTGCAAGCGACGCGGTCGCGGAACTTAACCATAAGGGGTGTGTAATGAATATTCCATTCAATCGCCGGGCGATGCACGGCGCTATTGCGCTGGCCGGTGTTGTCATGGCGGGGGCGCCGGTGCTGGCAGAAGATCTGGGGATGATTCAGGTTGAATCCACAACCATTGATGACCGGTTCGAGCAAAAGCGCGATGAGCCGTCAAATATTGCCGTGATCTCCGGTGATGAAGTCGATGCGGCACACACCGAAAATATTCAGCAGTTGTTGCAGTCGATACCCGGCGTCACCACCGAGGTGCAGAGCGGCGACTCAATCAAGATTCATATCCGCGGCATTGAGAATCAGGTGTACATGGGTGAGAAGCCCGGTGTGGCCGTGGTTATCGATGGCGTGCCGGTGTTCGAGCGCACCGGGCGGGTCAATATCGATCTTGATAACATCGAGTCGATAAAGGTTGTCAAGGGTGGTGCTTCATACCTGTTCGGTGACGACGCACTCTCCGGCGCGGTTATCATAACCACCAAGCGCGGCGCGAAATACAAGGGCTTCACCGTTGCGGGCGAGCGTGGTAGCTTCGACGCATCCAAGACGCTGGTGCGTGCCGGATTCGCGGAAGACAAGTTCGCCGGACACGTACAGGCGTCGCGCCGGGCGACGGACGGCTATTACGATGACTCGGCATCGGAGGCGGTATACGTCAACGGCAAGTTGCAATATTACGTTGATGATGTCAGCGATGTTTCGTTCGGCTTCGAGCGGTCCGAGCGCAACAAGAACAGCCATGGTGCGATAACCGCCGTGGCGGCTGAAACGGATCCGGAAAGCAAGGATATCTTCAGCTATAACGACTATGCCAATCACTATGACGTTGATTTGGCAAAATATTTCGTGACGTACTCGCGGGACGTCGACGCCACGGACAACCTCTTGCTCAGCCTCTATAGTTTCCGTGATGACACGCTGTATGTGTCCAAGCCCAACCGCAATGACCCGACGCTTTACGAGGTTCTTAACGACTATGAGCAGGTGCAGAACGGCCTGAAATCAGAGTACCGATCTTCCGGCGAACAGGTGGCGTGGATGGCGGCAGTGGACCTGCGGCGGAATCGTTACAAGAACAACACCTATAACAACATCGATATCGCGGATAATCCGTGGACTCCATGGGTCAACGAGTCTGCCACCGCAGGCGACCCGATTTCCGACGATACGACCGATGAGGCAGTCAATGCGGTGTACGGCGAATTGAAGTTTCAGTTGTCCGACCCTATGACCATGACGCTCAACGGTCGTGTGGATCGCATCGATCTCGACTATGACTCAAATCTTAGCGGGTTGAAGCTGGAGAAGTCGTTTACCGTAAGTTCGTGGCGTCTGGGCGGCAATTACGAGCTCGCCGACAATCGTGATGTCTACGCCAACGTCTCTACCGGGTTCCGGGCGCCATCAATCAATCAGCTGTTTGCGGGTGACATCAGTCCGACTGGCACGACGGACAATAATCCGGATCTCAAGCCGGAGCATGCGATTAATATTGAACTTGGTTTCCGTGCCAAGACGATGCTGTTTGGCGCGCCAACGGATATTGATGTAGCTGTATTTCAGATCGATCGCAAGGATTACATCATGACTACTGCGGGACAGTATGCGGTGGCTGATGGCTCGAATACCATGTATGACAACATTGGCGGCGTGCGTAATCGCGGTCTGGAGTTGTCGGTGGACAGTCAGGTGTCACAGATGTGGTCGTGGAATCTGGCCTACACCTACCTCGATGCCAAGTTTACTGATTATGATAACTTCAATCTTTTGCTGGGCAATCGCTATGGCGAAGAGTGTACTGTCGATCCCGGGTTTGATCCGAATACGGAGTACTGCCTGGAACACTATAACAACGAGGGGAATGTTGTTCCGCGCACCCCCAGGCACCACATGAATCTTGCGGCCAGTTTCCGGCCATCATCTTACTGGACGATTACCGCGGAGCTGGATACTACTTCGTCGTATTATGCGGACGAAGTGAATCAGGTGAAGATTGCCGGCCGCGAAAACGTCAATTTGCTTGTTAACTATGATCGCAAATTTGGCGACAGCGTCTGGTCGTTCTTTGCGCGGATCGATAATCTGTTCGATGAGACCTATTTCAACACGGCGCGCGGCGGTACTGGCGACTCCAAGACCGTCGATAGTAACGCCGATGGTGTTTATGACTCCTATGATGGCGTTTATAACAGTGACGATATCTCGGTTGTCGTAAATCCGGGGCGCGTATATACGGCCGGCGTTTCCGTCAAGTTCTGAGTCTTGGGTGCCGATGTCGGATAGGCGGTGTCGGTGCTGTCCGTGTCGCAGCGTGGTCAGGCGATGCTCTGACCACGCTGGCCTGTGGCGCCGCATTGTGGATCTGTACCGGGTTTTCCGACGCGGCTACTGGGGTTTGCCTTCGCTGAGGCCGGTAGTGCAGGTTGTGCGACCTCTCTCAGGAGGGCGGGCCGGCCAGGGGGGAGCGATCTTGAGGTGTATCTTGGGGGTACAGTTGCTGCCGTGACGCTTCGGTGTTCCGCTGCTGCCGCGATTGTTTTCCTGCACTCTGTGCTGGCGCGGATGCTGTATGTTTCGTTCAGCTCGAAATTACCGCCGCAGGCGCTGGTGCGAGTGTTGTCGATGGCCTGTGGTGCGCTGGCGGCGTTTTTTTACTCAGTAGTTGCCGTGTTGATGATGCATCCCGGATCGCAGTTGTTACAATGACGCACGAAAATTCAACGGTGGCGCGGCGATGATGAGAACTTTTGAGCGACGGATGGTCGTGCGGTGGAGGCAGTCATGACGGTAGAGGATATCTTTGCAAAGGGCGGGTTCGTCGTCTGGATTCTGTTTGGCTATTCCGTGCTTGCTGTGGCCTTGTTGCTGGAGCGTTTCATTACCTTCATGTTGTTGGGGCGATTGCCGCGTGATTTCGAGGAGCGTCTATTGCTTGCGCTGCGTAACAATGATGTTTCGTCTCTGCTTGCGCCACTGCGCGGCCCCGAGGTAGTGATCGTGCGTGGTATGTTACAAGCCGCTGTCTCCGGAGTTAAGGATCTGGCGCGGGTTGCCACCCGCATCGGGTCGGAGGAACTGCAACGCATGGAGCGCGGCTTTCGGACACTTGCTGTGCTGGGGAATACTGCCCCGCTACTCGGCCTGTTCGGTACGATTACCGGCATGATCAAGGCATTTATGGTTATCGAACAGGCCGGCGGCAGGGTGGATGCCCAGGCATTGGCGGGCGGGATCTGGGAGGCCATGCTTACCACTGGTGTCGGTCTGGCGGTGGCTCTTCCCATTCTATTGATGCTGCATGTGTTGGAAGGGATGGCTGATCGTCGGGCGCAGGGCATGCGCAGTTGCGCCTCGGTGGTGCTTGAACAGATGCAGGGTTGCAGCGTGATGGAAGGCGCCGAGCCGGTGCATCATCGCGAGGGCGTGGTCCATGCAGTTTGAGGGACGCCGCCGCCTGAGCCGGATGCTGGATCTCACCCCGCTTATCGACGTCGTCTTCCTGCTGCTGATATTTTTTATGCTTACCTCGCATTTTGTGCGCGAGGAAAGCATCAAGGTCGATCTGCCGGTGGCGCAAAGTGGTGTGCCGGACGACATGGAATATGTTCAGGTGGTGCTGGACGCGCAGGGGCGCATCCTGTTGCGCGACCACTTTATCGATATGAGCGAGCTCGGTGTCCGCCTGCAGGAAGAGCTGGCCAGGCAGCCGGAGAAGGTGGTGCGTATCCGTGGTGACAAGGCGGTCACGCTGGGATTGGCGGTGGGCGTACTCGATGCCGCACGCCAGGCCGGTGCCGAGGGTGTGGATATTGTGACTGTGGAACAATGACCTTGCGCGAGGGCATCGTCTGGGGTGGCGCCGTCATCATATCCCTGCTCCTGCATTTGGCGCTGTTCTGGCCCGGGGCGTTTGTGCTCAGCGCCGAGGATGGCAAGGCGCGGAAGCAGGCGGGTGTGACGACGCTGAGTTTTCGCGTGGCCGCCAAACCGCAACCCCCGGCGCCGGTACCTGAGGTCAAACCCCAGCCGAAGCCGCCCGAACCGCCGAGGCCCGAGCCGCCAAAACCCAAACCTATCGAGCCGAAGCCGGTAAAAAAGCCCGCCCCAGTCGAACCGGTGGCGGAGCCAGAGCCTGCACCAATACCAGACTCTGCGCCTGCCCCGGTCGAGACGGCGGGTGATCCGCAGCAGCAGGAACAGGCAAGGCGAAGCTACCTCGGGCAATTGCTGGCACATATCGAGTCGCACAAGTTCTATCCACGTGCGGCGCGACGCCGGGGATTGCAAGGCGTGATCCAGGTTTCCTTTGTGTTGCAAGGCAATGGTCAGATTAGCGATATTCTGCTGGAGGATGGTCACGAGGTCCTGCGCAAGGCAGCAGAGGAGGCGGTTCGGGCTGCGCTTCCCATGCCCGCCCCGCCGCGCGATGTGCCCACCCCCTTGCGGGTAAGTTTCGGGATAGAGTTTAAGTTGAATTGATGTTTTCAATCTAAGGCTGAAGGAGTGCAGTAATGATGAAGAATTTGCGGGTGATGGCGGTTGTGCTGGCCGGGCTGTATGCCTCGGTGGCGGGAGCGGCCGGAGTGATGGTGGAGAATCCCTGGGTACGCGAGGCACCGCCGACGGCGGCCGCGCTGGGCGCATTCATGGTGTTGCACAATCAGACGGCCAAGTCGCTGGTCCTGGTCGGGGCACACAGCGCTGTTGCCGCGGAAGTACAGCTCCATCGCACGGTGGTGGAGGGGGGCATGGCCAAGATGCTGCATCAACACAATATCGAGATTCCGGCAAACGGAAAGCTCGAGTTCAAGCCCGGTGATTACCATCTGATGCTGATGCAGCCGGCGCGTGTGCTCAAGGCCGGAGAGAAGGTGGAGATTACCCTGAAGTTCAAGGATGGCAGCAGTTTGCCTGCTACGTTCGAGGTGCGCGCCGGTATGGGCATGGCGATGGATCACGGCAAGATGATGCATCACGGCCACTGATTTCAGTGCCACCAACACAAAGGGCGGCTTGAAGCCGCCCTTTGTGTTGGTCTCGCGGGAGGAGAATCTATTCGATGGCGTACTTTTTCAGTCGATAGAGCAGGGTGTCGCGGGTCAGGCCGAGCAGGCGGGCGGCATGGCTGCGGTTGCCGCGGGTCTTGCACAGGGCTTGCCGGATCATCTGCTGCTCGAGCTCCTCCAGACGGATGCCACCGTCGGGCAGGGTGAACAGCGTCGGCTCATCAATTTGCGGTACGCGGATTTCGTGCGGCAGGTTCTCGAAGTCGACTTCGCCGCCTGGGAGCAGCACCACCATCCGTTCGGCGAAATTGCGCAATTCGCGGATATTGCCCGGCCAGCGGTATTGTTCCAGCGCCTTGATCGCGCGCGGCCGGTAATGCGGGGCCTGCAGTCCATGCTGTGTGGCGATGCGTGCCGTGAGGGTATCGAGCAGCAGGCGGATATCGTCCTGACGGCTGCGCAGAGACGGCAGCTCCAGGGGCACCACGTTGAGGCGATAATAGAGATCGGCGCGGAACAGGCCCTGTTTTACCCGCTGGTGCAGATCGTGATGGGTGGCGGCAATGACGCGCACATCGACACGCTCGACTTCGGTATCGCCCACCGCCTGCAGCTCGCTGGACTCGAGGAAGCGCAGCAACTTGGCCTGCACGGCCAGCGGCAACTCACCGATCTCGTCGAGGAACAGGGTGCCACCGTGTGCGGCACGGATACGGCCGGCGTGTTCCCGCACGGCACCGGTAAAGGCCCCCTTGCGGTGACCAAACAGTTCAGACTCCGCCAACCCTTCCGGCAGGGCGGCACAATTGATGGCGACGAAGGGGCCGTGGGCACGGCGACTTTCCTGGTGAATGGCGGTGGCAAACAACTCCTTGCCGGTGCCGCTTTCACCCAGAAGCAGCGCCGTGACATCGGTGGCAGCGACCACCTTGGCGGAGCGGATGAGGGCACAGAACTCGGGGGATTGCCCGGTCAGCAGTTGTTCAAATGCATTCATGCATGGCATGGTTGCTGCTCCTGTCCCGTCGGTTGTTGTTGGCGGTGCCGTGGTTGCGGCGACCTTCATCGCGGTGAAGAATAGCGCCCGCTCCCCGTGGCGGTAAAGCCCTTTGCGTACATATGGCCATGAAGGGCGCTGGATCGCCTTGACCGCGATCAAGCATGCTGATGAGCGGTGAGTGCAATTAAGTGTAAATTTCCTCTTGATCAGCCCAAATGAATTTGGTTTAATCTGCGCCCTCGCAAGGGCCGTTAGCTCAGCTGGTAGAGCAGGAGACTCTTAATCTCTTGGTCGTAGGTTCGAATCCTACACGGCCCACCATTTATTCCTCTCCAGTATATTTCCCGCGCATAGTTTCTTTACCCCACCGCATTGGCCTGCCGATTTGGGGCTATATCGTGCCGATGGGAATCGTTATAATCCCCCGATTCGCGAAAGTGGCGGAATTGGTAGACGCACTGGATTTAGGTTCCAGCGGAGCAATCCGTGAGAGTTCGAGTCTCTCCTTTCGCACCAGCACGCCTGGCGCAGCATTTACCTTGACGTACCGCACACGCCTAGCCCCCGAGTGGGCGGCCAGACTTCCCGAACACGACTATTTGCTATTGGAATTAAGGAGTTGCAATGCAGGTTTCAGTTGAGACGACCGCCGGCCTCGAGCGCCGCATGACTGTCCAGGTTCCCGAAGATCGCATCGCGTCGGAAGTGGACAGCCGCCTGCGCCAGTTGGCCCGCACCACCAGCATCAAGGGTTTCCGTCCCGGCAAGGTGCCGTTCAAGATGGTGCAGCAGCGCTATGCCGATCAGGTGCGCCAGGAAGTGCTGGGTGACGTGATTCAATCTACCTATTTCGAAGCGGTGACCCAGGAGAAGTTGCGTCCGGCGGGCTACCCGTCCTTCGAGCCGAAGAGCCTGGAGCAGGGCAAGGGCATCGAGTATGTGGCGACTTTCGAGATCATGCCGGAGATCACTCTGGCCGGTTTTGACGGCGTAACCATCGAAAAGCCGGTGGCGAGCGTGACCGACGCCGACGTGGACACCATGCTGGAGACCCTGCGCAAGCAGAACGCCGGCTGGCAGGCCGTTGAGCGCGGCGCCGCCGACGGCGACCGTATTACCATTGATTTCAAGGGAACCATTGATGGCGCCGAGTTCCAGGGCAACAAGGGCGAGAACGTCCCGGTGACCCTGGGCGGCAAGCGCATGATTGCCGGTTTCGAAGAGGGGCTGGTGGGCGCCAAGGCCGGTGAGGAGCGTACCCTCGACCTGCAGTTCCCCGACAACTATGGTTATAAGGAAGTGGCCGGCAAGCCGGTGCAGTTCAAGGTCAGCGTCAAGCAGGTGGAAGAGCCGCAGCTGCCGGAACTGGACGATGCCTTTGCCGCCAAGTTTGGCGTGGAGGGTGGTATTGCCGCCCTGCGCGGCGAGGTTCGCGCCAATATGGAGCGCGAACTGGAACAGCGCCTGAGCAGCCTGGTAAAGCAGCAGGTGATGGATAAGTTGTTGGAAATCAATAACATCACCGTTCCTCAGGCCTTGGTGATGCAGGAGTCCCAGGCGCTGGCGCAGCAAATGCGCGAGAACATGCAGCTGCCGGCCGACAAGTCCGGCTCTCTTTCCCCGTCCATGTTCGAGGAACAGGCGAAAAAGCGTGTCACCCTGGGTCTGATCCTTGCGGAACTGGTGCAGTGCCACAATCTCAAGGTGGATGCCGATGCCCTGCGCCGCAAGGTGGAACAGATGGCCGCCGGTTATGACCAGCCGGATGAGGTGGTCAAGTGGTTCTATGCCGACAAGCGCCGCCTGGGCGAAGTGGAGTCCATGGCGCTGGAAGAGCGTGTGGTGGAGTGGGTGCTGGGGCAGGTGCAGGTGACGGAGAAGTCGCAAGGCTTCAATGACCTCATGAACCGTGCGTAAGCGCACCAGTCATTAAAGGAACACGCATGATTACCGATAAGGGGCCTATGGCCGGAATGCAGGAAATCCGTAACCTGGGACTGGTTCCCATGGTTATTGAGCAGACGGGGCGCGGTGAGCGCGCCTTCGATATCTATTCGCGTCTGCTCAAGGAACGGGTGATCTTCGTGGTCGGCCCCATTGAGGACCACATGGCCAATCTGATCGTGGCCCAGTTGCTGTTCCTCGAGTCGGATAATCCGGACAAGGACATCCACCTGTACATCAATTCACCCGGCGGTTCGGTGACCGCCGGCATGGCGATTTACGACACCATGCAGTTCATCAAGCCCCATGTCAGCACCATGTGTATCGGCCAGGCGGCCAGCATGGGCGCGGTTCTGCTGGCGGCGGGCGAACCCGGCAAGCGTTACTGCCTGCCCAACTCCCGTGTCATGATCCATCAGCCGCTGGGTGGTTTCTCCGGCCAGGCCTCGGATGTGGAGATTCATGCGCGGGAACTCCTTTATATACGCGAACGTCTGAACGGCATCCTGGCCCACCATACCGGGCAGCCGCTGGAACGCATTCAGCAGGACACCGAGCGTGACAACTTCATGAGCGCGACGGTCTCCCAGGAGTACGGTCTGGTGGACAAGGTGCTGGAGAAGCGCGTCTGACACACAAGGCCCTATCCCGCCACCTAGAGCTGGTGGTGGGGAGGGCGCAGTAACCCGGCAGGTGGTCGGCTTGAAAATCAGGCCGAAACCCTGCATGGTGTAAACAGGTAACCGAAAGACGCGAGGACAGCCCATGAGCGAAGGTTCCAACAGCACGGGCGACAACGACAAGCTGCTTTACTGCTCCTTCTGTGGCAAGAGCCAGCATGAGGTGCGCAAGCTGATTGCCGGGCCGTCGGTCTTCATTTGCGATGAATGCGTTGAGTTGTGCAACGACATCATCCGCGAAGAGGTGCAGGAAGAGCAGACCTCCGGTGGCCGCAGCAAGTTGCCGCCGCCGCGCGAGATCAAGTCGATACTCGATGAATATGTCATCGGTCAGGAGCGGGCCAAGAAGGTTCTGTCGGTGGCGGTGTACAACCACTACAAGCGCCTGGATGCCGGCCATAAAAAGGACGATGTCGAGATCGCCAAGAGCAACATTCTGCTTATCGGCCCCACCGGTAGCGGCAAGACCCTGCTGGCCGAGACGCTGGCGCGGCTGCTCAATGTGCCCTTCACCATTGCCGATGCCACCACACTGACTGAAGCGGGTTACGTCGGTGAGGATGTGGAGAACATCATCCAGAAGTTGCTGCAGAAGTGCGATTACGATGTGGAGAAGGCGCAGACCGGCATCGTCTATATCGACGAAATCGACAAGATCTCGCGCAAGTCCGATAACCCGTCCATTACGCGTGATGTGTCCGGTGAAGGTGTGCAGCAGGCGCTGCTCAAGCTGATCGAGGGCACGGTGGCGTCGGTTCCGCCGCAGGGCGGCCGCAAGCATCCGCAGCAGGAGTTCCTGCAGGTCGATACGCGTAATATCCTGTTCATCTGCGGCGGTGCATTCTCCGGTCTGGAGAAGGTGATCCGCAGCCGCTCCGAGAAGGGTGGTATTGGTTTTTCCGCCGAGGTGAAGAGCAAGGAAGACAAGCGCAATGTCGGCGAAGTGCTCTACGACGTCGAGCCGGAGGATTTGATCAAGTACGGTCTGATTCCCGAGTTTGTCGGTCGTCTGCCGGTGGTCGCTACGCTGGAAGAGCTGGACGAGGCGGCGCTGGTGCAGATTCTCACCGAGCCACGCAATGCCCTCACTAAACAGTACGCCAGACTGTTTGATATGGAGGGGGTTGAGCTGGAATTTACTGATGAGGCGCTATCCGCGGTGGCGCGCAAGGCGATGGAACGCAAGACCGGTGCCCGTGGTTTGCGTTCCATACTCGAAACCATCCTGCTGGATGTCATGTATGACCTGCCCTCAATGGAGGGGGTCAGCAAGGCGGTTATCGATGAAGGCGTCATCAAGGGGGAGGCCGAACCATTGCTGTTGTATGAAGGCGGCGAACGCTCGGCGGCGGCCAGCGAATGAACCCGACCACGGCCGCCCCAGGGCGGCCGTGTTGTTTCTGGCCATGCTTGAAAACCTTATGCGTAATCCGCATATCTTTTTTCACTGCATGGGGTTCGCATGCCCACACACGGCCAAGGCCTGATGTATCCGCTTGCGGGACAGCAGGCCTGGCGATGAGGTAACCGAGAATGACAGATCAGGACAAGACTTCCGAATTGACCGACCAGCTGCAGGTGATGCCGGTATTGCCCCTGCGCGATGTCGTGGTCTATCCCCATATGGTGATCCCGCTGTTCGTCGGCCGCGAGAAGTCCATTCTGGCCCTGGAAGAGGCCATGGCCGGCAACAAGCACATCCTGCTGGTGGCACAGAAGAGTGCGGCGCAGGACGACCCCGAGCAGGATGATGTGTACCGTATCGGCACGGTTGCCAATATCCTGCAATTGCTCAAGCTGCCGGATGGTACGGTCAAGGTGCTGGTGGAAGGCACCCGGCGCGCCAAAATCATCCACTTTCTTCCTAACGAAAATTTCTTCTCCGCCCAGATCAGCCTGTTGGAGACGCCGCGGCTGGACGAGCGTGAAACGGAGGTACTGTCTCGCTCGGTACTTAACCAGTTCGAACAGTATGTCAAGCTGAACAAGAAGGTGCCGCCGGAGGTGCTGACCTCCCTCGCTGGTATCGAGGACAGCAATCGTCTGGCTGATACCATCGCGGCGCATATGGCGCTCAAGATCGACGAAAAGCAGAAGATTCTGGAGATCGTCGACCTGCGCGAGCGCTTCGAGCACATCATCGCCGCGCTGGAGTCAGAACTCGATCTGCTGCAGGTGGAAAAACGCATCCGCACCCGCGTCAAGCGGCAGATGGAGAAGAGCCAGCGCGAGTATTACCTGAACGAGCAGATGAAGGCGATCCAGAAGGAGTTGGGCGATCTGGAAGAGGCGCCCAACGAAATGGAGGAGCTGGAGCACAAGATTCAGAAGGCCGGCATGAGCAAGGAGGCGAAGACCAAGGCCACCACCGAACTCAACAAGCTGAAGATGATGTCGCCCATGTCGGCTGAGGCCACCGTGGTGCGCAACTACATCGATTGGCTGGTGAATGTGCCGTGGAAGAAGCGCAGCAAGGTGCGCAACGATCTCGCTGTTGCCGAGCAGGTACTGGAAGAGGATCACTACGGCCTGGAGAAGGTCAAAGAGCGCATCCTCGAATATCTGGCTGTACAGCAGCGGGTCAACAAGCTGAAGGGACCGGTGCTGTGTCTGGTTGGCCCTCCGGGTGTGGGCAAGACGTCGCTGGGAAAATCCATTGCCCGCGCCACCAACCGACAGTTCGTGCGCATGTCGCTGGGCGGGGTGCGTGACGAGGCGGAGATTCGCGGTCATCGTCGAACTTATATCGGATCCATGCCGGGCAAGATTGTGCAGAACCTGTCCAAGATCGGCACCCGCAATCCGCTGTTCCTGCTCGATGAAATCGACAAGATGGCGATGGATTTCCGCGGTGATCCGGCTTCGGCGCTGCTGGAGGTGCTGGATCCGGAACAGAACAACACCTTCAACGATCATTACCTGGAAGTGGACTACGACCTGTCCGATGTGATGTTCGTGGCCACCGCCAACTCCATGAATATTCCGGCGCCGCTGCTGGATCGCATGGAGGTGATCCGCATACCGGGTTATACGGAGCACGAGAAGCTCAATATCGCCCAGCGCTATCTGTTGCCGAAGCAAATCAAGGCCAATGGCCTCAAGGATGGCGAGCTGGATATCGGTGACGAGGGGCTGCGGGCGATCGTCCGCTACTACACCCGTGAGGCAGGCGTACGCAACCTGGAGCGGGAGATCTCCAAGATCTGCCGCAAGGTGGTGAAAGACCTGTTGCTGCATCCTGAACAGGGCAAGGCCACGGTGGACGATGGCAACATCGAGAAATATCTCGGTGTGCGTCGCTTCCGCTTCGGGCGTGCCGAGGAAAAGGATCAGGTGGGTCAGGTGACCGGGCTGGCCTGGACCGAGGTGGGAGGCGAGTTGCTCAGTATCGAGACCGCGGTGGTACCCGGCAAGGGCAAGCACACCATCACCGGTCAGCTTGGCGATGTGATGAAGGAATCGATACAGGCGGCGATGAGCGTGGTGCGTAGCCGCTCCCGCAAGCTGGGGATTGATCCGGAGTTCTACGAGAAGAAGGACATCCATATTCACGTTCCCGAGGGTGCCATTCCCAAAGACGGGCCCAGTGCCGGCATTGGGATGTGCACCGCCCTGGTGTCGGCACTGACCGGCATTGCTGTGCGGGCCGATGTGGCGATGACCGGCGAGATCACCCTGCGCGGCGAGGTACTGCCCATCGGTGGCTTGAAGGAGAAGCTGTTGGCAGCGCAGCGTGGCGGCATCAAGACGGTGGTGATTCCGGATGACAACCGGCGTGATCTCGCTGATATTCCCGACTCCATCAAGGAAAATCTCGATATCCATCCGGTGAAATGGATAGATGAAGTTTTGCAGCTGGCGCTGGTGCATATGCCCGAACCCTTGCCCGAAAAGGTTGAAGTGGCCGAAGCAGCCAAGCCGGCCGAGGCAGAAACCCAGGGGACCATCCGGCCACACTGAGAAGTGCCGCACATCCTGCCGCTGGCGCGGCAGGATGTTTTTCCTGCAAAATCAATTCGCAATAGCAACAAGGCAAATCCTTGCTTGACAGTGTCTCGGGGCAGTTGGTATAAAACCGCCCACGAATCGCCGGCCGCCCAGTAATGAGGCGGTGTTTTTTTTGAAAAGCGGAATATAGGAGATAACCTGGTGAATAAGTCCGAGTTGATCGACGCGGTTGCCGCTGGCGCCGACATTTCCAAGGCCGCCGCAGGTCGTGCGTTGGATGCTATGATCGAGGCTGTGACCAGTGCGCTGAAGAATGGCGAGCAGGTGAACTTGGTTGGTTTCGGTACTTTCGTTGTGCGTGAGCGCGCTGCGCGTAGCGGCCGCAATCCGCGCACCGGTGAGACCATCGATATCAAGGCTGCAAAAAATCCTTCTTTTAAGGCTGGCAAAGCCTTGAAGGATGCAGTAAACTAGCGCGCCTTTAGGACAGGGTGCTTAGCTCAGTTGGTAGAGCGTCGCCCTTACAAGGCGAGGGTCGGGGGTTCAAGTCCCTCAGCACCCACCATGCAATGCAGTTGTTTTTTGGAGTGGTAGTTCAGTCGGTTAGAATACCGGCCTGTCACGCCGGGGGTCGCGGGTTCGAGTCCCGTCCACTCCGCCACTAGCAAAAGGGCGCACCGCAAAGTGCGCCCTTTTCTTTTTTTTGTGAACAAAAATACTAACCGGTCAGCGTAGGGGCCAAACCGCCATGCTGCAATTCATCCGTGAACGTGCCCAGAGTTGGATTGCCTGGGTTATCGTAACTCTGCTCATCATTCCCTTTGCGTTGTGGGGAATAAATCAATACTTCGATGGCGGCAAGGAAGTTCCTGCGGCCAAAGTAAATGACATCGAGATTTCGCAGCAGCGCCTGCAGCAGGTGTTTTATCAGCAGCAGCAACGGCTGCGTGAAATGCTGGGCGATAACTACCGGCCGGATATGTTTCCCGAGGAACAGATGCGGCAGCAGGTGCTGGACGGGTTGATCGAGCAGGAACTGCTGGTACAGACGGCGATGGGCAGCGGCATGCGCATCGGCAATGGCCTGCTGGCGGCGACTATCCACAATGTGCCGGCCTTCCAGATGGATGGCCAGTTTTCGCAGCAGGTCTATGAACGTGCGTTGAACGCCCGTGGCATACCGGCGTCGGTATTCGAAGGTGATTTGCGCCGCGACATGCTGACGCAGCAGCTGTATGCCGGTGTCGTGCGCAGCGACTTTGCCACTCCGCTGGAGCGTCGCGCCATGCAGCAACTGGCGGGACAGCAGCGTGATATCGGATTCCTGCTGTTGCCGCTGGCTGATTTCATCGCCAAGGCCCAGGTCAGCGATGATGAAGTATCGGCCTATTATGAGGCACAGGGCACCCTGTTCATGCAGCCTGAGCAGGTGAGCGTTTCCTACCTGGAGCTTTCTGCAGAGCAGATCGCGCAGGGGATCAAGGTGGGAGAGGAGGAGTTGCGTGCGCGTTATGAGGCGCAACTTGCCAGTTATTCCACGCCGGAGGAGCGGCATGCGCGTCATATCCTGATCCAGGTGGCACCGGGCGCGGATGCCGCGGCCGAGGCTGCGGCGCGTGCCGAGGCGGACAAGCTGTTGGCACAGGTGCGTGGCGGCACGCCATTTGCCGACGTCGCGCGCAAGTCCTCGCAGGATCCGGTGTCCGCCGCAGAGGGCGGTGATCTCGGTTTCTTCGGTCGTGGCGTGATGGACAAGGCGTTTGAGGACGCCACTTTTGCGCTCAAGCCGGGCGAAGTAAGCGAGCTGGTGCGCAGCGCCTTTGGCTATCACATCATTCGCCTCGAGACGGTACGTGGCGGCAGCACCAGGCCATTCGCCGAGGTGCGTGAGCAGATTCTGGCTGAGGTGCGCAACGAACGCGCCGAACAGCAGTTCTACGACCAGGCGGAACAGCTCGCCAACCTTACCTATGAGCATCCGGATACTCTTGAGCAGGCGGCCAGCCAGCTGGCGCTGACGGTCAAGCAGAGTGAGCCGTTTACCCGTCGTGGCGGTGCTGAGCTGCTGGCGAATCCGCGCCTGGTGAGTGCCGCTTTCAGCGAGGACGTGCTGGCCCGCGGCAACAATAGCGAGGTCATTGAAGTCGGACGCAATCATCTGGTGGTGTTGCGCGCATTGCAGCATCAGCCGGAGATGCGGCGTCCGCTGGAAAGTGTACGCGAGGATATCGTGACGCGTTTGCGCCGTGACAAGGCAGCTGTTGCTGCGCATGAGGCGGCGGTGGCGCTGCAGCAGCAGCTGCAGCAAGGCGGCGATCCGGCGCTGGTGGCCAAGGGAGCGCGCGCCAAGTGGCAGCGTAAGGACGGCCTGGCGCGGGAGGATGGCAGTGTCGATGCGGCCGTTCTGCGTAAGGCATTTTCCATACCGCGGCCACAGGCCGCGCAACCGAACTGGGATCTGGTGGTGACGGCCAACGGCGATATCGCAGTGGTGGGGCTCTATGCCGTGCGCGATGGCGAGGTGGCTGAAGGTGAAGCCGGTGCCGCCGGTGATCTGGAGCGGGCCTCCGGTGATGCCGCCTTTGCGGCGACATTGGGCAGCGTCCGCACCGCCGCCTCGATCAGCCGACCGGCACGGCAACCCTAAATCGGGGGCGGCGTGATGAGACTGCTGCAGCTAAAACTGCACTGGCAGATACTCATCGCGCTGGCACTCGCCGTGCCGGCCGGCCTGTTGGCCGGCCGCGACGGCGGTCTGTTCGGCGTCAGCTTCTATGGGGTGTTTGATTTCGTCGGCACCCTGTTTCTCAATGCCCTGAAAATGTTGATCGTGCCGCTGATCGTGGCTTCGATCATCAGCGGCATCGCCGGTATCGGTTCCTCCTCGGCCCTGGGCCGACTGGGTGGCCGCACCCTGCTGTATTACCTGTCTACCAGCCTGCTGGCGATTCTTGTCGGCCTGCTGCTCGTCAACCTGATTACCCCCGGCATCGTCGATGGTGAGCCTGCCCGGGAGCGTCTCGGGCTGACAGCGGAGAATCATGCTGTACTGGACAAGGTGGCGGGACACGATGCAGGTGACGTGGTGGATGTCTTCCTGCGCATGGTGCCGGTCAATCTGGTGGCGGCAGCGGCGGAAGGGCAGATGCTGGGGCTGATCTTCTTCAGCCTTCTGTATGGTTTTTTCATGACGCGCATCGGTACGGCCTATGCCGAGGTGCAGTACAACTTCTGGCACGGCGTATTCAAGGTGATGATGCTGATCACCGAGTGGGTGATCCGGTTTGCTCCGTTGGGTGTGTTTGCCCTGGTGGCACGGGTAGTGGCGGATACCGGTTTTGCTGCCTTTGCGCCACTCGCCTGGTTCTTCTTTACCGTCCTGGCCGCGCTGGCGGTTCATTTCCTCATCATTTTGCCGCTGCTGCTGCGCCTGGTCGGTCATGTCAGCCCGCTGCGCCATTACAGGGCCATGGCTCCGGCACTGCTCACGGCCTTTTCCACTGCGTCATCCTCCGCCACCTTGCCGCTCACCCTGGAGTGCGTGGAGAAGAATGCGGGGGTATCCAACCGCACCAGCAGTTTCGTCTTGCCGCTGGGCGCTACCGTCAATATGGACGGCACCGCCTTGTACGAATGTGTGGCGGCGATGTTCATTGCGCAGGCCTATGGTTTGGAACTGAGCTTCGCCATGCAGTTCACGGTTGTGTTGCTCGCCCTGCTTACGTCCATCGGTGTGGCCGGCATCCCCGCGGCGAGCCTGGTGGCGATCGCCATCATTCTCGGCAGCATCGGGCTGCCTCTGGAGGGGATCGCCCTGATCCTGGCGGTGGACCGCATCCTCGACATGTGCCGTACGGCGGTGAATGTGTACAGCGATTCTTGCGGTGCCGTGATCATCGCGCGACTGGAAGGGGAAGAGGGCGTCTTGCAGGCGAAGGTGCAGGCCTAAATCATAGGTCTTCCAGTGCCGCCATCCCCAGAATGTGGTAGCCGGCATCGACATAGAGCACGTCGCCGCTGATGCCGGAGGCCAGGTCGGAGCAGAGGAAGGCGGCTGCATTGCCTACCTCATCGATGGTGACGTTGCGCCGCAGCGGCGCGTTGCGTGCACCATAGTCCAGCATCAGGCTGAAGTCACTGATGCCCTTGGCTGCGGCGGTCTTGATGGGGCCGGCGGAGATGGCGTTCACCCGTATCTGCTCCGGCCCCAGGGCGGCAGCCATGTAGCGCACGTTGGCCTCCAGGCTGGCCTTGGCCAGGCCCATCACGTTGTAGTGCGGCACCGCCCGCACCGCACCCAGATAGCTGACGGTGAGCAGGCTGCTGCCCGGCCGCAGCATGGGGCGCGCTGCCTTGGCCAGGGCGACGAAGCTGTAGGAGCTGATGTCGTGCGCGATACGGAACCCTTCGCGGGTGATGTCGTCTATGTAGTTGCCTTCCAGTTGGCCGGCGGGCGCGAAGGCCACGGAATGAACGATGATGTCGATGTGATCCCAGTAGTCGTCGAGGTACTCGAATACCCGTTCGATGTCAGCGTCGCTGCCCACATCGCAGGGCAGGACGATATCCGAGCCGAGTTCGGCGGCCAGCGTTTCCACACGCTGTTGTAGTTTCTCCGTCTGGTAGGTGAAGGCCAGTTCTGCCCCCTCACGTTGCATGGCCGCGGCAATGCCCCAGGCGATGGAGCGATTGCTGGACACGCCGACGATGAGGGCGCGCTTGCCGTGCAGGAATCCCATGGCGTTCTCCAGTTGTTCTGGGGCGGAGGCTCGTACTACCATGCGGCTGGCGCACCGCCCATCGTGTACGCATGATACAACTGAACGATAATGATGAACCACAGGCGCTGCCATACGCCCCCAACCGTGCCGTACTGACTGCGTTTATGCATCGAATGTTGCTGTTCCTGCTTCTGCTGACGGGTGTGATGCCGGTATCCGCGGCACCCTCGCAGGCGCTCGGTTACGCACCGGCGTATCCTGCCGGCTTTGCCCATTTCAACTACGTCAATCCTGCGGCCCCCAAGGGTGGCAGCGTGAATCTGGCGGCGGTCAGCGGCTTCGACAGCCTCAATCCGTTCACTCTCAAGGGGCAGGCCGCGGCCGGACTCACCGAGCTGATGTTCGAGACGCTGATGGAGGGCAGCCTGGATGAGCCGTTCAGCCAGTACGGTTTGCTGGCCGAGGATGTGAGCCTTGCCGCAGATCGGCGTTCGGTGACCTATCGTCTCAATCCCCGCGCCCGCTTCCATGACGGCAGCACGGTCACGGCGGCCGATGTCCAGTTTTCTTTCGATACCCTGCGCGAGAAAGGACACCCGCAATATCGCTTCTACTGGGGCGACATCCTGCGTGCGGTGGTACTGGATGAGCGTACGGTGCGCTTCGATTTTGCGCGCGTGAATCCGGAGTTACATCTGATCGTGGGGCAGATCCCGATCTTTTCCCACGCCTGGGTCGGTGAACGCGATTTCGAGAAGATGGCGCTGGTGGAGCCGCTGACCAGCGGGCCCTATCGCATCGAGAAATACGAACTGGGCAAATACATCACCTTCGTGCGCAATCCCGATTATTGGGCCAATGACCTCAACGTGCGCCGCGGCATGTACAACTTCGAGCGCGTGACCTACAAGTTCTACCGCGACTTTACCGTGGCACTGGAGGCATTCAAGGCCGGTGAGTTCGATTTCAATGTCGAATACAACTCCAAGACCTGGGCACGCGACTATGTCGGCAGCAAGTTCCGTGACGGGCGCATCGTCAAGACCGAGCTGGAGCATCAGAATAATGCCGGCATGCAGGGTTTCGTGTTCAATCTGCGGCGTGCACTGTTCCAGGACATCCGTGTCCGCCGCGCCCTGTCGCTGGCGCTGGACTTCGAATGGTCCAACCGCAAGCTGTTCTACAACCAGTATCAACGCTGCGACAGCTATTTCAGCAACAGCGAGTTGGCCGCCCGCGGCGTACCGGCGGGTGACGAACTGGCGCTGCTGGAGCCGTTCCGCGCCCAGTTGCCGCCGGAGCTGTTCCAGCGGCCGTGGCTGCCGCCCCGTACGGACGCGCCGCACAGCCTGCGCGACAATCTGCGCGAGGCCAGGGCGCTGTTGCAGGACGCCGGCTGGACCTATCGTGATGGTGCCTTGCGCAATGCCCAGGGCGAGCCATTCCACTTCGATATCATGCTGGTGCAAAAGGGCTTTGAGCGCATCGTGGCACCCTATGCACGCAATCTGGGCAAGCTCGGCATCGAGGTCAGTTACCGCACCGTCGACCCGGCGCTGTATCAGCGCCGTCTCGATACCTACGATTTCGACATGGTAGTGAGCGGTTTCGGCCAGTCCCAGTCACCGGGCAATGAACTGGTCGGCATGTTCCATTCCTCCACTGCCGCGCAGGAGGGGGCCCGCAACCTGATCGGCATCCAGAACCCGGTGGTGGATGCCCTGGTGGAAAAGGTGATCTATGCCCGTGACCGCCAGGCCCTGGTGACGGCGGCGCATGCGCTGGATCGGGTGCTGCTGTGGGGCGAATATCTGGTGCCGCACTGGTATATCGGCACCCATCGTGTCGCCTATTGGGATCGTTTCGGCCGGCCGCAGCAGGTGCCGCGTTATTACAGTGCCTCCAGCTGGATGCTGGCCACCTGGTGGAACCGTGAGGGGGGGCGCTGATGGCCGCCTACATACTCAAACGGCTGCTGCTGATGATCCCGACCCTGATCGGAGTGTTGCTGATCACCTTCATGGTCATCCAGTTCGTGCCCGGCGGACCGGTGGAACAACTGGTGTCGCAACTCAAGGGGCAGGGCACGCACGGTGAGGCCAGCGCCGGGCTGCAGGGGTTGTATCGCGGCGCCCAGGGACTGGATAGCGAGCGGCTGGACGAGCTGAAGGCGTTCTATGGCTTCGACAAACCGGCCTGGCAACGCTTCGTGGAGATGCTGGGCAACTATGTCACCTTCAATCTGGGTGACAGCTATTTTCATCACCAGTCGGTGCTGGACCTGGTGATCTCCAAGCTGCCGGTGTCCATCAGTCTCGGCCTGTGGACCTTCTTCATTACCTATCTGATTTCCGTTCCGCTCGGTGTGGCCAAGGCGGTGCGCGACGGCACGCCGTTCGACTTCGTCACCAGCACGCTGATCCTCGTCGGTTATTCCATTCCGGGTTTTGTCCTCGGCATCACCCTGCTGGTGCTGTTCGGCGGCGGCAGCTTCTGGGACCTGTTCCCGCTGCGCGGACTGACTTCGGACAACTGGGAGGAACTGTCTCTGGCCGGCAAGGTGTTGGATTATCTCTGGCATATGGTGCTTCCGGTGACGGCCTCGGTGGTGGGCAGTTTCGCGGTGATGACGATGCTGACCAAAAACAGTTTCATGGAAGAGATCCGCAAGCAGTATGTGTTGACGGCACGCGCCAAGGGGCTGAGTGAAAATGCCGTGCTGTATCGTCACGTGTTCCGCAACGCGATCATTCCGCTGATTACCGGTTTCCCCAGCGCGTTCCTGGCGGCGTTCTTCACCGGCAGCCTGCTCATCGAAACCATCTTCTCCCTCGACGGCATCGGCCTTTTGTCCTATGACGCGGTGATGAAGCGTGACTACCCGGTGGTGCTGGGCACCCTGTATCTGTTCACCCTGCTCGGTCTGCTCGGCAAGCTGTTGACCGATATCTGCTACGTGCTGGTCGACCCCCGCATTCAGTTCGAGTCGATGAAGCAATGAGCGATATCAGCAGACAGCGTGCCTGGCGCCGCTTCAAGGCCAATCGCCGCGGCTATGTCAGCCTGTGGCTGTTCAGCATCCTGTTCGTTCTGAGCCTTGGCGCCGAGGTGCTGTCCAATGACAAGCCGTTGCTGGTGCACTATCAGGGGGAATATTATTTCCCGCTGTTCGTCACCTATCCGGAGACGGCTTTCGGCGGCGACTTCGTCACCGAGACCGATTATCTCGACCCGTTCATCCGCGACCGGCTGAGCGCGGGCGACAACTGGGCGCTGTACCCGCTCAATCCCTATCGTTACGACACCATCAACTATTTCGCGCAGGCACCCAACCCGGCGCCGCCGTCGGCGGAGAACCTGCTGGGCACCGATGATCGCGGTCGCGATGTGCTGGCGCGCCTGATCTATGGCTTCCGCATCTCTGTGCTGTTCGGCCTCGCCCTGACGGTGATCGGTGTCGCTATCGGCATTGTGGCCGGTGCCATCCAGGGCTATTTCGGCGGCCGCATCGATTTGTATGCGCAGCGCTTCATGGAAGTATGGGGCTCTATGCCGGAACTGTATCTGCTGATCATCTTTGCCTCCATCTTCCAGCCCAGCCTGCTGCTGCTCATCGTCCTGCTCAGTCTGTTCGGCTGGATGGGGCTGGCCGACTACGTGCGCGCCGAGTTTCTGCGTGGCCGCAATATGGATTACGTGCGCGCCGCGCGCGCCCTCGGGGTGTCCAACCGCACCATCATGTGGCGTCACCTGTTGCCCAACGCGATGACGCCGGTGATCACCTTCCTGCCGTTCCGCGTCAGCGGCGCCGTGCTGGCGCTGACCAGCCTGGATTTTCTCGGCCTCGGCGTGCCGCCGACCACCCCCAGCCTGGGCGAACTGCTGGCCCAGGGCAAGGACAGTATCGATGCCTGGTGGCTGTCGATGACGACCTTCGTGGTATTGGTCGGCACCCTGATGCTGCTCATCTTCATCGGCGAGGCGCTGCGTTCGGCGCTGGATACGCGGCAGGGCTGACATGGAGCCATTGCTACAGGTACAGCAGCTCAGCGTCGCGTTTGGCCGCGCCGGTGCGCGCCGGCGCGTGGTGGAGGAGGTGAGTTTCGACATCCGTCCCGGCGAGAAGCTGGCGCTGGTGGGCGAGTCGGGCTCGGGCAAGTCGGTGACGGCGCTGTCCATCCTGCGCCTGCACGATGCGCAGCAGAGCGAATACAGCGGCAGCATCCGCTTCGCCGGGCGGGAGTTGTTCGGCCTCGACGAGGCGGCGCTGCGTGCGGTGCGGGGGCGTGATATCGCGATGATCTTCCAGGAACCGATGATCGCGCTCAATCCGCTGCATACCATCGGCCAGCAGATCATCGAGCCGCTGCTGCTGCACGAAGGGCTCGATGCCCGGGCGGCGCGCCAGCGCGCCATCGAGCTGCTGGGACGCGTCGGCATCCCCGATCCGGCGCAGCGCATGGATGCCTATCCGCACCTGTTGTCCGGTGGTCAGCGCCAGCGCGCGATGATCGCCATGGCCCTGGCCTGCAAACCCAAATTGCTTATCGCCGATGAGCCGACTACCGCGCTGGATGTGACCATCCAGCGTCAGATCCTCGACCTGCTCGATGAGTTGCAGCGCGAATTCGGCATGGCGGTGCTGCTCATCACCCATGATCTGAACATGGTGCGCCGCTATGCCCAGCGCGTGTGCGTGATGCAGGGCGGCCGGCTGGTGGAACAGGGCGAGGTGGCAACGTTATTCGACGCGCCGCAGCATCCCTACACCCGTCAACTGCTGGCCAGTGAGCCGGACGTTCTGCCTGCAGCGGCCGAGCGCACGGCACTGGCTGGCCAGCCGGCGCTGCTGACGGCCCGCGGACTGTCGTGTCACTTTCCCATCAAGGCGGGATTTTTCCGCCGCCAGGTGGGGGCGGTGCGGGCGGTGGACGAGGTCGAGCTGGAGCTGCGCCCCGCGGAGACGCTGGGGGTGGTGGGCGAATCCGGCTCGGGCAAGTCGACGCTGGGCATGTGCCTGCTGCGCCTGCAGGACTGCGTTGGCGAGATCGGCTTCGAAGGCAGGCGCCTGGATGCCTTGCAGCAGCGCGCCCTGCGTCCGCTGCGCCGCGATTTCCAGGTGGTGTTCCAGGATCCCTATTCCTCGCTGTCGCCGCGCATGACGGTGGAGCAGATCATCGGTGAAGGATTGGAGCTGCATTACCCGCAACTGGGTGGACCGGCGCGGCGCGCGCGCATCGTACAGGTGCTGGAGGAGGTGGGGCTGTCCGGCGACATGCTGCAGCGCTATCCGCACGAGTTCTCCGGCGGCCAGCGCCAGCGCATTGCCATTGCCCGCGCAGTGGTGCTGGAGCCCAAGCTCATTCTGCTCGACGAACCTACCAGTGCCCTCGATGTATCGGTACAGAAGCAGGTGCTGGCCCTGCTGCGCGAGCTGCAGCGCAAGCACCGCATGAGTTACCTGTTCATCTCCCACGACCTGAAGGTGATCCGAGCCATCGCCCATCGCGTGCTGGTGATGCACGAGGGAAGAGTGGTGGAGGCGGGGGAGACGGAGCGGGTGTTCGATGCACCGCAGCATGAATACACCCAGCGGCTGCTGGCGGCGGCACTCTTTAAGTAAATTCAAGATTCAAGATTGAAAGCCAGCTGCGCTCTACGGCACGCTGTTGCAGAATCTTGAATCTTGAATCTTGAATCTTGAATCTTGAATCTTGAATTGCCTTACATATTCCCCGACTGCCGGATCACATCCACATACAGGGTCAGGCGCTGGCCCGGCTGCAGATACTTCTTGCCATCCAGCTTGTTCCAGCTGATGAGGTTGCCGACGCTGACGCGGAAGCGTTGCGAGATGGTGGCGAGTGAATCGCCGTTGCGCACGGTGTAGCCGATGCGCTGACGGGTGCTGCTGCTGAAGGGATGGGTGAAGCCGGCCGGATTGGTGGCGGCCACGCGCTCGGCCTTGGCATCGGTCCAGATCACCAGCTTGCGCCCCGGCACCAGCGGGTCGCGCGGCGCCATGCCGTTCCAGCGTGCCAGCTCGTTGACCCCGACATCGTGGCGGCGGGCGATGCTCCACAGCGAGTCACCGCTCCTGACATGGTATTCCACACGGCGGCCTTCCCGCGGCTGGTTCTGCGTGGCAATGAGGCGCTGCTCTTCGCTCAGGCGGTAGCTGGCCAGCTTCTGCCGCGCCACCGGAATGGTCAGGGTAGCGCCGGCACGGATGCTGTTGCCGCGCAGGTTGTTGACACTCTTGAGCAGTTCCACCGTGGTGCGGTAATTCTGTGCGATCTGCAGCAGGCTTTCGCCGCTCTTGACGCGATGGCGCTCCCAGCGCACGCGCCGCTCCGGCGGATATTCGGCGAGACGCTCCTGGAAGCTGGCCACACGCTCGATGGGCAGCAGCAGGTCGTGCGGACCGTCGGGGTCGGTGGCCCAGCGGTTGAAGCCGGGGTTGTAGAGATAGATTTCCTCCAGCGAGATGTCGGCCAGTTCGGCGGCCAGGGCCAGGTCGATCTGCGAATCCAGCGCCACGCGGGTGAGGAAGGGTTCATTGGCGACGGCTTCCAGGCTGACGCCATGCTGGTCCGGGTCGGTGACTAGACGCGAGATGGCCAGCAGCTTGGGTACATAGCCGCGGGTTTCACGCGGCAGGTCCAGCGACCAGAAGTCCGTCGGCTTGCCGCGCGCCTTGTTGCGCGCCACGGCGCGCTTTACGGTGCCTTCGCCGGAGTTGTAGGCGGCGAGGGCCAGCAGCCAGTCGCCAGAGAAGTGATCGCGCAGGTATTCCAGATAATCGAGGGCGGCGCGGGTGGAGGCGGCGACGTCGCGGCGGCCGTCATACCACCAGCTTTGCTTCAGATCGAAACGGCGGCCGGTCCCCGGGATGAACTGCCACAGACCGGCGGCACGGCCATGGGAATAGGCAAAGGGCTGAAAGGCGCTTTCCACCACCGGCAGCAGCACCAGTTCGGTGGGCAGATTGCGTTCCTCCACCGCCTCCACTACGAGGTGCAGATAGGGTGCGGCGCGGGTGACGACACGGTCCAGGTAACCCTGATGACTGGCGTACCACTCCAGATCGGCACGTACGCCGGGGTGATCGTGGTCGGGCAAGGTCATGCCGGCGCGGACGCGATCCCAGATGTCCTGCGGCGGCTCGCACAGGGCGCCGGGCTCATCGGGCAGGGTCCACAGTGTGGTGACCTGGCCGGCTTGCGCAGGCACCGCAGCCAGCACGGTTTCCTGTCCGGCAGGGGCGTCGCGATCGTGGCGTGCCTGCTGTTGCAGGCAGCCCGCCAGGGCCAGGGGAAGCAGTGACAGGGACAGAATCCGGAGCATTGTTGTTCTCATCCAGGGCGCAGGGTGCAATGGTAGGCCGGGGCCCGGGGTGGGTTCAAGGATTAAACCCGCATTTCTCGCCGCCATTCTACTACGGCCGTCAGGACGGCGATGCATCCCCGCCTTGCCGCGGTCGGTGGGTCAGTCGAGGGTATCTTTCCAATGCCGCACGGTGGCGAACACGTCGGCCCCCGCGGGGAGGGCGTGGCCGGCAAAGCCCTCGGCGGCAGCAATCACCGTCGGCACGCCGCAGCGCAGGAAGGGATTGGTTCTCAGCTCCTGCAGCAGCGGCACTGGCACCGTGGGCTCGTGGCGGGCGCGGCGGCGTGCCACGTCATCGACGCGGGCCAGGATGTCCGCATTGTCCGGCTCCACCACCAGGGCAAAGCGCAGGTTGGCGGCGGTGTATTCGTGGGCGCAATACACCAGGGTGGATTCGGGCAGGGCAGCGATGCGGCTCAGGGAGGCGTGCATCTGCTGCGGCGTGCCCTCGAACAGGCGGCCGCAGCCGGCCGTGAACAGGGTGTCGCCGCAGAACAGGGCGCCGTGGCCGACATAACAGACATGGCCGTGGGTGTGGCCCGGGGTCTCCAGTACACTGAACTCCAGGCCCAGCGCCTCCAGTACCACGCTGTCGCCGTCGGTGAGCGGGTGGGTGAGGCCGGGGATGTGTTCATGGGCGGGACCGTAGACCGGGATGTCAAAGCGCGCGGCAAGGTCGCTGATGCCACCGGTGTGGTCGCGGTGATGGTGGGTGATGAGGATGGCCACCGGCTCCAGGCCATCCCGGGCCAGGCGCCGCAGCACCGGGGCGGCATCACCCGGGTCGACGATGGCGACGTGGCGGCTGCCGGGCAGTCCGGGCAGCCAGATATAATTGTCGTTGAAGGCGGGAACACAGCGTACATCGAGCATAATGGGGCGCATGGTGACAGCGGGGGGGATAGGGGTCAATGTGGGCTAGCGTCAAGCGCGTATTGATGTCGTATCGCTGCGCCTCCGGGCGTGAGGCGCGTGCGGGCCTGCGCCAGTGGTATGCCTCGCCGCTGGGCCACGCCCTGACCGCCTGTGAACAGCGTCTGCTGGACGAGAGTCTGTACAACCTGTTCGGCTATCACCTGTTGCAGGTGGGGGCGCCCCAGGGCGCTGACCTGACCACGGCCTCGCGCATCTCCCACCGCATGCTCCTGGTGGACAGCGCCGCCGCCCTGCCGGCGCTGAATGGCGGCGAAGGCTGTGTCGGCCTGCCCGAGGCCCTGCCGGTGGCCAGCGACAGTATCGACCTGCTGCTGTTGCCCCATGTGCTGGCGTTTGCCGACGAGCCGCACCAGGTCCTGCGCGAGGCGGAGCGGGTATTGATCCCGGAGGGACACGTGGCGGTACTCGGCTTCAATCCCTGGAGTCTGTGGGGACTGGGACGGCTGGCGCTGGGCTGGCGCCGGCGCACGCCGTGGTGCGGACGCTTCCTGAGTCCGTGGCGGGTCAAGGACTGGCTGTCGCTGCTGGGCTTTGATACGGTGCTGCTGCGCCACGTATATTACCGGCCGCCGCTGGCTCACCCGGGCCTGTTGCAGCGCCTGCTGTTTCTGGAGCGATGGGGACAACGCTGGTGGCCGATACTGGGCGGCGCCTACCTGCTGGTAGCGAGGAAGCGCGTCGCCACCCTGACCCCGATCCGACCGCGCTGGCGTCCGCGCCGTGCCCTGGTGCCCGCAGGCCTTGCCGGCCCTACTGTTAGAAAGCAGGAACATGACGGAAAGCTGTAACGACATTGTGGAGATCTATACCGACGGCGCCTGCCGCGGTAATCCCGGCCCGGGGGGATGGGGGGCGCTGCTGCGCTTCAAGGGCAAGGAGAAGAGTCTGTATGGCGCCGAGTCGCTGACCACCAACAATCGCATGGAGCTGATGGCCGCCATCATGGCGCTGGAGGAGCTGAAGCGCGGCTGCAAGGTGCGCCTTACCACCGACTCGCAGTATGTGATGAAGGGCATCACCGAGTGGCTGGCCAACTGGCGCCGCCGTGGCTGGAAGACCGCCGACAAGAAGCCGGTGAAGAATGCCGACCTGTGGCAGCGGCTGGATGAGGCGGCCAGGCGCCACGAGGTGGAGTGGGCCTGGGTGCGCGGCCACAACGGCCACGCGGAAAATGAACTGGCCGATCAGCTGGCCAACCGCGCCATCGATGAAATGCAGGAGCAGGCCTGATGCGCCAGATCGTACTCGATACGGAAACCACCGGCCTGGAGCCGGGCGACGGCCACCGCATCATTGAAATCGGCTGTGTCGAACTGGTCAACCGCCGCCTCACCGGCAACACCTACCACCAGTACCTGCAGCCGGACCGCGAGATCGACCCCGGGGCCATGGAGGTGCACGGCATCAGCAACGAAATGCTGGCCGACAAGCCGCGCTTTGCCGATGTGGCGCGCGACTTCCTCGACTTCGTCAGCGGCGCCGAGCTGATCATCCACAACTCCCCCTTCGACGTTGGTTTTCTCAACCATGAACTGAAGCGGCTGGAAGGCGACTGGGGCCGCATCGACAAACATTGCAGCGTGCTCGATACCCTGGCCATGGCGCGCCAGCTGCATCCGGGACAGAAGAACAACCTGGACGCGCTGTGCAAGCGCTACGGCATCGACAACGCCCACCGCGAACTGCACGGCGCCCTGCTCGACGCCGAGATCCTGGCCGATGTCTATCTGGCCATGACCGGCGGCCAGACCACGCTGTCGCTGGGCGGCAGCCATGCCGCCGGTAGCGCCGCCGCACCCGAGGCCATCCGCCGTCTCAGTGGCCGGCCGCCGCTGCGCGTGGTGCGCGCCAGCGCCGACGAACAGGCGGCCCACGAGCAGCGTCTGCAGGCCATCGACAAGGCCAGCGGCGGCAAATGTCTGTGGCAGGCTGAGGATGGGGAGCAGACCGGCTAAATCGCTGTTCCGAATGGCTATCCGTCTTCTCCGCGGCACGTCATAGGGCGGGCCGCGCCCGCCGCGACACGGCGCCCATGGGGCGCCCTATGCATGGCTACCATTCGGAACACGTGTCTAGTCGCGGGAATGGGCGCAACAGGCCCGGCCGGATGCGCGCGGCACCGGCGCTGCCGGTTGAGCGGATTGCCGTGCTGGCGGTTCCCGCCCAGTCAGAGTAATCTCCTCAACAGTGGTTTTTCGTAGGTAAAATTCTTAAAAAATGCATGGAGGAGTGCCTGCATGGCTCAGGAAATGAAATCGCGTAGTGAGGCGGTGTCGCGCTGGGTTACCTTCCGCCTGGGCAGCGAGACCTACGGCATCGATGTCATGCAGGTGCGCGAAGTGCTGCGCGGCACGGAGATTTCCCCGGTGCCCGGTGCGCCGACCTATGTGCTCGGCATCATCAACCTGCGCGGCAATGTGGTCAGCATCATCGATACCCGCAGCCGGTTTGGTCTGCCGGCGCACGAGATGGACGATGCGTCCCGCATCCTGATCCTGGAGGCCGGCGACCATGCCGTCGGTTTCCTGGTGGACAGCGTCTGCGAGGTGGCCGAGCTGCGTGCCTCGGAGATCGAATCTGCGCCCGACACCGGTGCCGGCGATTCGGCCCGTTTCATCTCCGGCCTGTCCAATCGCAAGGAGGGCCTGCTGATCCTGGTGGATGCCAGCAAGCTGCTGTCCGATGAGGAATTGTCCGAGCTGGCCAGCTTCTGAGCAGGCGGTAGGGAGGCAGCATGGCAAAGCAATTACACGCATCCGATGACCGCCTGGAGTTGCTGCTGTTCGATCTGGGCGGCAGACAGCGCTTCGGCATCAACGTGCTCAAGGTCAAGGAGATCATCCCCTGCCCCAGCCTGACCCATCTGCCCCAGGCCCGCGCGGCGGTGAAGGGGGTTGCCCACCTGCGCGGCGCGCCGGTGACGGTGATCGAACTGGCCCGCGCCATCGGCCGCGGCCAACTGCAGCAGCAGGGCGAGTGCAACGGCTCGATCATCATCACCGAGTTCAACCGCAGCATGCAGGGCTTTCTGGTGAACAAGGTGGACCGCATCGTGCACTGCGACTGGAAAAAGGTGTTGCCGCCGCCGGTGGGAACCGGTTTCGGCAGCTATATCACCGGAGTCACCGATGTGGATGGCGACCTGGTGCAGATCCTGGATGTGGAAAAGGTCATCGGCGAGGTCATCGAGCCGGTCGAGGCCTCGGGTGAGGTGCAGCTGGCCGAGGGCGAGCGGGCGCAGTTGCAGGGGCGCCGCGTGATGGTGGTGGACGACTCGGTGGTGGCCCGTCATCAGACCTCCCATACCTTGGAACCGCTGGGCTTGGAATGCGTGATGGTGCGTGACGGCAAGGAGGCACTGGAGGCGCTGAAGGTGCTGGCGCGTGATGAGCGCCTGGTGGATATGGTGCTGTCCGACATCGAGATGCCGGAGATGGATGGTTACACCCTGACGCGGGAGATCCGCAACGACCCCGCCCTGCAACATCTGTATGTATTGCTGCACACCTCGCTGAACGGCGCCATCAATACGGAAAAGGCGCAAAAGGCCGGCGCCAATGACGTGCTGACCAAGTTCGTGCCGGTCGACCTGGCCCATGCGGTGGCGCGCGCGCTGTGCGCGTGACCTGTGCCTGTCATGTCCTTGCGCTATCTGTATCTGGTGGTGCTGCTCGTGCTGGCGGGCTGCACGCAGCCGGCGCTGTATGAATCCAAGGTCTATGTATTCGGCACGCTGGCGGATATCTCCGTGTGGGGCGCCGAGGAGAACACGGCGCGCACCGCCGTCGCTGCAGTGGCCAGCGATTTTCAGCGCATGCATCACGAGTGGCATGCCTGGGAGCCGGGGCCGCTGGTCGACTTGAATGCCGCCATCGCCGCGGGCCGGCCGGCAGCGGTATTGCCTTCCATTATTCCCCTGATCGAGCGCTCACAGCAGATCTACCTGCTGAGCGAAGGCCGCTTCAATGCGGCCATCGGCCGTCTGCTCCACCTGTGGGGTTTTCAGAGCAGCGAGCGTCCCAGCGGGCCGCCGCCGGCGCGCGAGGCCATTGCCGCGCTGCTGGCCGCGCGGCCGGCGATGACGGACCTGGAACTGAAGGACGGCATGCTCCACTCCTCCAACACGGCGGTGCAACTGGATTTCGGCGGTATCGCCAAGGGCTATGCGGTGGAACTGGCGCTGGCGCGCCTGCGCAGCTTCGGCATCGACAACGCCATCGTCAATGCCGGCGGCGGTCTCGGCGTCATCGGCCGGCGCGGCGATCGCCCCTGGAACGTCGGCGTGCGCCACCCGCAGGGGCAGGGGATTCTGGCCTCGCTGGAGGTACATGACGGTGAGCATGTGCATACCTCCGGCAATTACGAGCGTTTCCGCGAGCATGAGGGCCTTCGTTATGCCCACATCCTCGACCCGCGCAGCGGCTGGCCGGTGGACAGCATCACCTCCTGCACGGTGATCAGCCGTGACGGCACCCTGGCCGACGCCGCCGCGACCGCACTGGTGATCGCCGGCCGTGACGAATGGCACCGCCTGGCCGTCAGGATGGGGATCAAATACGTGATACTGGTGGGCGAGGACGGCACGGTGTACATGAACCCGGCCATGGCGGCGCGCGTGCACTTCGGCGAGAACGCGCCGGTCATCGTGCTCAGCGCCGAGCTCTAGCCGCCCGGCGCCCGCCGCGCTAAAGCTGCCGGGTGCTCAGCACGTAGCTGAGCACGGTGGCCAGCGGCAGGACATAGAAATACGCCTGCATCAGCCGGCGGATCAAACGGTTGGCATGCTTCAGTTCCATGAAGTGATCGATCACCATGCGTCCCTTGACGGCCATGGTCAGGGTGACCACCAGCATCAGCGCATAGCCGGGCTCGGCGGTCTCGCCCAGCAGCGAACCGGCGAGGGTCAACACCACCAGGATCACCCACAGCGCGGCAACGATCTGTTTGTGGCTCATCGTGCGTGCCCTCAGCGCAGCAGATACAGCAAGGGGAAGATGATCAGCCACACCAGGTCGGTGGCATGCCAGTAGGAGGCGAAGGATTCCATCCCCTCGTGATCCACCGGCGTGTAGGCGCCCTGCCGGGTACGAAGGATCACCCAGCCCAGGCCGATCATCCCCCAGAAGACATGCACCATGTGCGTCAGCGTCAGGTAGTAATAGACGGTGAAGAAGGCGCCATTCCCGCCGGTGACGCCGTGCGCGACGTTCCACTGGAACTCAAGGTATTTGGTCAGCATGTAGGCCGCGGCCGCCAGCATCACCAGATACAGATAGCGCGCGCTGACCGCGGGACGGTTCTGCCGGATGGCGATCACCGCATTGACCACGAAATAACTGCCGGAGATCATCCACAGCGTGTTGAGTGTGCCGGCCAGCAGGTTCAGATGGTCCGGGCCACTGCGGAACTCCTGCGGGAAAAACACGCGGGCCGTGAAGTAGACCATGAACAGCACCGCAAACTCGGTCATCTCGCACAAAATGCCTGCCCACATCCCCTTGTTGCCAGGGATGTGGTCGGCGGCAGGCAGCTGTGCACTGTAGGCGATATTCATGCGGGGACCGATTCGGCAGTCGTCACTGGGCGGGAGAATACAGCAGTAGGATAGATGCGGCTATCCACTGACAAAAACAAGCGGCAGGCCGCCGCGCCCGGGCGCACCAGCCTACGGTGCGCCCGAACGCCGCGAGTGCTCAGCGCCGCTTGGCCCAGAACTGTGCTGCCAGATTGCGCAGGCTCAAGGCCAGGTGAGCCACGTTCTGCGCCGCCTGTTCGCTTTCCGCCCCGGTGTGGGCATTGGCATCGGAGATGTGGCGGATGGAGATGATGTTGCGGTTGATCTCCTCGCCGACCGCGCTCTGTTCCTCCACGGCGGTGGCGATCTGCGCGCTCATGTCGGTGATGACCCGAACGCTGCGGGTGATGCTTTCCAGCGAATCGGCGGCGTGACGCGCCTGCTCGACACTGTTGTCTGCCTGTTCACGACTCAGACCCATCACCTTCACTGCCGAGCGGGCGCCCTCCTGCAGCTTTTCGATCATGGCGCGGATCTCCTGGGTCGACTGCTGGGTGCGTGAGGCCAGGGTGCGCACCTCGTCGGCCACCACGGCAAAGCCACGGCCCTGTTCGCCGGCGCGGGCGGCCTCGATGGCCGCGTTGAGCGCCAGCAGGTTGGTCTGTTCGGCAATACCGCGGATCACGTCGAGCACGGAGGTGATCTCGCTGCTGTGCGCCTCCAGTTGCTGGATCACGCCGGAGGCCTTTTCCACCTCCGCGGCCAGGCGGCCGATGGCGCTGCTGGTGTCGGCCACCACCTGGCGGCCGGCGCGCGCCTCGGCATCGGCCTTGTCGGCGGCATCGGCGGTATTCTGCGCGTTGCGCGCCACCTCCTGTACGCTGGCCGCCATCTCGGTGATCGCCGTGGCCACCTGATCGGTCTCGCCCTGCTGCTGGCGGATGCCGACACTGCTGTGCTCGACCGCGGCCACCAGATTGTCGGCGGTGCCGGAGAGTTGCAGCGAGGCATCGGCAATGCGTCCCACCACGGCGCTGGCCTCGGCCTCCAGCATCTTCATGGCAAACATGAGCTCGCCGGCCTCGTCCATGCGCTCGGTGTAGAGCAGCTGTCCCACCGGATTGTTGGCGATGGTGCGGGCGTGGGCCACGACGCGGCACAGGGGGGAGAGCAGGGCCATGCCGAGCAGTCCGCCCACCGCCAGCGTCACGCCGCCGATGAGGGCGGCGCCGGCCAGCGTCAGCCCAGTGAAGGCGGCGGCGGCCAGACCGGTGCCGACGCCGATGGCCATGGCACCGAATACCTTGCTCTTGATACCGATACGCGGCAGGCGCAGCGCCAGCGGCGTACGCCCCGCCATCAGTTCGGCGTAGAGTTTTTCCGCCTTTTGGACCAGTTCGCGCTTGGGTTTGGTGCGTACCGACTGATATTCCACCACCTGGCCATTTTGCAGGATCGGCGTGACATAGGCGCTGACCCAGTAGTGGTCACCATTCTTGCAGCGGTTCTTCACCATGCCCATCCAGGAGCGGCCGCTCTTGACCGTGCTCCACAGTTCCTCGAAGGCGGCCGGCGGCATCTCGGGATGGCGCACCACGTTGTGGTTCTTGTGCATCAGCTCATCGAGGGTGAAGCCGCTGATGGCGATGAAATCGTCATTGACGTAGGTAATCGCGCCCTTGAGATCGGTGGTGGAGAGGATGTTGGCGCTGTCGGCAAAACTTACTTCGTTACCGGTGATGGGGAAGTTCTTTTTCATCGTGTGACCTGTGGCAATTTGTCCTGCCTTCCGTGGGGGATGTTAACGATCCGTCTGTCCGCGAGTCATATCGGCTGGAATGAGTCCAATTGTATAGTTTCGGTAAAAAAATGTCAGAAATAAAATCATCGTAATAAACTTGGTTATTGTGGGGAGCACTGAGGATTTATGCACTGTTATGGTGCGATCCGCCCTGCCAGGTGCCGGCAAAAGACTTACATTGCCTAGCTCTTATTCCCACTGGCGGGATGGTTGACAGAGTGTCCATTTAGTCATATTAGTTAAGTTAGTCTTGATAGAGGTGGGTGTCATGGTGGAGAAGACCTTAACGACCGGTGAGGTGGGGCGGTACTGCGGTGTCCACCTGCGCACCGTGCTGCGCTGGATAGAGCAGGGGCGGCTCAAGGCCTTCAAGCTGCCGGGCCGGCGCGGTGACAACCGGGTGCTGCAAAGCGAGCTGCTGGCCTTTCTCAAGGCCAACAACATGCCGGTCCCCAGCGAGTTCCAGCAGACCGCGCGGCGCGTCCTGGTGGTCGACGACGACCGGCTGATGGCGCAGTCGATGCAGCGGGTCCTGCGTCATGCCGGATTCGAGATCCAGGTGGCGCTGGATGGCCTGCAGGCCGGGGTGCTGTTGCAGTCCTTCGCCCCCGCGGTGATGACGCTGGATTTGAAGATGCCGGGCATGGACGGCCATGAGGTGCTGCGCTTCATCCGCAGCCGGGCGGAGTTCAACGCGGTGCGCGTCCTGGTGGTCTCGGCGCTGCCGCAGGCCGAACTGCTCCGGGCGCAGGCCGCCGGGGCGGACGACATCCTGGAAAAGCCGTTCGAGCAGGAGGCGCTGATACAGAAGGTCACCGCACTGGCGGATGCCGCCGGGTACACGGGGGAGGTGAGGCATGGCTGAACGCACCTTGCTGCTGGTGGACGATGAGGAAAATATCCTGCGTGCGCTGGTGCGTCTGCTGCGCCGCGACGGTTACACCATCATTACCGCCGGCAGCGGTGCCGAGGGACTGGCGTTGCTGGATGAGCATCCCGTCGGCGTCATCATCTCCGATCAGCGCATGCCGGGCATGAAGGGCTCGGCGTTCCTGGAACAGGCCAAGGACAAGCGGCCCGACACCATCCGCATCATGCTGTCGGGCTATACCGAGCTGGAATCGGTGACCGATGCGATCAATCGCGGCGCCATATACAAGTTTCTCACCAAACCCTGGGAGGACGACCTGCTGCGTGAGAATGTGCGTCAGGCCTTCGAGCAGTACGAGTTGCGCGCCGAGCGCGACCATCTGGCCCGGGAGCTGGGCGAGGTCAATACGCAGCTCGCCCAGGCCAATGCCGGCCTGGCGCGCACGATCGCCACGCAGGGGCACGAACTTGCCCTGCACCACCGCATGCTGGAGCTGTCGCGCGAGGTGCTGGAACATCTGCCGGTGGGCGTGCTCGGCGTGGGGGACGACGGCCTCATTGCCGTGGCCAACGGCCGCGCGCACCTCCTGCTCGGGCAGGCCATGGGGACGCTGTTGGGGAAGGATCGCAACAGCCTGCCCGAGCCGTTGCAGGCGCTGTGCAGGCACGCCCCGGATGCCCCACCGGCGATCGCCGACATGAAGATACGTCTGACCGCGGACAGTGTACCCCTGCGCGTGCATTGCGAGCGCCTGGAGGGCGCTACCGTGGCCGCCGGCAACGTGCTGGTGCTGGTGCCGGACGGAGGGCCGGCGTGATGCGCGTGGAGGAACAGGCGCTGGAGCAGGTGAGCGTCGGTGCCCGGGTGGCGCTGGATGTGATGGACGCCCGTGGTGACCTGTTGCTGGGGGCCGGCAGCGTGATCAGCGAACGGGCGCTGCAACAACTGGCGCGGCGCGGCGTGACTGCGCTGCCGGTGATGGTGGAGGAGACGCTGACCGCCGCCCAGCGTGCGGCACTGGCAGCGCAGCTGCAGATGCAGTTTTCCAGTGTCCGCGGCCAGCCGCTCATGGAGGAGCTGTTGCAGCTCATACAGCGTTATCGGGGGCTGAGTTCGTGATGCCGCTCCTCTCCACCGCCACACTGGATGCACGCCTAGGCGAATTGCCGGCATTGGCGCCGGTGACCGGCCAGTTGCTGTCCATGCTGGAGGCCGCTGCCGTGGACATCGGCGCGGTGGAGCGTTTGATTGCGCATGAGCCGGCCCTGGCGGGGCGCGTGCTGCGTCTGGCCAACTCCTCATTCTTCGGTTTTTCCGGCCGCATCGGCAGCCTGCGTGAGGCCTGCATGCTGCTGGGAAGCCGTACCGTGCGCCAGGTGGTTCTCGCCGTGGCGGTGATGCAGCAGCTGCAACCGGATGTTCACCTGCTGGATGCGCCGCGGCTGTGGCGCCATGCCCTGGTTACCGGCAGCATCGCTGCGCGGCTGGCGGTGTTGCTGGGCGATGATGCCGAGCAGGCCTTCACCGCCGGCCTGTTGCACGACCTGGGCAAGCTGGCCCTGGCGGCGTATTTTCCCGATGAATACCGCCAGGTACTGCAACGGCATGCCGCCGACGCTGGGTTGCTGCTGGCGGCCGAGCAGACCGTGCTGGGCTGCGAGCACGGCACCGTGGGCGAACGGCTGGCGCGCAAGTGGCATTTTCCCGAGGCGCTGGTGCTGGCGGTGGGGCGGCATCACCATCCCGGCGGCGATCGCCTCGGTGATATCGTGCATCTGGCCGATGTCCTGGCCCATGCCTTGGGCCATGCCGCCGGCGCGCAGATCCCGCCGCTGCAGCCGGAGGCCTGGGCGCGGCTCGGCCTGAGCTGGCGGCAGCTGGAAGCGCTGTTGCCGGAGATGGAGCGGGAGGCCGCCGCCGCGGCGCGGCTTGAGTTCTGATGCAGATCAATGCGGCGCCATGTGCCAAGCTGATGCGGCGGGCGGCAAAAGAGGAGAGCAGGCATGACTGAACCGCTGGCGGTGAGCACGGCACCGGCCACCCTGTTATTGGTCGATGACGAAACCAATATCCTGGCTTCGTTGCGGCGTCTGTTCCGCCCCCTCGGCTATACCGTGCACACCGCGGAGAGCGGGGCGGGCGGCCTGGCAATCCTGGAACAGGAGCCCATCGATCTGGTCATCTCCGACATGCGCATGCCGCAGATGGATGGCGCCCAGTTCCTGGCCCAGGTGGCGCAGCGCTGGCCGCAGGTGGTGCGCATCCTGCTGACCGGCTATGCCGATCTCACCTCCACCATCGCGGCGATCAATCAGGGACAGATCTACGGCTATTTCAGCAAGCCCTGGGAAGACAATGACATCAAGCTGGCCGTGCAGCACGCCCTGGAGCAGAAGCGTCTGCGGGCGGAGCGTGACAGCCTGCTGGCGCTGACGCAGCGGCAGAACGACGAGCTGAAGGAGCTCAATGCCACCCTGGAGCAGAAGGTGGTGGCGCGCACCGAGGAGTTGCGGCAGACCAATATGTTTCTGGAGTTGGCCTATGAGCAGCTGCAGGAAAGTTATTACGCCGCGATACCGGTATTCGCCAATCTGGTGCAGCTGCGTGAAGGACCCGGCGGCGGCCACGGCAAGCGGGTGGCCGAGCTGGCCCGCGACATAGCCACCTATCTCGGGCTGGAAGAGGACGACGTACGCCACATCTATTTCGCCGGTCTGCTGCACGATATCGGCAAGCTGGCGTGGCCGGACGGGCTGTTGCGCATCCCGGCCG
Organism: Gammaproteobacteria bacterium; assembly: GCA_024709225.1. GTDB lineage: Bacteria > Pseudomonadota > Gammaproteobacteria > Thiohalomonadales > Thiohalomonadaceae > Sulfurivermis. The sequence continues at coordinate 11,163 of JANJXC010000104.1, read as the reverse complement.
CCAACCTGAACACCACGCAGCGCAAGGTGGTGGAGAAACACCCGATCACCGGACAGGCCATCCTGATGGGCATGGAGCCCTTGCAGAAGACCGCTTTGTTCATCCGCCACCACCATGAGCACTATGACGGAAAGGGATATCCGGATCGGCTGTACGGCGAACAGATCCCGCTCGGCGCGCGCATAGTCGCCGTGGCCAACGATTATGACGGCCTGCGCAGCGGCGCACTGCTCGGCGAGGAACTGAGCCCGCTGGATGCCCGCGGTTTCCTGCAACAGCGGCGCGACAAGCGCTATGACGGCGCCGTGGTGGATGCCTGCGTTGCGGTGCTCGATGCGCGCGAACGCGGTGAGGGTCTGATCCGCGAGTTGCGCCTGGAGCCGCCGGCGCTGCGGCCGGGGATGGTGCTGTCGCGCGATCTGCTGGGACAGGATGGCGTGCTGCTGCTCACCAAGGGGTATCGGCTCACCGAGGCGCTGGTGCGCAAGATCAACGCCCTGGAGCGGGACGACCACAGCGAATTTGTGATTCATATTCTGGCGGAGGGAGAGGACCATGTATCGCATCATGCTGGTGGATGACGAACCGAATGTATTGCGTTCGCTGGAACGGCTGCTGACCACCCCGCGCCACGCGATCGAAACATTCGCTACGGCCGAAGAGGCGTTGCGCCGCGCCCAGACGGCAACCTTCGATCTGGTGTTGTCCGACTACCGCATGCCGGGCATGGACGGAGTGGAATTTCTGACCCGCTTTCGGGCCATCCAGCCGGATGCCATGCGGCTGATCCTGAGTGCCTATACCGACTGGCATGCCTTGCTGGCAGCGGTGAATCAGGCCGAGATCTATCGTTTTCTGCCCAAGCCGTGGGATGCCGACGACTTGCGCATCACCATCGATCGCGCGCTCGAGCACCGTGCCGTGCTGGTGGAGAATCGACGCCTCGCCGATCAGGTCCGGCGCCAGCAGACCCAGCTCAGCCAGCAGGATGCGGCTCTGCGCGAACTCGAGCGCACCCATCCCGAGATCGCGCGGGTGCGCTGGGGTGACGACGGCTCGGTACTGCTGGATGGGGACGGCGAGTGAATGGCGGACTATGAGGCCGAGGCCGGACGCATCACCATCAAGCTGGTGTATTACGGCCCGGCACAGAGCGGCAAGACCACCAATCTGATGCGGCTGCACGATCTGCTGCAGCCGGAAATGAAGGGTGAGATGATGACGCTGGAGACACACAATGATCGCACCTTGTTCTTCGATCTGTTGCCGCTCGGCATCACCGCTCCGTCTGGCCTGCTGATCAAGTTCAAGCTGTTCACGGTGCCGGGTCAGGTGCAGCATGACAGCACCCGCAAGGCGGTGCTGTCGCGTGCCGACGGCGTGGTGTTCGTGGCCGACTCGCAGCGGGCACAGAGCGTGAACAATGGCGCCGCCTTTGAGAATCTGGCCGAGAATGCCGCCCGCGTCGGACTGGATTTCGAGCGGCTGCCCCTGGTGGTGCAGTTCAACAAGCGCGACCTGCCCGGTGTGCTCGCCGAGGAAGAGATCCTGGCGCGCTGGCAGGGGGCACGCTGGCCGGTGGTATTCAGCACGGCACTCATCGGCTGCGGGGTGGTGGAGACGTTACGCGCCCTGCTGGAGCAGGTGTATGACGCCATCGATGGCCAGATGCAGCTGAGTGCGGTACACGGCCTGACCCGGCCCGCATTCGTCGATGCCGCCGCGGGCCTTGCGCCATGAGTCCGGATACCGTCCCCGCCGCCGGCTTTGATCGCGAACTGGGTCTGGACGAGTTGCTGCGTTCGGTCGATCGTGCGCGGCTGGCGGATGCCCTGGTCGCCCTGCTCGGGACGGGGCTGCGCCTCAGCGATGTGCGCGGCCGCGAGCTGCTGGCCAGGGGCGAGGTACACGGCGGGGTCCGCCTGCCGGTGCGCGGCGAGATGGAGCCCATCGGCTATCTGGAGTGCGACGCCACCGAGGCACAGGCCGCCGCCGCCGTGGTGCTGCTGCAATGGATCCTGCGCGCAAACGCCCGCTATCTCATGGCCTCGGAATTGCACTTGCAGGCAGTGCATGAGGATTACGCAGAATTGCAGCGCCGCCATGCGGCCCTGCAGGAGTCCGAGGCGCGGTACCGCGAGCTGGCGCTGCATCTGGAGCAGCGCGTGGCGGAACAGGTGCAGACCATCGAGGCGACACAGCGGCGGCTCTACCAGAGTGAAAAGCTCGCCTCGGTCGGCCAGTTGGCGGCCGGGGTTGCCCACGAGATCAACAATCCCATCGGTTTCATCGCCAGCAACCTGAATACGGCACAGGGCTATCTGCAACGTCTGGGACACTGGGCGGAGCAGCTGCCGGCGGCGCCCGACCTCGCCGCCGTGCAGCAGGCGTGGGCCGCCGCCGACCTGGGGTTCGTGCTGCAGGACTTCAGCGACCTCATCGACGAGAGCCGTAGCGGTGCCGCACGGGTGGCCCGCATCGTGGCCGACCTGAAGGGATTTTCCCGCGTCGATCAGGGCGGCGAGGAGGCGGCCGACATCAACGCCATCATTCGCCAGGTGTGCAATGTGGCCGAAGGGCAGATCCGCGGGCGCCTGGCGCCTGTCTTCGTGCTGGGCGAGGTACCGCCATTGCGCTGCAATGCGGCGCAGCTCGGTCAGGTGATACTCAATCTGTTGCTCAATGCGGCAGATGCCGTCACTCCGCCGGGGGTGGTGACCTTCGAAACGGCCGTGGCACAGGGGCAGCTCCGGCTGCGCGTACACGATAACGGCGGCGGCATTCCGCCCACGGTCTTGCCGCGCATCTTCGACCCGTTCTTTACCACCAAGGAGGTCGGTCGCGGCACCGGATTGGGCCTCACGGTGAGCAACGACATCGTGCGGGCCCATGGCGGGCGCATCGAGGTCGACAGTCGTCCGGGCGCGGGCACCACGTTCACGGTGTGGTTGCCGCTGCGCTGAGGCATGGGCGGTATCGCGGGAGATACCGGACAACGCAACAGGAGCCGACATGGCGGGTTACGCCTCGTTTTTTACCGGTAACAGCCCGGCCGCCCCGGACCCGGCGGCGCCGGCACGCTATCGCCTGCTGATCGTCGATGACGAGCCCAATGTGCTCAAGGCCTTGCAGCGGGTTTTCCGCCAGGAGAACTATGAGGTGCTGACCGCGCCCGATGGCGATGAGGCGCTGCGCCTGTGCAGCGCAACACCGGTGGATGTGGTTATCTCCGACTATATGATGCCGAAGATGAACGGCGCCGAACTGCTGCGCCGCTTCAAGCAGACCTGGCCCGACACCATACGCATCATGCTCACCGGGCACGCCGATACCGGCGCGGTCATGGGTGCCGTCAACGAAGGAGCGGTATACAAGTTCATCCTCAAGCCATGGAACGACGACGACCTGCGCGTGACGGTGGCGCTGGCGCTGGAGCAGCATGACCTGATCCGCCGCAATCGGCAGCTGCAGGCGGAAAACAGCAAGAAGTCGCAGGAGATCCAGGCGCTGTCCCGTCTTGCCGTCACCAATCGCAGCCAGCTTGCCATCATGCTGCACAAAAAGGGCATGCTCAACGAACAGCAGGTGCAGGAGCTGCACAAACTTTCCCAGCTGCGCAAGGAGCCGATGTTGCGCCTGCTGCTGGCGCGGGAATGGGTGAGCGAAAAGGCGATACGGGCAATCCTGCGCAAGGACCTGCTGATCGAGGAGGTGGCGCTGGCCGAGCACACGCTGGAGCCGGCGCTGGCGGAGCTGTTGCCGCGCAGCTTCTGCGAACGCAACTGGGTGCTGCCCCTGCGCCTGGAGGGCAAGCGCCTGACCTTGGTGATGGCCGACCCGATGGATACCGGCCTGATCGACGATTTGCGCTTTTCCGCCGGCCTGGAGGTAGAGACGGTGATGGCGGACAGTGCCGCCATCGAGAGCAAGATCCTCGACCTCTATGGCGCAGACTCCGGCCCGTCGTTTGGCGACATGGAAACCCTGGTCGCCATGACCGATCCGTTCGAAAGCATCGAGATCGTCATTGACGAAGAGGATGACGTCTCGCTGGAGGAGTTGCTGCACCAGACCGAAGAGATGCCGGCGGTGCGCCTGGTCAACGCCATCATCCTCGAGGCGGTGCGCCTGCGGGCCAGCGACATCCATATCCAGCCGCGCGCCAAGAGTGTGGTGGTGCGCTACCGCATCGATGGCATCCTCAAGGACAAGCTGCATATTCCCCATCAGATTTTCAGCTCCCTGGTGTCGCGCATCAAGATCATGGCGGAGCTGGATATTGCCGAACGGCGCCGGCCGCAGGATGGGCGCATCACCGTGAAGACGCCGCTGCGCATCGTCGACCTGCGCCTGTCCACCCTGCCGACCATCAGCGGCGAGAAGGTGGTGATGCGGCTGCTGGACCGCAACGCCGCCATCAGCGATCTGGGCGCGCTCGGGTTTACCGCCGACGATCTGGAACGGGTACAGCGGCTGACCGAAAAGCCGCAGGGCATCATCCTGGCCACCGGCCCCACCGGCAGCGGCAAGACCAATACCCTGTATTCGCTGCTGCAACACAATGCCGACCCCGGCCGCAACTACGTGACCATCGAAGACCCGGTGGAGTTTTTCATGGACATGGCGGGCCAGGTGCATATCCGTGAGCAGATCGGGCTGACCTTTCCCATCGTGCTGCGCTCCATCCTGCGTCAGGACCCCGATGTGATCCTGCTGGGCGAGATCCGCGATTTCGACACCGCCGAGGTGGCGTTTCATGCGGCGCTCACCGGGCACCTGGTGTTTTCCACCCTGCACACCAATTCCGCCGTGGCCACGGTGGCGCGCCTGTTCGATCTCGGGCTGAAGCCCTATGTGGTGGCCGCGGCGCTGGAGGGCATCATTGCCCAGCGTCTGGTGCGCCGCCTGTGTCCGCATTGCCGCGAGCCGGCGCCGCCCGATCCGGCGCTGAGCCGCAAGCTGGGGCCGCTGTTCGCTGCCGAGCGCCTGCCGGAGGTGTTTCATGCCCGTGGCTGCGGCCATTGTGGCGGCTCTGGCTATCAGGGTCGCATCGGGCTGTTCGAGGTGCTGGTGCCCGACGACGAGCTGCGTCATCTGATGACCAGCGGGGCCAGCATGCTGGAGATCAACCGCGCGGCGCGGGTGCAGGGAGTGCGCTCCCTGCTGCAGGATGCCTGGGAGAAGGTGCGTAACGGCAGCACCGATATGGCGGAGATCTTGCGGGTGCTGGGGCCGCAGCAGGAACCGGTTTGACCGTCATGCGACCGGGCGTATGACCGGCAGGGTGAACTGAGATGTTGCATACACTGACGCTGCGCCACTTGCTTACCAGTCTGATGGGCCTGATGGTGCTTATCGCCCTGGTGGCCATAGGCGGGGATGTGATCGATGCCTATGCGCGCCTGCAGAAGGCCGAGCGCATCGAGCAGGCCAACCGCCTGGGCGGCCTGGCGCTGCGTGCCATCAATCAGGCCGGCATCGAGCGCGGCAGGACGACCCTGCTGCTGACCCGCGCCCAGCGGACGGCGGAGGAGCTGGCGCAGTTGCGCCGGTTGCGCGCGCAGGGTGACGAATTGCATGCGCGGCTGATCCATCAGTTGCAGGAACTGCAGGCACTGGAGAGCAAGGTGTGGATGGAGGATGCCGCGCTCAACCTGCCCCAGGCCCGGCAGCACCTGGAGGAGGCGCGCCGTCTGGCCGACCGGCTATGGGAGGGAGACGGAAACGCGATCGGCACTGCGCGCTGGCGCGAGGTCACAACCGCGTATATCGACGAGCTGGCCCTGCTGCGCCGCGCTGCGCTGGGCTTTCATGACGACGAGGAACACCCCTACACCGATAACCCCCTGGTAAAACAGATCGCACATAACCTGCTGGAATTCGCCGGGCGGGAGCGGGCAATGATCGTCGGGGTGATTGCGCAGGGGCGGCCGTTAACCCAGGATGAAATGGCGGAACTGTTCGGCTACCGCGGGGTGATCGCCGGCAATTTGCAGCGTGCAGACGCGGTGATCCGGCAACTGCCGCCGGACGACAAGGTGGCGGCGGCGCGGGAGGCGTTCCGGGTGGAATACCAGGGCCGGTTCGAGGCATTGCGGCAGCGGGTATATGACGCCGGCATGCACGGCCAGGCCTATCCGGTGAGTGCCGAACAGTGGTTCGATGCGGCTACCGCCGCCATCGCCACCATCATGAGCCTGTCGGAGGAGCTGGGCATCAAGGCGGCAGAGGATATCCGGCAGGTGAAGGCACAGGTGCGGCGCGAGCTGCTGCTGCTCACGATTGCAGCGACCCTGGTGGTGAGCACCATGCTGGCCATGATGTACGTCATTCACCGCCGTGGCTTGCGCCCGCTGCTGCGCCTGCAGTGCGCCGCCCACACCATCGCCGCCGGCGACCTGAACAAGCCGATAACCGGATTTTATCAGGACGAACTGGGGGATGTGGCGGCGGCATTCGAGTCCATGCGCAACAATCTGCGCGCGCAGATGCAGGAGCAGGAGCGGATCGAGGCCCTGCTGCAGGCGAGCATGCAGCGCTTTCGCGGCCTGGTGGAAAACATCAATGATCTGCTGTGGGAGATCGATGACGCCGGCCGTTATACCTATGTCAGCCCGCAGGTGCGGGCGATGCTCGGTTGCGCCCCGGAGGAGCTGTTGGGCAAGACGCCGGTCGATTTGCTGCCGCCGATCAGGGCGGGGCAGCTGGTCCCGGTCATCGACGCGCTGCTGCAGCGCCATGAACCCTTTCGCGGTATTGAAATCGCCGCCCTCCACAAGGATGGCCATGTGGTGTTGATGGAGGCCAACGGGGTGCCGGTGTTCGATAGCAGCGGGGAGTTTGCCGGCTATCGCGGCATCAGCCGCGACATTACCTGGCGCAAGGAGGCGGAGGATGAAAAGCAGCGCCTGTTGCGCGTGGTGGAGCAGGCCGACGACCTGGTCATCATCACCAGCCCGCAAGGGGGCATCGAGTATGTGAATCCGGCCTTCGAACGCATTACCGGCTACAGCCGGGAGGAGGTGCTGGGGAAGACGACCGGCCTGCTCAAATCCGGCCTGCATGACGCGGCGTTTTATCAGCAGATGTGGCAGACCATCGCCGACGGCGAATCGTTTCACGCGGCCATCATCAACCGGCGCAAGGACGGCGAGCTGTTCCACGCCGAGGAAACCATCTCGCCGCTGCGCGACCCCGCAGGTAACGTCACCCACTACGTCTGCACCGCCAAGGATGTCACCGAGCGCCACCGCATGGACGAGCAGTTGCGACAGTCCGACAAGCTGGCCTCCATCGGCCAGCTGGCCGCCGGCGTGGCCCATGAGATCAACAACCCGATGGGTTATGTCAGTTCCAATATCAACAGCCTGGGACGCTATCTGCAGGGGCTGTTCACCCTGCTCGATGCCTACATGAAGGCGGAGCCCGCCCTGGCCGACGCCGCGGCGCTGGAGCGGATCAATGCCCTCAAGCAGGAACTCGACATAGGCTACCTGCGCGAGGATATCTGCGCCCTGCTCGGAGAGTCGGGCGAGGGCATCAAGCGCGTGAAGCAGATCGTGCAGGACCTCAAGGATTTCTCGCGCCAGGAACAGGCGGACTGGCAGCTGGCCGATCTGCACCAGGGGCTGGAAAGCACGCTCAACATCGTGCACAACGAACTGAAGTACAAGGCCGACGTGGTGCGCGAGTACGGTGAGCTGCCGGAGGTGGAATGCGTGCCCTCGCAGCTCAACCAGGTGTTCATGAACCTCCTGGTCAACGCCGCGCACGCCATGGAGCGGCAAGGCATCATCACCGTGCGCACCGGGCAGGAGCAGGACCACGTCTGGGTCGAAGTGGAAGACAACGGTTCCGGCATCGCACCGGAACATCTCAAGCGCATCTTCGAACCCTTCTTCACCACCAAGCCGGTGGGCAAGGGCACCGGGCTCGGCCTGTCGCTGTCCTATGGCATCGTGCAAAAACACGGCGGGCGCATCGAGGTGGACAGCGAGCCGGGGCGCGGTACCCGGTTCCGGGTCTGGTTGCCCATCCGGCAGACCGGTAGGTAGGTCGGTCGGCGCATACCGTAGGCGGTTGCGGTATTTGCTGCCATTACGCAAAAAATACCCAGAAAATCAGCGGTGTAGCGCCGCTGTGCGCCGGTTTTAGTTGTTCTTGGTCAATTACAGGGCCATCGGCTTTGATTAAGCTGTTCAGCCTGTTTTCATCACCCAAACCCAAGGCTCAACGAGGTTTTGTATGACCAGTGCACAACAGAAACTTGCTGCCACCGCCAGCCCCTTCAGTCTCGACAACAACGATCTGTATCAGCGTTGGCGCGATCAGAAACTCAAGGATTATCCCCAGGGTCTGGGTGACCTGCTGGTGGAGATCAACGACCCGCGCAAGCTCACCGACAAGGAACACGCCGCCCTGTTGCAGCGCTGCCAGAAGGCCAACATGGCGCTGTATGCCAGCAAGACCGGCACCGACCCCGACCCGGAGATCCCGCTGTCCATGGGCCGCCGCTTCGGCCTGCAGGATATCAACAAGAACTGGCTGGCCGACGAAACCGGCCTCACCTCGCTCACCGTGCGCAATGAAGGCGTGCGCCAGAATTACATTCCGTACACCAACCGCGCCATCAACTGGCACACCGACGGCTACTACAATGCCGCCAACCGCCAGATCCACGCCCTCAACCTGCACGTGGTGATGCAGGCCGCCAGCGGCGGCGAGAACCAGCTGATGGATCACGAGATCGCCTACATCCTGCTGCGCGAAAAGAATCCCGACTACATCCGCGCCCTGATGGGTCCCAAGGCCATGACCATCCCGGCCCGCATCGACGAGGGCGGCACCGTGGCGCGGCCGGAAGAACCCGGTCCGGTGTTCATCATCATGCCGTCCGGCGACCTGCACATGCGCTACACCATCCGCGTCAACAACGTGATGTGGGCCGACGATGCGCTGAGCCGCGAGGCCCTGGCCTATTTGCAGGAGATCCTCAACAACCCGTCGCCCTACATCTACCGTGGCCGTCTGGAGTCCGGCATGGGCCTGGTCAGCAACAACGTGCTGCACGACCGCGCCGCCTTCACCGATGACGCCACCCACAAGCGCCACTACTACCGCGCCCGCTACTTCGACCGCCTGCAAGGCACCGGCATCGCGGATATCTACACGCTGTAACCCTTTCCCAGGGAAGTGCAACAGGAAGGGGCGCCTCGCGGCGCCCCTTTTCATTACGCCGGTCGTATCTGTTGCGACACCAACGACTGCGCCTGCTGGTATCATGGCGCCGGATGCCATCCCCGGCATCGCCAGAATCTTCCAAGGCCCCACGTGACCACCGATTTTTCCCGTTGCAAACTCGCCCCGGCCCTGCTGGCCAATCTGGTATCACTCGGCTATCTGCAGATGACGCCGATCCAGGCGGAGACGCTGCCGCATGTGCTGGCCGGCCGCGACCTCATCGCCAGGGCGAAGACCGGCAGCGGCAAGACGGTCGCCTTCGGCCTTGGTCTGCTGGAACGGCTCAATCTGCAGAGCTTTGCGGTGCAGGCTCTGGTGCTCTGCCCGACCCGCGAGCTGGCCGATCAGGTGGCCAAGGAGCTGCGCCGCCTGGCGCGCGCCCACGCCAACACCAAGGTGGTCACCCTCTGCGGCGGCGCCCCGTTCGGCCCGCAGGTCGCCTCGCTGGAGCATGGCGCCCACATCGTGGTGGGTACGCCGGGGCGCATCCTCAAACACCTGCAAAAGGAGACACTCGCGCTGCACCAGGCGGGCGTGGTGGTGCTCGACGAGGCCGACCGCATGCTCGACATGGGCTTTTACGACGACATGGCGGCGATCCTCGCGGCCACCCCGGCGCAGCGCCAGACCCTGTTCTTCTCGGCCACCTATCCGGATAAATTCCGCGAGCTGAGCAGTGCCTTCCAGCGTGACCCGGTGGAGGTGAGTGTCGAGGCGGCGCACAGCGAGAACACCATCCGGCAACTCTTCTACGAGGTGGACAGCGGCACGCGCGCCAGGGCGCTGGCGGCCCTGCTGAGTGAATTCCGCCCCGCGTCCACGGTGGTGTTCTGTCACACCCGCCAGCAGTGCCAGGAGGTGACCGGGGAGCTGCGCCAGCGCGGCGTCAGTGCCCTGGCGCTGCACGGCGATCTGGAGCAGAAGGAGCGTGACCTGGTGCTGGTGCGCTTTGCCAACCGCAGCGTGCCGGTGCTGGTCGCCACCGACGTGGCCGCACGCGGCCTCGACATCAAGGAACTCGCCGCGGTGATCAACTACGAACTGCCGCGCGACCCCGAGATCTACATCCACCGCATCGGCCGCACCGGCCGGGCCGGCAGCACCGGGCTGGCGCTCAGCCTGTTTGCCCCCGCCGAGGCACATCGCGTCAACGCCATCGAGACCTATCAGGGCAGCAAGGTGCCGCTGGCGCCGCTCCCCGACCTCGATGCGTTGGGCAGTTTCAGCCTGCCGGCACCGATGGTCACCCTGTGCATCGACGGCGGACGCAAGGAGAAGGTGCGCCCCGGCGATATCCTCGGCGCCCTCACCGCCGACCAGGCACTGAGCGCCGACAAGGTCGGCAAGATCGACATCTTCGATCACGTCGCCTACGTCGCCATCGCACGCAACCTGCAAGACAAGGCATTGCGCATCCTTTCGGAGAAACCGATCAAGGGACGCCGCTTCAAGGTACGGGCGCTGAAATGACCGTCAGCCAGCAGCGCAGCCCGGTCTTGACCGGTTGCTGGAAAACTCTCGGGCGGTGGTCAGGCCATTGCCAGGTGGAGCAACGATGAACAGCCAACGCGATCGGGATCCCCTGCACGGCGTGACGCTGGAGATGGCGCTCACCTTCCTGGTGGAGAAATTCGGCTGGGAGGAGCTGGGACGACGCATCACCATCAACTGCTTCACCAACGACCCCAGCATCGCCTCCAGCCTGAAATTCCTGCGCAAGACACCGTGGGCCAGGGCGAAGGTGGAGGCACTGTACGTCAGCAGCCGGCAGGAAGGACAAGGTAGGGCGCAATGAGCAACGCGTATTGCGCCGAACGGACGTCAGCCGTGCTCGCTCAACGCCCCGGTCGGACACACAGCCACGCAGTCGCCGCAGCTGGTGCAGTTTGTATCAGGCAGTGCGGCGTTGTGGTTGCCGAAGGT
>JANJXC010000062.1 GCA_024709225.1 Gammaproteobacteria bacterium | reverse complement strand
CATAACGATGATTAGACGGCCATATGACTGATATCACGGCCAGCGAATTGTTCCATTCCATAGAAACACCTTGGGTTTCGGGCGGTTGCGTCCTGCTTTGGCGGGAGCCCTGGGGCGAATATACCGTAAAATGACTGCCTATCAGTCCTATCGGTCGTTTGACTGATATCCCGTGAGATCGGTGGATTCGTCGGGATAATTCACTCATCAGAATCAATACATTAAAAGCCACCACGGCATCGGCTACCGATAACCCTTAGATGGCCGCGCCGCGCAAGGTATATCTGGAATTGATCAAATTAATGAAGTCTCCTCTGCGGGCAACAGGAGTCAAATGCAGGCATCGACGCACCGAGGGGATTCGGCTCCTGCAGAGAAACAGATTGGTTGGCAGGTAAAGCTGGTTACGGGCGCGGCGTAATCGGCAGGCGGATGCTGACCAGCAACCCACCGTCGGCATGGTTCTCCGCGCTGACACTGCCGCCGTGGGCCTGCACGGCGCGGCCGGTGATGGCGAGGCCGAGGCCGTAGCCACCGCTGCCGCGTTCACGCGCCTCGCCGACGCGGGTGAAGGGTTCGAACATGCGACTGATGGCTTCCTCGGGTACACCGCTGCCCTGATCGCGTACGGTGATGACTGCGGCGTTGTTCGTGTTGTGCAGTTCGACCGTCACCGTCGTTCCCGGCGCGGTATGGCGCACGGCATTGCGCACGACGTTTTCTATGGCGGAGCGCAGCAGCACCGGATCACCGGACAGGGTGGCGGCGTCGTTGGCGCCGATGTCCACGCTGCATCCCCTGGCCTCGGCCTCGAAGTCGGCATCGGTGACGATCTGCTGCATCAGCTCATGCAGCGCCACCTCGCGCCGCTCCAGTACCGACTGCCCCGACTCCAGCCGCGCCAGCGACAGCACGTCGGCGATCAACGCCTCCAGTTCGTCGGCCTCCTTGGCGATGCGCTGCAATGACTTCTCCTTGTCGCGCTCGGCCAGTTCCAGGGCGATGCGCAGGCGCGCCAGCGGCGAGCGCAGTTCGTGGGAGACATCGCGCAGCAGACGCTTCTGCGCATCGAGCAGGTCGCGCAGGTGGTCGGTCATCTGATCGAAGTCACGCGCCAGCGCCTCCACTTCATCGCCGCCGCTGCGGCCGACGCGCACGGAGAGATCGCCGGCGGCCAGGGCCTGGGCGGCGCGGCGCAGGCGGCGCAGGCGGCGCGTGAGCAGGGCGGCGAGGCCATAGCTCACCAGGCCGGTCACGCTGGCCGCGATCAGCAGGCGCAACCACCATGGCGTCAGCGGCAGTTGTCCCGGCTCCAGCTCCTGCACCAGAAAGGCCGGCGGCTCCACGTGCGGCAGCGCGGCCGCCAGGATTACGCGGCCCCGCCCGGCCGGATGCACGCCCGGCGTGATGACCTGCGGCAGGCGCGGATGACGCGGCATGTGCGGGCGTAGGACCGGTTCGCCGCTTGCATCGAGCAGGCGCAGGCTGTCGGGCTGGCTGCGCAGCCAACGCGCGGCGGCCATCATGCCACCCTCCTGCCACAGCGCCGCCGCCGTCACCGCCCTGCTCTCCAGCGCCCGCTGCGCCTCGGCGATCACCTCGCCGCCGAACAGGCGCGACACACCGAACAGGGTAGCACCGAGCAGCACCGCGGCCAGCCAGAAGGCGAGGAAGATCTTGGTGAACAGGGAATTCATCAGCGCGCCACGTATTGATAGCCGGCGCCGCGCACGGTCTGGATGCGCGCACTGCCGTCGGGCAGGGGACCAAGCTTGCGGCGGATCTGCGCCATGTGGGTTTCGATGCGGCGATCGAAGGCCTGCAGTGCACGGCCCAGGCCGTCCTCGGCCAAGACGTCACGCGGCACCACATGGCCGGCATGACGCACCAGCAGCGCCAGCAGGTTGAACTCGGCGCCGGTGAGCACCACGTCGCTGCCGCCGACCGTGACGCGGCGACTCGCCTCGTCGAGGGTGACATCGCCGACACGCACCACACCTGCCGGGGAATCTTCGCCCTGCCGCCGCAGCAAGGCGCGCAGCCGCGCCACCAGCACACGCGGGCTCACCGGCTTGGCCACGTAGTCGTCAGCGCCCAGTTCCAGGCCGAGCACGGTGTCGGTGTCCTCGCCGCGCGCGGTAAGCATCAGCACCGGCGTCGTGGTCTTCGGCTTGATGCGTTTCAGCACGTCGAAACCGTTCATGCCGGGCAGCATCACGTCGAGGATGATGGCGTCCCACTCGCCGGCGATGGCCTGCGCCTCGCCCTGCACGCCGTCGTGTACCGCCTGCACGACAAAGCCCTCGCCGGCCAGGTATTCGGCCAGCAGCTCGCACAGTGCTTCGTCGTCGTCGATCAGCAGGATTTTTGACATCGTTGTTCGCCGCTAAACCTATGCGTCATTTCTTCAGCCGGCCAGGCCGGTTGAAACCGGCCCTACATGTTTTGGATTGTCCGCTTCTCGGACCTATTGCGAAAGGCGCATGAACGCAGGCCTTGCACTTCTTTGCACTCCCTCGCGTGTCTCCACCCAACTGCAACCGGCGCGGGGCTATCGTTTGCTCACCCTGTCATTGCAGGCAGACAGCAACCCAAGGAGACAACACCATGAAGCGTACCAACAAAATTCTCGTCACCGTACTGGCCGGTTCCCTGCTGCTCGGCGGCGGCGCCGCCCTCGCCTTCGGCGGCCATCCCGGTATGGGCGGCTGCGACCGCGGCGGCATGATGTCGATGCGCGGCATGCCGCAGATCGACAATCTGAGCGATGCACAGCGCAGCCAGCTCGACACGCTGCGCAAGGAACAGCGCGATGCCATGCGCAAGCAGATGGATGCCATGGGCGATGCCCGCGACGAACTGCGCACCGCCATGGACCAGGGCGCCGATACCGCCACCATCCGCCAGCTGGCCGACAAGCAGGGCGCGCAGATCGCCAACATGATCGTGGCCCGCGCCGAGGCACAGCAGAAGCTGGAGGCGATCCTGACCCCGGAACAGCGGGAACAGCTCAAGTCGCAGGGCGGGCAGCGCTTCGGCGGCATGGGTCAGCCGCGTCACGGCTGGTAACCCGCCTCACCCCCCTGTTGCCGGGACCGTTGGTCCCGGCTTTTTTTGTCCTTCACGCCACCCGTGACGGTGTAAACGGGGCAGGACATAGTCTCGGGCATGGCCGGCTGAAGCCGGCCCTACGGGCGATGGCCTTGCGGCGCCAGAACTGCCCCAGAATCGTGCAGCTGGTTCATCGGGCACTGCTAATTGATCTATGTCATTTACTGTTTTGCCTGCCGCCGCATTTAGTTGATCGAGGTCAATGACTGAATATCTGCAATCGCTAATATTCTTATCCACTAACAGCGACCAAGGAGGTTCAGCATGTGCATCAAGGCAGGTAAGGACGAACTGGATTCGGTAAAGAACCTGATGGGCATGGCGCTCAAGGCGGTGGTGGCCGAGGCCCTGGATGTGGATCTGGACGACATCACGGAGGAGGCGCGCCTGGTGGAGGATCTGCACATGGACGGCACGACGGCCGCAGTGCTGCAGGACCTCATCGCCGACACCTTCGATGGCGTCCGCGTCGATCTGGATACGACCCCGACCTATGCCGCGCTGCTCGAGCGCGTGGTGTTGCGCGAGTTTCACGGGCTGGACAGCGCGCCGGAGTGCGACCTGGCGGCCTAGGATTCGTGACCCGTCATAGGGCGCGCCATGTTGCGGCGGGGCCGGCCCGCCCTATGATGTGATGGCGCCAACTCGTCACACCTGCGTTAGGCGTCGGCCGCGCCCTGGCGAGTTGTCGCCAGGACGGTGTTACAGGTCGTATTTCCGTTCCCAGATACTGCCTTCGACCAGGCCCTTGGCCAGCTTCATCAGCCCCAGCAACTCGTCGGCACTGAAATTGGCCATCATCTGCATCACATCCCCCGGCGCCAGACGACGCTTGTCGATCATCTGCTCCATCGCCTCCTTGTCATCAACGCCATCTTTCTGCAATAGAAACGGGTTGGCGTGGATCTCGCGGATATCCTCGAAACCCAGCGCGCGATCCTGCGCCTTGTACTGACGCGCGATGTGCTCTTCCTCCAGCGCCAGCAGGAAGGCCTTGTAGAGCGCCCACGAATCGGCCGGCGTCAGCCGCACCGCGCCCAGCCAGGCCGCCACTTCCGGATCGGCGACGGCCGCGGCAAACAGCTTTTGGCGCTGCGCGTACAGCTCCTCGATCTGTTCCTGCATGGCGTGCTCCAGCATGCGGTTCTGGATCTTCTCCGACAGGTCCACCGCCCGGGCGAGAAACACCTGGATCTTGTGCGTGACCTGCGGGGCGGTACCTGCTGTCATGGGCTGACTCCTGAAAGGCGGTGGCAAGTGGCAAGTGGCAAGTGGCAAGAAGGATTGTGTTGAGGTTTTCCGGGCACTTGCAACTTGTAACTCTTCATAAACCAAGAAAGTCATCCACCGCCCGCGCCACCGTTATCTCGCCCGCATGCACCGCATCATGATACCGCTTCATCCACGGGCCGACGAACATCCGGGCATGGCGCAACTCTTCCAGCATCAGGCGCGTCAACGGACCGCCCTGCGCGAGAAAACCGCTGGCGGCGAAGTCGCGTTCGGTCTGCGTGTAATCATACGCGACGCGCACCACCTCGGCCTGCCAGCGGCGTCCGTCGAAGAGAAAGCGGCCATAGCAGGCACGATGGTCCTCATCGAACGGGGCGCCTACCGAGCCGGTATTGACCACCAGCGTGCCCTCGAACTGCCGCCACAGCGGCTTGTGGGTATGCGAGGTGATGAACAGGTCGCGCCGCTCGCCCAGTTTGGCCGGCAGGTCGGCCTCCGCGGTGCGCGCCGAGATGCCGTCGCGGCTGCCGAGGCGCGAGCCATGGGTGATGTGCAGGGCGCCGCCGTCCAGGTCAGTGAGATCGATGTGGTTGTCCCAGGCACGCACCTCGGCCATCGCGGCACCGAGCTGGGCATGGGTCCAGTGGGCGAAGCGGCGCAGGTCGAACCGGGGATCAGCGGGGTCGTAGTGCTTTTCGTCACACGACAGCACGAAATCCTCGTGGTTGCCGCGCAGGAAACGGCCGGCCGGAAAGCTGCGTTGCAACAGTCGCAGACATTCCAGGCTGTAGGGGCCACGATTGACCAGGTCGCCGTTGACGATCAACTCGTCGGGGTGCCAACGCGTCACGTCCTCCAGCACCGCCTCCAGCGCCGGGATATTGCCGTGGATGTCGGACAGGACCGCGATCTTCATGGTGCAGCGACGTTAACCCGATTGGGGTAGACTTGGCCATCCCTCTGCGCGACAAGAAACCTCATGAAACGCTACGCCCTGCTGTTGCTGCTCTGCCTGGCCCTGCCCGTCGCCGCCGACACCCTCGATGACGCCGCCGCTGCGCTCGATGCCGGCGAGCACAGCCGCGCCCTGCTGCTGCTGCGCCCGCTGGCGCGCGACGGCAACATGGATGCCCAGTATCTGTTCGGCAGCCTGTACAGCACCGGCGGCAACGGCGTGGCACAGGATGGCGACGAGGCGGTGAAATGGCTGGCGCGCGCCGCCGAGCAGGGCCATCTGCAGGCCGCCAACGCCCTCGGCATGATGTACGTCAGCGGCCTCGGCGTGAAGATGAACGAGGCCGAGGCGCAGAAGTGGTTCGCCCTGGCCGGCAAGATCGCCGAGGCCAACAACAAATCCAGCGACTGCGAATAGTTTTTAAACATCGACGTAGGAGCGAATCGTATTCGCGATTTGGCGTAGCGAAGTGCACTATCGCGAATACGATTTGCTCCTACAGAATGCCTAGCTTGTCAGCTGCTTTACCAGCGCCTGCTTGGCGGCGGTCGCCGCGCCGGTGAGGGCGAAGCCACGCAGCTGCGCGCCGTCGATGAACTCGGCCCGCACACCGTCTGCATCCACCTGCACCCGCCACTCGCCCGACGTACCCGGCGCAGGCGGCGCTACCACCACCGGACAGGCCGGCGTCTTCACCGCCACCGGCATGGGCGGATAGTTCACCGCCGCCTCACGCCCGGCGAGCACCGCAGCCAGGGTGCGTGCCTGCTCCATCAGCGGCAGCACGAAGGGCAGCACCACGCCGTTGACCTCGGCGCAATCACCCAACGCATACACATCCGGCGCACTGGCGCGCAATTGCGCATCCACCACGATGCCACGGTTGCTAGTCAGGCCTGCCTGCTGCGCCAGGCGCGTGTCCGCCTGCAAACCGATGGCGGAGAGCACCAGATCGGCACTGACCTCACTGCCATCGGCCAGCAGCAGACGATAACCCTCGCCGTCACGTTCCACGCGCGACACCACGGTGCCGAGATGCCACTGGATGCCGATGGCGCTCAAGGCC
This sequence comes from Gammaproteobacteria bacterium, assembly GCA_024709225.1. Lineage (GTDB taxonomy): Bacteria > Pseudomonadota > Gammaproteobacteria > Thiohalomonadales > Thiohalomonadaceae > Sulfurivermis. The sequence continues at coordinate 26,191 of JANJXC010000062.1, read as the reverse complement.
TCGCGCACCGCGGCTCCAGCCTGCGCCGGCAACAGCCGGCCGAGCGGATGGGGATCGGGGCCGATGATGCTGACCTTGTGTCCGGCACCGGCGAGGTCGTTGGCGAACTCGCAGCCGATGAGGCCGGGACCGATCACCGCCACGCGCTTCGTGCCCTGCAGCTTTTCATGGAACTGCGCGTAGTCACCCAGATTGTTCACCGTCAGCACATCGGCGGCGCCGTCGCCCTCCAGCGGCAGACGGATCGGGCGTGCGCCCACCGCCAGCACCAGACGTGCGTAGGCGATCACCTCGCCGTTCGCGGTGATGGTGTGCGCCGCGGTATCAATGGCCTCCACCGTTGCACGCGTCCTGATCACGGCATTCAGATCCGCGGCCATCTTCGCCGCGTCGGCGCTGACCAGCTCGGCCGGCGCCTTGCCGCGCAGCAGTGCGTTGGACAGCATGGGCTTGGAATAGAAGCCGCCATCGTCCGCGGTGATTAGCACCAGCGGCGTGGTGCCGTCCAGCTTGCGCAGTTCGCGCGCCAGGGTATAACCGGCGAGGCCGGTACCGATGATGACGATGGGTTGCATGTCGTTCTCCTGTATCAATCCAAGCTGTGTCTAAAGCCGCCTCACGCCCGGTCGCGGATACGATCCGCTCCTACAAAGCTCGGCCCCGCAGGAGCGGATCGCAGCCGCGATTCAACGCTCAGATCTCCACCATCTCGAAGTCGGCCTTGGCCACGCCGCACTCCGGGCATTCCCAATCTTCGGGAATGTCGGCCCAGCGGGTGCCGGGGGCGATGCCTTCGGCCGGGTCGCCGGCCGCTTCGTCGTAGATGTAGCCGCACACGATGCACTGGAACTTCTTCATGTCATATCTCCTGAAAATTGAATGTGGGTTCGTTGTTTGGCTCAGGCGTTCACGCGCGCCAGGGCCTCGCGGTAATGGTTGGCGTGGCGCTCTTCCACCTTGGCCAGCGCGGCGAAGCGCTTGGCCGCCTTCTCCAGCACCGCCTTGAACTGTTCGGCATGCTCCTGCGACTCGGCGATCTGCTCGTCGAACTCGCGCACCGCGTCGGACCGCTGCTCTTCCAGCGCGGTGTGGCGGAAGCTCGGGTACATCTCGGTGTACTCGTAGGTCTCGCCCTCGATGGCCAGCTCCAGGCAGCGCGCCGGGTTCAGGGTGTGCTTGGGGAACAGCAGGTCCATGTGGCCGAAGGCGTGCTGCACTTCCTGCGCGGCGGTCGCCTCGAAGGCCCGGGCGCTCTCTTCGTCACCCATGGCGCGGCAGATGCGCGCGAAGTACATGTACTTGATGTGGGCCATGGATTCGCCGGCCAGGGCGGCTTCCAGGTTGGCAATGGTCTTGATGTCTTTGGGCTGCATTTCCGGTTCTCCGTTGGTCTGTTGAATCCGCTGGGCTGCGGCACGGAGAGAAGGTTACGGAAATGCGACAAATAGCTCTAATCGTTTATTACTATAAAAATGATAGCCAATTCCTATTAATGTAGACCCGATACAGCGCAACGACATCGGGCACGACAGATCAAAAGATCTCAGTCCGCGAATGGACGCAAATCGTGTTGTTGCCGCTATGGGACGATTTCTGGCCCCATGCAATCACATATTTCATTTGCGTTTATTCGCGTTCATTTGCGGACCGAGCCTTACGGCTGGTCCACAATCCAGCGCTCCCCCAGCACCGGCGTGACCGCCTCGCGCACCGCCTGCGCCACGGCGGCGAAGGCCTCGGTGCGGTAGCTGCCGCTGCGGTAGAGCAGGCCGACGCGGCGCGTCGGCACCGGGTCGGCGAAGGGAATGTAGCGGATGGTCTTTTCCTTGCCCTGGGCCAGCTGCGGCATCAGGGTGATGCCGATGCCCTCGGCCACCATCTGGCGTACCGTCTCCAGGCTGGTGCCGCGGAAGCCGCTGTATTCGCTGGCCCCGCCCAGCAGACAGACATCCAGCGCCTGGCCGCGCAGGCAGTGGCCCTCCTCCAGCAGCAGCACCTCCTGGCCGTTGAGGTGTTCCAGCCCGGCGGCCTTCACCTTGGCGAGGCTGGCATGCCCGGCGGGCACGCTGAGCAGGAAGGGCTCCTGATACAGATCGACCTCCGCGAACTCGTCGGTCTCCACCGGCAGGGCCAGCAGCAGCAGGTCGAGGTCGCCGTTGCGCAGCTTGTCCAGCAGTACCGCGGTCTGGTGCTCGTGCAGGAACAGCTGCAGGCGCGGGTGGCGCTTGTGCAGGCGCGGCACGAACAGCGGCAGCAGATAGGGGGCGATGGTGGGGATCACGCCCAGCTGCAACCGCCCGGCCATGGGGTCGCGGAAGGTGGTGGCGATCTCCTTCACCCCGCGCGCCTCGGTGAGCACGCGCCGCGCCTGCGCGGCCACCAGCCGCCCGGCCTCGGTCATGCGCACCTGGCGTCCGCGCTCCACCAGCATCACGCCGAGGTACTCCTCCAGCTTCTTGATCTGGCCGCTCAGGGTCGGCTGGCTGACGAAGCAGCGCTCGGCGGCGCGGTGGAAATGCTGCTCCTCGTCCAGGGCCACCAGGTATTCCAGGTCACGCAGGTTCATCGCTGTCTTCCCAATTCATAGTCGATGCCTATCAATCTAATACAAACAAAAGGCAGCAGCCATGTCAGGAACGGATCGCTGCGTGCCGTGCACCGGCGCAAGGGTTCAGTCAGAACACAGAGAGGGGGTACTGCAAAATGTGCGGCAGGGAGACATCAACCCTTGGGCACCAGCTGCCAGCTGGTATCGCCCTGCTCGCTGGTGACCTCGCGCTCCTCCAGCCAGAGCAGCTTCTTGTCCTCGGTGAGGCGCACCTCGCTGTGCAACGCGCGGATCACCGTGCCCTGATAGGTGGTCTTCTGCACCTTGAGCTCCGGCTTGGCTGCCGTTTCATTCATCCACTCGCGCAGATGGACGATCTCCGCCTGCAGGGCCGTTATCTGCTCCTGCGCCGCGGCCTGCCTCTGCTGCAATTCCGCCAGGACGGCATCGGCGGCATCCTGCGCGGCAAACAGCGCATTGATCTCCTGCTCGGTGCTGGCCGCCTGCTCGCCCAGCATCTCCAGCAGGTGTCTTGCCTGACCGTCACCGGCGCGCGCCGCCTGTTCCAGCTCACGCTTGCGCACCAGGGTCTTGTCCTGCACCTGCGCCAGCGCACCGATGCGCGGTTCCAGTTCCTCCCGCTCGTGGCGCCGCGCCGCCATCTCGCTGTCCAGACCGGCAAGCGCCTGTTCCTGTTCTGCAATCAGGGCCTCATGCTGCTCGATCTGGTGCAGCACGCGCTCGTCCACGCCGACGGTGATGTGACAGGGCGGCGAGGACGGCGAACCGATCTCCTGGATCACCACGCCGCCCTTGGCCGACACGGTGGAGGCAAGCAGGGTGCAGGTCTCGCCGTGAAACACGCCGCTGGTCTCGACGGTGGACTCCACCACCTCGCGCTGCACCAGCACATCGCCCAGCACCTCCACATGGGTGGTGTGTAGATACTTGGCCTTCACCACACCGTCGGCGCGGATGCGGGCGCCGATGACGCCGCCGGCCACCACCACGTCGCCGCTGGCCTCCACCTCGCCGCCCTCGATCTCCTTGGCCACCAGTTCGCCGCACTTGACGCGGAAGCCGTGCTGCACGGTGCCGCTGACGATGACCCGTCCGGCAAAATTGACGTGGCCGGTGTTGTAGCCGAGATCACCATTGATGCGGTATTCCGGATGCACGGCGATCACGCCCGAGGCGGTCAGCGCCGGATGACCGGCCACCTGCGCGATCACCGCCAGATGGTCCGGCGCCAGCTGCGCACCGTTGCCCGCCTGCAGGCGTGCATCCTTCACCTTGCCCACCTTGAGCACGCGGCCATGCACGTCGCGCCCGGCGATGCCCTCCACCGCCGGCTGCTTGCGCGCCAGCACCGTGCCCACATCCACCTGCGGAATGTCGCCGCGATCCTTGAAGTCGATGGCGTCATCGATCTCGCGGCCGGCCTTGAGGGGATGCAATTCGAACAGATATTCGATCCAGGCATCCTGTCCCGGCTGCGGCGCCAGACCACGGGCCACCGGCAGCGGCTGCCCGGTAGGCGCCTCGGGCGCGCAGGCCTGTTGCAACGCGACCTCATCGATACCGTATTCCACATGGGCCAGATGCAACGCCTGGTGCAGGTCATCGACGCCCGGCCGTGCCATCTCCGCGGTCAGGGTCACATAGGCGGTGAGGTGGTCGGGGGAGATGCTGATGGCGTAGCTGCCGGCAGGGACCGCCTTGCGCGCCGCGGCAGGGGCGGCTGCAGGTGCCCCGGCCGGCGCAGTGGCTGCAGCCGGCGGCTCCGCCACGGCGGGGGCGGGTGCCGCAGCGGGAATGGCGGCCGTGACGGCCGCCGCCTCCTGCCGCGCGCGGTGCTGCACCTTGAGCAGGATGTCGCGTTGTTCGGCGGTGAGCACATGCTGGTGCACCAGCATCTCGCCGATCATCACCTCCTTGTGCTCCTTCATGAACAGGATCTTCTGCACCTCCATGGCGGCATTGACCTGTTCCCAGGTGGCCCAGCCACGGGCGATGGCGAGGTCGCCGAAGCGCTTTTCGGCGATGCGCACCGATTTGAAGCGGCGCACCGTCTCGACGTAATCGAGCTGGGCGCGGCTGAGCAGTCCTTCCTCCACGAACACCAGGCCGGGGTCACGCTCGTCGTCCAGCGCCTTGGCCGCGCGCGCCGCCAGCGCCGCCTGCACCTGCCGGGCCGTCAACAGGTGCAGGCGCTCGGCCACTTCGCCTATCTCACGCGTCAATTCCAAGGCGATGTGATCCATGCTGTTCCCCGCGGGTGAATTCCGTACGCTCCTTGCGTCTTATAGCAGAAATGCCCCACGGTCGCCCTTGGCCTAAACTTGGCGGAAACACCACGGGGAATCATCCATGAGCGACAAGATACGCAAGAGCGATGCCGAATGGCAGGCACAGTTGGGGCCGGAGCGCTACCGCGTGCTGCGCCAGGCCGGTACCGAAATGGCCTTCAGCGGCGCGCTGTACCACCACAAGGAGGCCGGTGTGTACCGCTGCGCCGCCTGCGGCACGCCGCTGTTCCGCTCGGAGCATAAATACGACTCCGGCAGCGGCTGGCCCAGCTTCTGGGCCCCCATCGACGGCGCGCTGGAGACCCGCACCGACAGCAGCCATGGCATGGTGCGGGTGGAGGTGCGCTGCGCGCACTGCGAAGGCCACCTCGGCCACGTGTTCGAGGACGGGCCGCCGCCCACCGGGCTGCGCTATTGCATCAATTCGCTGGCGCTGGAGTTCACGCCGGAGGGCTGAACCATGAGCACCGAAGCCGCCCGCCATATTCTCAACACGGCGCTGCACCTGGCCAACCAGGGCTCATGGGAGACGCTGCGGCTGCACGAAGTGGCCCAGGCCGCGGGAGTCAGCCTGGAAGACATCCGGCACCACTTCCGCGAAAAGGACGCGCTCATCGACGCCTGGTTCGACCGCGCCGACGCCGCCATGCTGGCGACGGCGGCCACCGCCGGGTTCCACCACCTGCCGGTGCGCCAGCGTCTCGAACGCGCCCTGCTCGCCTGGCTGGGGGCGCTGCAGCCCTACCAGCGCGTCACCCGCGAGATGATCCTGTCCAAGTGCGAGCCGGGACATATCCACATCCAGTTTCCCGCGGTAATGCGCATCAGCCGCACGGTGCAGTGGCTGCGCGAGGCCGCCGGGCTGAAGGACGCCTTCCTGGCCCGCGCCCTGGCGGAGACCGCGCTCACCGGCATCTATCTGGCGGTGTTCGTGCACTGGCTGAACGATGCATCCACCGACGCCGCCCGCAGCCGCCGTCTGCTCGACCGCCTGCTGGTGCAGGCGGAACGGCTCGCCCTGGCCCTGCCCGGCTTCCGCGGCGAGGGCCGTTCGACCTGATGGGCGTGGACTATAGTTGAGGGCAGGAGTCGGACAAGGGAGGGGTCATCATGCACAGGCTCATCACATTGCTCATGACGGCGCTGCTGCTCGCCACCGCCCCGGTGCGGGCCGACAACGCGGAATATTTCGACGCTTACACCGTGCACTACAACCCCTTTAACGCCAACCTGCTCGACCAGCGCGTGGCCGAGGCCTACAAGCTGCGCAAGGGCTGCGGCGATGGCGTACTCACGGTGGCCTTGCGCCGGGACGACGGCACGGCCGCCGCTGCCGCTGTGCGGGTGAGCGCCGTCACCCTGGTGGGGCAGCGCAGTGCGATCAAAATGCAGGAAGTGCGGGATGGCCGGAGCATCTATTACGTCGGCGGCTTCGCCATCACCACCGATGCCGAGCCACTGAAGTTCGTTGTCACCCTCAGGACCGAGGGCGGCACGCGCGACCACGGTTTCGAATTCACCCGCCAGATGTTCCGCTGCTAGCAGGCGTGGCGCCCGCCACGGACTGCATCAGCGCTTCTTCCCCGGGGCGTAGTTGCCGTAGCCGCGGTTGACCAGCTTGCCGGCACGCACCATCTGATCCAGCACCTTGCCCAGCTCGGTGGAGCTGTGGCCGCGCGTGCGCAGCTGCTCCTTGAGCAGGCTTTCGCTGATGGACTGGCGCCCGACCATGATCTCCATGATCACGTCCGCGAGGTCATCGCCACCCTTGTCGCTGCGGCGGGCCGGCTCCGGCGTGGGCTCCGGCACGGGCTCCGGCGCGGCGGGCTTGGCCGGGGCAGCAGCCTTGGGCGCGGCCGGCTTGGCCGGGGCGGCCGGCGCAGTGCTATCCGGCAGGTCCTGCTCCAGTTCGGCCAGATTCTTGTCGATCACCGCCAGCGCGGCCTGATGCTTGGTGATGAGCTGCTCCCGCTGCTTCTGCAGCGCCTGCATCTCCTTGTCGGAGGCCGCCAGGGCCTGCTCGAACTCGCGCATCAGTTGCTCGCGGCGCTTGCGCACCTCGCCGACGCGCTCCAGCGCCGCGGCCCGCTTGGCCGCATCTTCTTCCGCCCGCTTTTTCTTGTTGGCCAGCTCGAACAGCTCTTCGGCCGACATGTTCTCGATATTCACCAGCATATGAACAGTCCTTGGTTCTGGTGCCGCCCTGCCGCCTCGGCAGAAGGCCGGCGTTGACCACAATGATTGCGGCGCCGATTCTACTCCAGGGCCAGGGGCCGCAGAACGGCACAAGGCCACAGTCTGCGGCTTTGTTCTTGATCAAGGAACAAAATCCGCCCCAGCGGATATAGTAGGCGGCAAACGTTTACTCTGCCTTGTTAACCAACCTCTCCGGATGACGTGTCCCTGATGATGAATCGGTTCTGGCTCCTGGCCGGACTGCTGGCAGGACTGCTGGCCGCGGCGCCCGGCCACTGCCTGCCGCCGCTGCAGATGTTTATCGACGTCACGCCGCCCGGCGGCGTGCTGCGGCCGCCGCCGGGCAGCTATGCCGGCCCGGTGGTGATCCGCCGCCCCCTGACCCTGGAGGGCGAGGGCCGCATCACCATCGACGGCGGCGGCCGCGGCACGGTACTCAGCATCGTCAGCGACGGCGTCACTGTGCGCGGCCTGCGCCTGACCAATTCCGGCGAGTCCCACGACACGGTGGATGCCGGCATCCTGGTGGAGGGCAACAACAATGTCATCGAGGACAACACCATCGATGACAGCCTGTTCGGCATCCACCTGCGCCAGGCGCGCGACAACACCCTGCGCCGCAACCGCATCAGCTCCAAGCCCTTCGACGTCAACATGCGCGGCGACGGCATCCGCCTGTGGTACAGCAGCGGCAACCTCATCGAGGGCAACGTGCTGCGCGAGGTGCGTGACATCTTCCTCATCAACTCGCCGGACAACCGCCTCATCGGCAACGACACGCGCCACAGCGGCGTCGGCATGCAGCTGGTCTATGCGCCGGGCAATCTGCTGGAGGACAACACCATCGAGGCCAACACCACCGGCATCGTACTGGTCTACTCCGACGACAACACCATCCGCCGCAACCGCCTGCACCACCTGCGCAGCGCCTCCGGCTCCGCCCTGGCGGTGAAGGAAAGCTCCGGCATCCTGATCGAGGACAACGACATCCTGCACTGCGGCATCGGCATCCTCGCCAACTCGCCGGTGCATCCCGAAAATACCCTGGAGCTGAATAACAACCGCTTCACCTACAACGACGTCGCCATGTATTTCTACGGCGAGAAGGGCGGCCACACCATCCAGGGCAACCGCTTCGAGCAGAACCTGCAGGACATCGCCGTCACCGCCGCCACCAGCGCCCGCGACAACCACTGGGGCAAAAACTACTGGGACAAATACGAAGGTTTCGATCGGGACGGTGACGGCATCGGCGACCAGCCGCACGAGATCCATCTCTATTCCGATCGCCTCTGGATGGACCGCCCCATGACCCGCTTCTTCCGCGGCGCGCCGATGCTAGAACTCATCGACTTCATCGAACAACTCGCCCCCTTCAGCGAACCGCCGCTGGTGCTGCGCGACCCGACGCCGCGGGTGCAATAACAAATTCAAGATTCAAGATACAAAAAGGCTGGCGTTCGCCTCTCAATTTTGAATCTTGAATGTTGAATCTTGCATGGTCTTTTCGAGTACCGGCCACACCGTATCGAGCAGCAGCGGCTGCGCCAGTGCGTTGGGGTGCAGCTGATCGGCCTGGATCAGGGCCGGGTCGAGGGCGACCTTTTCCATCAGAAAGGGCACGAAGGGCAGACGGTGCCGTGTCGCCAGCTCGCGGTAAACGGCCGTGAAGCGCTCGGTATACACGCGGCCGTAATTGGGCGGGATCTGGATGCCTATCAGCACCACCTTGATCCCGCGCGCCGTGGCCCGCATCACCATCTCATTGAGGTTGTCGCGCATGGCCGTGAGCGACAGCCCGCGCAGGCCGTCATTGGCCCCCAGCTCCAGCAGCAACCAATCGGGCCGATGCTGGTCCAACACCGCGTCGAGGCGGGCCAGACCGCCCGCCGTGGTGTCGCCGCTGATGCTGGCGTTCACCACGGTATGCCCCAGGCCACGCTGTTCCAGCCGCTGCTGCAGCAGGCTCACCCAGCCTTCACCGGCCGCGAGGCCATAGCCGGCGCTGAGGCTGTCGCCCAGCACCAGCACTGTCCCCGCCTGGGCGTAACAGGCGACAATGAACAACAGAATGACCGACAGGAATTTGCGCATGATGGAAACGATTGTCTCCGCCGAGCAGGTGGGCAAGCAAGTGGCGGTGGCGAGCGGCACGCTCACCATCCTGCAGGACGTGAGCTTCAGCGTCGCCGCCGGCGAGAGCCTGGCCATCGTCGGCGTGTCCGGCTCGGGCAAGTCCACCCTGCTCGGCCTGCTCGCCGGTCTCGACCTGCCCAGCAGCGGGCGCATCCGGCTGGCCGGCGAGGAGCTGAATGCGCTGGACGAGGACGGCCGCGCGCGCCTGCGCGGGCAGAAGGTGGGCTTCGTGTTCCAGACCTTCCAGCTGCTGCCCGGCCTCACCGCGCTGGAGAACGTGATGCTGCCGCTGGAGCTGGCCGGCAATCCCGCCGCCATGGCGCAGGCCACTGCCCTGCTGGAGCGTGTCGGCCTCGGCCAGCGCCTCGATCACTATCCCAAGCAACTGTCCGGCGGCGAGCAGCAGCGCGTCGCCATCGCCCGCGCCTTCGCCATCGGCCCGGCCCTGCTGTTCGCCGACGAGCCCACCGGCAACCTCGACGCCGCCACCGGTGGACGCATCATCGACCTGCTGTTCGCGCTCAACGCCGAACAGGGCACCACCCTGATCCTGGTCACCCACGACGACAAGCTGGCCGCCCGCTGCGGCCGCCGCCTGCACCTGGATGCCGGCCGCGTGGTGGCCGATGAGCGCAAGGATTAACGTCATGCCGCACCGACTCAAGCTGGCCTGGCGTCTCCTGCTGCGCGACTGGCGCGCCGGAGAACTGCGCATCCTGTTCGCGGCCCTGGTGATCGCCGTGGGCGCCACCTCGGCCATCGGTTTCTTCACCGATCGCCTGCAACGCGCCATGGGCAGCCAGTCGGCGGAGCTGCTCGGCGCCGATCTGATCCTGCGCGCGCCGCGACCGATCAGCGAGGCCTGGCTGAAGCAGGCGGAGCAGTTGGGCCTGCGCCACGGCGAGACGCTGGAATTTCCCAGCATGGTGCTGCACGGCGCGGAGATGCGCCTCGCCGGCATCAAGGCGGTGGCCGACGGTTATCCGCTGCGCGGCAGCCTGCGCATCAGCGACGCACCCTACGGCGCGGAGCGCGACAGCCGCCGCATCCCGCCGCCCGGCGAGGCGTGGGCGGAGGCGCGGCTGCTGCCGCTGCTCGGCATGGAGGTGGGCGAGACCCTCGCCCTCGGCGACATCGAGCTGAAGGTGACGCAGATCGTCGCCTTCGAGCCGGGCGCCGGCGGCAACTTCGCCGCCCTGGCGCCGCGCCTGCTGGTGAACCATAGCGATGTGGAGCGCGCCGGCATCCTCGGCGTGGGCAGCCGCGTGAGCCGCAACTACCTGTTCGCCGGCGAGCTGACGGCGCTGGCGCGCTACAAGCAGTGGCTCACGCCGCAGCTGGAGCCCAGCCATCGCCTGGTGGATGTGCGCGAGGACCGCCCCACGGTGGGTGCGGCGCTGGAGCGGGCCGAGCGTTATCTCGGCCTCGCCAGCCTCACCGCCGTGCTGCTGGCCGGCGTCGCCATCGCCATGGGCGCGCGCCGCTACAGCGAGCGCCACTTCGACGTCAGCGCCATGCTGCGCTGTCTCGGCGCCAGCCAGCGCGACATCCTCGCCCTGTATCTGCCGCAGCTGCTGCTGCTCGGCCTGCTCGGCAGCGGTCTGGGTGTCGCCATCGGCGCCGCGGTGCAGGCCGGGCTGTTTGCCCTGCTGCATGAGCTGCTGCCGGTGCGGCTGCCGCCGCCCGGTCTCCTGCCGGCGCTGCTCGGCCTGCTCACCGGCCTGGTGGTGCTGGCCGGCTTCGCCCTGCCGCCGATCCTGCGCCTGCGCCAGGTGCCGGCCCTGCGCGTGCTGCGCCGCGACCTCACCCCCATGCCGCTACGCGCCTGGCTGGTGTACGGCGCCGCCATCGGCGCCATGACCCTGCTGATGGGGCGCTACACCGGCAGCACCACCCTCACCCTCAGCGTGCTGGGCGGCACGCTGGCGGCGCTGCTGCTGCTCGGCGTGCTGGCCTGGCTGCTGCTGCGCGCCAGCCGCGCCCTGCGCCACGGCGCCGGGGTGGCCTGGCGCTATGGCCTCAACAATCTGTGGCGCCGGCCGTGGACGGCCAGCGGCCAGATCCTCGCCTTCGGCCTGACCCTGATGGCCATGGCCCTCATCGCCCTGCTGCGCAACGACCTGCTCGCCACCTGGCAGGCGCAGCTGCCGGAACGGGCGCCCAATCATTTCGTGGTCAACGTGCTGCCGGCCGAGGTGGAACGCTTCGCGGGTTTTCTGCGTGAACACCGCATCGACAGCGCCCAGCTCTATCCGCTGGTGCGCGGCCGCCTCACCGCGGTCAACGGCACGCCGGTGGAACAGGTGCTGGCGCCGGGCGACGACGGCGGCGCGGTGAACCGCGAACTGAACCTCACCTGGAGCGCCACCCTGCAGGCCGACAACGCCATCGTCGCCGGCCGCTGGTGGGATGCGCAGGACGCCGGCCAGGCGCTGGTGTCGCTGGAGGTGAAACTGGCGCAGCGGCTCGGCGCGCAGGTGGGCGATACGCTGCTGTTCAACTTCGGCGGCAGCGAGCTGGCGGCGCGCGTGGCCAGCCTGCGCACGGTGAAGTGGGACTCCTTCAAGCCCAATTTCTTCGTCATCTTTCCGCCCGGCGTGCTGGACGCCCAGCCCGCCACCTGGATGACCAGCCTGTATGCCGCGCCTGGGCAGCGGGCGGCGATGGCGCAGATGGCGCGCGACTTCCCCGCGGTGACGGTGATCGATCTGGAGCGGCTGATGGAACAGGTGCGCCGCATCATGGAGCAGGTGACGCTGGCGGTGGAGTACGTGCTGATCTTCGTCCTGCTGGCCGGTTTTGCCGTGCTCTACGCCGCCCTGCAGGCCAGCCTGGACGAGCGCCTGTACGAGGGGGCGCTGCTGCGCACGCTGGGCGCCAGCCGCTACCAGTTGCGCGCCGGCCACCTGGCCGAATATGCCCTGCTCGGCCTGCTCGCCGGACTGTTCGCCGCGGCCGGCAGCGAACTGATCGCCTGGCAGCTGTACAGCCGCGTGTTCCAGCTCGACTATGCCTTCAAGTGGCCGCTGTGGCTCCTGCTGCCGCCGCTCGGCGCGCTGCTCATCGGCGCCGCCGGCTACTGGGGCACGCGCCACGTGGTGCGCCGCAGCCCGCTCGCGGTGCTGCGCGCGCTGTAGCGGGAGAAGGGGAAAACGCGGCGGCGAACCTGTATACTTCCCGCGCCGGTACATTCCCATGCATGCCCTTTTCTCTTTGCCCCTTTGCGCCTGTATCTGACCCCATGAAACACCACCTGCAACAGCTCATCACCGCCGCCCTCGACACCCTGCGCGCCAACGGCACGCTGGACTGCGCGCTGCCCGAGGCCATCGTCATCGAGCACACCCGCGACAAGAGCCACGGCGACTTCGCCTGCAACGTCGCGATGCCGCTGGCGAAGAGCGCGAAGCGCAAGCCGCGCGAGCTGGCGGAACTGATCACCGGCGCGCTGCCGGCCTCCGCGAAGGTGAGCAAGGTGGAGATCGCCGGCCCCGGCTTCATCAACTTCTTCATGAGCCCGGCGGCCTTCACCGCCGTGGTGGGCGAGGTGCTGGAGCGCGGCGAGGCCTTCGGCCGCTCCACCCTGGGTAACGGCAAGCGTGTGCAGGTGGAATTTGTCTCCGCCAATCCCACCGGTCCGCTGCACGTGGGCCACGGCCGCGGCGCGGCCTACGGCGCCACCGTCGCCGACCTGCTGGCCGCCGTCGGCTTCAACGTACACCGCGAGTACTACGTCAACGATGCCGGGCGCCAGATGGACATCCTCGGCACCTCGGTGTGGCTGCGCTATCTCGACCTGTGCGGCGAGACCATCCCCTTCCCGGTCAACGGCTACAAGGGCGACTACGTGTGGGACATCGCCGCCACCCTGCACCGCGACAACGGCGATGCCTTCCGCCGGCCCGCCAGTGCGGTATTCCAGGACATCTCCCCCGACGAGCCCGCCGGCGGCGACAAGGAAATTCACATCGACGAGCTGATCGCCCGCGCCAAGGAGCTGCTCGGCGCCGAGGCCTACCGCCAGGTGTTCGACCTCGGCCTCAACGTGATCCTGGCCGACATCCGCCAGGACCTGGAGGAATTCGGCGTCGCCTACGAGGAGTGGTATTCGGAGCGCACCCTGGTGGAGAGCGGCAAGGTGGACGAGGCGATCCGTCGCCTGCAGGCCGCCGGCCACGTCTACGAACAGGAGGGTGCGCTGTGGTTCCGCTCCACCGCCTTCGGCGACGAGAAGGACCGCGTGGTGGTACGCGACAACGGCGTGAAGACCTACTTCGCCTCGGACATCGCCTACCACATGGAAAAACTGGAGCGCGGCTTCGAGCGCGTCATCGACGTGTGGGGCGCCGACCACCACGGCTACGTGCCGCGGGTGAAGGCCGCCCTCAGCGCCATGGGCGACGACCCGTCCAAGCTGGACGTGCTGCTGGTGCAGTTCGCCATCCTCTACCGCGGCGGCGAGCGGGTGCAGATGTCCACCCGCTCCGGCTCCTTCGTCACCCTGCGCGAGCTGCGCGACGAGGTGGGCAACGACGCGGCGCGCTTCTTCTACGTGCTGCGCAAGTGCGAGCAGCACATGGACTTCGACCTGGACCTCGCCAAGTCGCAGAGCGCCGACAATCCGGTGTACTACATCCACTACGCCCATGCCCGCGTCTGTTCGGTGATGCGCCAGCTGGGCGAGAAGGGCCTGTCCTACGACCAGGCGGCGGGGCTGAAGCACCTGCACCTGCTCGCCGAGTCGCACGAACAGGAACTGATCCAGGCGCTGACCCGTTACCCCGAGGTGCTGGAGTCCGCGGCCCTCAGCCACGAGCCGCACCAGCTGGCCCATTACCTGCGCGAGCTGGCCAACGGCTTCCACACCTACTACAACGCCCACCAGTTCCTGGTGGACGACAGCGGCCTGCGCGATGCGCGCCTGGCCCTGATCAGCGCCGTGCGCCAAGTGCTGCACAACGGTCTGTCCCTGCTCGGCGTGTCCGCTCCGGAGACCATGTAAGTACATGGCCACCCGCGACTACAAGAAACGGGCGCCGGCGAAGCGCGCCCCGGCCCGCAAGGGCGGCCTGCCCGGCTGGGTCTGGCTGCTGGCCGGCCTGGCCGTCGGCCTGCTGGTCGCCTTCCTGATCTGGCTGGACAAGATGCCGGCCAAGCCGGCCCCCGCCAGGAACGCGGTGGAAAAGACCGCCCCCGCCAAGGCCGCGCCCAAGGACACGCGCAGCGTGAAGAAGGAAACGCCGCCCAAGGCGCCGGCGGCCCCGGAAGAGCGCAAGGGCATCGCCTACGACTTCTACACCCTGCTGCCGGAGATGGAAGTGCCGGTCCCCGACAGCGAGCCGACAGCGGCCGGCCTGCCGCCCACCCCGGTCGCCCCCGGCAGCTACGTGGTGCAGGTGGGCGCCTTCCGCACCCTGAAGGACGCCGATGCGCGCAAGGCGGAGCTGGCCCTGCTCGGCCTGGTCTCCGCCATCCAGGTGATCACCATCGACAACAACACCCTGCACCGCGTGCGCATAGGCCCCATCAGCGACCTGAGCCGCCTGGACCAGGTGCGCAACACCCTGCGCCAGAACGATATTCCCTTCATGTTGCTGCGGGAAAAGAGCTGACGCCGACGGGTGGCTGGCCCGTCGGCGTGAACTCCATCACAGTTTTGCAGGATCACCTGCTTTCTCACCGGCCAATCAATAATTTACCGGCATTTGCCAAGTTTTTCCCCTTGTCCCTATTCCTTAACGGTACTATAAAGATTCCGCTTACCCGGCCGTCCACCAGAAGACGTACCTCATTCGGGTAATCAGGGCTGACGCCGCCACCGGCGCCGTAGATTTCAGGGGGGAAAGATTATGAACATGGTGTTCAAGCCCGGCATCGGGCTGCTCAATCGTCTGCGTTATCCGCACAAGTTCCTGCTCATCGGCGTGATCTTTCTGGCACCGCTGGTCGTGATGGGTTATTTCCTCATCGACGAGGTCAACCAGCGCATCCGTTTCATGGAACAGGAAAGGCTCGGCGTCGAATACATCGCCCAGCTGCGCAAGCCCATCGCCGACATCCAGCAGCACCGCGGCATGAGCGCAGCCTTCCTCAATGGCGACGCCAGCTTCCGCGAGCGCATGATGGAGCGCCAGTCGGCCATCGACAGCCAGTTCGCCACCCTGCGCAGCGTGGACAACCGCCTCGGCAGCGCGCTCAAGACCGGCGACAAGCTCGCCACCCTGGAGCGCGACTGGTCCGCCCTGAAGCGCGAGGTGACCAGTTACACCGCGCCGCAGAGCTTCGAGCGCCATACCGCGATCATCGAGGGCCTGCGCGACTTCATCACCTATGTCGCCGACAGCTCCAACCTGATCCTCGACCCGGAGCTGGACAGCTACTACCTCATGGACCTGATGGTGGCCCGCCTGCCGGCGCTGACCGAGGGCATGGGCCAGTCGCGCGCCATTGGTTCCGGCGTCGCGGCCAAGGGCAGCTTCACGCCGCAGTCCTGGGCCCAGCTGGCGATCCGCGTCGACCGCATCCGCGAGGCGGAAAAGGCCATGGCCTACAACCTCGAAACCGCCCAGCGCGAAAATCCCGCCCTGGCCGCCAAGCTGCAACGGCCCGGTGCGGCCGCCACCAGCACCGTGGCCAGTTACGCGCGCCTGATCAACGGCATGCTGGAAAAGGATCAGGTCAGCGTCACCGCCGCGGAGATCTTCGAGCAGAGTACCAACGCCATCAACGACGTATTCGGGCTGTTCGACATCATCGTCCCCACCCTGGACCAGCTGCTGACGCAGCGCATCGCCGACTACAACAGCCTCAAGACCCTGACGCTGGCGGTGATGCTCACTGTGCTGCTGGCGATGGTGTATATCTTCTCCGCCTTCTACATGGCCGTGCTGCGCTCCATCGCGGAGCTGAAGCACGCCATCCAGCGCATGGCCGGCGGCGACCTCACCGTACAGCTGTCGCTGGAGACGCGTGATGAAATCCGCCACATCGCCGATCAGATCAACGCCATGGGCAGCCGCTTCCGCGAACTGGTGGGCAACGTGCTGCGCTCCACCCATCAGGTGGCCACCGCGGCGGAGGAACTGTCCGCCGTGAGTGAGCAGACCAACGTCGGCATCAACGAACAGCTGGCGCAGACCGATCAGGTCGCCACGGCGGTGAACCAGATGAGCGCCACGGTGCAGGAAGTGGCGCGCAGCGCGGCCTCCACCTCCGATGCCACGCGCAACGCCCAGCAGGAGTCACACACCGGCCACGGCGTGGTGCGCGACACGGTGAAGACCATCAACTCGCTGGCCGAGGAGATCCGCAGCGCCGCCGGTGCCGTGCGCAAGCTGGGCGACGACAGCCAGGAGATCGGCAAGGTGCTGGACGTGATCCGCACCATCGCCGAACAGACCAACCTGCTCGCCCTCAATGCGGCCATCGAGGCGGCGCGCGCCGGCGAACAGGGCCGCGGCTTTGCGGTAGTGGCCGACGAGGTGCGCACCCTGGCGGGCCGCACCCAGCAGTCGACGCAGGAGATCCAGGCGATGATCGAACGCCTGCAGGCCGGGGCGCGGACCGCGGTGCAGGCCATGGAGGCCAGCGAGGTCAAGACCGAAGAGGGCGTGTCCATGGCGGCCCGCGCCGGCGAGGCGCTGGACTCCATCACCCGCTCCATCGCCACCATCGCCGACATGAGCGCGCAGATCGCCAGCGCCGCCGAGGAACAGTCCACGGTGGCCGAGGAGATCAACCGCAACGTAACGCAGATCGCCCAGGTGTCGGATCAGAATGCCGCCGCCTCCACCCAGACCGCCTCCTCCAGCACCGAGCTGGCGCGCCTGGCCGAGGAGCTGAACGGCATGGTGGCGGTATTCCAGGTGTAACGGGAAAACCCTGGCAACACGAATTATCTTGCAGTAGGAGCGGCTCTGCCGCGATAAGGCGTCGGACAGTACTACGCACCTTGTCGCGGCAGAGCCGCTCCTACAAATGCAATGGAAACTTTGCGTTGAAGGCCTTTGACTCGGCGTTCAGCCGCCGCGGAAGGCGATGATGCCGAACAGCACCAGCAGCACCACAATGACCGCCACGCCGCCGACGGCCACCGAATTGTAGGTCTGCGCCAGCTTGCGCTTCAGCCGGCCGACCTCCTGGCTCTGCACCACCAGCTCCGTCTCCAGTTCATGCTGCTGCTGCGCCGCCGCACGCAGCTTGCGCCGCAGATCGGCCGCCTCTTCCTCCAGCTGGCGCCGTTCGTCGTCGCGCGCGACCGCGACGGCCGCGCCGTCGCCCTCCTCCTTGGCATCGCCCAACACCACCATGCCCGGCTCCTGTTTCTTCAGCACGAAATTGCAGGCATGCTCATGGGCACGCAACTCCGCATAGAGCCGCGACGGCACCAGATTCATCTCCAGCATGCGCGCCTCCAGCCGTTCCTTGGCGGCGGTGATATCGCCGGGCGTATTCATGATCAGGCGCCGGTAGGTGTCGACATAGGCCACGGCATCGGCCGCCATGAATTTGCGTACGGGTTCGGCCATCGTCACTCTTCCAGATAGGTATAACCGGCCAGGCCGGCATCCAGGGCATCGGCATAGCGCGCTCGTTCGTCACCGCTGAGGTCGGCGGCATCCAGTTTGGCCTGATAGGCCTCACGCAACAGCAGCGTATCGAAATTCACATAGCGCAGCACCCTGTCCACCGTATCGCCCTGCTGGTGCGCCGACAGCCGATAGCTGCCGTCGGGCAACAGCTCCACGTTCACCGAATCGGTGTCGCCGAACAGATTGTGCAGGTCGCCAAGGATCTCCTGATAGGCGCCGAGCAGGAAGATCCCGAGCACGTAGGGCTCACCGGGGCGCAGGGCATGCACCGGCAGGGTGGTTTCCAGGCTGTCGTGATCGATGTAGTGATCGATGCGCCCATCGGAGTCGCAGGTGATGTCCTGCAACACCGCGCGCCGCGTCGGTTCTTCGTTCAGGCGGTGCAGCGGCAACACCGGAAACACCTGATCGATGCCCCAGGCGTCGGGCAGGGACTGGAACAGCGAGAAGTTGCAGAAATATTTGTCGGCCAGCTTTTCGTTCAAATCATCCAGCACCTCGCGGTGGGCGCGCACGCCGGGCTGCAGGCGGCTGCGCACCTGCTGGCAGACGGCGAAATACAGCTCTTCGATACGCGCGCGCTGCTCCAGCGTGATCACGCCGTGCTGGTACATGCCGTGGGCCTCGGCCAGCCAGTACGCCGCGTCGTGCCAGGCCTCGACCAAGGAGCGCGCGCTGCCGCCGTCGCGCACATTGATGAGGCCCTGCCACAGATTGTGAATGATCTGCGGCTCATCGTCGGCCGCCGCCGGCACCTCGCGCGGCGCCGGCGCCTGCTCCTGATCGATCACCTGGGTGAACAGCGCGGCATGGTGCGCCGTCATGGCGCGACCGGATTCGGTGATGATGTGCGGGTGCGGCAGGCTCTGCTCCTCGCAGATCTCCCACAGCGCATGCACCACGTCGTTGGCATATTCCTGCACACCATAATTCATCGAGCAATCGCTGCGCGAACGGCTGCCCTCATAATCGATGCCGAGGCCGCCGCCCACATCGACGTAACGGATGTCCACGTCCATCGCCCGCAGCTCGGCGTAATGGCGCGCGCACTCGCGCATGCTGCGCTGCACATCGCGGATGTTCGCCACCTGCGAGCCCATGTGGAAGTGGATCATCTGCAGGGCGCCGATCATGTCGGCCTCCTGCAGACGCTGCACCACGCGCAGGATCTGCGCCGCCGACAGGCCGAACTTGGCCTTCTCGCCGCCGGTGTTCTGCCACTTGCCGGCGCCGATGGAGGCGAGGCGCACGCGCACGCCGAGCAGGGGCGCGATACCGAGCGCCTGGGATTCCTCGATCACCAGCTCCAGCTCAGACAGCTTTTCCACCACGATGAAGACGCGCAGGCCAAGGCGCAGGCCGATGAGGGCGAGGCGGACATATTCGCGGTCCTTGTAGCCGTTGCACACCACGGTGCCGCCCTCGGCATCGGACAGCGCCAGCACCGCCAGCAGCTCGGGCTTGGAACCGGCCTCCAGACCGACGCGGCGACCACCGTGGCGCAGGATCTCCTCCACCACGCTGCGCTGCTGGTTGACCTTGATGGGATACACGGCGGTGTAGCCGCCACGGTAATCGTCCTCCACCATGGCGTGCTGAAAGGCGTGACACAGCACATCGACGCGATCGCGCAGGATGTCGGTGAAGCGCACCAGCACCGGCAGGGTGAGGCCCGCCTGACGCAGCTTGCCTACCAGTTCGTAGCAGTCGATGCCGGGGGCGGCCTGATTGCGGTCGGGACGCGCAACGAGGTGGCCCGCGCCATTGACGTCGAAATAACCGCCGCTCCAGTGCGGGATGCCATAGGTCTCACGCGCCTTGTCCTGCTCCCATCCACTCATGCCATTCCCGCCGAAGTTGAAGATGCCACGGTACCGGGTGACAATATAGGCCAACCGGCTCACACAGAACAGCAAACGGAGTATTCATGGCCCTCGACGATGCACTCTGGTTCACCGAAAACCCCACCGCGGACGGTTCCACCTTTTCCCTCAAGGTGACCGGCAAGCTGCACGAGGAACAGACGGCGTTCCAGAAGATCGAGGTCTACGGCACGGAAGGCTTCGGCAATCTGATGGTGATCGACGGCTACATCATGCTTACCGCGCGGGACAACTATCTCTATCACGAGATGCTGGCGCACCCGGTGCTGTTCACCCACCCCAACCCGAAGCGGGTGCTGATCATCGGCGGTGGCGACTGCGGCACGCTGCGCGAGGTGCTGCGCCATGCGGAGGTGGAGAAGGTGCAGCAGGTGGATATCGACGCCGGGGTCACCCGCGCCGCGGAGAAATTCTTTCCCGAGCTGTGCGCCGCCAACGACGATGCGCGCGCCGAGCTGCACTTTGCCGACGGCATCCAGTGGGTGAAGGACGCCGCACCCGGCAGCTACGATGTCATCATCGTCGACAGCACCGATCCGGTGGGCCCGGCCATCGGCCTGTTCTCCGAGCCGTTCTTCCGCGACTGCCACCGCGCGCTGGGCGATGACGGCATCATCGTGCAGCAGAGCGAGTCGCCGCTGCTCAACATGCAGATCCTCACCGACATGCACAAGGCCATGCGCGGCGCCGGCTATGCCGACGTGCAGACCCTGCACTTCCCGCAGCCGGTCTACCCGTCCGGCTGGTGGACCTGCACCATGGCCGCCAAGCACGCCTTCAAGGGCTTCCGCATCGCCGACAGCGTCGCCAAGCCCTTCGCCACCCGCTACTACAGCGCCGAGGTGCATCAGGGCGCCCTGGCCCTGCCGCCGTTCATGAAGGAGGCGTTTGCCAAGATCAGGGGCTAGTGTTCCGCATGGGTCACCCGGCACAGTGCGCCCCATGGGCGCCGTGTGCCGGCGGGCACGGCCCGCCCTATGACGCGCCGCAGTGAAGCTGGACACTCATTCGGAACGGCTATTTAGCGGCTGTAGCGTGCAGGGTGCGTACCGCGCACCCTGCGGTGCTGAATCATGCAATTGGTGCGCAGTGCGCACCCTACGCACAACCATCCTTTCCCTACGCCCTACGCCCTAGCCCCTAGTCGCACCAGCGCGCCACCTCCTGCCGGGCGCGCTGCTCGGTGACGGCGCGCTCCTCGTCGCTCAGGATGCGGCGGTTACCTTGATCGTCCAGGTCATAGACGCGGGCGGCGGTTTCATAGCGCCGCACCCGATCGCGCGCCACGGCGCACTGACGTTCGCGCTTGGCCTCTTCCTCCTGGCTTTTCTGCTTCTGCGCCTTCTTCTGCTCCCGCTCCTCTTCGAAGGCGCGCAGCAGGCGCTGCTGGTTGTCACGCCGCGCCGCCTCGTCTTCGGCGGGCATCGGCGGCGGTGGCGCTTGCTTTACCGCGATCTCCTGGGCCTGGGTACGCGCCGGCGGCCTCTCGCCGTAATGCACCCGCCCCTGCTCGTCGACCCATTTGTAGACGCCTGCCGCGGACGCCGACGCCGTCCATACCACCAGCAGCAACAGCACCAACAACTTCCGTGTTTGCATCGGAACCTCCTGTTCAGTTTTCAGTTTTGAATCTTGAATTTCCCCAGTCCTACCGTGAATCTTGCGCAAGCACAAACGCGCAACCGCCTGCTACGCGCTGGCCAGCCGCTCCAGGCGCAGGCGGTCACGCTCGTCAAACAGGCAGCGCGCGCCGCGCCATACCGCCACCATGGTGCCGAAGCCGGTGCCGGCGGTAATCAGGAACATCACCAGGATCTGGTACTTCACCGCCTCCAGCGGCGGCGTGCCGGCGAGGATCTGGCCGGTCATCATGCCGGGCAGGCTGACGATGCCCGCGGCGGCCATGGAATTGATCATCGGGATCATGCCAACGCGCATCGCCTCGCGGCGCAGGTCGCTCACCGCCTCCATGGCGCCCTGGCCCAGCAGCAGGCGCGCCTCGATCACCGCGCGCTGCTGCCAGGCGCCGCTGGTGAGGCGATCCATGCCGAGGGCGATACCGTTCATGGTGTTGCCCAGCACCATGCCGAGCAGGGGAATGGCGTATTGCGGCGTGTACCAGGGGTCGTTGCCGATGACCACGATCAGGGCCAGCAGGGTGACGGTGAAGGAGGAAACAAACATTGCGCTGGTGCCGACACCGTAGCCGCGCCAGCCGCTGAAGCGGCGCTGCTGGCGCGCCATCACCTCGCGGCCCGCCACCGCCAGCATCACCAGCGCCATCAGGCTCACCCACCACCACTCGGCGTGGTCGAACAGCACCTTGAGCACCAGGCCGATGAGCATGAGCTGGATGGTGGTACGCAGTGCGGCAACGAGCAGTTTGCGCTCCATCGCCAGCTGCAGGCGCCAGGACAGCCCGGCCAGCAGCAGCACCAGCAATGCGGCCAGGCTCAAGTCGAAGGGAGACAAGGCAATCACACTCATACGGCGCCCTCCAGTCGTCCTGCCACGATGCGGATCTGGCGCGTGGCCACCCGCTGCATCTGCGCCGGGTCATGGCTGACCCACAGCACCGCCGCCTGTTGCTCCTCTCGATAGGCGGCGATCATCGCCTCCACACGCTGCACCGACGCCGGGTCCAGCGCCGCGGTGGGTTCATCGAGCAGCAGCACGCGTGGCTTGTTGGCCAGCAGACGCAACAGCGCCAGACGCTGCCGCTCGCCGGTGGAGCAGCGTGCCACCTGCCAGTCCAGGGTTTCGCGGCCAAAGCCCAGCACCTGCCACTGCGCCTCGTCGACCGCGGTGAAATGCGCGCCCACCCGTTCGTACCACCACTGGCTTTCCGCCGGCAGCAGACCCACCTGGCGGCGCCATTCACGCGGCGCAAACTCGCGCGCCTCGCGCTCACCCAGCCACACCTTGCCCTCATGCGCATCGAGGTCGGCAATGGCGCGCAGCAGCAGACTCTTGCCCGCACCGGATGGCCCCGACAGGCAGACGCACTCACCCGCCGCCACTTCCAGCAGCGGGATGCTCATGGAGTGACTCGACACCCCCTCAACACGCAACAGGTTCAGGATGATCTCCGGCTTGGAATCAAGTGGCCGCCGCCCCATGTTGGGGAGAGCAGCGGCCGTCGACTATGGTTAACGGACGTCGATTCATTCTACGGGATCCCCACCGCAAAAAAGAACGAGGCCACCATGAGCGAAGCTGAAATCACCCAGAAAAAACCCTATGCCCTGGAGCTGGAGGCCGGCGACTACTGGTGGTGCGCCTGCGGCCGCTCCCAGAGCCAGCCGTTCTGCGACGGCTCCCACAAAGGTACCGGTATCACCCCGCAGAAATTCAGCCTGAGCGAAAAGGGCAAGGTCTGGCTGTGCGGCTGCCGCCACAGCAAGAAATCGCCGCACTGCGACGGCACGCACAAGACCTTGTAAGCGGAGAGACCCGCGTAGACACCGCCGCAGGATGGCGGCCGGGCGCCGCCCCATCCTGCGGACGGATTCAGGAATACCAGCGTAGGAATGCCGCCGCCGTCAGCGCCGTCGCCCCCAGCAGCAGCAGCGCCCCCCAGACGGCATCCGCCCGCGGCGCGCTCACGGCCCTGGCCCGGCGCAGCACCAGCAGCGCCAGCACAAACCCACTGGCGGCACAGGCCATCTTCAGCAGCAGTGCCACAACGGCAATGCCGTGGATGTCGGGAAAGGCACCGTAGTAGGCATAGCTGATGGCGCCGAAGCCGGCGCCGCTCACCCCCTGCACCATCCACCCGGCCAGCACCAGCCAGGCCAGCCGACGACGCACCGTCTCGTCCGCGCGCCGCGGCCAGCGCGCAAACAGCGGCGCGGCCACCACCGCCACGGCGCCGAAATTGTGCGCCACCTGGGTCAGGGCATAGGCGAGGCTTTGCAGGTCCACGCTAGTCGACCATCACCGTGATGCACTTCTCCACCCCGACCGGCGCGTTCCCCTTGTCCACCAGCTTGATGCACACATCGCGCGGACCCGGGATCAGCGCCGGCATGGCATGGTCACCGCTGAGCTCGAACAGCACCGCCACCTCACAGTCATCCACGAACAACTGCACATGGTCGCCGGACGTACCCGGCTGCACGGCAAAGCGGATGTTGGCCTTCTCCATGGCGTCCAACCACGCGCCATCCGCCGGGGAAAGTATGGTGACCGTACCGTCCGCCGCCTGCGCAGCGCCACCAACGCCGCAGCCCAGGACCATCGCCATCAACAACATACGAAACCAATGCGTCCTCATGATGACCTCCCATTAAGGGTCAGTATTTGTCCCGACAGGGGCGCGGGGCGGAAAGCCCCGCGGACCCGGTATGCATGGCGCCGGTACCGGTAGCCCTGCTAGTCCACCATCACCTTGACGCACTTTTCTACGCCGATGGGGGTATGCCCCTTGTTCACCACCTTGATGCATATCTCGCGGTTACCGGCAGCGAGGGTGGGCAGGGCGTAATCACCCTTGAGCCGGCGCAGCACCGCCACCTCCTTGCCATCCACGTAGAGATGGGTGTGGTCACCCCGTGGGCCGGGCTCCACCGTATAGCTGATACGGTTCTCGCCCATGACATCGAGCTGGGCACCGTCCGCCGGCGACAGGATGGTGACCGAGCCATCCGTGGCCCATGCGGCGCCAGCCACAAACAACCCCAAAAACAGTGAGAGAACACGCAAGCGCAGGGATTTCATGATCGCCACCTCCCGCATTGTTGACTAGAACAGTAAACATAGCAGGTGCGGCCGCGCGGTACAGGGCCGGCGAGATCGATATCAAGGCAGATCCGCCCGCGAGGTTATACAAGGAACCACCCGCCGCCACGCCGGTCGATAATCCTGGAGGTACTACCATGACCACAGCAAAACGAAACTACTGGCTGCTCGGCATCGGCGCCGCCCTGGCCATCACCGCCGCCGCCCTGCTGCCACTGCGCAGCGCCACCTCGGCCCTGCCCGAAGTGGTCGTCTACAAAAGCCCCACCTGCGGTTGCTGCAATGCCTGGATCGACCACCTGCAGGACAACGGCTTCAAGGTCGTCGCCCGCGACACCAACGACGTCACCACCATCAAGATGCAGCACGGCGTCACCCCCGAACTCGCCTCCTGCCACACCGCCATCGTCGACGGCTACGTCCTCGAAGGCCACGTCCCCGCCGCCGACGTGAAGGCCCTGCTCGCACAGCGCCCGCCGATCACCGGCCTGTCGGTTCCCGGCATGCCCATCGGTTCTCCCGGCATGGAACAGGGCGACACGAAGCAGCCCTATGACGTGGTCGCCTTCGATAAACAGGGCGTGAAGGTGTTCAGCAGCTATCGCTGAGATGTGGCGGGCATAGAAACACGAAGGGGGCCATCGGCCCCCTTCTGTGTTTTGCTGTCTGGTTAACCGTGGTCTGTCCCACCGGTTATCGGCTCAGTCCACGCCCGGTTGTTTGCTGGTTTTGGCTTTGTCGCCATCCCCAGCCGCACGACAAAAGGCGAGTTCATCGCGCATTTGTTGCAGCACCTTGTCCATCACAGCCACGCCGACCTTGGGCTGGAGCGCGCGCAGGTGTTCCACGAACTGTCCATAGGGTGAATCGCCGGCAGGGATGTGCTCATGCGACAGCGTCTGCAACAGACGGGTATACAGATCTCTTTGCGTTTCCCATTGCATCGGGTGCTCAGGATCACCCGTATGGGTCCAATGGTCCCAGCCGTAGCCAAACTCTACTTTTTGACCTCTGGATAGCCCCAAGTCCGAGGCAACCCAGACACTCCCCTGGTGACTGAGCAGATCGTGAATCACAAAGCCGGGAAATCCACCCACAGGGCGCAGGCGATCGGTTTGCCAATCGTAATGCATCATACCGAGGGCAGGTATCAATCCCGCGCATTCCCCAAGTGAGGCCGTCCCGATCAGGAAATCCCCCTGATGATGGGCAATGGCCGTCACCGACACGTTACGCAACAGTTCAGGTCGCCGAATCTCCAACACACCGCTGGTTGGGTCATAACGCCCCAGCCCGCCGACCCCGGTAATGCCCTCACCATCGTAAAAGCCCAGCCCGAAATACCATACGCCATCGACCTCGACACACGCCGTCGCGTGTTGTTCATATTCGTCCGGCTCATAGCGCCACTCACGCAGGCCCTTGGCCTCCGCCGCGGTCAACTTCGGCAACGGAATATTGGCCCTGCATCGCCTGAAGTCCGGTTCACGTACCTCATGCACCGTGGCCGTCACCCTGTCGACAGCCTGCCAGCGATACCCATCGAAAGTAACCCGAGGAAGTGTGCTGGTTTGCGGATCCCATCCGGTGCCACCAACCACGGCAATCACCGATTCACCAAACGGCTCGATGGAATTCACCGCCGGATTGGCCTCCTCGTCATAGCAAACGACCAAGGCATGAAGTTGAGGGGAGATGAAAAGTAAAAAGACAAATAACCAACGCATAACTATCCTCCATGATGTTACGGCTGACCCGAAGCGGAACTTTAGAATCTCATTGCCGTAA
>JANJXC010000030.1 GCA_024709225.1 Gammaproteobacteria bacterium | reverse complement strand
ATGGCCTGGTTTCATCTGCCGGTGGCAGACGACGCTGCGCCGGCGGCCGAGTTTGAAACACAATGGTCGACCCAGCGGCAGGCGGTGCACCGCCTGCTGGATGGCAGCGGCACCGTCGCTATCCACTGCCGCGGCGGCTCCGGCCGCACCGGACTGATGGCCGCCATCCTGCTGCTGGAGCGCGGCCACGGCCTCGACCAGACCATCGCCATGGTGCAGGCGCTGCGACCCAATGCGCTCAAGCAACAGTCCCATCGCGACTATCTGGCCCGGATCGCCGGCAACACAAAACAGTAACGTCCGTAAGTATTAAGCTGGATAGATAAAACCATGTTTGATGCACTCGCCAATCTCGTCGTCTACCAGTGGCTGGGTCTCGACCCCGCCAGCCGGCTCGGCGCCGCCGTACACTTCTTCGTCATGGACACGGTGAAGATCTTCGTCATGCTGGCAATCATCATCTACGTCATGGGCCTGCTGCGCGCGCTGCTGTCGCCGGAGAAGGTGCGTGACTACGTGCGCGGCAAACCCAAGTGTCTGGCGCGCTCCAGTGCCGTCACCCTCGGTGCGGTGACGCCGTTCTGCTCCTGCTCCTCGGTGCCGCTGTTCATCGGCTTCGTCGAGGCTGGCATTCCCCTCGGCGTCACCTTTTCCTTCCTCATCGCCTCGCCGATGATCAACGAGGTGGCGGTGGTGATCCTCATCGGCATCCTGGGCTGGGAGCTGACCCTGATGTACGTGGCGGCGGGCCTCACCGTGGCCTACGTCGGCGGCATCATGATGGAACGCTTCAAGCCCGAGCGCTGGGTGGAGGACTACGTGTGGAAGATCCACATGGGTCAGGTAGCGCTGCCCGAGCCCGACACCTCGCTGGCCGGGCGGCACCGCTATGCCTGGAACGAGGTAAAGGAAATCGTCGGCCGGCTGTGGAAATGGGTGGTGGCCGGCATCGCCGTCGGCGCGCTGTTCCACGGCTACGTGCCCGAGGGTTGGGTGAGCGAGCACCTGGGCGACAAGGACAACTGGCTCGCCGTCCCCGGTGCCGTGCTGCTCGGCGTCCCGCTCTATTCCAACGCCACCGGCGTCATCCCGGTGGCCGAGGCGATGCTCGGCAAGGGCGTGGCCGTCGGCACCACCCTCGCCTTCATGATGAGCATCGCCACCCTGTCGCTACCGGAACTGATCATCCTGCGCAAGGTGATCAAGTGGCCGGGGCTGGCCGTATTCAGCGGCGTGCTGGCGGTGGCGTTCATGCTGGTGGGCTGGGGCTTCAATCTGTTGGCATGACGGCAAGGTGCGCATCGCGCACCGATCAACTGAATGCTGCAATGGTGCGCGGTACGCACCCTACACCCGAGATGGGAGATATTTTATGAAGAACATCAAGATACTCGGTTCCGGCTGCCGCAACTGCCAGACGACCTACGATCTCATCCGCAAGACAGCGGAGGAAAAAGACATCGCGGTACAGCTTGAGAAGATCGAGGATATCGGCCAGATTATGGGTTACGGCGTGATGTCCACTCCCGGCGTCGTCATCGACGGGAAGGTGGTGCACGCTGGCGGCGTGCCAGACCGCAAACAGGTGGAATCCTGGCTGACCAACCGATAGAGCCGACATGGCCGCCCTGCCCCAAAATACCGCCCCGAATAGCGATGCCGCCAGCACTGTGCGCGTCGCCTCGCGCCTGAACCGTTTCTGCCTCTGTCCGCAGCAGGAGCTGAAGGTGGAGGCAGCCTTTCCGCGCGTGGCGGCGGCGCCGCTGTATATCCCGCAGGCGGCCTTTGCCGCCATGCGCGATACCATTGCCGCCATCCATCGCATCGCCGCCCTGCCGGGCTGGCAGGCACAGGCCCTGGCCGAGGCACCGGCCAGCGCGGCCTTCAATCCGGGCCATCCCGGCGTGCTGTACGGCTATGACTTCCACCTCGGTGCGGAACGGCCGCAGCTCATCGAGATCAACAGCAACGCCGGCGGCGCCCTGATCAGCACCGCCCTGCTCGCGGCACAGAATTCCTGCTGCCGCGAACTGCACGGCGTCATACCGGCACAGGAGGCGGAAACCGCAGAGCAGGCGATCCTCGACAGCTTCCTGCGCGAGTGGCGGCTGGTTCGCAACGACGCCCCGCTGCGCCGCATCGCCATCGTCGACGAGAATCCGCAACAGCAGTACCTGTTTCCCGAATTCCTGCGCTTCGTGGAGCTGTTCGCCCATGCCGGCATCGAGGCGGTGATCTGCGACCCGCGCGAGTTGCAGGCCGCCGACACCGGCCTCGCCGTCAATGGCGCCCCGATCGATCTGATCTACAACCGCCTGACCGACTTCTACCTCGAAGCGCCGCACCTCACCGCACTGCATGAGGCATATCGCGCCGGCCGAGTGGTCCTCACACCGCACCCGCGCAGCCACGCGCTCTACGCCGACAAGCGTCACCTGGCCCGCCTGTCCGATGCGACACTGCTGGCGTCGCTCGGTGCGCAGGCCCAGGACATCACGCAGATCACCGCCCATGTGCCACCCACCCGCCGCGTAACGCCGGCGATGGCCGAGGAATTGTGGCGCCACCGCCGCCGCCTGTTCTTCAAGCCGGTGGCGGCCTACGGCAGCCACGGCGCCTACGAGGGCGCCAAGCTGACGCGCACGGTATTCGAGAAACTGCTGCACGAGGATTACGTGGCGCAGGAGATGGTGGCGCCGTCGCTGCGTCACGCGGTGGTGGAAAATGAAGTGGTGGAACTGAAGGCCGACGTGCGCTGCTATGTCTACGACGGCGCCATCCAACTCATCGCCGCCCGTCTCTACCGCGGCCAGACCACCAACTTCCGCACCCCCGGCGGCGGCTTCGCCACCGTTTGCGTCACTGCCGGCTGAGGCGCCGCCCGCACGGGCCGGCGCTAATCTATACTCAACGACGGGAACAGGAGGTTCCCGTTGATCGCATCAAGGAGGATGCCCCATGCCCCCACTCTCTTGCCTCTTGCTCCTGGGCGCAGTCGCTGCCATGCCCGCGGTGCATGCCGCCACCGTCATCCGGTGGGTCGATAACAACGGCCACGTGCACTACTCCGATTCCGCCCCGCGCGACGCCAAAGACAGCGCGGTCGAGCTCGAGGTCGATCCCAACCACAACGTCTACGCCGCTCCGCCCACGCCACGCTTCACCCCGACCCCTCCCCCAAAAAAGGTCATACGCCTCGACTCCGGCCCGACGCAGCAGGAGACGGCACAGGCCGCAAATTGTGCCAAGGCCCAGGAACAATTCGCACATTTGCGCTCGCGCATGCGCGCCGGCTACCGGGCCAGCCAGTACAACCAACTGATGGAGCGGGAACGTTCGCTGCAGCGGAAAATCGAAAAGTATTGCCACTGACGGCAACAGACGGCGTCATTGCGGCCCGACGCGCGTGCGGAAACTCGCGGCGTGGCCATGCCGCCGCAACAGATATCAGTCTATCCGTCCCGCATCCAGCAACGGCATGACCCAGTAGTGCAGTCCTGCGCCCTTGAAATCAGCGCGCAGGGCATCGAGCAACGGGTTCACCGCCGTGCAGTCGGTATGCACATGGAACATCACCTTGCGCTGGCGCCCCATCACCTGCTCGGCCAGCGACAGTTCCGACTGCCGGCTGCCGTGACCATCGATGCGCGAACTGCTGAAGCCCGACAGCTGTTCCTGCGCCAGCAGCCAGTCCACCACCGACTCCTCGAGGGCGGGCGTCGTCACGATAACCAATAGACACTCTTGCATGAGGGACTCCTAGCGTTCCACGCCGAAACGACGGTAAAGGATCGGCAACAGGATCAGCGTCAGCAGCGTGGATGTCACCAGGCCGCCGATGACCACGATGGCCAGCGGGCGCTGGATCTCCGATCCGGGGCCGCTGGCGAACAGCAGCGGCACCAGTCCGAAGGCGGCGATGCTGGCGGTCATCAGCACCGGACGCAGCCGACGGCGCGCCCCTTCGATCACCACGTCGGCCAGCGCCATGCCATGGGCACGCAGCTGGTTAAAATAGGTCACCATCACCACGCCGTTCAGCACGGCGATGCCCAGCAGCGCAATGAACCCCACCGATGCCGGCACCGACAGATATTCGCCGGCCAGCCAGAGCGAGAACACGCCGCCGATCATCGCAAACGGGATATTGGTCAACACCAGCGCCGCCTGACGCACGGTACCGAAGGTGGAGAACAGCAGCAGGAAGATCAGGCCGATGGCCACCGGCACCACGATGGACAGACGGCGCGCGGCACGCTGCTGGTTCTCGAACTGGCCGCCCCACTCGACGTAGTAGCCCGTCGGCAGCTTGACCTGCTCGGCGACCCTGGCCTTGGCCTCGTCGACGAATCCCACCAGGTCACGGCCGCGCACATTGGCCACCACCACCGTATAGCGCGCCGCCTTTTCGCGCGCCACCTTCACCGGCCCCTCCACCCGCTGCAGGGTGGCGACGGTGGACAGCGGGATGTTGCGCCCGTCGGGCAGGGTCACCTGCATGGCGGCAAAACGCTCCGGCGCGGCGCGCAGTTCCTCGCTGCCGCGCAGGAGCAATGGCGTACGCCGCGCGCCCTCATGCACGGTGCCGATCGCGATGCCCTCGACCTGTGCCCGCAGCATGTTTTCCAGTTCATTGATCGACAGGCCGAGGCGTCCTGCGGCCAGCCGGTCGATGACGACCTGCAGATACTGCACGCCGGAATTTTCCGCCGTGCGCACATCCTCCGCGCCGGGGATGCCGTTGAGCAGGGCAGTGATCCGCTGCGCCTGGGCGTCCAGCTCCGTGACATCGGTGCCGAAGATCTTCACGGCGACATCGCCGCGCACGCCGGTCAGCATCTCGGAGATACGCATCTCGATGGGCTGGGTAAAGCCATAGTTCAGGCCCGGTATGTCGTTCATCACCTGGCGGATGGCATCGATCAGCTCTTCCTTGGTTTCCATGCGCCACTCGTCCTGCGGCTTCAGCACCAGAAAGCTGTCGGTGTCGTTCAGCCCCATCGGGTCGAGACCCAACTCGTCCGAGCCGACGCGGGCGATCACGCCGGTGATCTCCGGAACCTTCTCCAGCAGCGCGCGCTGCACGCGCAGGTCCAGCGCCACCGACTGCTCCAGATTGATGGACGGCAGCTTTTCCAGCTGCACCAGCAGGCTGCCCTCATCCATGGTGGGCATGAAGGTCTTGCCGATACGGGTGTAGACGACGCCGGTCACCAGCAGCAGCACCAGGGCGCCGATGATGATCGGCTGCGGCTTGGCCAGACACCAGCGCAGCAGCGGCATGTAGTAGCGGATCACCTGGCGCACCACCCAGGGGTCTTCATGGCTGACCTTCTTCAGCAGGAACGAGGCCAGCACCGGGATCGCCGTCAACGACAGCAGCAGCGATCCGGCCAGGGCGAAGACGATGGTGAGGGCGACCGGGATGAACAGCTTGCCCTCCAGACCCTGCAGGGTCAGCAGCGGCAGGAACACGATGATGATGATCAGGATGCCCGAGGTGACCGGGACGCTGACCTCGCGTACCGCGCGATAGATCAGGTGCATGCGCGGCAGGCGCTGCTGCTGCTCGCCGTGCGCGAGATGGGTGACGATGTTCTCCACCACCACCACCGCCGCGTCCACCAGCATGCCGATGGCGATGGCCAGACCGCCCAGGCTCATCAGGTTGGCGGACATGCCGAACTGGCGCATCAGGATAAAGGTGGCCAGCGCCGCCAGCGGCAGCACCAGCGCCACGGTCAGCGCGGCACGCAGATTGCCGAGGAACAGTACCAGCAGGACCAGCACCAGGACGATGGCCTCGGCGAGCGCCTTGCTCACCGTGTTCACCGCCTTGTCCACCAGGTCGCCGCGGTTGTAGAACACGTTGATGGAGATGCCCTGCGGCAGCGTCGGCGCCAGCTCATCCAGCTTGGCCTGCACCCCTTCCACCACGGCGCGTGCGTTGGCGCCACGCAGGCCGAGCACCAGGCCCTGGACCGCCTCGCCTACGCCATTGCGCGTCACCGCACCATAGCGCGTGATGGCGCCGATACGCACGGTGGCGACCTCGCCGACCCGCACCGGCACGCCCGCGGCAATCTTGACCACGATGGCGCGCACATCCTCCACGGAACGGATGCGTCCCTCGGCGCGCACCAGCAGGGCCTCGTCGCCCTCGCTGAGGCGGCCGGCGCCATCGTTGCGGTTGTTTTCTTCCAGCGCCACCATCAGTTCGGTCATGCCAATGCCGCGTGCGTTCATGCGTGCTGCATCGGGCACCACTTCATAGGCACGGGCCAGTCCGCCGAGGGCGTTGACATCCGCCACGCCCGGCACGGTGCGCAACGCGGGCCGGATGGTCCAGTCGAGCAGGCTGCGCTTGTCCATCGCATCCAGCGTGTCGCCCTCGATGGTGAACATGAACATTTCGCCCAGCGGCGTGGTCATCGGCGCCATGCCGCCGCTGATGTCCGCAGGCAGATCGGCCCAGATGGCGTTCAGCCGTTCGGCCACCTGCTGCCGCGCCCAATAGATGTCGGTGCCGTCCTCGAAATCGACGGTGATGTCGGTCAGTGCGTACTTGGCCACGGAGCGCAGCATCACCTGATGCGGGATGCCCAGCATCTCCACCTCGATGGGAGCGGTGATGCGCTGCTCCACTTCCTCCGGCGTCATGCCCGGCGCCTTGATGATGATCTTCACCTGCGTCGAGGAGATGTCCGGAAAGGCATCGATGGGGATGTTCTGGAATGCCAGCGTTCCCGCACCCACCAACACCAGCACGGCCAACAGCGCCAGCAGGCGCTGGGTCAGGGCAAACTGAATCAGGCGCGCCAGCATCACTCACCCCCGCCGAGGCCCATGGCGGCGCCTTTCACGGCCGCCAGGCCGGTAACTGCGACGCGCTCCTGCGGCGCGAACCGGGCGACGAATACGGTCTTGCCGTTCTGCGTGCCCAGCACCTCGACGATACGCGGCGAGAAACCGGTCGCCGTCTGCACGAACACGATGCTGTGCTGGCCGCTGCGCACCACGGCCGCGGCGGGAAGCTGATAGCGATCCGTGCCGGCCACACCGGCAATGGAGGCCTGCACATACTGGCCGGGCCGCAGGGCGCCGGATCCACTGGTCAGTTCGGCGCGCACCCGCACCGTCTGGCTTGCGGCATCGACGTCGCGGCCCACGCTCAACAGGCGGCCCGCCGCACCAAGCCCCGCCACCTTGACCTCGGCACCGGCTGCCAGGCTGGGCAACTGCTCCAGCGGCACGCGGATCTCCAGCCACAGCGGGTCGAGATTGGCGAGGCGGTAGATGGGATCGCTCATGGTAAGGCGCTGGCCCGGCTCGGCAAGGCGTTCGATGACCACACCGGTAATCGGCGCGCGCACCTGCAGCGTGGTCGTGAGGCGGCGCTGCTGTTGCAGCTCGGCGATATCCCGCGCCGCCATCCCCGCCAGCAACAGGGTTTGACGCCGTTCCTCCAGCGCCGCATTCATTTCCTCGTATGCGCTCTGGGTTTCCAGATAGCGACGGCGTGCAATGACGCCTTCCTTGAACAGCATCTCATCGCGCGTCATGGCGGTCTGGGCCAGACGCTGCTGACTCAGCGTTTGCAGAAAGTCACGCTGCAGGCTCACCAGCTCGGGGCTCTTGAGGCGGGCAATCACCTGGCCCTCCATGACCTCGTCACCCACGGCACTGGGCATGTACTCCAGCAGGCCGGCCTGCGGTGCCGCAATCAGGTGCACCTGGTCCGGCGCCACCGTCACCAGCGCCGGCAGTTCCTGACCGGCCACCGTGCTCACCGCCTCGGGTTCCAGCGTGGTAATCCCCAGGGTCTGCTGCTGGGCCGGTGTCATGACCACGTCCTCGGCAGGCAGGTCGGCGGCATGGACCGGCAACGACAGCATTCCGGCCAGGACGAAAGCGGGCAACAGCGACTTCATGGCGTTTCTCCAACAACTTGGTTGTAGCGGGCGGTCGCCTGCTGCAATTGCAGCCTGCGCACATTGAGGGTTCGTTCGGCGGTGTAGGCGCGGGTCTGGACGCGCAGGCGCTGCACCAGGTCGATTTCGCCGAGGTCAAATGCCAGGCGCGCCATGCGCAGGTTTTCCTGCGCCATCTGATGTTGCTGCTGTGCCAGCGCCAGCTCGCTGCGCAGCGTCAGCAAGGCCTGCTGCGCATCGTGCAGCGCAAGTTCGAGTTCGCGTTGCAGCGCCAGCTGTTCGCTTTGTGCCTGCACCAACTGATTGTTGGCCGCCGCAATGGCCGGTCCGGCGTGACTGCCGCCGCCGAAGGGCAGGCGCAGGGACACGCCGATGCTGTCGTGGGTGGTCTCCGTCACCGGCTCCTGATCACGCCGGGTACCGACGATGAGCATGGGAGTGTCACTGCCCGCCGCGCGCGCCCGCTGCAGTTCCGCCTGCGCCTGCTCGACGCGGCGCTGCGCCTCCAGCAGCAGCGGGTGATCCGCCTCGATGCGGCGGCGGGCGCTCTGCGCCTCGCTGAATTCGGCCGGCCGCCGCGGCAGGCCGGACAGCAGCAGATAATGCTTCTCCGCCGTGCGTACCTCGCTCACGGCGAGCAGATACTCGTCCTGCCTGGCCAGGGTGTCATCGCGCGCCAGCAGCAGATCGGCCTCGGCCAGATCCCCGGCCTCGACCCGGCGCTGCACGTCCTGCTCCAGGGCCTGCGCGGTGTGCCAGGCCTGCTCGGCCAGATGACGCTGTTCTTCGGCCAGCGCCAGCGACCACAGGGCATCGCGCACGCGGCCGGCCACATCCAGCTGCAGCGCCTGTCCCTGGGCGCCGGCCAGCTCGCCCGCACTCACGGCCTGACTCCGGCTCGCCGTGCGCTGGCCCCAGCGCCACAGCGGCAACTCCACATTCGCCTCCCACTCGCGCAGGCCACGGTCGGTGCCGGCCTGATCGGTCTGGTGCCGCACGGTCAGCGCCGGCGCACCGGCCAGCAGGCTGTCGGCGCGCGCCGCCAGCGCCGCGGCCTCCTGGCGGGAGGCCTCGGCGAGGCCGCGGCGCGGGTCGCCGCCCAGTGCGGCCACGTACACATCCTTCAGGCTCAGTTCGGCGCTGACGGCCACCAGCGGCGCGCCGGGGGCTCCATCCACGGCCGCATGACCCGCGGTGGCGGTCACGATCAGGCACAGGGACAACACGACAGGGGTTAATTGCATGACATATTTCCCACAACCATTTTCTGTGGCGGGAAGTATGACGAGTGAAACTTAAACGGAGATTAAAGTGGCGCTCGCCTGCTGCGATGGTGTGTCACGCCAGACCGGCCACAAGCGTTGCGCAACAACCACGGTATTCGTGTGCCAATGCTGCCGCGTGTTGGCGCAGTACCGCCTGTGGCACGGCAGATGCGGCAGACCAGGCAGCGGCGGCCTCTTCCACCGCCACCTGCGTGGGCAGGCCGGGCAGCTCCCAGCACCGGCAATAGGCCTGCTGTTTGGAAGGCGGTGTTGTCCCCCACGACGACTGCACGTTGAGGCGCGGCAGGCCGTACGCCATCGCGACGATACGGCCGTGCAGACTGCTGCCGCAATAGCCGCGGCTGTGCGCGATAAGGGCGCAGATATCCCACAGCTGCAGCGAACTGAACACCCAGATCGCCGGCGCGTGCAGGCGCGCGGCGAGACGGCGGTAACAGGCGAGGTCATCGTGCCAGGGCGCGGCACCGGCGCGAAACATGACGATGGCGAGGCCCGAGGCATGGGCGATTGCATCAAGTTGCGCAGCGATCGCGCTCAACGTCGCATCGTCACCGAACTCGGTGCCCAACTGCACGGCGAGATACCCCTGCGGCAGGGCGGCACGCACCTGCGCCGGTTCGCCATGGCGGGCATGACGCTGGATTTCAGCGTCGAACAGCTCCCGCACCATCACCGCCGGGTCGGGCCAAAGGGCCGCTGCGATACCGGCAGCGGCGAGATGCCCCTGGGTAGTGGCGTCACGCACGCTTACATCCTCGGCGCGACGCAGCTTCGTCATCACCTCCTCCCGCAGCGCGTTGTCGCGCTGCAGCAGGTCCACACCGCCGACGGCGCAGTAGCGTATGGTCCGCACCTGCGGAAACCATGCGCGTGAAGCGCAGTAAGGCGCCTGGTCACTCAACCCCAGCACCTGCCGCGCCCAGGCACGGCGTGTCTCCGGCTGCGCGCCGTAACGTGCGATGGCGGCCTGCGCCTGCTCCGGCGTCTGCAGCATCACCGCCGCCTGCCAGGCATCACAGGCGAGCAGTTCGCCGCCGACGTGCAGGATGTGCAGCGGCCGGCCGCGCAGCTCCAGCGCCAGTGGCGCGATGGCGCGGGTCTGGTGGCCGCCGTAGGGGCGCAGATCGCGCGCGGCAAGGCCGGCGTGAAACAACCGGCGCCCCGGCAGCAGGGCGGCGGCGATGTGGGGGAACAGCAGGTCGCCGAAGTTGTGGCGGTCGAAGGCGCCGAACAGCAGGATGGGGGTGTCGTCTGCCATGGCTTAACTATACGGCCTCTTCCATGGTCATGGGCGAGGAGAAACTCCCGCCCCACTGTGGGTGAGGAGCGGGCAGCGGTTTCCGGCTATCATGCGCTCCCCATGCGTATCGACGACCTCCGCCACACTCTGCGCGCGCACGGCGCCAAGGCCTGCCACGAGGAGCGCTTCCTGCGCGCCTGGCTGCAGGCCATGGCCATCGATACCCGACGCCGCGCGGCCGAGGATTTTCTCCCGCTGGCGCTACGCACCGCCCTGCCCGCCATCAATACCGCGCTGGATCAGCTGGCGCGCGTGCGCTCGGAGCACCCCGCCGCCGACGGTTCCTCGCGCCTGCTGGTCGCGCTGGCCGATGGGCAGACGGTGGAGAGCGTGCTGCTGCCGCGCGACGGCCTCTGCATCTCGACCCAGGTTGGCTGTGCGGTCGGCTGCACCTTCTGCATGACAGGGCGCGACGGCCTGCTGCGCCAGGTCGATAGCGGCGAGATGGTCGCCCAGGTGGTGCTCGCCCGGCAGCGGCGCACGGTCAGCCGCGTCGTTTTCATGGGCATGGGCGAGCCGTCGCACAACATGGACAATGTGCTGGAAGCCATCGATACGTTGGGCACCTATGGCGGCATCGGCCACAAGAACCTGGTCTTTTCGACGGTCGGCGACTACCGTGTTTTCGAACGCCTGCCGCAGCAGCGGGTGCGTCCGGCCCTGGCCATTTCACTGCACACCACCCGTCCGGAACTGCGCGCCGAACTGCTGCCCAAGGCCGCACCCATCCCGCCGGCAGAACTGGTCGAACTCGCCGAAACCTACGCCCGGACGACCGGTTACCCGATCCAGTACCAATGGACGTTGATCGACGGCATCAACGACAGCGAAGCGGAAATGGATGGCATCGTCCGCCTGCTCAGCGGCAAGTACGCGCTGATGAACCTGATTCCCTACAACACCACGGCGGCGCTCGATTACCGGCGGCCGGC
>JANJXC010000010.1 GCA_024709225.1 Gammaproteobacteria bacterium | reverse complement strand
GATGTAGAGGTCCTTGGGCAGCTCGGTGTACGGCGAGCCCAGCACGATGGCAAATGGCATCTCTGCCTGCTGCGGGCTCTCCGGCTTGGCCGCTTCCAGTGTCGGTGTTTCGCTCACGTCCGTTCTACCTTATGCCACAGGGGGCACCCAAAACAGAGAGAATAGATACAAGAGGAAAGATTCAAGGGAAGGAACTCGCTGCGCTCATGTTGTTTTGAATCAAAACTACCCTGCGCGCAGCGCACTCACTCCCTTGTATCTTGTCTCTTTGCCCTTGTATCTGATCTAAGTAAGGTGGATGCCCTATGCGTATCCACCCTGCCTGACTAGCGATAACTGAGCCCCATGGCCTGACGCACCTCGTCCAGGGTGGCGCGGGCGACGCTGCGCGCCGCCTCGCTGCCTTCGGCCAGAATGGTACGTACCCGTTCCGGGTCGTTGCCGAACTCGACGATGCGCTCCTGGATCGGGCGCAGTTCGTTCAGTACGGCATCCACCACCGGCTGCTTGCAATCGAGACAACCGATGCCTGCGCTGGTGCATCCCTCCATCACCCAGCTCTTCACCGCGTCGTCGGAATACACCTGGTGCAACTGCCACACCGGGCACTTGTTGGGGTCGCCGGGGTCGGTACGGCGCACGCGCGCCGGATCGGTGGGCATGGTGCGCAGCTTCTGCTCCACCGCCTTGGGATCATCGCGCAGGGCGATGGTGTTGTTGTAGGACTTGGACATCTTCTGCCCGTCCAGGCCCGGCATCTTCGAGGCCGGCGTCAGCAGCGCCTGCGGCTCCGGCAGGATGGTGCGGCCGGCGCCGTCCAGATAGCCGAACAGGCGCTCGCGGTCGGCCAGGGTGATGTTCTGCTGCGCTTCCAGCAGGGCGCGGCCGGTGGCCAGGGCCTCGTGGTCACCCTGCTCGGTATAGCGCTTGCGCAGGTCGTGATAGAGCTTGGCGTTCTTCTTGCCCATCTTCTTCACCGCCGCCTCGGCCTTGGCCTCGAAGTCCGGCTCGCGGCCATAGATGTGGTTGAAGCGGCGCGCCACCTCGCGGGTGATCTCCACATGGGCCACCTGGTCCTCGCCCACCGGCACCAGGCCGGCGCGGTAGATGAGGATATCGGCGCTCTGCAGCAGCGGATAGCCGAGGAAGCCGTAGGTGGCGAGGTCCTTTTCCTTGAGCTTTTCCTGCTGATCCTTGTAGGTCGGCACGCGCTCCAGCCAGCCCAGCGGGGTGATCATCGACAGCAGCAGGTGCAGCTCGGCGTGCTCCGGCACGCGCGACTGGATGAATATCTTGGCCGAGCCCGGATTGACGCCGGTGGCGAGCCAGTCCACCGCCATCTCCCACACCGAGGCATTGATGCCGGAGGTATTGTCGTAGGAGGTGGTCAGGGCATGCCAATCGGCGACGAAAAAGAAGCAGTCGTACTCGTGCTGCAACTTGATCCAGTTCTTCAGCACCCCGTGGTAATGGCCCAGATGGAGCCGGCCGGTGGGGCGCATGCCGGACAGGACGCGCTGGTGGGAAGAGACGACGGAATTCAACTGAAGCTCCTAGAGATTCATCAAAACGGAAAGCAAGCCTATATAAAGCTCACCGGACAGGCCAGAGACCCCGGACATCAGCCACAGCACCAGCTCGATGGCCGGCCACAGGATCTTGCCCAGCAGGCCGGTGAACAGCAGCAGCAGCAGGATCGGGAAGCCGTAGGGCTCGATACGCGACACGCGCCAGGACAGCGGCCCCGGCAACAGCCCCACCAGCACCCGGCCGCCGTCCAGCGGCGGCAGCGGCAGCAGGTTGAGCACCATCAGGATGGTGTTGATGAAGATGCCCGCGACCCCGGTATACACCAGATACAGCGCGGCGCCGCTGTCCGCCCCCAGTTCCAGCCCGAGGCGGATCACCAGGGCCCAGAACAGGGCCATCACCAGATTGGACAGCGGCCCGGCCACCGCCACCAGGGCCATGTCGCGCTTGGGGTGGCGCAGGTTTTCCCAGGTGATGGGCACCGGCTTGGCCCAGCCGAACAGGAAACCGCCGATCATCAGCAGCAGTCCCGGCACCAGCACGGTGCCCAGCGGGTCGATGTGCTTGACGGGATTGAGGCTGAGCCGCCCCAGCATCATGGCCGTGGGGTCGCCGAGGCGCAGCGCCATCCAGCCATGGGCCGTTTCATGCACGGTAATGGCGAACAGCACCGGCAGTGCCCAAACCACCACCCGCTGCAACAGATTCAGTTCTTCCATCGGGGCAGTATACCTTAGCCTTCGATGCGGCTGGCGTCGCCCTTGCCCTGGCGCACGACGACCGGTACGCCGTCCACCAGGTCGATGACCGTGGTCGGCTCCAGGTCGCCGTAGCCGCCGTCGATGATCAGGTCTACCTGCCGTTCCAGCTGGCCGCGGAACTCGTAGGGGTCGGTGAGCGGCAGCTCATCGCCGGGCAGGATCAGGGTGGTGCTCATCAGCGGCTCGCCCAGTTCGGTCAGCAGGGCCTGGGCGATGGCGTTGTCCGGCACGCGGATGCCGATGGTCTTGCGCTTGGGGTGCTGCAGGCGGCGCGGCACCTCGCGGGTGGCGTCGAGGATGAAGGTATAGGCCCCCGGCGTCAGCAGCTTGAGCAGACGGTAGGTGCTGTTGTCGACCTTGGCGTAGGT
Organism: Gammaproteobacteria bacterium; assembly: GCA_024709225.1. Classification (GTDB taxonomy): domain Bacteria; phylum Pseudomonadota; class Gammaproteobacteria; order Thiohalomonadales; family Thiohalomonadaceae; genus Sulfurivermis. The sequence goes on along the minus strand of JANJXC010000010.1, from coordinate 36,381 downwards.
GGCAATCTCCGACAGGTCGCGGCATACCAGGGTGAAATTGTGGCGGTCGTCCAGACGGCGGATCTGGCGGATGCGCTCGATGGCGTCCTTGTCGCCGCTGAGGCAGCCGAGGGCATAGCCGGAGTCGGTGGGATAGACGATCACCGCACCGCCGCGCAGCAGGTCCACCGCCTGACGGATCAGGCGCGGCTGCGGGGTTTCGGCATGGATTTGAAAGAATTGGCTCATGGCAGCAATGACACAGGTTAAGACACTTCAGTCTAGGCGGCGCCGCGCGCCGCTTCCCAACGCTGCCACACCGGGGTGAGGCCTTCGGGCAGCGGCGCCAGACGTCCCAGCTCCACCCAGGGATTTTCCGGGCCGTGGAAATCAGACCCGGCGGAGGCCAGCAGGCCCAGGGCGCGGGCATGGCGCGCCATGGCCAGGATATCGTCCGGGGTATGGCTGCCGGAGATCACCTCCATGGCCTCGCCGCCGCACTCCATGAACGCCCCCAGCAGGCGGCGCAGCTTGCTGTTGGTGAGTTCGTAGCGCGCCGGGTGGGCCAGCACCGCGATGCCGCCGGCGGCACGGATCCAGCCGACCGCCTCCTCCAGCGCCGCCCACTGGCCCGGCACGTAGCCCGGCTTGTTGCGCTTGAGGTAGTGCTTGAAGATGTCGCGCACATCCTTGCCGCAGCCGCGGCCGACCAGATAGTGGGCGAAATGGGTACGGCTGATGATGCGGCCGCGGCTCAGCGCCGCCGCACCCTCATAGGCGCCGTCGATGCCCCGCTCGGCCAGGCGGCGCCCCATCTCCTCGGCGCGCCAGCCGCGGAACTCGCGCAGCCGCGCCAGCCCGGCCTGCAAGGCCGGTGCCTCCGGATCTATAGCGAGCCCGACGATGTGCACGGTCATCCCCTGCCAGGTCACCGACACCTCCACCCCCGGCAGCACGCGGATCCCACAGGCTTCCGCCGCCACCTGCGCCTCGGCACAGCCGGCGGTGTCGTCGTGGTCGGTCAGTCCCAGCACATCCACGCCGCCGGCCGCGGCGCGCTGCACCAGCGCCGTCGGGCTCAGGGTGCCGTCAGAAACCCAGCTGTGGCTGTGAAGGTCGTAGCAGGACATAGGGGCGCCATTCTACCCCAAGGGCCTGGCGGGATGTTGTTCATGCTTCTGCGGCAAGGGTTGTGCTAAAGTGGCGCGCAATAGTCAGATACTGGGCAAGCGCGTCTAAACCTTCATGAAACTGCTGTTCGATCTGTTCCCCGTCCTGCTGTTTTTCCTGGCCTACAAACTGTACGGCATCTATGCGGCGACGGCCGTGGCCATCGCCGCCTCCTTCATCCAGGTGGGCTGGTTCTGGTGGCGCCACCGCCGTTTCGAGACCATGCACCTGGTCACCCTCGGCCTCATCGCCGTGCTCGGCGGCGCCACCCTGTGGCTGCACAACGAAGACTTCATCAAGTGGAAACCCACGGTGGTCAACTGGCTGTTCGGCGCCGCCTTCCTCGGCAGCCAGTTCATCGGCCGCAAGACCCTGGTGGAGCGCATGATGGGCAGCGCCATCGCCCTGCCCGCGGCCATCTGGCAGCGCCTCAACCTGGGCTGGGCCACCTTCTTCCTCCTGCTCGGCGGCGCCAACCTGTACGTGGTGTACCACTTCGATACCGACACCTGGGTCAACTTCAAGCTGTTCGGCATGATGGGCCTCACCCTGGCCTTCATAGTGGCGCAGGCCTTCTACCTGGCGCGTCACGTCAAGACGGAACCCGACGGCCAGGGGAGCGACTAATGTACTACGCCATCCTCGGCACCGACGCCGCCGACAGCCTGTCGCGCCGCCTCAAGGCACGGCCCGACCACCTCAAGCGCCTGGAGCAGCTCAAGGCCGAGGGACGCCTGCTGCTGGCCGGCCCGCACCCGGCCATCGACAATGAGGATCCCGGCCCGGCCGGCTTCAGCGGCAGCCTGGTGGTCGCCGAATTTGCCTCCTTGCAGGCGGCACAGGACTGGGCCCAGGCCGACCCCTATGTGACCGCCGGCGTGTATGCCAGGGTCGATGTGAAACCCTTCAAAAAGGTATTGCCATGAACCGTGTGGATGCCATCCGCGAACGCCTTACCGCCAGTCTGGCGCCGCAGGCGCTGGAGATCATCGACGACAGCCGCAAGCATGCCGGTCATGCCAGTGCCGGCGGCGGCGGCCATTTCCGCGTCAGCATCGTCGCCGAGGCGTTTCGCGGCCAGGGCACGCTGCAGCGTCACCGCATGGTCTACGCCGCCCTGGCCGAACTGATGCAGCAAAACGAAGTGCATGCCCTCAGCATCGAGGCGCGCACCCCTGATGAAACCTGACCAAAGGAAACCCCATGAAACTGCAATGGAAGATTCTGACTGCCTCGGCGCTGTGCCTCGCCATGGCCACCCCCATTCACGCCGCCCCCACCGACGTCGTGGCGACGGTCAACGGTCGCAGCATCCAGCAAAAGGACGTCGACGGTTATGTCCGCGACTTCAAGCTGTCGGAAGAGCAGGCCCAGCGCCGCGACCTGATCATCGATGAGCTGGTGTCGCGCGAGCTGGTATATCAGGATGCGCTGAAGCAGAAGCTGGACAAGCGTGCCGACGTCATGGCCGAGCTGGAACAGGTGCGGGTGAAGATCCTGCTCAATGCCGCCGTGCGCGAGGCCATGCAGTCCAGTCCCGTCACCGAAGACGAGATGAAGAAGGAGTATCAGGCCCAGCTGCCCAAGATGCAGCAGCAGGAGTACAAGGCCCGCCATATCCTGGTGAAGACTGCAGATGAGGCCAAGGCCCTGATCACGGCGCTGGATCGCGGTGCCGATTTCTCCACCCTGGCCAACGAAAAATCCCTCGACTCATCGGCCCAGGATGGCGGTGACCTGGGCTGGTTCCCGGCCGGGCAGATGGTGGAGCCCTTTGCCAAGGCCGTAGCCGGCATGAAAAAGGGCAGCTACAGCAAGACCCCGGTAGAGACCCAGTTCGGCTGGCACGTCATCGCCCTGGATGATACCCGTCAGGGCAAGGCACCGGACTACGAGACGGTGAAGCCGCAGCTGCAGAACTTCCTGCAGCAGCGTCACATCGCTGTCTACCTGGAGAAACTGCGCAGCGGCGCCAAGATCGACATCAAGGCCAAGTAACCGACGACTGCCAGGCGACAGCAGCCTGCTGCTGTCGCCTGGCGCCTTTCCCCCTCCCCCGCCTTCCCGGCGCCCCTCTCATCCCCGGCCGCCCCAGCCGACAGCTTTTTCCACGGCACATCGGTGTGACCCTGCTCACATTTTCCAGTGAGTGGCTTACACTAACCCAAGGGTCTCGTCTGCGATGTGGTTGCGGGACCGCCTCAGCGTACAGTCATGGAGAAAACAACAATGCTGAACAACCTGCGCATCGGTACGCGTATTCAACTGGGCTCCACGCTGGTTCTGGTTCTGGCCCTCGCCGTCATCATCCCGGTCGTCCTCGGCAAGATCAACGACCTGATCAGCGACAACGAGCGCCGCTCCCTCAATCGTCATTATCAGACCATGATGAACCAGATCGCGGCCGAGGGCCGGCTGGCGGAAACGCTGGCCGTTCTGCTGGCCCAGGTGCCCGACTTCCAGCAGGCGATGGCCAACGGCCAGCGCGAACGCCTGGGTGAAATGCTGCTGCCGGCCTTTGCGGAAATGAAGAAGAACTACGCCGTGGTGCAGATGCAGTACCACACCCCGCCGGCCACCACCTTCTTCCGCGTGCATATGCCGAACAAGTTCGGCGATGATTTGTCCTCCTTCCGCCACACCGTGGTGCAGACCAACGCCGAGCGCAAACCGGTGGCCGGCCTGGAGAGCGGTGTCGCCGGCCTCGGCATCCGCGGCGTGGTCCCGGTGCTGCACCAGGGCAGGCACATCGGCTCGGTGGAGACCGGCATGTCCTTCGGCCAGCCGTTCTTCGATCAGTTCAAGGCGACATACAACGTCGACATCATCTTCCGCATCCGCCAGCCGGACGGCGCGTTCCAGACCTTCGCCAGCACGCTGGGCGACAACGTCAACCTGTTCGAGGACGGCGCATTGCGCCAGGCCTTCGACGGCAAGGTGCAACTGCGCCATCTGGAGCTGGGTGGCAAGCCGCTGGCCATCTATGCCAACACGGTGCTGGACTACTCCGGCAAGCCCATCGGGGTAGTGGAACTGGCGGCCGATCGCAGCATATTCGTGGCGGCCATCAACGACGCGCGCAACACCACCCTGCTGATCGGCGCCATGGCCCTGGCCTTGGGCGTATTGCTGGCATGGCTGGTGGCGCGCACCATCACCCGCCCGCTCTGCGTTACCGTTGCGACCTTGCAGAACATCGCCGAAGGTGAGGGCGATTTGACCCAGCGCCTGGATGCCAGCGGCAAGGACGAACTGGCGCGCCTGGCCGACGCCTTCAACCGCTTCACTGCCAAGATCCAGCAGCTGGTGCAGCAGGTGGCCAGCGCCACCGGGCAATTGCATAACGCCACCGATCGCATGAACGCCATCACCACCGAAACCGATCACGGCATCAAGGAACAACAGTCGGAAACCGATCAGGTGGCCACCGCCATCAATGAAATGGCCGCCACCGTGCAGGAGGTGGCGCGCAGCGCCAGCGCTGCGGCCGAATCCGCTGCTACCGCCGACAGGCAGGCCGTACATGGCCAGCAGGAAGTCGGCCAGACCATCCGTGCCATCAATACCCTGGCCGGCGAAGTGGAACAGGCGGCGAGCGCCATGCAGCAACTGGAGGCCGACAGCCGCAACATCGGCGCCGTGCTCGATGTGATCCGTGGTGTGGCCGAACAGACCAACCTGCTGGCGCTCAACGCCGCCATCGAGGCCGCGCGTGCCGGCGAACAGGGGCGCGGCTTTGCGGTGGTCGCCGACGAGGTGCGCGTGCTGGCGCAACGCACGCAGAAGTCGACCCAGGAAATTGAATCGATGATCGGGCAGCTGCAGGAGGCCGCCGTCGCCGCCGCCCGCACCATGGAAAAGGGCCGCAGCCGGGCGCAGGAGACGGTCAATCAGGCACGCAGCGCCGGCGAATCACTGGACGCCATCGCCGCGGCCGTCGGCGTCATCTCCGACATGAACACGCAGATCGCCTCCGCGGTGGAAGAGCAAAGCGCGGTAGCGGAGGAACTGAACAAGAACATCAGCAACATCAGCCGCATTGCGGAAATGTCCGCCGAGGGGTCCCACCAGACCGCCGCGGCCTCCGGCGACATCCGCCGACTGGCCGACGAGCTGGGGGCGCTGGTGGGACGATTCAGGGTTTGAAATATGGGACTGGGGACTGAGTAGAGACAGCCTCAGTCCCCAGTCCTCAGCATTTCCACCAACGTCGCTTCATCCAGCACCGGCACGCCCAGTTCCTGCGCCTTGGTCAGCTTGGAACCGGCCTCGGCGCCGGCAACGACGTAATCGGTCTTTTTCGACACGCTGCCCGCCACCTTGGCCCCCAGCGCCAGCAGGCGCTCCTTGGCCTGGTCGCGCGACATCGACTGCAACGTGCCGGTGAGCACGAAGGTCTGGCCAGCCAGCGGCTGTGCACCGCGTTCCATCACCGTCTCCGGCCACTTCACGCCGGCTGCACGCAGGCGCTGGATCACCGTCAGGTTGTGCGGCTCGGTAAAGAAGGCCGCAACGCGCGCGGCCACCTCGGGTCCCACATCAGTCACCTGTTGCAGCGCCTGTTCCTTGAGCCGGCGCGCCCGTGCAGCCGCTGTGTCATCACCGGCGACCGTCAGTGCGGCGGCATACTCCATCGCCGCCTGTTGCAAGGCCTCCAGCGTGCCGAAGTACGCGGCCAGCGCGGCCGCGGTAGCCTCGCCCACATCGGGGATACCGAGGGCGAACAGGAAACGTGCCAGGGTGGTGTCGCGGCTCCTGCTTATGGCTGCGATCAAATTGCAAGCAGACTTTTCGCCCATGCGCTCCAAGACTTCAAGTTGACCTGTACGCAAGCCGTACAGATCAGCCACGTCATGCACCAGGCCACCGTCGACCAGCTGGTCCACCAGCCTCTCGCCCAGCCCTTCGATGTCCATGGCGCGACGGCCGGCAAAATGCAGGATGGCGTTCTTGCGCTGCGCCGGACAGTACAGGCCACCGGTGCAATGCCAGTCGGCGGCGTCCTCTTCGCGGGCGATGGCGCTGCCGCATACCGGACACTGGCCGTTGAGTTGCGCGTGCAGATCGAACGGCGCACCGGCATCGGCCGGGCGCCGCTCCAGCACCACGCCCACCACCTCGGGGATCACATCACCGGCGCGGCGCACGATCACCGTATCGCCGATGCGCACATCCTTGCGTCGCACCTCGTCCTCGTTGTGCAGGGTGGCATTGGTAACGGTGACGCCGCCGACGAACACCGGTTCCAGTTTGGCTACTGGAGTCAGTTTGCCGGTGCGCCCCACCTGGATGTCGATAGCACGCACCACGGTGAGCTGCTCCTGCGCCGGGTATTTGTGCGCCACCGCCCATTTGGGCTCACGCGTGACGAAGCCGAGGCGCTGCTGCAAGGCCAGGCTGTTGACCTTGTACACCACGCCGTCGATGTCGAAGGGCAGCGCATCACGCTGCGCGGCGATGCGCTGATGAAACGCCACCAGGCCGTCGGCGCCCTGCACCACCGCGCGCTCGGTGCACACCGGCAGTCCTGCGGACTGCAAGGCGTCGAGCAGAGCGCTGTGCGTTGGTGGTACCGTCCAGCCATCCACGGCACCGAGGCCGTAGGCGAAGAAACTGAGCGGACGGCGCGCCGCGATGGCCGGATCAAGCTGGCGAATGGAGCCGGCGGCGGCGTTGCGCGGGTTGACAAAGGTCTTCTCCCCCGCCGCGCGCTGGCGCTCGTTGAGACGGTCAAAGGCATCGCGCCGCATATAGATCTCGCCGCGCACCTCCAGCACCGGCGCATCGATACTGCGCAGGCGCAGTGGCACCGCGCCGACGGTGCGCACATTTTGCGTCACGTCCTCGCCGGTCTCGCCATCACCGCGTGTCGCCGCCTGCACCAGCACGCCCTGCTCATAGCGCAGATTGATGGCCAAGCCGTCGAACTTAAGTTCCGCAGCGTATTCCACCCCCGGCGCCTCCGGTCCCAGTCCCAACTCACGGCGCACGCGCGCATCGAAGCTGCGCGCGCCGTCAGGGCCGGAGTCGGTCTCGGTGCGGATGGAAAGCATTGGCACCGCATGACGCACCGGGGCGAAACGCTCCAACGCCGTTCCACCGACACGGCGCGTGGGCGAATCAGCTGTAACGAGATGGGGATACCGATACTCCAGTTCCAGGAGCTCACTGAACAGACGGTCATACTCGGCGTCCGGGATCTCCGGCGCGTCGAGCACGTAATAGAGGTAGTTGTGATGTTCGATGGCGGCGCGCAACTCGGCGGCGCGCTGCTGTACGGCGGCGGGAATGGCGTTCATGTTCAGGCAGCGCGAAAACGCGCCGCCTGTGCGCGCATCTGCGCCAGGGCGGCATCGGTCAGCAGGTTGCGGGCCTGATCGCCAATGCGCCCTTCCTGCGCGGCCGCAATGGCCTGCGCCGTTGCGTACATATCCTCAAAGGCAGCACGGCCGGACTCGGGACCGGGCAGGCGCATGAACAGGGCCAGACCCGGGGTACGCAGTTCGTGCAGGGTCTCCAGATCGAAATAGCCCGGCTCGATGATGCTCACCACGCTGAACACCGACTCGCCGCTGGCGCTGTCGATGCGGTGGAATATCTGCATGTCGCCGTAGCGCAGCCCCAGTTGCTCGAATAGGTCGGACAGGGTCGGTCCGGTGAACATATCGCCTTCCTGGGCGATGACGCTCAGCACCAGCAGTTGCTCCGCCGGCTGCGGCGCATCGTCATCTGTGGCGGCGGTCGTAAGCGGTTGCAGTGCATCATCCGCCGCCACGGCGGCCTTGGCCTCGCGGCCGCTGATGCCGGCAAACTCACGCAGATGGGTGTCGTCCACCGGCACACCGCGCACCGCATGGCGCAGCAGCGGGATCACGTCCCAATCCTCATCCGTGCCCATGCCGACGTCTTCATCCAGCGTCACGGGCAAATCGAACATCCCGTCACGCTCGGTACGGCGCCGGCGCCAGCGGTCCCACAGGTAGATGGCAAAGATGATCGCAACGCCGATCAGCAGCAAACTTACACGCAAGGCATCCATAACGGTTACACCGCCGCCAGTTCGACCGCCTCGTCCACATCCACCGCCACCATGCGCGACACGCCCGGCTCGTGCATGGTCACGCCGGTGAGGTGGGTGGCCAGCTCCATGGTCGCCTTGTTGTGGGTGATGAAGATGAACTGCACGCGCGCCGACATCTCCTTCACCATGCTGCAGAAGCGGCCGACGTTGGCCTCGTCCAGCGGTGCGTCCACCTCGTCCAGCATGCAGAACGGTGACGGATTGAGGTCGAAGATGGCGAACACCATGGCCACCGCGGTCAACGCCTTTTCGCCGCCGGACAACAGATGGATGGTGCTGTTGCGCTTGCCGGGCGGCCGCGCCATGACGGTGACACCGGTGTCGAGCAGGTCTTCGCCGGTGAGCTCCAGATAGGCATGGCCGCCACCGAACAGGCGCGGGAATTTTTCCTGAATGCCCTTGTTGACCTTGTCGAAGGTTTCCTTGAAGCGGGTGCGCGTCTCGCGGTCGATCTTGCGGATGGCGTTCTCCAGCGTTTCCAGGGCCTCGGCCAGGTCCTTGTTCTGCGCATCGAGGTAATTCTTGCGCTCGGACTGCTGCTCGTATTCCTCGATGGCGGCCAGGTTGATGGGGCCGAGGCGCTGGATCTTCTGCCCCAGTTCCTCCACCTGCTGTTCCCAGCTGCGTTCGTCGGCCTGCGCGGGCATCTCGCCCAGCAGCGTTTCCAGCTCGAAGCCGGCCTCGGTGACCGCCTCGTGCAGGGTCTGGCGCCGTACCTTCAGTTCCTGGCCGTGCATGCGCAGGCGCTCCAGGGCGGAACGCACCTCCTGCACCTGGCGCTCGGTGGCAAGGCGCTCGTGTTCCAGCCGACGCAGTTCGTGATCGATGTTCTCCACCCGCTTGCGCGCCTCGGCCAGCTGCTTCTCCACCTCCATGCGGCGGTTGAGATGGGCGGCCAGCTCCTCGGCCATGGCCTGGATCGGGGCGTCGCCCTCGCCCAGCACCAGGCGCAGCTCCTCACGCCGCTCGGCCAGCATGGCGAGCTGCCCCTCCATGCGCTCCAGCGCCTGTTCGGTGCTGGCACGCTCGGTGCGCATGCCCTCCAGTCTGAGGGCGATGCCGTGCGCCGCCTCGCGCGCGCTGCGCGCCTGTTCGCGCGCCTGTTCCAGCGCGCTGCGGCGCTCCTCGCGCTCGCGCGACAGGTCCTCGCGGCGCAGGGCGTTTTCTTCCATCAGCTCCAGCGCCTGGTGCAGGCGGCTGCGCGCCTGCTCCATCTCGGTGTCGGCCTCCTGCTGCTGGCGCTGCAATTCCTGCGCCTCGCCCTGCAGGCGCTCGTGACGCTGGCGGATCTGTTCCAGCCGCGCCTGCTTGCCGGACAACTGCGCCTTCTGCTCGGCGAAGCGGCGATTGGCCTCGTTCAATTGCCGCTGCAAGGCCTCACGCTCTTCTTCCAGCCGGCGCAACTGCTCGCGGCCATCGACCAGACGCTGCTCGGCCTCGCCCACCTGCTGGTCCAGCTGCGCCAGCGTGGTATTCAGCTCGCGCAGCTCCTGCTCGCGCTGCAGCACGCCGGCGTGCTCGTCGGCCTCGCGCGCCACGCGCAGCCAGCTGCTGCCCAGCCACAGGCCATCACGGGTAATCACCGATTCGTGGGCGGCCAGACGCGGCCGCAAGGCCAGGGCCTCGGCCAGGTTCTCGGCGGCGTGGATACCGCCGAGCAGGCTGGCGAGGCTCCACGGTGCCTGTACCTTGGCGGCCAGGGTACCGCTGCCGGCAGCGACCTGGGTGGTGGTGTCGAACAAGGTCAGATAGCCCTGCTCCAGCCCCTGCAACACCTCGGCCAGCGGGTCGATGCCAGCGACGCACACCGCCTCGAGGCTGGCGCCGAGCACGGTCTCCACCGCGCGCTCCCAGCCGCTGTCCACGGTGAGGCCCTGGGCCAGGCGCTGGGCGCCGGCCAGACCCTGCCGTTCCAGCCAGGCGGTGACGGCGCCCTGGCGCTTGCCCAGCGCCGCCTGCTGCAAGGCCTCCAGCGAGGCGTGGCGGCCGCGGCGGCTGTGCAGCTCGGCACGCAAGCGGTCCAGCTCGGCGGAGGTGGCGTTGTTCTGTTCGCGCTGCGTACCGATGCGGCTCAGGCAGTCGCCTACCCGCTCCTGCAGGCCGGCGGCCTGCATCTCGTCTTCCGCCTGCTGCTCGCGCAGCATGGCCACCTCGGCTTCGAGGGCGTCGGTGGAGAGCATCTTCTGCTCTTCCTCCAGCCGCTGTAGGCGCTGGCGCTGCTGGTTGGCCTGCTGCTCCAGGTGCTGCAGACGGGCGCGCTCCACCTGGGCGGTCTGCGACGACTCCGCGGCCTGGTGGTTGAATTCGTCCCACTGCCCCTGCCAGGCGTGCATGCCCTCTTCCGCCGCGGCCAGGGCGGCATTGCTGAGCTGCTCGTCCTGCTGCGCCGTTTCCAGTGCCGGTTCCTGCTCGGCCAGGGTAGCGGCCAGTTCCTCTATCTTGCGCCGGTCCGATTCCATGTGCGCCTGCGCCTCGTTCCAGGAGCGCTCGACCTGATTGAGGTCGTGCTGCTGCTGCTGACGGCGTTCGCGGGAGTGCTGGATGGACTGTTCCAGGCGGGCGATATCGGCGCCCACGCTGTAGAAGGTGCTCTGTACGCCGTTGAAGGTGTCGGTGGCCTCGACATGTTCCTCGCGCAGGCGCTCGATGCCGGCCTCGGCGTTGCGCTGGCGCGCCAGCTGCGCCTCCAGGCCGGTCTCCTGCTCGCTGATCTGCCCTTCCACCAGCCGCGCCTCGCCGTCCAGGCCGCGCCAGCGCAGGGCCTGCAGCTGGCCCTTGACCAGACGCTCCTCCTGCTTCAGTTCCTTGTAGCGTTCGGCGGTGCGCGCCTGGCGCTGCAGATGGGCGAGCTGCTTGTCCAGCTCCTCACGCAGATCGTTGAGACGGTCGAGGTTCTCGCGCGTGTGCTTCATGCGCGTCTCGGTCTCGCGCCGGCGTTCCTTGTACTTGGAGATGCCCGCCGCCTCCTCCAGGAAGATGCGCAGCTCTTCCGGCTTGGCCTCAATGAGGCGCGAGATGGTGCCCTGCTCGATGATGGCGTAGCTGCGCGGGCCGAGGCCGGTACCGAGGAAGATATCGGTGATATCGCGGCGGCGGCAGCGGCTGCCGTTGAGGTGGTAGATCGACTGGCCGTCACGGGTCACGGTGCGGCTGATGGAGATCTCGCCGTACTGGGCATACTGGCCGCCCAGTTGGCCGTCGCTGTTGTCGAATACCAGTTCGATGGTGGCCTGCCCCACCGGCTTGCGCGAGGTGGAACCATTGAAGATCACGTCGGCCATGGAGTCGCCGCGCAGGTGCTTGGCGGAACTCTCGCCCATCACCCAGCGCACGGCATCGATGACGTTGGACTTGCCGCAGCCGTTGGGCCCGACCACACCCACCAGATTGCTGGGCAGGGGGATGGTGGTGGGGTCGACAAAGGACTTGAAGCCGGACAGTTTGATCTTGCTCAGGCGCATAATTATTGGGTCTGTGTCAGCCTAACCAATTGGAAAGCAAGGAAAACAATAAGACGGAAGGTGGGGCGTCAGCGCCCGGGGCCTCCCTGCCACATGCGGAATGCGGGACGATTGCGCATGCCATTCCGGTCATTTTTCGCAGCCCGGACGTTTCATGAATTCGCGCGATCATCGCGCCGCAGATTTGATTTCACAAGGGATTTTTTCGAAGGAGCGGCGTATCGGTGACTACGGCCGACTGAGAAAAATACCTTGTGAAATCAAAGATCAAGCGAGGGCGCGTGCAATTCATGGAACATCCGGGCTAGAATCGCCGGCCCGCAAAGCTACCATGAAAGCCACTGCCATGCCTACCCAACCGAGCAAGGACCTGGAAACCTTCGACAACCCGATGCCGGGGCGCGATTATACCATCCGTATCGAGATCCCCGAGTTCACCTGCCTGTGCCCCAAGACCGGCCAGCCCGACTTCGCCACCCTGTACCTGGACTACGTGCCGGCGCAGAAGTGCGTGGAGCTGAAGTCCCTCAAGATGTACGTCTGGTCGTTCCGCGAGGAAGGCGCCTTCCACGAGGCGGTGACCAACCGCATCCTCGACGACCTGGTACGGGCCACCCAGCCCCGCTTCATGCGCCTGACCGGCAAGTTCAACGTGCGCGGCGGCATCTATACCACCGTCGTCGTGGAACACCGCGCCGCCGACTGGAACCCGCCGCAGCCGGTGAACCTGCCCTAACAGCCCCATCACCCCATCGGCGTTCAAAACCAAACCCGCCGCGCAGGGGCAGAGGGAATACCTTCATATTCTCTGCGCCCCCCGCGACAGGTCTTGGCCTACCGCCTCAAGGCAGCTCCACCACCGCCACCTCGCCCAGGGCGGCACGCATGTCGGCCAGGGTGGGCAGCTGCGCCCGCCCGGGCAGGTCAAAGCCGCCGTGGCAGGTGAGGCGCATCACGCCCGGCTGGCGCGGCGAGGCCAGGCTGTAGTGGAAATAGCGGTTGACCTGGGACGGGCTGTTGTCATCGTCCGCCAGGCGCAGTGCGGCATAGATGAAGGTGCGGCGCTGCACGATGAAATCCTCCCCCTCGCTCACCGCCGTCACCGTGTAGCGATCGGCGGCAATGACTGCCGCACCGTCACTGACCGCCCGCTGCTCGAAGTTGCAGTGCGGCCGATAGGCATCGAGGCGGTGCTTGGCCACCACCCGGCCCTGTTGCAGAAACACCCGCGCATGCCCGGCGGAAACCGCCAGTTCCTGCTGCAATACCACCGTTGCCCCGACCGGCAGGCGATAACCGGCCGCCCCCTCGTCCCGCACCGGCGTGGCACAACCCGCCAGCACAACGACCGCGGATACCAGCAATGTCCTGATGCGTGTCATCATCTGTCTCCTCATGAACCCGACTGATTCAAGCATAGGCCGTCGCGCATGACGCGGAACGACCGCACACTGGCCGTCGGCATCGACTTCGGCACCTCCGGCTGCCGTGCCATCGCCATCGACCCCGACGGTGCGGCGCAGGGCGAGGTGAGCCTGCCCCTGCCGCCACCCATGCGGCACGGGGCAGCGGTGGAACAGGAGCCGTCCCTCTGGGCCACCGCCCTCGATGCCCTGCTCGGCCAACTGGTGCGTACCGTGCCCGCCGGGCACATCGGCGCCATCGCCGTGGACGGCACCTCCGGCACCGTGCTGCTGGCCGATGCCGCCGGTCTACCGCTGGGACCGGCCCTGATGTACAACGATGGCCGTGCCACCGTCGAGGCGGCGGCCATCGCCCAGGTGGCGCCGCGCGAGTCTGCCGCCCACGGCACCGCCTCCGGCCTCGCCAAGCTGCTCTGGCTGCTCCAGCAACCCGGCGCGGAACGGGCCGCCCACCTGCTCACCCAGACCGACTACCTCAACGGCCTGCTCAGCGGGCGCTGGGGCATCAGCGATGCCAACAACTGCCTGAAGAGCGGCTACGACGCCCTGCAGCGGTGCTGGCCCGCCTGGCTGGCGCAACTGCGCGTGCCCGGGTGCCTGTTGCCGCAGGTGGTGCCGCCTGGGGCCCCCATCGGCAGTATCCATCCTGCACTGGCAGCACGATATGGTTTTGCGCCCGAGACACCAATCGTTGCCGGCACCACCGACAGCACCGCCGCCTTTCTCGCCACCGGCGCGGCGCGGCCGGGCGAGGCGGTGACCTCGCTCGGCTCCACCCTGGTGCTGAAGGTGGTCAGCGAACGGCCAGTGTTCGCGCCGGAATACGGCGTCTACAGCCAGCCGCTGGGCGACCTGTGGCTGGTGGGCGGCGGCTCCAACAGCGGCGGTGCGGTGCTGCGCCAGTTTTTTACCGATGCACAGATGGCGGAACTGATGCCGCGCCTGCAACCCGCGCGGCGCACCTGCCTGGAGTACTATCCGCTGCCCGCCCCGGGCGAACGCTTTCCACTCTGCGACCCGGTACTGCCGCCGCGCCTCACCCCGCGCCCGGTCGACGACGTGAAATTCTTTCAGGGCCTGCTGGAGGGCATCGCCCGCATCGAACGGCGCGGCTACCAGTTGCTGGCCGAACTCGGCGCACCGTGGCCCACCAGCCTGCGCAGTGTCGGCGGCGGCGCGCGCAACGCGGCATGGACAACCCTCCGTCATGACCTGCTCCGTGTGCCGATGCTTGAGCCGCATCATCAGCAGGCCGCCTATGGCGCAGCGCTGGTGGCGCAACGAACCCTGCTTGCTGGCCAGCAAAAGACGTGAGACTGCGAGGAGGCGATCACACTCGCAGGGTGCGCCCTGCGCAGCACAAGGTATGTCGCGGCGCCTGGCGATGCGCACCCTACAATCCACGCGCCATGACACCGCAGACTGCGCACCGCGCGCCCTTGCCCGACACCGCGCATCGATAAATACGAGGAGGACACCCGATGGAACCCCTGCACCACCCCCTGTCCGGTTTTGGGTATCTGCTGGCCGGATTCAGGCTGCTGCTGCGCCCCGCCCTGTGGCCCTACGTGTTGCTGCCCTTGGCCATCAATATTCTGGTATTCGGCCTGCTGCTGTGGCTGGCCACCGGACAGTTCGGCGCCCTGGTGGATACGCTGACACCCTCCCTACCCGATTGGCTGTCCTGGCTCACCTGGCTGCTGTGGCTGGTGTTCGGCCTGGTGGCGGCGATCATCGTGTTTTTCACCTTTGCCCTCGTCGCCAACTTCATTGCTGCCCCGTTCAATGGCCTGCTGGCAGAGGCGGTGGAGCGGCTGCTGACCAACACCGCGCCACCGGGTGGCGGCAGTCTGCGCCAGGCACTGCGCGAGACACCCCAGGCGCTGTTCGACGAACTGCGCAAGCTGGGCTATTTCCTGCTCTGGGCCGTACCGCTCGGCCTGCTGTTTCTGGTGCCATTCATCAACCTGGCCGCGCCGCTGCTGTGGGCGCTGTTCTCCGCCTGGATGCTGGCGCTGCAATATCTGGACTACCCGCTCGGCAACCACGGCCTGCGCTTTGCCGCCCAGCGCCGGCGCCTGCGCCGGCAGCCACTGCTCGGCCTCGGCTTCGGCGCTGCGGTGCTGCTAGCCACCCTGGTGCCGCTGGTCAATCTCATGGTCATGCCTGCCGCAGTCGCCGGGGCCACGCGCCTGTGGGTGGAGCGGCTGCAACAGGACAGCACACCTTGAGCGCAGAGCAGCAAGGATAATTTGCGATAACGCACACCATCCGCCACATGCGGCCGCTGTCCGTACGTGGTCACCGCCTGCACGGAACTTTTCCGCCTGCGGAATGCTCCACAGGGCGTGCACCAGGCACCCATGCAAACCATCATCCCCATCACAGGAACAGATTCCACCATGCGCCACATCCAAGCCGTCCTGCTTCTCAGCGCCGCCGCCATCGCCCTGTCGGGCTGCAGCGATCACGAACCGCAGCAACATGCCCACAACGATGCCGTGTCGCAACACCAGCCGCTGCAAAAACGCGAACAAGTACGCGCCCATGAGCATGGAGGCCACGACAGCCATGCGTCCCAGGCTGCATTGAGCCTCAATGACGGCAACAAGTGGGCCACCGATGAAGCACTGCGCCACGCCATGCACGGCATCGTCGAGCTGATGCAGCCGCATCTGCACCAGCCTGCTGCCAGTGCCGACTACAGCACGCTCAGCCACGGCATCCACAGCAACATCGAATACATGGTGCAGAACTGCAAACTGGAGCCGGCCGCCGACGCCGCGCTGCATGTCATCATCGGCGAGATGATCGCCGGGACCGAGTTGCTGGATGGAAAGCAGGGCGAGGCGGCGCGCAGCCAGGGGGTGGAAAAGATCGCCCAGGCCCTGAGCAGCTACACCCAGTATTTTGATCATCCGGGCCTGATGCTGCACTAAGCCACGGTTCTGATTTGCTCTCGCGCCGCCCCACCGGGAAAAGAACAGATGCAGGCTAGGTGGAGCACAGCGTAACCCATCAGCAAAGGCTTCGATGAGCGCCGAACGATGGGTTACGCTGCGCCTCCCCCCATCGGGCTGCCCCCTGCTCTAATCCGCGCATTCGCGCTACATTACGTGCCACCCAAGTCTGTCTGGTAGCCGTCCTTGAACCTGTCGCTGTTCGTCCTGCTGATCGTCTTTGTCATCATCGCCGCGCGACGCGTCGGCCGCTTCCGCGTTGCCATCTGGCAGGCGATGCTGGGCGGGGCGCTGGCGGTGCTGCTTACCGGCCAGATCACCCCGCCGGCGGCGCTGGCGGCCATCGACTGGGACGTGATGCTGTTTCTGTTCGGCATGTTCGTCATCGGCCATGCCCTGGTGCACAGCGGCTACCTCTACACCCTGGCCTACGGCCTGTTCGGCCGCGCGCGCAGCAGCGACGCCCTGGTGCTGCTGATCCTGTTCGGGGGCGGAATCGGTTCGGCGCTGCTGATGAACGATACCCTGGCAATCATCGGCACGCCGCTGGTGCTGCGGCTGGCGCGGGAACACAACATCGCACCGCGCCTGCTGCTGCTGGCCCTGTGCTTCGCCGTCACGCTGGGCAGCACCATGAGCCCCATCGGTAATCCGCAGAACCTGCTCATCGCGCTGTGGGGAAATGTGGACAGTCCGTTCCTTACCTTTGCCCGGCATCTGGCGCTGCCCACCCTGCTCAACCTGCTGCTGGCCTATGGCCTGCTGCGCTGGATGTTCCGTGCTGAATTCCACCGCACGGCGCTGGTGCACAGCGCCGTGGCGCCGGGCGACGCCGCGCTGACGCGGCGGGTGAAGGTTGCCATGGGGCTGCTGCTTGGCCTTATCGGCGCGAAGGTGGGTCTGGCGCTGGTCGCGCCGGAGGTACCGCTGCGGCTCAGTCACATCGCGCTCGTCGCGGCATTGCCGCTGCTGCTCAACCGGCACGTCGGTGCGCGCCTGCGCGGGGTGGACTGGCCGACGCTGGTGTTCTTCGCGGCGATGTTCGTGCTGATGGCGAGCGTGTGGCAGAGCGGATTTTTCCAGCGCCAGATGGCGGCGGCGGACTTCGACCTGCACGCCCCGGGCACGGTGCTCGGCATCAGCGTGCTGCTCAGCCAGCTCATCTCCAACGTGCCGCTGGTGGCCCTGTACCTGCCGCTGGTCGAGGGCGCCGGCACCGCCACCCTGATGGCCCTGGCCGCCGGCAGCACCGTGGCCGGCAACCTGCTGCTGCTCGGCGCCGCCAGCAACATCATCGTGGTGCAGAGCGCCGAACGTCACGGCGCCACCGTGACGTTTCTCGACTTTGCCCGGGTCGGCATCCCGCTTACCACCCTCAATGTGCTGGTCTATTGGTGGTTCCTGATTTGACTTACAGCAATATCGGAATTTTCCTACAGCGGCTCCGACGGCAGACTGCCAGTCTATGTCCGCACAAAGGACAAGGAGACATTGCATGGATGCCCATATCGTTCACCAGGAACTGCAGTCCGGTCTGGCACGGATGAAGACCCGGCTGGAACAGGAACTGACCCATCTGCACGACGGCCTCGCCAGTCTCGACCCCTTCAGTCACGACGCGGACGAGCAATGGGCCCACGAGCTGTACCAGCGCCTCATCCAGCGCCGCCGCGCCACCCTTTCGCTCCTCTTCTCCGCTTCCTGAAGCCCCCGAAAAAACAACAGGCCACCGTCCATGCTTGGACGGCGGCCTGTTGCTGTCTGGCCGCATCAATCCCGTCTGCTAGACATCGCGCTCCGGCGCGTCCAGTTCGATCTCCACATCGCCCACCGGCATCACCTGCGTGCCGCGCTCCAGCCACTTGAAGAACAGCGGCACGAACAGGGTGGCGATGAAGGTGGCCGCAAGCATGCCGCCGAACACGCCGGTACCCATGGACTGGCGCGCGGCAGCACCGGCGCCGGAGGAAAACGCCAGCGGCACCACGCCGAGGACGAAGGCCAGCGAGGTCATCACAATGGGACGGAAGCGCAGACGCGCCGCCTCCAGGGCGGCCTCCGCCGCGCTGCGGCCCTCGGCATACTGCTGCGCGGCGAACTCGACGATCAGGATCGCGTTCTTTGCCGCCAGCGCGATCAGCACCACCAGTCCGATCTGGAAGTAGATGTCGTTGGGCATGCCGCGGGCGAACACCAGCGCCAGCGCCCCCATCAGGGCAAACGGCACCGACAGGATCACCGCCAGCGGCAGCGACCACTTTTCATACTGCGCGGCGAGGATCAGGAACACCATCAGCACGCCGAACAGCAGCGCCGGACCGGAGGTGCCCGCATCACGCAGCTGCTGGTAGGCCTCGCCGGACCAGGCCAGGGTATAGCCGTCCGGCAGGCTCTCCGCCGCCACCGCCTCGACGATACGAATCGCCTCGCCGGAGCTGATGCCCGGCTTCGAGGAACCCATGATCTTGGCGGCGACGAAGCCGTTGAAGCGCTCCACCTGCTCCGGCCCGATGACATCCTGCATGCGGATCACCGCGGCGAGCGGGATCATGGCGCCGCTGGTAGTGCTGCGCACGTAGACCTTGCCGATGTCGTCGGGCTGCATGCGGAACGAGGGTTCGGCCTGCAACTGCACGCGATAGGCGCGGCCGGTCATGTTGAAGTCATTGACGTAGAGCGCGCCCATGGTGCTCTGCAGCGTCTCGTAGATGCTGCCGAGCGGGATGCCCAGGGACAGCGCCTTGGCCTCGTCCACCTCGACGAACAGCTGGGGCGAGGTGGGACGGAAGAAGGTGTTGATACGGGTGAACTCGGGGTGTGCCTGCAGGGCGGCCATGAATCCCTGCACCACCTCGTGCAGCTTCATCGGGTCGCCGTCGACGCGGTTCTGCAGATAGACCTCGAAGCCGCCGGCGGAACCGAGGCCGCGGATCGGCGGCGGGTTGAAGGTCAGCGCCATGCCGTCGGCCAACCCCATGCCCATGCCCATGAACTGGCCGGCCAGCTGTTCGGCCGTCATGGTGCGTTCGCTCCAGTCCGTGAAGGTGGTGAACACGGTGCCGGTATTGGGCTTGTTGCCACCGCCGATGATGTCGCGGCCGGCGATCACGAAGACGTGGTTGGTCGAGGGATTGCCGGCGAACATCTGGCTGAGCTGCGCGCCGCTGGCATTGGTGCGCTGCAGCGAGGCGCTGTCCGGCAGCATCAGCGCGGAGATCACCACGCCCTGATCCTCGGCCGGCACGAAGCTGCCGGGCACGACGCGGAACAGCACTGCGGTCAGGGCGATCACCACGATCAGCGCACCGGCGCCGAGCAGCGGATGGTGCAGGATGTGCTGCACCGTGCGGGTATAGAGGCGGGTCAGGCCGCCGAAGGCACGGTTGAAGGGACGGAACAGACGCGACTCCGTGTGGCTCGGCTTCAGGATCAGCGCGCACAGCGCCGGCGTCAGGGTCAGGGCCACGATGCCGGAGATCACCACCGCCACGGCGACGGTGACCGCGAACTGCTGGTACAGCACGCCGGCAATGCCGCCGAGGAAGGCCACCGGCACGAATACCGCGCACAGCACCAGCACGATGGCGACCACGGCACTGGACACCTCGCGCATCGCCGTCACCGCGGCCTCGAACGGCGGCATCCTGTGTTCGGTCATGTGGCGCTCGACGTTCTCCAGCACGATGATGGCGTCGTCGACCACGATGCCGATGGCGAGCACCATGGCGAACAGGGTCAGGGTGTTGATGGAGAAGCCGAACAGGTACAGGCCGGCGAAAGTACCGATCAGCGACACCGGCACCGCCACCATCGGGATCAGGGTGGCGCGCCAGTTCTGCAGGAAGATGAACACCACCGCCACCACCAGCAGGGCGGCCTCCAGCAGCGTCATCAGCACCGCATCGATGGAGGCGGACACGAAGCGCGTGGTGTCGTAGGGGATCATGTAGTCGACACCGGAGGGGAAGCGGCCCTTCAGCTCTTCCAGCTTGCCCTTCACCCGCTCGGCCACATCCAGCGCATTGGCGCCGGTCTGCAGGAACACACCGAGGGCGACGCTGGGCTGCCCGTCGACGGTGGCGGTCTGGTCATAGCTGTAGGCCGCCAGCTCCACCCGCGCCACATCCTTCAGCCGCAGCACGCCCTCCGCGCCGCTGGCACGGATGATGATGTCGCCGAACTGCTCCGGGGTCAGCAGGCGGCCCTTGGCGGTCACCGTATAGACCAGCATCTGGCCGGCCGGCGCCGGTTCCTGGCCGATCTTGCCGGCGGCATTCTGCGCATTCTGGCTGCGCACCGCGGCGGCGATGTCGCTGGTGGTGATGCCGAGTTGGGCCATGCGATCCGGCCGCAACCAGATGCGCATGGAGTAATCCTGCGCACCGAACACCATCACGTCGCCAACACCGCTGAGGCGCTTCAGCTCGTCGACGACATTGAGGCTGGCGTAGTTGGAGAGAAACAGGCGATCGTGGCTGCCATCCGGGGAGTGCAGCGCCGCCACCAGCAGGATGTCGGTGTTGCGCTTCATCACCGAAACACCATTGCGCCGCACCTCCTCCGGCAGGCGCGCCTCGGCCGCCTTCACCCGGTTGTTCACATCCTGGGTGGCGCGATCGACGTCGGTGCCCACCGCAAAGGTGGCGGTGATGGTGATGCCGCCGTCGGAGGTGGCCGTCGAGTTGAAGTACGACAGGCCCTCGACGCCGTTCAGCTGCTCCTCGATGGGTGCAGCGACGGTGTGCGCCAGCGTCTCGGCGGAGGCACCGGGATAATGGGCGCTGATCATTACCGTGGGCGGCGCGATCTGCGGGTACTGCGCCACGGGCAGCGCCTGGGAGGCCACCAGCCCCGCGATCACGATCACGATGGAGATGACCGCGGAAAAGATGGGCCGGGTGATGAAAAATCTGGACGTCATGGGATGACTCCGCCCTAGCTCTTGGCAGCCGCGGGCCTGTCCCCGGCCGGCGCGCCGGGGGCAGCACCCGGCACCTGCGGCGCCACCACCATGCCCGGACGCAGCTTCATCAGATTGTCGACGATGACCTTGTCACCGGCCTTGAGGCCACCGCTGATCACCCAGTCCGTGCCGCGCCACTCGGCGGTCTGCACCGGCCGCGGCGTCACCTTGTTGTCGGCATCGGCCAGCATCACCAGGCGGCCCTTGTCGGTCTGCAGCACCGCCGCCTGCGGCACCAGGAACATGCCCTCGCGCTCGCCCAGCAGCAGACGCGCGCGCACAAACTGTCCCGGCATCAAGCGGTTGTCGGCATTGGGGAATTCGGCGCGCAGCTGCTGGGTGCCCAGCAGCGGGTCGATGGTGCTGGCCAGATAATTGATCGTCCCGCGCTGCGGATAGACCGAACCGTCCGGCAGGATCAGCTCCACCCCGGTGATGCCCGCCTCACTCAGCCGCCCACCGGGCATCTTGGCCACATCGCTCTCCGCCAGGCTGAAGCGCACCCAGATCGGGTCGAGCTGATAGATGGAGGTCAGCAGGCCGTCATTGCCCGGGGAGATCAGGTTGCCCTCGGACTTGAGGGCGCGGCCGGTGGTGCCCGAGACCGGCGCCGTGATCGTCGCCCACGACAGGTTGAGCTGCGCCTGGCGCAGCGCCGCCTGGGCGATTTCATGATTGGACACGGCGTTGTCGTAGTCACGCCGGGTCACCGCCTTGGTGTCCAGCAACTCCTCCAGGCGCTTGGCCTCGCGGGCAGCCTGATCGGCGCGCGCCTTGGCCTCGGCCAGGGCGATCTCGTAGCTGGAGCGATCGATCTCGAACAGCGGCTGTCCGGCGCGTACCGCCTCCCCCTCCTGATACAGGCGCTTGATGAGGATGCCGCCCACCCGCGCCCGCACCTCGGTCTCGCGCGCCCCTTCCAACTGCGCCACCACCTCGACCGAGGCCGGAATGGTCTGCGGTTGCACCTCCACCACCGTCACCGGCATGGGCGGACGGGCGGGGGGGGCCGCCGGGGTTTCCGAGCCCGAACAGCCGGCCAACAGGAGCGCCGCAACAGCAGCAGGGAAAAACAGCGTCACAAACCGCTTCGGCAAGGGTCCGAAACTCATGGGAGTACTCCAGGGGGATCGACTCGAAATGCGTTTACATTCGCGCATGTATGTATACTGTGTCAATAGCAAGGTCGTTAAACTCTATATTGTCCCTATGGTTTCTCTGGAGGACTGATGGCCCGAAAAACCAAGGAAGAAGCCAGCCGCACACGGCAACAGATCATCGATGCCGCCCGCAACGTATTCCACCAGCACGGCGTCGTCCGCTCCACCCTCGAACAGGTGGCCGCCAGCGCCGGGCTCACCCGCGGTGCCGTGTACTGGCACTTCAAGGACAAGATGGAGCTGTTCCATGCCATGCAGGCCAACGTGCTCGACCCGACCAGCGAGCGGGTCGACGCCCTGTTGTTCTCCACTGCCCATGCCGATCCGCTGGACGCCATCGAGGCCGCGCTGAAGGAGTTTTTCCGCGTGCTGGATGAGTGCCCCACCCTGCGCCAGGTACTGGAGATCCTGACGCTGCGCTGCGAACTGGTGGACCCGCTGGGCGACACCCGGGCGGCGATTCAGCGTCCCGGCCGGGAATTTCTCACCAAGCTCGAACAGGTCTACGGCAGCGCGGCGGCCCACGGTTCGCTGCGCCACGGGCTTTCCCCCGCGGCGGCCGCACTGGATACCTGGCTGTTTGTCGGCGGCCTGCTGCATGCCTTGCTGGAACGCCACTTCGGCGACGACTTCCGCCCCCAAATCGACAACACCATCAAGCTGCACATGTCCCTGCGCCGCTGAGACACTGCCCGGCATCCTGCCGCCGGGACGTTGTATGCGGCCGGCAAACCCGCTAGGCTTTTCCTCCTGACCGACCGGTCAGTCAGTGAGGATACATCCCCATGAGCAATCTGCCCAGCCCCGCGCGCCCCGTCCTCGTGCCGAGCGAAGGCGCCCGCGCCATCCTGGCCGCGGCGGAAGTCCTGTTCGCCTCGCGCGGCTACGACGCGGTATCGATGAATGAAATTGCCCAGGCGGCCGGGGTGAGCAAGGCCAACATCTTCCACCACTTCAGCAACAAGAAGGCGCTGTACCTGGAGGTATTGCGCACGGCCTGCAGCAATGACTCGGCAGAACTGCTGCGCGAACTGGAACAGCAGAGCGGCCCGGTGATCGAACGCCTGCAGCGCTTCGTCGCCCATCACCTGGCCTCACTGCTGCGCAACGAGCGCAGCGCCCGCCTGATCCAGCGCGAGGTGCGCCAGGGCAGCGACAGCCGCGCCAAGGAGCTGGCACAGCAGGTGTTCGGCGACAATTTCATGCGCCTGCTCACCCTCATCAAGGCCGGCCAGGCCCAGGGCGAACTGCGTGCCGATGTCGAGCCGGCGCTCATCGTCGTGCTGCTGCTGGCCGGCAATATCTTTTTCTTCGACGCCCACCGTGTGCTGCGTCACCTGCCGGAGACCAGCTTCGCCAACGACCCGGCCGACTTCAACCGCCAGGCCATGGAGCTGCTGCTGCACGGCATCAAGCCACAAAATTGAGATCCGCCATGAACCGATACGCCCTGCTCGCCCTCACCGCCGCCGCCGTTGTCCTCGGCGCCTGCAGCAAGTCCGACGATGCCGCCCCGGCGGCCGCCGGGCCGCGCCCCACCCTGATCACCGCCACCCAGGCCGAGACGCGCCTGGTGCAGCGCGTGGAGCACTCCATTGGCCAGGTGGAAAGCAAGAGCGCGCCCCGCGTCGCCGCCGAGGTGGATGGCCGCATCGTGGCCGTCGCGGTGGAGGTGGGCCAGCATGTCCGCCAGGGCGACGTACTGGCACGGCTGGACGACAAGGACTTCCGTCTCAATCACGATGCCGCACAGGCAGAGGTGCGGCGGCTGCAGGCGCTGATCACCAGCCAGGACCGTCAGGTGGAGCGTCTGCGCGACATGGTGAAGAACAATTTCACCACCGAGTCGGTGCTGGAAGAGGCGGCGGCCCAGCTGGAGGCCCTGCGCGAACAGCTGAAGGCCGCGCAGGCGCGTCTGGCGGCGGCGCAGCGCAATCTGGAGCGCGCCGTGGTACGCGCGCCGGTGAGCGGCCAGGTGGAGAAGCGCAGCGTCGATGTGGGCGACTATGTGAAGGCCGGCACGCCGGTATTCCAGCTGGCCAGCCGCGACCGGTTGCGGGTGCAGATTCCGTTCCCCGAATCCATAGCCTCGCAATTGCGCAGCGGCCTCGCCGTCGAATTGGTCAGCCCTACAGCGCCGGACACGATCATCAAGGGCCAGGTCACCGAGATCCTGCCGATGATCGGCAGCAGCAGCCGCGCGGTGAATCTCACCACCGAGATCAACAACCCCGGCGACTGGCAGCCCGGCTCCAGCGTCAACGCCTATCTCATCCTGGAAGAATATCCCGCCGCCGTGACCGTGCCGGAAACCAGCGTGGTGCGCCGCCCGGCCGGTGAGGTGGTCTACGTGATCCGTGACGGCCTGGCCGAGCAGCGCGTGGTCACCACCGGTATCCGCCGTCTGGGCTATGTGCAGATCCTGAGCGGCCTCGCCGCCGCCGAGACCGTGGCCGTCGACGGTGCCGCCTATCTGACCGACAAGACGCCGGTGACGGTGCAGGAGCCGCGCGGATGACCCTGCCCGAGCTCTCCATCAAGCGCCATGTCCTGGCCTACATGCTGTCCGCCGTCCTGGTGCTGTTCGGCCTGGTCGCCTATGGCCGGCTGGGCGTCGACCGCTTCCCCGACATCGAATTCCCGGTGATCTCCATCACCACCGTGATGCCGGGGGCCAACCCGGAGATCGTCGATGCCAGCATCACCAACGTCATCGAGACCGTGGTCAACAGCATCCCCGGCATCGATCACATCCAGTCGGTCTCCTCGCCCGGCGTATCCATCGTCGCCATCTCCTTCAATCTGAACAAGGACGTGGATGTCGCCTTCAACGAGGTGCAGGCCAAGGTGAACCAGGTGCTGCGCCAGCTGCCCAGTGATGCCGATCCCCCCATCGTGGCCAAGGTGGAGATCGGCGCCACACCGATCATGTGGCTGGCGCTGCAGGGCGATCGCACCCAGCAGCAGCTCAATCAGTACGCGCGCAACGTCATCAAGAAAAAACTGGAGACCATCGACGGCGTAGGTGAAGTGCGCCTCGGCGGCAAGCGCGACCGCAACATCCGCGTCAATCTCGACCTGGCGCGCATGGCCGCCCACAAGATTACCGCGCAAGACCTCATCGCTGCCTTCCACAACGAGCATCTGCAGCTGCCGGGCGGTTTCCTGGTCAACCAGCGCAGCGAGGACATGATCAAGCTGGACCTCGAGTTCCACAACCTGGCCGAGCTGGGCCAGCTGCTGGTGGCCTGGCGTGACGGCGCGCCGATCCGCCTGCGCGATATCGCCGAACTGGAGGACGGCCTGGAGGATTATCGTCAGGTAGCGCGCTTCAACGGCGAGCCGGCCATCGGCCTCGGCATCGTCAAGATCGCCAACACCAATACCGTCGCCATCATCGATGAGGTGAAGCGGCGCCTGGACAGCGAAATCATCCCGCAGCTGCCCCCCGGTATGACCATACGCATCGCCTCGGATCAATCCACCTTCATCCTCGAGATGGTGCTGGCCCTGCAGGAACATCTGATCCTCGGCACCCTGCTCGCCGCGCTGGTGGTGTTCATCTTCCTGAAGAGCCTCCGCTCGACCCTGATCATCGCGGTCGCCATCCCGGTGTCGCTGTTCGGCGCCATTGCGGTGATGTACTTCGCCGGCTTCACCTTCAACACCATGACCCTGCTGGCCCTGCTGCTGCTGGTGGGCGTGGTGGTGGATGATGCCATCGTGGTGCTGGAAAACATCTATCGCCACCGCGAACATCTGGACAGCGACCCGCAGAGCGCCGCCATCCACGGCACCAATCAGGTAGTGTTCGCGGTGCTTGCCGCCACCCTGGCCCTAGTATCGATCTTTGCGCCGGTGATCTTCCTCGGCGGCATCATCGGCCGCTTCTTCCAGTCCTTTGCCGTGGTGGTCACCTTCGGCGTGATAGTGTCCTGGTTCGTGTCCATGACACTGACGCCGATGCTGTGTGCGCGCTATCTCGACGTGAAGAAAGAACACAGCCGGCTCTATTACGTCTTCGAACACATGTTCGAGGCCATGGAGGCGGCCTACCGCAGGATGCTGGCCCTGGCGCTCGATCACCGCTGGCTAGTGCTGCTGATTACCGCCGCCATCGTGGCGTCCAGCGGCTTCTTCTTCAGCCGCGTCGGCAAGGGCTTCGTGCCGGAGGAGGACGAAGGCCGCTTCATGGTGGTGATGAAGACGCCGCTGGGCTCCAACATCGACTACACCCTGTCGCGCCTGCAACAGGTGGAAGACGTGTTGGCCGGTCATCCGGAAATCGACACCTTCTTCAGTGCCGTCGGCCTGGGCCAGGCCGGCCAGGTAAATCAGGGCATGGCCTTCGTCAATCTCAAGCCGCGCACGGAGCGCAGTCAGCACCAGAGCGCCATTGTCGCCCAGGTGCGCAGTGAACTGTTCCGTATCCCCGGCGTGCAGGCCTTCGCCATGCAGGTACCCATCGTCGGCGGTCAACGCGGCGAACCGCTGCAGTTCGCCGTCACCGGCCTCAACCTGCAGGAAACCGCCCGCCTCGCCGACGCCCTGCGTGAGCGGCTTGGAGCCGTTCCCGAACTGGGCCGCGTCGATCTCGACCTGCAACTCAACCTGCCGCAGCTGGAGCCGCACATCGACCGCCTGCGCGCCGCCGACCTCGGCCTGTCTACCCGTGACATCGCCAGCGCCGTGTTCCTGCTCGCCAGCGGCAGCGATATCGCCAAGTACAACGACATTCCCGGCGACGGCGAGCGTTACGACGTCCGCATCAAGGCGCAGGAGGGCAGCCTGACCGATGTGGAGGATCTCAAACGCATCTACCTGCGCAATCAGCAGGGCAGCATGATCCGCCTGGACAGCGTGGTGGACTTTGAACGCGGCCTGGGACCGGCCACCATCGGCCGTCTCGACCTGCAGTACTCGGCCATGTTCTACGCCTCCCCCACCATCCCGCTGGGCGAGGCCGTCAACCGCGTGCGTGCCGAGGCCGCAGAGGTGCTGCCGCTGGGCTACACGGTGAAGTTCCTCGGCCAGGCCGAGGAGTTCGCCAAGACCGTCGGCTACATGGCCTTGGCCTTCAGCCTGGCCATCATTCTGCTGTACATGGTGCTGGCCAGCCAGTTCAACTCCTTCCTGCAGCCGCTGATCATCATGATGGCGCAGCCTCTGGCGATGATCGGCGGGGTGGCCGGGCTGTGGCTGTTCGGCCACTCCCTCAACATCTACTCGATGATCGGCCTGGTGCTGCTGCTCGGTCTGGTGGCCAAGAACTCCATCCTGCTGGTCGATCTCACCAACCAGCTGCGCGCGGAGGGACGCGACATCAACGCCGCCCTGCTCGAGGCCTGTCCCATCCGCCTGCGCCCGGTACTGATGACCTCCCTGACCGTGATCCTTGCCCTGCTGCCGGCGGCCACCGGCCTGGGCGCCGGCGCGGACACCAATGGCCCGCTGGCCATCGCGGTGATCGGTGGCATGCTCACCTCCACCCTGCTCACCCTGGTGGTGATCCCGGCGGTCTACTCCCTGGCCGAGCACGGCGTGGAGCGCCTGCGCCGGCGGGGCGCGCGAGCCTGACCCACCCCGCCCCGGCGGGACTCACCCGGCCACCAAGCGGGATAAAAAAAACCGCTTCGTGGCCGGCCGCCCCTAGTACCCGCCCCCCTCAACACCTAAAATAGCCCCAACTTTTTCCCTGGCGAGGCCCTTTCGATGCCCTTCAAGCTTGACGACTACTTCGACCGCGAAACCTTTGCGCGCATCAAGACCTTTGCCGATACCATGGACACCCCGTTCCTGGTGGTCGACACCGCCACGGTCAGTCGTCAGTACGATGAGCTGGTAAGCGGGTTTCCCTTTGCCAAGGTCTACTACGCCGTCAAGGCCAATCCGGCACCGGCCATCATCGAGCTGGTGCGCGACAAGGGCGCCAACTTCGACATCGCCTCCATCTACGAACTGGACAAGGTGATGGGCCTCGGCGTCAGCGCCGACCGCATCAGCTACGGCAACACCATCAAGAAGAGCAAGGACATCCGCTACTTCTTTGAAAAGGGCGTGCGCCTGTTCGCCACCGATTCCGAAGCCGACCTGCGCAACATCGCCAAGGCCGCGCCGGGTTCCAGGGTTTACGTGCGCATCCTCACCGAAGGCACGCAGACCGCCGACTGGCCGCTGTCGCGCAAGTTCGGCTGCCAGACCGACATGGCCATGGACCTGCTGATCATGGCGCGTGACCTCGGCCTGGTACCGTATGGCGTATCCTTCCACGTCGGCTCGCAGCAGCGCGACATCGGCACCTGGGACGCCGCCATTGCCAAGGTGAAGGTCATCTTCGAACGTCTGAGCGAAGAAGACGGCATCGAACTGAAGATGATCAACATGGGTGGTGGCTTCCCCGCCAATTACATGTCACGTACCAACGACATGACCACCTACGCCGAGGAAATCACCCGCTTCCTGCTGGAGGACTTCGGTGACGACCTGCCCGAAATCATTCTCGAACCGGGCCGCTCGCTGGTGGCCAATGCCGGCGTGCTGGTCAGCGAAGTAGTGCTGATCTCGCGCAAGGCACGCACCGCCCTGAACCGCTGGGTCTATGTCGACGTGGGCAAATTCTCCGGCCTGATCGAAACCCTGGATGAGTCGATCAAATTCCCCATCTACGTGGAAAAGAACGGCGAGCTGGAAGAGGCCGTCATCGCCGGCCCCACCTGCGACAGCGCCGATATCATGTACGAGGACTACAAGTACCCGCTGCCGCTGAATCTCGCCATCGGCGACCGCCTCTACTGGCTGTCCACCGGCGCCTACACCACCACCTACAGCGCCATCGAGTTCAACGGCTTCCCGCCGCTGAAGGACTATTACATCTAAATCGCCCTGCCCTCAGCGCGGGCGGAAACCAAGGCCCCGACACCGCAGGTGATCGGGGCCTTTTGTTGCGTAGCTTATCCCCTCCCTGCGCGGTGGCACGCTCAACACCGGCGTCATTACAAGCGGAAGCGCCGCAGCCGCAAGGCATTGGTGATCACCGACACCGAGCTGAAGCTCATCGCCGCCGCGGCGATCATCGGCGAGAGCAGCAGGCCGAAGAACGGATACAACAGGCCGGCGGCCACCGGCACCCCGAGCGCGTTGTAGATGAAGGCGAAAAACAGGTTCTGGCGGATGTTGCCCATGGTGGCACGTGACAGGCGCCGGGCGCGCACGATGCCACGCAGATCCCCCTTCACCAGCGTCACCCCAGCACTCTCCATCGCCACATCGGTTCCGGTACCCATGGCAATACCGACCTGGGCCTGAGCCAGCGCCGGGGCATCGTTGATGCCGTCGCCGGCCATGGCCACCACACGCCCTTCGGCCTGCAGGCGCGTGACCACGGCGGCCTTCTGGTCCGGCAGCACCTCGGCCTGGACCTGGTCGATGCCAAGTTTGCCAGCCACCGCCTCCGCCGTGGTGCGATTGTCGCCGGTGAGCATGACGATGCGGATGCCATCCTCATGCAGAAAGCGGATCGCCTCCGGAGTGGTCTCCTTGATGCGATCGGCTACGCCGATAAGACCGGCGGCGCGGCGGTCGACGGCCAGGAACATCACCGTCTGTCCCTCACCGCGCAATGCATCGGCCTGTGTCGCCAACACACCTGTCTCAATTCCGGCATCGGCCAGCAGCGCCATGTTACCCAGAGCGACACTACGACCATCGACCTTGCCGATCACGCCCTTCCCCGTCACCGAGGCAAAGTCCTCTACCTTCGCCGGTGTCAGCCCCCGGGCCTGCGCACCACGGACGATGGCCGCCGCCAGCGGGTGCTCGCTGGATTGTTCGATACTGGCGGCCAGTCGCACGATGTCATTCTCCGCAAAGCCATCCGCGGCACTAACACCTACCAGTTCCGGATGGCCCTCGGTCAGGGTACCGGTCTTGTCCACCACCAGAGTATCCACCTTGCGCATCACCTCCAGCGCCTCGGCATTCTTGAACAGCACGCCCATCAGCGCGCCGCGGCCGGTACCGACCATGATGGACATGGGCGTGGCGAGACCCAAGGCGCAGGGGCAGGCGATGATCAGTACCGCCACCGCGTTGATCACCGCATGGGCCAGGCGCGGTTCCGGCCCCACCAGTCCCCAGACGACGAGGGTGAGTACGGCGATGGCCACCACCGCCGGCACGAAATAGCCCGCGACCACATCCACCAGCCTCTGGATCGGCGCGCGGGAGCGCTGGGCCTCGGCCACCATCTGGACTATCTGTGCCAGCAGGGTATCGGCGCCGACCTTCTCCGCCCGCATCACCAGGCTGCCGGTACCGTTCACTGTGGCACCAATGACCTTGGCACCGGCCTCCTTTTCCACCGGGATTGGCTCACCGGTCACCATGGATTCGTCCACATGGCTCAGACCTTCGAGCACCGTACCGTCCACCGGCACCTTCTCACCGGGGCGGATGCGCAGGCGATCACCGGGCTGGACATGTTCCAGCGGGATGTCCTCTTCAGCCCCGTCATCACGGACGATACGTGCCGTCTTCGGCGCCAGCCCAAGCAGAAGCTTGATAGCCGCATTGGTCTGACTGCGCGCGCGCAACTCCAGTACCTGGCCGAGCAGAACCAGGGTGGTAATCACGGCGGCCGCCTCGAAATACACAGGCACCACGCCCATCGCGTCGAACACCGAGGCGGGGAAGATGCCGGGCAGCAGCACGGCCACCACGCTATATCCCCACGCCACCGCCACGCCCAACCCGATCAGAGTGAACATATTGAGGTTACGGGTAACGAGCGACTGCACGGCACGCACATAGAAAATCCAGCCGCCCCACACCACCACCGGCGTGGCCAGCAGCATCTCCACCCACTGGCGCGGGCCGGGAGTGATGATCTCCGCCATCGGCCCGGGCCAGAACTCGGCCGCCATGGCACTGAAAAAGACCGGGATACCCAGCGCGGCGCTGACCCAGAAGCGGCGACTCATATCGCGCAGTTCCGCGTTATCTTCCTCCTGCGTCGTAACGGTACGCGGCTCCAGTGCCATGCCACACTTGGGGCAGCTGCCCGGATGATCCTGCACCACCTCCGGATGCATGGGGCAGGTGTATTCGACCTTGGGCACCGGCACGCCCTTGGGCTCCAGCGCCATACCGCACTTGGGACAGTTGCCCGGATGGTCCTGCACCACCTCCGGATGCATGGGGCAGGTGTAGCTTGCTGTACGCTCCACCCGTACGGGTGCCTCCTCCTGCTTAAGGTACTGCTGCGGATGCGCGCGGAACTTGTGCAGACAGCGTTCGCTGCAGAAAAGGTATGTGCCGCCCTGATGGACATGGCGGTAAGCCGCATCCTCGGCAACCTGCATTCCGCATACCGGATCCCGTGCCATCCGCTCTCCTCCCGCCAACACCGGTTAAACAGTGTTCCGCACCGCCCTCACTCGTTCAGACGCCATCGAAACACCCGCTCGTCAACACCCCCGATGCCGCGGATACGCAGCTCGACAAACTCGGGCCGATCCTCTGGCGGCAGGAAACGGAGGACACCTTTGCGGTGATGCCCGCCGGGGCCATCGCCGTCCCATGCCAGCGGCGGCTGTGTATTACCTGCTCCATCGATCACGACCGCAGCGCGCACCATATCCTGATCCAGCGGGACCGCATGGGTGCTGATCTCAAGCTCGAAGTCCCAGCGTGCTGCCTGGCGCGAGATGCTCAGCGGAGTGGCCTTCACCGTGACTCCGCCCTCGCGGTTTGTTTGGATATCGGCTGCTGCTCGCACATCACTGGGAGAGGTCAGCGCCAGGAGCGTCACAAGGGCCAGCCCCGCAGTGGTTGAAAGTGCACTCATTGGTGCGCCCCCATCAGGGCCATGTGGCGGAATGCCTGTAAGGCCTTGCGCCCGATGTAGACTATCCCGGCGAGGTTGAATGCAAGCCCGACCCAGAAAAGCTGTATCTGGTATTGCGCCACCAGCGCAAGAAAGCCGGTGGCGCCGAGCACCGGCAATACGTTGGCCAGATAGTGCGTACAGCACGCGATCATCGCGCCGGTCGACGTCGCTCCGGATACTGCCACGACCTTTCCAGACCCGGCGCCGTGGCGCGCTGTCTCCTTCAGAAAGGTATAGAGCCCTACCTGCACGCCAAAGCCGACCGTGAGCGCGACAACGAAATACCAGAACTCACGGAACTGTTCCCAGGTAAAGTCCCAACCCGACACTAGGGTGAGGACGGAGAAATAAACGGTGAGTAGCGCGAGGCTGCCGATGGCCGCCGCGCGCCACGAGCTGAACCACATTTTCGAAAGCATCGCTGCGAACCTCTTGGGAGGGTACGTCAAGTTAAGTCCTGGATTGAACAGCCACAAGCATCCCGATGTGGCCGCTGACGGTGACCGGGCGTTGTCTGGCACGGTGAGACTGCGTGTGTGTGTAACAGTAGTTCACACACCCTGTTGCAGCAAACCACGCCATCACTGTCCGGCATCTGCCCGCTCCATCGCCGGGTGGCAGAGGCATAGAACTGCTTTATGTGAATGCGCGAGCGGCGAGTGCGACTTGATGATGCAGGGCGGTCGTTAGGGAGGGGAAAGACCCCATCCCGGGTACACTCGCCGCAGCGTGAGCCAAGGATGCGCCGATGCCGTGACCGCCGAAGCAGGCCGCGCCTATCGACATGAAGAGAAGCCGCATGGCCGCATACAAAAAGGTGGGAGCAAAAAAGAAAAAAGCCACGCACAGCGTGGCTTTTTGATTGGCGTCCCCTAGGGGAGTCGAACCCCTGTCGCCGCCGTGAAAGGGCGATGTCCTAGGCCTCTAGACGAAGGGGACAAAACTGCGTGTCTAGAAAAAAACCGGGACTGCGTGTTGCCTTGCAGTCCCTGGAATTTGGTGGAGCTAGACGGGATCGAACCGTCGACCTCTTGCATGCCATGCAAGCGCTCTCCCAGCTGAGCTATAGCCCCGGTACTAAAGAGAGCGCCATTTTAATGAAATGCCGCCCTCTGTCAAGCGTAAATTTACAACCTGTTTCATTCCCCCGGTTGATCCATTTTCGCCCAGGAATCACGCAGTGTCACGGTGCGATTCCAGATGGCCGCACCACTGGCGGTACGCTGCGCATCGAGGCAGAAATAACCCTCGCGCTCGAACTGGAACAGCGCGCCGGAGGCCGCATCGGCCAGGGCCGGCTCCAGGTAGCAGCGGGTCAGGGTGCGCAGCGACTCGGCGTTGAGGAAGTCCTTGTAGTCCTTGCCCTCCTTCGCCGCCGCGGCGTCCGGGCTCGGTACGCTGAACAGGCGGTCATACAGGCGTACCTCGGCCTCCACGGCATGGCGCGCCGACACCCAGTGGATGACGCCCTTGACCTTGCGCCCCTCCGGATTCACGCCCAGGGTGGCCGGATCGTAGCTGCAACGCAGCTCGATGACCTCGCCTTGCGCATTCTTGATCACCTGGTCGCAACGGATCACGTAGGAGTTGCGCAGACGCACCTCGCCGCCGGCCACCAGGCGCTTGTACTTGGGCGGCGGCACCTCGCGGAAGTCCTCGGCATCAATATAGATCTCGCGGCAGAACGGCAACTGGCGGCTGCCCATGGACTCGTCCTGCGGATGGTTCGCGCAGTCCAGCATCTCCACTTGGTCTTCTGGATAGTTCTCGATCACCACCTTGAGCGGACGCAGCACCGCCATGCGGCGCGGTGCATGCACGTTGAGGTCTTCGCGCACGCAGTTCTCCAGCAGGCTCATCTCCACCGTGTTGTCGGACTTGGTGATACCGATGCGCTCGCAGAAATCGCGCACCGAGGCAGGGGTGTAGCCGCGGCGGCGCAGGCCGGCGATGGTAGGCATGCGCGGGTCGTCCCAGCCCTCGACAAAACCTTCGTCCACCAGCTGGGTCAGCTTGCGCTTGCTCATCACGGTGTACTGCAGGTTGAGGCGCGAGAATTCGATCTGCTGCGGATGGCAACCCACGCTGATGTTGTCCAGCACCCAGTCGTACAGCGGGCGATGGTCCTCGAACTCCAGCGTGCAGAGGGAATGGGTGATGCCCTCCAGCGCGTCGGAGATGGGATGGGTGTAGTCGTACATCGGATAGATGCACCACTCGGCGCCGGTCTGGTGATGGATCACGCCGTGACGGATGCGGTACAGCGTCGGGTCGCGCAGATTGATGTTGGGCGATGCCATGTCGATCTTGGCACGCAGCACGCGGGTGCCATCAGGAAACTCCCCGGCACGCATGCGCTGGAACAGGTCGAGGTTCTCCGCCACGGTGCGACTGCGGTAGGGACTGTCCTTGCCCGGCTCGGTGAGCGTGCCGCGATAGGCGCGCGTCTCTTCCGCCGACAGATCGCACACATAGGCCAGCCCCTTCTCGATCAGCTCCACTGCAAACTGATACAGCTGCTCGAAATAGTCGGAGGCGTAATACACCTTGTCGCCCCAGCTGAAGCCGAGCCAGCGCACGTCGTTCTGGATGGACACGACGAATTCGAGGTTTTCCTTGTGCGGATTGGTGTCGTCAAAGCGCAGATTGCAGCGACCCCGGTAGTCGCGGGCGATGCCGAAGTTCAGGCAGATGGACTTGGCATGGCCGATGTGCAGATAGCCGTTGGGCTCGGGCGGAAAGCGCGTCGCGACGCGGCCGCCGTTTTTGCCTGCCGCCAGGTCCTCATCGATGATATGGCGGATGAAATTGGAAGGGGCGCTGGTTTCGTTACTGCCCATGCTGGTGTATTCCTTGTCGACTCTTCGGTAATCAGTTGTCTTCGGCGCGGGTGCGGATGAAGTCCACGGCACGGTCGATGCGGCGCAGCGTGGCCTCGCGTCCCAGCAGGTGCAGGGTCACGTCGATGCCCGGCGAGGCGGCGGCGCCGACCACCGCCACGCGCAGCGGCTGTGCCAGCTTGCCCATCTTCAGTTCCAGCGCCGCGGCGGCCTGCTCCACTGCGGCGTGCAGCGCCTGCGGCTCCCAGGCCGGCAGCTGCGCCAGTGCCTCGCGCACCTTGAGCAGCGGCTCCAGCGCCACCGGGCGCAGGTGCTTCTTCGCGGCGTCGGCCTCGTATTCATCGAAATCGCGGTACAGCCACGCCGCCTGCGCCGCCATTTCGGCCAGGGTCTTGGCGCGCTCCGCGTAGGCCTGCACCACCGCCACCGGATCGGGCCCGCTGCTGGGGTCGATGCCCAGCCTGCCGAGCTGGTAGCGCAGGTGATGCGCCACGTGCACCGGGTCCAGCGTCTTCATGTAGTGCTGATTGAGCCATTGCAGCTTGCTCATGTTGAGCGCCGAGGCCGAGTTATTGATCTCGTTGATCTCGAACAGCTGGATCAGCTCGTCGATACTGAAAATTTCCTGATCGCCGTGCGACCAGCCCAGGCGTGCCAAGTAGTTGAGCAGCGCCTGCGGCAGATAGCCCTCCTCACGGTAGTCGGTGACGCTGGCGGCACCGTGACGCTTGGACAGCTTCTGGCCGTCCTCACCCAGGATCATCGGCAGGTGGGCATAGGTGGGAGGCTCCGCGCCGAGGGCGCGCAGGATGTTGATCTGGCGCGGCGTGTTGTTGAGGTGGTCATCGCCACGGATGACATGGGTGATGCCCATGTCCATGTCGTCCACCACCACCACGAAGTTGTAGGTCGGGCTGCCGTCGCTGCGCTTGATAATCAGGTCGTCCAGCTCGTCGTTGCTGAACACCACCTTGCCGCGCACCTGGTCGTCCACCACCACCGCGCCGCCCACCGGGTTGCGGAAGCGGATCACATGCGGCTCGTTGGGGTCGACATGCTGGCCGCGGCAACGGCCGTCGTAGCGCGGCTTCTGCTTGTTGGCCATCTGCTCCTCGCGCAGCGCCTCCAGGCGCTCCTTCGAGCAGTTGCAGCGGTAGGCCAGGCCCTTGGCCAGCATCTGCTGGATCACCTCCTCATAGCGGTCGAAGCGGTGGGTCTGGAAAAACGGGCCCTCGTCGTACTCCAGGCCGAGCCAGGTCATGCCCTCCAGGATCACGTTCACCGACTCCGCGGTGGATCGCTCCAGATCGGTGTCTTCGATGCGCAGCACGAAGGTGCCGCCGTGGCGCCGGGCATACAGCCATGAAAACAGCGCCGTGCGGGCACCGCCGATATGCAGATAGCCGGTCGGGCTGGGGGCAAAGCGGGTCTTAATCGTCATAGGAAAATTCTACACA
>JANJXC010000038.1 GCA_024709225.1 Gammaproteobacteria bacterium | reverse complement strand
CTCGCGCAGCGGCCGGAACACGGCGACGCACTGCACCTGCTCGGCCTGGTGTGTTATGCCCGCGGCGATCTCGCTGCAGCAGCGAACTGGGTGCGTAGTGCGATCACGGCGGTACCGCAGTCGGCGCTGTTCCACTTCAATCTCGGCAACATTCTGCGTGATACCGGCGAACTGGTGGCCGCGCTGGCAGCGTATGCGATGGCCGTGCAACTGCAACCCGACGAGGCGGATTATCACAACAATCTTGGTCTGGCCCACGAAGAGGCCGGTGCACTGACCGAGGCGATAGACTGCTACCGGCGTGCCGTTGAACTCGCGCCGGATGATGCCGTGCTCTGGGTGAATCTGGGGCTGGCCTTGCAGCAGTCGGGCCAGCGCGAGCCGGCGGCACAATGTTACCGCCAGGCCTTGCAGCTGGAGCCGCAGCATGCCCAGGCGCTCAATAATCTGGGCGGCCTGTTGCAGGCCAGCGGCGAATATTCCGCGGCCGTACAGTGTTATCTGGCCGCGCTGCAGGCCGATCCGCAACTGGCGGAGGCGCATCGCAACCTGGGCGGCGTGCTGGAGGCCAGCGGGGACAGGGACGGCGCACTGCACCACTACACCGAGGCGTTGCGCCTGAAGCCTGATTACACCGAGGTGGCCTATGTGCTGGCGGCGTTGCGCGGTGAGGCGCCGCCCAGTGCCGCGCCCGGCGACTACGTGGCGGCCTTGTTCGATCAGTATGCCGATGAGTTTGATGCGCATCTGACCGGTGTGTTGGGTTATCGCACGCCGGCGGTGCTGCGGGAGATGTTCGCAACGCATGTGGCCGCCACCTCGCTCGATGTGCTCGATCTCGGTTGTGGAACCGGCCTCGCCGGCCTGGCGTTTCGCGACGTCGCCGCGCATCTGGCTGGCGTAGATCTGTCGCCGCGCATGGTGGAGAAGGCGGCGCAGCGCGGCATCTATGATGCGCTGGCGGTGGATGATGTGATGACGGCGCTGCAGGCCAGGCCGCAGGCGTGGGATGTGCTGGTGGCGGCGGATGTATTCGTCTACATCGGTGATTTGGCGCCGGTGTTGGCGGCGGCGCAGGCGGCACTGCGCCCGGGTGGCTGGCTGCTGTTTTCAGTGGAGCAGGGTGAGACGGAAGGTTTCGTGCTGCGCGAGGCCGGGCGCTATGCCCACAGCGCCGGCTATGTGCGCGTACTGGCCGGGTGCCGCGGATTTTTGGTGCGCAGCGAACAAGCGGCGGTACTGCGGCAGAATCTCGGTGTCGATGTTCCGGGCTGGTTGTATCTGCTGCAGAAGGCGTAGGGTGCGCAGCGCGCATCACCACAGCAGGGTCCGAACATCCCGTAGTGCGCGGTGCGTACCCTACATAGAGGACAGGTGCCCAGGCGCGCCACCGACGAGACTTCGGTACCACGGCGCCATTCCTGCACGTTGCTGCATTATGGCTTGTCGTCACCGCGCAGGTGCAGCATGGCGCGGGCGATGAGATAGGCGCTGATCGGTGCGGTGATGAACAGGAACAGGGTGACCAGCAATTCGTGCAGGCTGAGTCCGTCGCCGCGGCTGGAGAAGTGCAGCACCGAGGCGATGAGGATGCCGCCGACGCCGAGGGTGGTGGCCTTGGTGGGACCGTGCAGGCGCATGAACAGGTCGGGCAGGCGGGCGAGGCCGATGGAGCCGATGAGGGCGAAGGCGCCGCCGATGACGAGGAACAGGGCGATGAGGGTATCCAGCATGGTCGTGTCCCCTATTCGATGATGTCGCCGCGCAGCAGGTATTTGCACAGCGCCACGGTGCCGACGAAGCCCATCATGGCGATGAGCAGGGCCGCCTCGAAGAAGGCGGTGAGGTCGAGGTGGATGCCGAACAGTACCAGCAGGGCGATGGTGTTGATGTACATGGTGTCCAGCGCCAGGATGCGGTCGGGCGTAGTCGGGCCGCGCAGCAGGCGCCAGAAGTTGAGCAGCAGCGCCGCCGCGATGCAGGCAAAGGCAAAGACGATGGCGGCGTTCAGCATGATTCGAAGATCTCCCGCAGCGGTCGTTCGTAGCGCTGCTTGATGGTGGCGATCGTCGTCGCCTCGTCCTCTACATCGAGGGCGTGGATCAGCAGGGTCTTGCGATCCGGGCTCAGGTCGGACGACACGGTGCCCGGCGTCAGCGAGATGGTGCTGGCCAGCACGGCGATGGCGAACTCGTTTTCCAGCTCCAGCGGCAGGTGGATGAAGGCCGGGTGCAGCCTGCGCGTCGGGCCGAGGATCAGCCGCGCCACGGTGAGGTTGGCCAGGCCGATGTCCCACAGCAGTACCGCGATATAGCGCAGCAGTTTCCACGGGCTGTGGATGCGCGGTCGGTCGGGCCAGAAGCGGCTGCTGATCAGCGGCAGGGCGATGGCGAGCAAGGTACCGAGCACCAGATGGCCCGGTGCGATGGTATTCACCAGCAGCAGCCAGACCAGCAGCAGGAACAGGCTGAACAGGGGTTGCGGCAACAGTCGGTTCATGGCGGTCATCTCAAGTCTCGTGGGAGCCCGATTTATCGGGCGATGTCGGCTCTGCTATCGCCCGATAAATCGGGCTCCCACAATAGAAGGCGCTGTCTTGCCGAATGCTGCTATCGCCCGACGACTCGTGTTTCTGCACTGCTCCCATGGAAATGGCGTCGTGCCGGTTCATGGGTGCACTCCCAGCACGGCGGCGATGTAGTGCTGCGGCGCGAGCAGTTGTGCGGCGGTGGCCTCGGTATAGCGGGTGACGGGCGCGGCAAACAGGGTCATCACGACGCTCATGGCCAGCAGCAGGGCGGCCGGTGCGAACAGCGGCAGGGGCGCCTGTCCGGCAACGGCCCGATCCCCTTCGGTCTTCCAGAAGATGCGGCTGCCGGCGCGGCTCAGGGCGATGAGGCTTGCCAGGCTGCCGGTGAGCACGATGGTCCAGAGCCAGGCGGCCTGTGCCGGCGTCACGGCTTGCAGCAGCAGCAGCTTGCCGATGAAGCCGGACAGCGGCGGCAGGCCGGCGGCGGCCACGGCACCGAGGAAGAACAGCACGCCGAGGCGGGTGGGCTGGGCCAGGGGCGGGCCGAGCACGAAGTTGTCGCCGTGAATACCGCGCTGGCGGGCGATGAGGTCGGCGAGCAGGAACAGGCCGGCACTGACCAGGGTGGTATGCGGCAGATAGTACAGGGCGGCGCTGATGCCGCCGGTGTTGAACAGACCGATGCCGGCCAGCAGGGTGCCCACCGAAACCACCACCAGATAGGCGATGAGTACGCGCAGGCGCTGGCTGCCCAGCACGCCCACCGCGCCCACTGCCAGGGTGAGCAGGGCCAGCGGCAGCAGCCAGTGGCCCACGTCCGGCGCGGCGCCGTCGGCGGGGAAGATCAGGGTGTAGGTGCGCAGGATGGCGTAGACGCCCACCTTGGTCATGATGGCGAACAGCGCCGCCACCGGTGCGGTGGCATGGCCGTACAGTGCCGGCAGCCACAGGTGCAGCGGCAGCAGCGCCGCCTTGAGGCCGAACACGGCGAGCAGCAGCAGGGCGCTGGCGCGCAGCAGGGCGGCACTCTCCGGCGGTGCGGCAGCCACCTTCACGGCGAGGTCGGCCATGTTCAGGGTGCCGGTGACGGCATACAGGATGCCGACGCCGATGAGGAACAGGCTGGAGCCGATGAGATTGAGCACCACGTAGTGCAGGCCG
Source organism: Gammaproteobacteria bacterium (assembly GCA_024709225.1). Taxonomy (GTDB): domain Bacteria; phylum Pseudomonadota; class Gammaproteobacteria; order Thiohalomonadales; family Thiohalomonadaceae; genus Sulfurivermis. The sequence continues at coordinate 223,270 of JANJXC010000038.1, read as the reverse complement.
GCGCGGGTGCGCTCCGCGCCGGCGCCGTGCAGGGCCAGGCCGTAGGAGGCGATGAGCAGGATTTCGAAGAACACGAACAGGTTGAACAGGTCGCCGGTGAGGAAGGCGCCGTTGATACCGAGCAGCTGCAACTGGAACAGCACATGGAAGTCGCGTCCGCGCCTGTCGTCACCGTTGACGGCATGGAGCACCACCAGCAGCGCCAGCACCGCGGTGAGCAGCAGCATGAGCGCAGTCAACCGATCCAGCACCAGCACAATGCCGAACGGCGCCGGCCAGTTGCCCAGCCGGTACACGCCGAACTCGCCGTCGCCGGCGAAGCACATCAGCAGGATGGCGATGGGCAGCAGGCCCGCGGTGGCGCCGATGGATACGGCGCGCTGCACGCCGCGCCGTCCCACCAGCAGCAGGATCAGCATGGCGGCCACCAGGGGCAGCACCAGGGGGGCGATGAGCCAGTGGTTCATGCGTTCCCCCCATGCGGGAATCCGGCTATGGTGGGCGACGGCACCTTGCCGCATGCCGCAATCGCCCGGCACAGCCGGACTCCCACACGAAGCAACGGAGTGGTGGCAATCACGACTTTTCTCCCGTGCCGTCCACGTGGTCGTTGCCCAGTTCGCCGCGGGCGCGCAGGGCCAGGATCACCACGAAGGCGGTCATGCCGAAGCCGATGACGATGGCGGTGAGTACCAGGGCCTGGGGCAGCGGGTCGGCGGTGGGTGTCGCAGCGCCGGCCAGGGGCGGAGCGCCGGTGACCAGGCGGCCGGTGAAGAACAGGAACAGGTTGACGGCATAGGACAGCAGCGACAGGCCGAGCACCACGGGATAGGTGCGTGCGCGCAGCACCAGGTAGACCCCGCAGGTCACCAGTACGGCCAGGGTAAGGGCGGCAAGGGCTTCCATCAGTTTGCTATTCCAGGGTTAAGCCGCAGAGGGGCAGGCATAGGGCGCTCCATGGGCGCCGAAGCGGCGGGCATGGCCCGCGCTATGAATTTTGAATCTTGAATTTCGAATTCCATCATGTGCCCCCCTCCCCGGCGCTGCGCTGGGTCAGCTTGCCCAGGTTGGCCAGGATCAGCATCACCACACCCACCACAGTGAGGTAGACGCCGAGGTCGAACAGCATGGCCGTGGCCAGCTCGAACTCGCCGGCCAGCGGCAGGTGGAAGTGGCCGAAGGCGGAGGTGAGGAACGGGCGGTCGTACAGCCAGCTGCCGGCGCCGGTGGCGGCGGCGATGAGCACGCCGGCGGCGATGATGGGGTGGTACTGCAGGCGCCAGCGCTGCTGGGTCCAGTCGATGCCGCTGGCCATGTACTGCAGGATCAGCGCCACGGCGGTGACCAGACCGGCAATGAAGCCGCCGCCCGGGGCGTTGTGGCCGCGCAGGAACAGGTATACCGATACCAGCAGGGCCAGCGGCAGCAGGAAGCGGGTGAGCTGGGACAGCACCAGCGGATAGCGCTCACTGGACCAGGGGCGGCCGCCGTCGTCGGTAGCGGGCATTTCCAGGCGCAGGTTGTCGAGCAGGGCGAAGATACCGATGGCGGCGATGGCCAGCACGGTGATCTCGCCCAGGGTATCGAAGCCGCGGAAGTCCACCAGGATCACGTTGACCACGTTGGCGCCGCCGCCGCCGGGCAGGCTGTTTTCCACGAAGTAGTTGGCGATGGTGGTGTAGGGGCGGGTGAGCATGGCCCAGGTGATGAGGCCGACGCCGCCGCCTACGCCGGTGGCCAGCAGCAGGTCCTGGCCGCGGCGCAGATTGGATGAATCCACCGTCGCCCGCTGCGGCAGGAAGTAGAGCGCCAGCAGCAAGAGCACGATGGTCACCACCTCCACCGACAGCTGGGTCAGGGCCAGGTCCGGCGCCGACCAGCGCACGAAGGTGAGCGATACCACCAGTCCCACCACGCTGAGGGCGATGACGGCGGTGAGGCGCTGGCGCTGCCACACGGTGGTGACCACGGCTGCGGCCATCATCACCAGGGCGCCGAGCAGGGTGAGGGCGTCGATGGGCGCGGCCGGCACCGGGCCGGCGATGGGCGCGGTGCTGTTGAGGAAGGGCCAGGCGATGGCGGCCACGGCGGTGAGCAGCAGCAGGGCGGCATAGCGCTGCAGGGAGCCGTTTTCCAGCGCCCGCGTCATGGCATGGGCGGTATCCATCAGCCAGGTGATGAATTCCCAGAACAGGGCCCGCGCATCCACCCCGGGGAAGACGCGGTCATGCAGCGCGAACAATTTGTGGCGCTGGGTGTAGAGGGCGATGCCGCCGGCGAGGGCGACGAGGCTCATGATGAAGGGGGTGTTGAAGCCGTGCCAGATGGCCAGGCTGTAGTCGGGCAGCGGCCCGTTGAGCACGGCACCGGCGGCCACCGCCAGCAGCGGCGCCACGGTGATGGCCGGGAGTATGCCCACCAGCAGGCACAGGGCCACCAGGATTTCCACCGGCACCTTCATGTGGCGCGGCGGCTCGTGGGGCGGGAACTTGGGCAGGTCGATGGGTTCGCCGTTGAAGAACACGTCGTGGATGAAACGCGCCGAATAGGCGACGGCGAAGATGCCGGCCAGGGTCGCCGCCGCCGGCAGCACCCAGCTGAAGGCGCCGAGCGCCGAGAGGTGCAGGGTCTCGGCAAAGAACATCTCCTTGGACAGGAAGCCGTTCAGCAGCGGCACACCGGCCATGGCAGCGGCGGCGACCATGGCCAGGGTGGCGGTGTGCGGCATGTATTTCCACATGCCGTTGATGAGACGCATGTCGCGGGTGCCGGTCTCGTGGTCGATGATGCCGGCGGCCATGAACAGCGAGGCCTTGAAGGTGGCGTGGTTGATGATGTGGAACACGCCGGCCACGGCGGCCAGCGGTGTGCCGATGCCGAACAGCAGGGTGATGAGGCCCAGGTGGCTGATGGTGGAATAGGCCAGCAGCCCCTTGAGGTCGTGCTGGAACAGGGCGTTGTAGGCGGCAAAGAGCAGGGTGGCGAGGCCGACACCGCCCACCAGGAAGAACCACAGCTCGGTGCCGGACAGGGCCGGGTACAGCCGCGCCAGCAGGAATACGCCCGCCTTCACCATGGTGGCCGAGTGCAGGTAGGCGCTGACCGGGGTGGGTGCCGCCATGGCGTGGGGCAGCCAGAAGTGGAACGGGAACTGGGCCGACTTGGTGAATGCGCCGAGCAGCACCAGCAGCAGCATGGGTGCGTAGAGCGGATGGGCACGGATCAGGTCGCCGGCATTGAGGATCACGGAGATCTGGTAGCTGCCGACGATGTGGCCCAGGAGCATGAAGCCGGCCAGCATCGCCAGGCCGCCGGCGCCGGTGATGGCCAGGGCCATGCGCGCGCCGCGGCGGGCGTCGGAGCGGTGGTGCCAGTAGCTGATGAGCAGGAAGGAACTGAGCGAGGTCAGCTCCCAGAACACCAGCAGTTGCAGCAGGTGGTTGGACAGGGCCACGCCGAGCATGGCACCCATGAACAGCAGCAGCAGGCCGTAGAAACGGCCCATGGGGTCGCGCTCGGCGAGGTAATAGCGGGCATACAGGATCACCAGCAGGCCGATACCCAGGATCAGCAGCACGAACAGGGCGGCCAGGCCGTCCAAGCGCAGATGGATGTCGAGGCCGGCCTGGGGCAGCCAGGTCCAGTGCACCTCTTGCGGCGCGCCGCCGAACACTGCCACAAGTGGCCCCAGGGCAAACAGCAGTGCGGCCAGGGTGATTGCAGCCGCGGTCCAGGCGCTGGCGCTGCGGCCGTAGCGGATGGCCAGCGGCGGCAGCAGGGCGCCCAGCAGCGGAAGCAGGATGATGAGCAGCAGGTTCATAGTGGTCGCTGTTGTTGTTGCCCTTTATCAGACATGGCAGCGCCGGCCCCGTTGCCGGGCCGGCGCTGAGGGGAGGTATCGTTATTTCCCTGCGAACTATAGCGACTCTGTCCGAGGGGGGAAACTGCTTGAGTGCAGGATAGACAGTCAGGTAGCCTTGCAGTTCGAATTTTTTCTTCCTCCCATGGAGCCGTCATGACCGTTGAGCATCACGATTTGCAGCATGATTTCCCCGAATTTCACGACCGCATCCATGCCATGAAGACCGGTAACGCGCATTTTGCCCGGCTATTCGACGAATATCACCAGGTGGACCGTGAGGTACGCCGCATCGAGCAGGAGATCGAGACGCCGTCCGATACCTACACGGAAGAATTGAAGATGCGCCGCGTGAAGCTCAAGGATGAACTCTACGGCATGCTGCGCGCCTGAGGCCGCTGCTTTCCGGCATGTCTGTTGCTACCACAACCAGTCTGCGCGTTACCGGGCTCACCTGCCGTCGCGCCGAGCGTACCCTGTTTCATGACGTATCTTTCGTCCTGATGCCGGGAGAGGTGCTGCAGGTGGAGGGCCGCAATGGCTGCGGCAAGACGACGCTATTGCGCACCCTGTGTGGTCTGACCCGACCGGCCGCCGGAAGCATCCACTGGGACGGCGGGGATACCCGTGACAACTTCGCTGCCTATGCGGCGGAATTGAATTATGTCGGCCACCATGCGGGGATCAAGGAGGAGCTGACCCCGCTGGAAAATCTGGCCTTCGCCGCCGCCCTCGGCGGCGGTGGGGGGCGCATGTCACCCGAACAGGCGTTGCAAGGTATCGGCCTGCCCTTCGAATGCGAGGACATTCCCTGCCGCAAACTGTCCGCCGGCCAGCGCCGGCGCGTGGCCCTGGCGCGCCTGTTGCTGGCGCCGGGCCGGCTCTGGATCCTCGATGAACCCTTTACCGCCCTGGACGTGGCCGGCCGCGCGCTGGTGGAGAAACTGCTGCGTGAGCATGCGGCACAGGGCGGCATGGCAGTGGTGACCTCGCACCACGCCGTCGATCTGGAGGGCAGCGCCGTGCAGACGTTGCACCTGGGATGAGCCTGGCGCATGCCTGGGGCGCCCTGCTGCGGCGCGACGTGATTCTGGCCCTGCGCCAGCGCGGCCAACTGGCCAATCCATTGCTGTTTTTCGTGCTGGTGGTGGCGCTGTTTCCTCTTGGCATGAATCCCGACCCAAACCTGCTGCGCAGCATCGCGCCCGGTGTGATCTGGGTTGGCGCGCTACTGGCGGCGATGCTGGCGCTGGAGTCCATGTTCCGTTCCGATTTCGACGACGGCGCGCTGGAGCAGATGCTGTTGACACCGTATCCCTTGCCGCTGCTGGTGTTGGCCAAGGTGGCGGCGCATTGGCTGGTGACCGGCCTGCCGCTGCTGCTGGTGGCGCCGCTGCTGGCCATGTTGCTGAATCTTGAGGGGCAGGCGGTGGTCATATTGCTGGCCAGCCTGGCCCTGGGGACGCCGTTGCTCAGTCTCATCGGTGCCATCGGCGTGGCCCTCACTGTGGGCCTGCGCCGCGGCGGTGTGCTGCTGTCGCTGCTGGTTCTCCCGCTGTATGTGCCGGTGCTGATCTTCGCTGCCGGCGCGGTGGGCAATGCCCAGGCCGGCATGGCGGTGACCGGCCAGCTGGCCTTCCTGGGCGCCCTGCTGGCGCTGGCCGTGGCCCTGGCGCCGCTGGCAACGGCGGCGGCGCTGCGAATTTCGCTGGATTGAACCGGATGGGAAACCGAATTCGCCCGCAGAGTCGCAGAGAAAGCAGGGTCATGTTCTCCGCGGCTCTGCGTCGCTGCGGCAGGGTTTTGAAGTGGTTTGCGCCTTCGCGGTGAACGGGTTTTGGGTTTAGAGAGGTAACACCATGTGGGCATGGTTGCATCGACTGGGTTCTCCGAAGCGCTTCTACGGCTGGTCTGGCACGCTGGCGCGCTGGGCCGGTTGGGGCAGCCTGCTGCTCGGCGCCGCCGGCCTGTATTACGCGCTGTTTGCCTCGCCGGCCGATTACCAGCAGGGCGAGAGCGTGCGCATCATGTACGTGCACGTGCCGGCGGCCTGGCTGTCCATGTTCATCTACATGAACATCGCCTTTGCCTCCCTGACTTCCCTGGTGTGGCGCATCAAGGTGGCCGACATGGTGGCTGCCGCCAGCGCGCCCATCGGCGCCTGGTTCACCTTTCTGGCCCTGGCCACCGGTTCGCTGTGGGGTAAGCCGATGTGGGGCACCTGGTGGATCTGGGACGCGCGCCTGACCTCGGAACTTATCCTGCTGTTTCTCTATCTAGGCTATATCGGTCTGCTCGCCGCCATTGAGGAGCGTGAGACCGCAGCACGTGCGGCGGCGGTATTGGCCCTGGTGGGGGTGGTGAATATCCCCATCATCCATTACTCGGTGGAATGGTGGAGCACACTGCATCAGGGGGCAACGGTGACCAAGCTGGACAAGCCGTCCATCGACTGGACCATGCTGCGGCCGCTGCTGCTGATGGCATTCTCCGCCACGCTGTTCTATGTGGCGGTGGCGTTGCGGCTGGCGCGCGCCGAGCTGCTGCGGCGCGAGGCGGACAGCCAGTGGGTGCGTGCCCTGGTTGACGGGCATCAAGGCGGAGGAGAGCGATAGTGGGCGACTTTCTGCACATGGGCGGTTATGCCCCGTATGTCTGGCTCAGCTACCTGCTTGGCCTGGCAGTAGTGCTGGTCAATCTCTGGTTGCCCTGGCGTGCCGAGCGTGAGGTCTGGCGCCAGTTGCGGCGCCGACGCAGTTATGAGGAACAGATGAATGAATCCGAAACGCCGTAACCGGCTGCTGATCATTGCCTTGGTAGTCGGGGGCGTCGGCGTTGCCGTGGCATTGGCGCTGGTGGCATTGAATGAAAATATAAATCTGTTCTACAGCCCGACCCAGGTGGTTCGCGGCGAGGTGCCCAAGGGCCATACCTTCCGTGTCGGCGGTCTGGTGCGCGACGGCAGCGTGCGGCGCGAAGGCCAGGGCCTCACGGTAAGCTTCGACGTCACCGACGGGCCGCACAACGTGACTGTGGACTACACCGGCATCCTGCCCGATCTGTTTCGCGAGGGGCAGGGCATTGTGGCGCAGGGACGCCTCAATCCCGACGGCCGCTTCAGTGCCGATCAGGTGCTGGCCAAGCACGATGAAAACTACATGCCGCCGGAAGTGGCCGAGGCGCTGATGAAGGCTGAACAGGAAGGCGCGCTGGCCAACCCGCACAGTCCGCAATGACGATGATTAAACCCGTCGCAGAGACGCAGAGGCGCAGAGAGGAACTATTGTTGAGTCATCTTCGGTGTCGAGAGAACACGAGTGCTTTCAGTCTGAAACCCAGTCCAACTCGTTCGATTGAAATCCTCTGCGTCTCCGCGTCTGGGAAATATGTTCCCGACATTTCCAACCGACCACATCTCTGTGGTCGTCTGCGGCAGATCTTTTAGGAATCCACCATGCTCCCCGAATTAGGTCATTACGCGTTGATCCTTGCCCTGTGTCTGGCGCTGGTGCAGGGCAGCGTGCCACTCATCGGCGCGCAGCGCGGTATCAGTAACTGGATGGCACTGGCACGGCCGGTGGCGTGGGCGCAGTTTGCGGTGTTGTTGCTGTCCTTCGCCATCCTGGCCCATGCCTTTGTCAGCAATGATTTCTCCGTGGCCTATGTGGCGCGCCATTCCAACAGCCTGCTGCCGACCATCTACCGTTTCTCGGCGGTGTGGGGCGGTCACGAGGGCTCGCTGCTGCTGTGGGCGTTGCTGCTGGCCGGCTGGAGTGCGGCAGTGGGGTTGTTCAGCCGCCGCCTGCCGTTGCCGATGGTGGCGCGGGTACTCGGCGTGATGGGCCTGGTCAGTGTCGGTTTCCTCGCCTTCCTGATCCTCACCTCCAATCCGTTCGAGCGCCTGTGGCCGATCCCGGCCGATGGCCGCGATCTCAATCCTCTGTTGCAGGACCCTGGGCTGGTGCTGCATCCGCCCATGCTGTACATGGGCTACGTCGGCTTTTCCGTTGCCTTTGCCTTTGCCATCGCCGCGCTGCTCGGCGGCAAGCTGGACGCCACCTGGGCGCGCTGGTCGCGTCCCTGGACTACCGTCGCCTGGGTGTTCATGACCCTCGGCATCTCGCTCGGCTCCTGGTGGGCCTATTATGAGCTGGGCTGGGGCGGCTGGTGGTTCTGGGACCCGGTGGAAAATGCCTCCTTCATGCCCTGGCTGGTGGGCACCGCGCTGATCCATTCTCTCGCCGTGGCGGAGAAGCGCAGCGCATTCAAGAACTGGACCGTGCTGCTCGCCATCTTCACCTTCTCGCTCAGCCTGCTCGGTACCTTCCTGGTGCGCTCCGGGGTGCTCACCTCGGTGCACGCCTTTGCTACCGACCCCAAGCGCGGACTGTTCATCCTGATGCTGCTCGCGGTGGTGGTGGGGGCCTCGCTGCTCATCTACGCCTGGCGTGCGCCACAGGTGAAGAGCACCGGCCATTTCGATCTGGTATCGCGCGAGACCATGCTGCTCGGCAACAACGTGCTGCTGGTGGTGGCTACCGCCTCGGTGCTGCTCGGCACGCTCTACCCGCTGATCATCGATGCCCTGGGTGGCGGCAAGATCTCCGTCGGTCCGCCGTACTTCAACGCCGTGTTCGTGCCGCTGATGATCCCGCTGGCATTCATGATGGGAGTCGGACCGCTGACGCGCTGGAAGGCGGATCAGGTAGGCCGTCTGCAACAGGTGATACGTCTTGCGCTGGCGGCGAGCATCGGCGTCGGTATCCTGCTGCCGTGGCTGCTGTTCGGTTCCTGGGAACTGATGGTAATGGCGGGGGCCGCGCTGGCGGTGTGGATTGCCATCTCCGCCGCGCTCGATCTGCGCAACCGTGTGCGGCACGCGCCGTCGTTCTGGCAGGGGATGCGGCAGCAGAGCCGCAGCTTCTACGGCATGGTGCTCGCCCACCTCGGCGTGGCGGTGACCATCGTCGGCATCACCTTCTCCAGCTACTACAGCCAGGAACACGACGTGCGCCTGGCCCCGGGCGAAACCTTCGTCATGGGCGAACACAGTTTCGTGTTCGAGCAGTTGAGTGAACACAACGGCCCCAACTACACCGCCAGCCGTGCCACCCTGCGCGTGGAGAAGAACGGGCGTGCGGTCGCCAGCCTGCGCAGCGAGAAACGCCTCTACACCGTCACCGGCATGCCGATGACCGAGGCCGGCATCGACTGGGGGTTGACGCGCGATCTGTACGTGGCACTGGGTGAACCGCTGGGTGACGGTGCCTGGGCGGTGCGTCTGTATCACAAACCCTATGTGCGCTGGATCTGGCTCGGCAGTCTGCTGATGGCCCTGGGCGGCCTACTGGCCGCTGCCGATCGCCGCTACCGCTTGGCGCGCCGCACGGTGCCACAGACGAATGCCGCCAGCGTGGAGACTTCCGTATGAAGATGCGCTTCATCCTTCCCCTGATCATCTTTGCTGCGCTGATTGCGCTGTTCGCCGTCGGCCTGCAACTCAACCCGCGTGAAGTGCCGTCGCCGCTCATCGACAAAGCGGCGCCCAACTTCGACCTGCCGCGAGTGGATGCGGCGGAGGCGCGCATCACGCGCAGTGACTTGACCGCACACAAGGTCAGCCTGTTCAACGTGTGGGCCAGCTGGTGCGTGGCCTGCCGGCAGGAGCATCCCTTCCTGATGGAGCTGGCGCGCGACAACACCGTACCCATCTACGGCCTCAACTACAAGGACGAGCGCAAGGACGCCGTCGCCTGGCTGAAACGGCATGGCGATCCCTATCGTGCCAGTGGCTTCGATCACGAAGGCCGCGTCGGCATCGACTGGGGCGTGTACGGCGTGCCGGAGACCTTCGTGGTCGATGCTCAGGGTACCATCCGCTATAAGCACATCGGCCCGCTCACACCGCAGGTGTGGCGCGAGAAGCTGGAGCCCATCGTGCGCGAGTTGCAGGGGGCGGCATCATGAGGCCGTTGCTCGCCGTTGTCCTGTTGCTGTTTGCGATCGCCGCGCAGGCGGCGATCAGCGCCTACAAATTCGATACGCCGGAACAGGAGGCGCGCTTCAACAAGCTGTCGCAGGAACTGCGCTGCCTGGTGTGCCAGAACCAGAACATCGCCGATTCCAACGCCGGCTTGGCGCTGGACCTGCGCCGGCAGATCCACGAAATGATCCTGGCCGGCAACAGCGACACCGAGATCGTCGACTTCATGACCCAGCGCTACGGCGACTTCGTGCTGTACCGGCCACCGGTGCGCGCCGGCACGCTGCTGCTGTGGGTAGGGCCGTTCGTGCTGTTGCTGGTCGGCGGCGTGGCGCTGGCCTGGTTCGTGCACCGGCGCGTGGCGACGACCAGCGAGACGCCGTTGAGTGCAGCGGAGCAACAGCGGCTGGAAGCGCTGGTGCGTGAGCGCGGAGGACAATCATGACCCTGTTCGTAGCTTTGGCACTGCTGCTCACCGTGCTGATCCTGGTGCCGGTGCTGTTGCCCCTGCTGCGCCCGCGCACGGTGCGTAGCGCCGAGCGCGAGGCGCTCAACGTGGCGCTGTTCCAGGAGCGGCGCGACGAGCTGGCGCAGGAGCTGGCGGAGGATGCCATCAGTGCCGAGCAGTACGAGCCGGCACGGTTGGAGCTGGAGCGCGATCTGTTGCTCAATGCCGGTACGGAGGAGCAGGGCGCGCAGCGCCCCACGCGCGGTCTGGCACTGGCCGTCGGCATCGGTGTGCCGTTGCTGGCGGTCCTTTTGTACCTGCAACTGGGCGCCCCCGACTTCGTCGATCCACCGGCCGCCGCACAGCATCAGGCCGGTGGCGAAATGGACATGGCCGCGTTGACCAGGCAGCTGGCGGCGCGGCTGGAGCAGAATCCCGGTGATGTGCAGGGATGGATGCTGCTGGGCCGTTCCCTGGTGATGCAGGAGCGTTACCAGGAGGCGGCCGAGACCTATGAACGTGCGCTGGAGCGCGCCGGCGAGCATCCCGACCTGCTGACCGACTACGCCGAGATGTTGGCCCTGCAGCAGGGCAGCATGCGCGGTATGGCGCGCGAACTGATCGAGCGCGCCTTGCGTCTCGATCCCGACGCCCAGGGGGCCTTGTGGCTGGCCGGGGTGGCGGCCTTTGAACAGGAGGATTACACCGCGGCCATCGCGCACTGGCAACAGCTGCAGAAACTCCTGCCGGCGCAGGATGCGGAAGCGCATGCGATGGTACGTGACAACCTCAACGAGGCCCGTGGGCGACTGGGTGAGCCGCAGCCCTTGGCCGAGGCCGCTCCCATGCTGCGCCTGCGCATCAGTCTGGACCCGGCGCTGGCGGGACGGGTACAGCCGGAGCAGGTGTTGTTCATCATGGCGCGGCCACCGGAAGGCGGCATGCCTGTCGTCGCCTTGCGCCGTCTGGCGCGCGAACTGCCGCTCGACATCGTTCTGGATGACAGCGCAATGCTCACCGCGGGGCGCTCACTGGGGGATTATTCCCAGGTGGAGGTGGTCGCACGGATCAGCGGCAGTGGCAACGCGGCGGCCGCCAGCGGTGACCTGGAGGGCAGTGTCGTGGTGGATCCGCGGACTGCGGAGCCGGTAGCCATTCGCATCGAACGCTTGCGGCCGTAGCAGACCTCCTGGGGGGCGCAGGGGAGTTGTATCCCCTGTGTCACCCGTACCACCGTTTGCCGCGCTGTCCAAGCGCGGTGGGCGTCGGATTCATTCTCCGTCAGTAAAACGACGCCGTCCGACTTCGCTCAGTTTACCTGCCGGTACCACTTAGCCACACATAACACACGGATTTGTCACGGTCTTCCCGGGTCGAAGCGAGGAAATCGCGCAACTTGTTACAATGGCAACGCTTGGAAACTCGCCTTCAAGTCTTTATGTTAGTAACCGTAGGTAACAGGTAAGGAATTATGGCAGAGAGCGATCATCAGCACGGCGACCAGCGCGATTTGGCGGTAGAAGAGGATCGCCCGCAGCTCAAGCGGCCGCCCATGTACAAGGTGGTGCTGCTGAACGACGATTACACGCCGATGGAGTTCGTCGTACACATACTGGAAATTTTTTTCTCCAAGGACCGTCCGACCGCCACACGCATCATGTTGGCGGTCCATACTGAAGGCAAGGGGGTTGCCGGTGTCTATAATCGGGATGTTGCCGAGACCAAGGTACAGCAGGTCAACAGTTATTCCCGCAAGCACCAACACCCGTTGATGTGCGCCATGGAGGCCGAGTAGGTCTTAAAGAGAGGCTGACCATGCTGACCAAAGAATTGGAATTTACCCTCAACCAGGCCTTCAAGGCGGCCCGTGAGCAGCGTCATGAGTTCATGACCGTGGAGCACCTGCTGCTGGCATTGCTGGAGGAGCCCAGCTCCTCGGCTGCCCTCAAGGCCTGTGGCGCCAACATGGAGCAGCTGCACAACGATCTGGTCGGCTTTATCGAGGACACCGTGCCGCTGCTCGCACCGGACAGCGAGCGGGAGATTCAGCCGACGCTGGGTTTTCAGCGCATCTTGCAGCGGGCGGTGTTCCATGTCCAGGCCTCGGAGCGCAAGGAGGCCAACGGCGCCAACGTGCTGGTGGCCATGTTCAGCGAACAGGAGTCGCAGGCGGTTTATTTTCTCAACCAGCAGAACATCACCCGTCTGGATATCGTCAATTATATCTCCCACGGCATCTCCAAACTGAGCGGTGAGGGGGACGAGGAACCCGCCCGCTCCAGTGACGAGGAGGGCGGCGCCGACACGGCGCAGAAGCCGCTGGAGGCCTATGCCTCCAACCTCAACGCCCTGGCACGCCAGGGCAAGATCGATCCGCTCATCGGGCGTGCCACCGAGATCGAGCGCACCATCCAGGTGCTGTGCCGCCGGCGCAAGAACAACCCGCTGTTCGTCGGTGAGGCCGGCGTCGGCAAGACTGCGCTGGCCGAGGGACTGGCGAAAAAGATCGTGGACGGCGAGGTGCCCGAGGTGCTGGCGCACAGCACGGTCTACTCGCTCGACCTGGGGGCCCTGCTGGCGGGCACCAAGTACCGCGGTGATTTCGAGAAACGTCTCAAGGCAGTGCTGGCGCAGCTCAAGAAGGAACACGGCGCCATTCTGTTCATCGACGAGATCCATACCATCATCGGTGCCGGCGCCGCATCAGGGGGCGCGATGGATGCCTCCAATCTGATCAAGCCGGTGCTGGCCAACGGTGACCTCAAGTGCATCGGCTCCACCACCTACCAGGAATACCGCGGCATCTTCGAGAAGGATCGTGCCCTGGCGCGCCGCTTCCAGAAGATCGACGTGCCCGAGCCGACGGTGGAGGAGACGGTGCAGATCCTCGAGGGGCTCAAGAGCCGCTTCGAGGAGCATCACGACGTCAAGTACACCAAGGCGGCGCTGCGTTCCGCGGCGGAACTGGCGGCGCGCTATATCAACGACCGCCATCTGCCGGACAAGGCCATCGACGTCATCGACGAGGCCGGCGCCAACCAGCGCATGCAGCCGGTGTCGAAGCGCAAGAAGACCCTGGGCGTGAAGGACATCGAGGCGGTGGTGGCGAAGATCGCGCGCATCCCGCCCAAGAGCGTGTCGGCCTCGGACCGCGAGAGCCTGAAGCACCTGGAGCGCGACCTCAAGCTGATGATCTTCGGTCAGGACGAGGCGATTACGACCCTGGCCTCGGCCATCAAGATGGCACGCTCAGGTCTTGGTACGGAGCAGAAGCCCATCGGCTCGTTCCTGTTTGCCGGCCCCACCGGCGTGGGCAAGACCGAGGTGACGCGCCAGCTGGCCAGCATTCTCGGCATCGAGCTGATCCGTTTCGACATGTCCGAATACATGGAGCGCCATACGGTATCGCGCCTCATCGGTGCGCCGCCGGGCTATGTGGGCTTCGACCAGGGCGGCCTGCTCACCGAGGCCATCACCAAGCATCCCCATGCGGTGCTGCTGCTGGACGAGATCGAAAAGGCCCATCCGGACGTGTTCAACCTGCTGCTGCAGGTGATGGACCACGGCACGCTGACCGACAACAACGGTCGCAAGGCGGACTTCCGCAACGTCATCCTGGTGATGACCACCAACGCCGGTGCGGAGCAGACCAGCCGCCGTTCCATCGGTTTTGCCGAACAGGATCACAGCACCGACGGCATGGAGGTGATCAAGAAGATGTTCACCCCGGAGTTCCGCAACCGCCTCGACTCCGTGATTCAGTTCAAGCCGCTGGATGAGGAGAACATCAAGCACGTGGTGGACAAGTTCATCATGGAGCTGGAGACCCAGCTGGAGCAGAAGGGCGTCACCCTGGATGTCGACGCCGCTGCCCGCCGCTGGCTGGCCAAGAATGGCTACGACCCGCAGATGGGCGCCCGTCCCATGGCCCGCGTGATCAAGGAAAAGCTGAAGAAGCCGATGGCGGAGGAACTGCTGTTCGGCAAGCTGGAGGGCGGTGGCCATGTCCTGGTGACGGAACACGACGGCGAACTCAGCTTTGAGTTCGAAGGCAAGGAGGAGGCCGCCACGGTGCATTGACCGGCGGCGGAGACAGCAAACAAAAACGCCCGGCGCTCAAAGCGACCGGGCGTTTTTTATGGGGTGGCCGGGAGGGGCGGGAAGGTTTGCCGCCGGCCCTGCCGTTGTCCCTAGCGGGCGCGGAAGGTGATGCGGCCCTTGCTCAGGTCGTAGGGGGTAACCTGGACGGTAACCTTGTCGCCGGTGAGGATGCGGATGTAGTGCTTGCGCATCTTGCCGGAGATGTGGGCGGTAACGACGTGACCATTCTCCAGCTCTACGCGGAACATGGTGTTGGGCAGGGTCTCGATGACCGTGCCTTCCATTTCAATGCCTTCTTCCTTCGCCATACGGTGTTGCTTGCGCCTCGCTCAAAAGGGGATGCGGGGTGAGTGGACTGAACGCGGCCCACAGACCTGTGATTAGCCCGTAAGTTTGCCTCATTTTGCGTTGCAAGGCAAAGCTTTATGACTGCAGAGAAGTATAGGCCACTCCCGGCCCCTGGCCGGTGAGGCGGAACTGCCCCGCGTTCAGCCCGCAGCCCGTTGCCAGGCCAGTCGGGTCCAGGCGACGTGGGGGTGAACCACTTCGTCGGTCAGCACGATATCCATGCCGAGGCGTTGGCGCAGGGTGCCCTGCGCGGCATCGGAGGGGAGATCGGCCTCCAGGGCGCGGAAATGACGGTGGTTCAGGTAGAGCAGGTTGGGCCGGTAGCCGTGTTCCCGCTCGAAGGTGTGGGCCAGCTGATAGACGAAGCTCAGCATGTTGCCTCCTTTGTGTGGCGGGTATAACCACACTGTCTACAAGTATAACGGCTGTCAGTCCTGTTGCGACAGTTTCTGCCAGCCACCACTTCTGTAGACCTCCAGGGGGCGATATCGTTTCTTGTAGGCCATGCGGGGCGACTCCTCGATCCAGTAGCCGAGGTAGACATAGGGCAGCCGGCGCCAGCGTGCCTCCTCCACCTGCCACATCACCGCGTAGGTGCCGAGGCTGCGGTTGGCCTCGTCCGGGTCGAAAAAGGTGTAGACGGCGGAGAGGCCATCACTCATCAGGTCGATGACCGCCACCATCAGCAGACGTCCCTGGTCACGGAACTCCACGAAGCGGGTATCCATCCAGCGGCTGCCCAGGAACTCCAGGTAGCGGGTCGGGTCGTCCACGTCCATGCCGCCGTCGGCGTGGCGGCTGTGGATGTACTTGCGGTACAGCTGGTAATGCTCCTCGTGGTATTCCGCCGGCAGCACCGACACGGCGAGGTCGCGGTTGCGTTGCCAGGCACGGCGCTGGCTGCGATCCGGGACGAACTCGGCAACCGGAATGCGTGCCGGACGGCAGGCATCGCAGGTTGCACAGCGCGGCCGGTAGACATAATTGCCGCTGCGACGAAACCCCAGCTCCGCCAGCACGCTGTACAGGGCCGGTGTCATGGGTGAGTGCGGGTCGGCAAACAGGGTGATGGCCTCGCGCTCCGGCAGATAGCTGCACTCGTGCGGCGGGCTGGCGTAGAACACCAGATCGGCGGGCAGCACGGAAAAGGCATGGGGACTGGTCATGCTCAAAACATACCACAGGATCCGTCACCTGCCGCCATGCCGGCCGTGTGGGTTTGCCGCCTGAAACACGCTACCATGTACGCCCTTTTTCACAGGTCAGTGTCTGGATGTTACGACTCACCGAAATCAGGTTGCCACTCGAACACAGCGAGGCCGATCTGGTCGCCGCCATCGTGCAGCGCCTGGCGCTCCGGCCGCAGATGCTGCGTGCCTGGCACATCGCCCGCCGCGGCTACGATGCGCGCAAGCGCGGCAATATCCTGTTCATCTACACGCTGGACGTGGAGGTGGACGACGAGGCCGCGCTGCTGCAGAAATTCCATACCGATCCCCATGTCGCTCCGGCCCCCGATACCACTTACCAGTACGTGGCCCAGGCGCCGGCCCATCTTGCCAGCCGCCCGGTGGTGATCGGCACCGGGCCGTGCGGTTTCATGGCCGGCCTGCTGCTGGCGCAGATGGGTTTTCGCCCCATTATCCTGGAGCGCGGCAAACCGGTGCGCGAGCGCACCAAGGACACCTGGGCGCTGTGGCGTGAGGGACGGCTCAATCCCGAATCCAACGTGCAGTTCGGCGAGGGCGGGGCGGGCACGTTTTCGGATGGCAAGCTGCACAGCGGCATCAAGGACCCGCGCCATCTCGGCCGCAAGGTGCTCACCGAATTCGTCGCGGCCGGTGCGCCGGAAGAGATCCTCTACATCAGCAAGCCGCACATCGGCACCTTCCGCCTGGTGAGCATGGTGGAAAAGATCCGCGCCACCATCGAGGCACTGGGCGGTGAGTTCCGCTTCAGCAGCCGTGTCGACGATGTGGAGATCGAGAACGGCGCCATCAAGGGATTGGTGCTGGCCAGTGGCGAACACATTGCGGCTGACCACGTGATCCTCGCCATCGGCCACAGCGCGCGCGACACCTTCCGCATGCTGCACCGCCGCGGTGTGTACATCGAGGCCAAGCCATTTTCCATAGGTTTTCGTATCGAGCATCCGCAGTCGATGATCGACCGCTGCCGCTTCGGTCCGCAGGCCGGCCATGCGGAACTGGGCGCCGCCGACTACAAGCTGGTGCATCACTGCAAGAACGGTCGCACCGTATACAGCTTTTGCATGTGCCCCGGCGGCCAGGTGGTGGCCGCCACCTCGGAGGAGGGCCGTGTGGTGACCAACGGCATGAGCCAGTATTCGCGCCAGGAACGCAATGCCAACAGCGGCATCGTGGTCGGCATCACGCCGCAGGAAGACTATCCCGGCGATCCGCTGGCCGGCATCGTTTTGCAGGAGCAACTGGAGGCGCGCGCCTTCGAGCTGGGCGGCCGCAATTATCAGGCGCCGGGCCAGCTGGTGGGCGACTTCCTCGCCGGCCGGCCGTCGACGCAGTTCGGCGAGGTGCAACCGTCCTACACGCCGGGCGTGCACCTGACCGACCTCAGTAGCGCGTTGCCCGCCTATGCCATCGAGGCCCTGCGCGAGGCGATCCCGGCCTTTGAAAGACAGATCCGCGGCTTTGCGCGCGCCGACGCCGTGCTCACCGGCGTGGAGACGCGCACCTCCTCGCCGATCCGCATCCGCCGCAACGACACCACCTTGCAGAGCCTCAACGTGAAAGGCCTGTATCCGGCCGGCGAGGGTGCCGGTTATGCCGGCGGCATCCTCTCTGCGGCGGTGGACGGCATCCGGGTGGCCGAGGCGCTGGCGCTGGATATGGTCGCACAGCCGTCGCAATGACCACGTTCAAGCACCTCACCTCGGCGGACAATCCGCAGTTCAAGCAGCTGAAAAAGCTGGCGGGCTCGGCCCGTGAGCGGCGCAAGGCCGGACAGACCCTGCTCGATGGTGTGCACCTGCTGCATGCCCTGGCCGATGCCGGTGGTATGCCGCAGTTGCTGGTGGTGCGCGAGGGGGCACAGAACAGTGCGGAAATAGTCCAGTGTCTGGCGCGTTTTCCGCAGGTGCCGGTACTGATGTTTGCGCCAGCGTTGTTCGACGCCATCACGCCGGTGGAAACCCCTACCGGTGTACTCGCACTGCTGAACATCGCGGCGCCAACGCAGCGGGATTATCAGTGCGCGGTGCTGCTGGAAAATATTCAGGACCCCGGCAATCTCGGCAGCATCATCCGCACCGCCGCCGCCGCCGGCTGCGATGCGGTATTCCTCTCCACCGGCTGCGCCGAGGCCTGGTCGCCCAAGGCACTGCGCGCCGGCATGGGGGCACACTTCACCATCGCCATCCATGAGGGACAGGATTTGACCGCAGCGGCGCAGCGGTTCACTCGCGTAATCGCCACACGCCTCGACGCAACGCATTCACTGTACGACATCGACCTCACCGGCCCGACCGCCTTCATCTTCGGCAATGAAGGCGCCGGGCTGTCGCCGGAGCTGTCCGCCTGCGCCACGCAACAGGTCATCATCCCCATGCCGGGACAGGTGGAATCGCTCAATGTCGCCGCGGCGGCGGCGGTATGTCTGTTCGAGCGGGTGCGGCAGATGACCGCCGCTGCACAGGCATAAAGGCACTGCAGTAGAATGCAGCGAAACCGCCATGCAGTTGCAGCGGCGGGTGATGGGTTTCGTTGGACTCATCCAGCCCATGAATATGTTGTTGTGACGTTTGAGTCGGCAGGGTGTGCGTCGCGCACCATATGCCGTGGTGCCAGTCGGGAGCCGCCTGGTGTGCGGTGCAAACCCTACGTAGCGGGGCCACGGAAGAGTCCTGCTACAGCGGCGTTTGTTTGGCGTGCTGTTGCAGCAGTTCGACGAAGCGCCGGCGCGGAATTTCCTCGGCGCCGAGACTGAGCAGGTGATCGGTGGTCACCTGGCAGTCGATGAGTACCACGCCTTCCTCCTGTAGTTTGCGCACCAGATGCACGAAGGCCACCTTGGAGGCATCGGTGCGGCGGCTGAACATGGATTCGCCGTAGAACACGCGGCCGAGGCGGATGCCGTACAGCCCGCCTACCAGTTCGTCGCCATGCCAGCTCTCCGCCGAGTGGGCGTAGCCCATCTGGTGCAGCCGGATATAGGCCTGCTGCATCTCTGCGGTGATCCAGGTACCGGGTTGGCCGCGGCGCGGCGTTTCGGCGCAGGCGCGGATGACGTTGGCAAACGCGGTGTCGAAGCGGACGTGATAGCTGCCCTTGCTGAGGGTCTTGCGCAGGCTGCGCGAGACCTTGAGCTGTTCGGGAAACAGCACGGCGCGCGGATCGGGGGACCACCACAGGATCGGCTGGCCGGGGCTGAACCAGGGGAAGATGCCGTGGCGATAGGCGTTCAGGATGCGTTCCGGGGCGAGGTCGCCGCCGATGGCGAGCAGGCCGTCGGGTTCACGCAGGGCGTGTTCCACCGGCGGAAAGGCGTAGCTGCGATCGGTGGGGTCGAGCCAGTAGGGACCGGTGCGATTCATGCGGCGGCGTCTGGCCTCTTGAACGGCAGGTGGGTGCGCAGTTCGGCCATCTGTTGTTCCATCGCCTCCTGTTCCTGGTGCAGATAGCGGCCCACGGCGTCGGCGAAGGCGGGGTGGGCCAGGTGATGGGCCGACCAGACCGTGGTCGGCTCGAAGCCGCGCCATACCTTGTGTTCGCCCTGGGCGCCGGGCTCGAAGCGCTGCAGGCCGTGGGCGATGCAATAGTCGATGCCGGTATAGTAACAGGCCTCGAAATGCAGGCTGTTGAACTCCTCCAGGCAGCCCCAGTGACGGCCGTACAGGGTATCGCCGGAGCGCAGGTTGAGTGCCCCCGCCACATAGTCGCCCTGATGTTTCGCCAGCACCAGCACGACATGGCGCGGCAGATCGCGGCCGATGGCCTGCATGAATTCCAGGGTCAGGGTGGGATAGCCGCCGCGCTTGTCGTAGGTGCTGGCATAGAAGCGATGAAACACCGCCCACTGTGCGGCGCTGACTTCATCGCCGTGCAGCACCTCGAGCGTGATGCCGGCATCACGCACGCGGCGGCGTTCCTGCTGCACCTTCTTGCGCCGGTCGCGGGTGAAGCGTTCCAGATAGTGGTCGAACGATTCGTAGCCACGGTTGAACCAGTGGTACTGGCAGCCGGTGCGGCGCAGGAAGCCGTGCCGCTCCAGGGTGTCCATCTGCGTGTCGTCGGGAAACAGCCAATGCAGCGACGAGGCGCCTTCCTCGCGCACCAGTTCATGCGCAGCGGCGACAAGTTGCTGCTCCACCGCGGCGCGATCCGCGGCCGGATGTACCAGCAGGCGCGGGCTGGTGATGGGGGCGTAGGGGATGGTGGACACCAGCTTGGGGTAGTAGCGCAGCCCGCTGCGCTGATAGGCGTCGGCCCAGGCGAAATCGAACACCAGTTCGCCGTAGGAGTTGTCCTTCAGGTACATGGGAACGGCGCCCAGCAACGTGCCGTCGTCGCCGCGCAAGACCAGATGGCGCGGCCGCCACCCCCAGTGATCGCCGACGCAGCGGTGGCGCTCCAGGCCGACGAGGAATTCGTGGCGCAGAAAGGGATTGTCGATGCCGCCTTCGAGCGCGTTCCATTCACCCGCTGCAACATCCGACAGTTCGTGCACCACCTGTATCGACATGAATAACCTCAAGCGTTAAACGCGAAGACGCAGAGACCGCCAAGGAACCGCCCAGAAATCTTTGCGCCCTTTGCGTACTTCGCGTCTTTGCGTTTAAGCCGTTGCCTTCATAAAAACAAAAACCCGCAGGATTGCGCCTGCGGGTTTTGATGGGGCCGCGGGGGCTTGAAAGCAAGCTTAGCCCTTGGCCTCCAGGTAGGCCTCGGCGTCCAGCGCGGCCATGCAGCCGGTGCCGGCGGAGGTGATGGCCTGGCGGTAGTTGTGGTCGGCCACGTCGCCGGCGGCGAACACGCCTTCGATGTTGGTGGCGGTGGCATTGCCGTTGCGGCCGCCTTGGGTGACGATGTAGCCGTGCTCCAGTTCGATCTGGCCGTCGAACAGGTCGGTGTTGGGCTTGTGGCCGATGGCGATGAACACGCCGGTCAGCTCCAGGTCCTTCTTGCTGCCGTCCTGGGTACTCTTGATGCGCAGGCCGGTGACGCCGGACTTGTCGCCCAGTACCTCGTCCACCTCGTGGTTCCACTCGATGGTGACGTTGCCGGTCTTGCTCTTCTCGATGAGCTGGTCGGACAGGATCTTCTCGCAGCGGAACTTGTCGCGGCGGTGCACCACGGTGACGTGCTTGGCGATGTTGGACAGGTACAGGGCCTCTTCCACGGCGGTGTTGCCGCCGCCGATCACGGCGACGTTCTGGTTGCGGTAGAAGAAGCCGTCGCAGGTGGCGCAGCCGGAGACGCCGCGGCCCTTGAATTTCTCTTCCGATTCCAGGCCCAGGTACATGGCGGAGGCGCCGGTGGCGATGATCAGGGCATCACAGGTGTAGGTGGCGGAGTCACCAGTGAGGGTGAAGGGGCGCTTGGACAGATCGGCCTTCATGATGGTGTCGAAGATGATCTCGGTGTTGAAGCGCTTGGCGTGGGCCTCCATCTGCTGCATCAGGCCGGGACCGGTGAGGCCGTGCTCGCCGCCGGGCCAGTTGTCGATCTCGGTGGTGGTCATCAGCTGGCCGCCCTGCTGCATGCCGGTGATGATCACCGGATTGAGGTTGGCGCGGGCGGCATAGACGGCGGCGGTGTAGCCGGCGGGACCGGAACCGAGGATCAGCAGGCGGCAATGCTTGGTTTGACTCATGTGGTAGACTCCATCGCAGTTAAATTCCTGAATTCCGTGCCCGAAATGGCGCAGCAGATGGCCGATATCGGGACGGATTCGCAAACTTCAAGCCGTTAGTGCTGGCATGTTACGGAATGGTTCCCGCAGGGTAAAGGACAGCGTATGCGTATCGGCATTCCCCGTGAGGTGAAGACCCTGGAGGGCCGCGTCGGCCTGATCCCGGCGGCGGCGGCCGAGCTGGTGCGGGTGGGCCACGAGGTGGCTGTGGAGCATGAGGCCGGCCGCCTCAGCGGTTACGCCGATACCGACTATCAGGCGGTGGGCGTCAGTGTGCTGCCCGATGCGGCGGCCCTGTACGGCTGGGCGCAGATGGTGGTGAAGGTCAAGGAGCCGCAGCCGCAGGAGTGGCCGCTGCTGCGCGCCGATCATCTGCTGTTCTGCTACCTGCACCTCGCCGCCGAGCCGGCGCTGACGCAGGAACTGCTGCGCATCGGCCTCACCGCCGTGGGCTTCGAGACGGTGGAGGAGGCCGACGGCCGCCTGCCGCTGCTGGCGCCGATGAGCGATATCGCCGGTCGCATCGCCGTGCAGGCCGGGGCCCATCTGCTCACCGCGCCGCAGGGCGGCAAGGGTATCCTGCTCGGCGGCCTGCCGGCGGCGGAGCGTGGTCATGTGGTGGTGCTGGGGGCCGGCGTGGCGGGCGGCAGTGCGGCGATGGTGGCGGCGGCGCTGGGCGCGCAGGTGACGGTGTTCGATCGCAGCCGCGACAAGCTGGCCATGATGCGCGCCCTCGGTCCCAATGTGACGGCCCTGCATCCCTATGCCGATGCCATCGCCCGCGCCGTGATAACGGCGGACCTGCTGGTGGGGGCGGTGCTGATCCCCGGCGCCCGCGCCCCCCATCTGGTCGCTGCGGACACGGTGCGCGCCATGCAGCCGGGCAGCGTGGTGGTGGACATCTCGGTGGACCAGGGCGGCTGCATCGAGACCACCCGGCCCACCACCTGGGCAGCCCCTACCTATGTATGGGAAAACGTGCTGCATTTCGGCGTCACCAACATGCCCGGCTCGGTGCCGCGCACCGCCTCCCAGGCCCTGTCGGCCGCCCTGATTCCCTATGCCCAACGCCTGGCCCAGGGGGGCTGGGAGGCCCAGGCGGCCCTGGCCCGCGGGGTGAACGTGCGCGACGGGGCGGTTGTCCATCCGGCCCTCAAATCAGCGTGACCGTGATTTATTAATCTGTATAATTACAAAGTCTTAGTCATAACACTTACAGTAAAAGGTTAGTTTCATTGGCCCAGGCAAGCAGCAAGAAACCGGATCGTTTCGTCCTTGGACAGCAGCTGCGCCGCGGCCTGCGCGAGGCGGCGCTGTACCTGTTCGGCGCCGTCGCCCTCTATCTGCTGATCGCGCTGTACAGCTACCACCCGGCCGATCCGGGCTGGTCCAGCGTGGGACGTGCCGCCGGCGTCGCCAACCTGGGGGGCCGCGTCGGTGCCTGGTTCGCCGACATCTTCCTCTACCTGTTCGGCCACATGGCCTACCTGTTCCCGGTAATGGTGGCCTACAGCGGCTGGCTGCTGTTCCGCGGCCGCAACGAGGAGGAAGAGGCACAAAACCATACCGAACTTGCCCTGCGTGGCGCCGGTTTCATCCTCACCGTGATGGCCGGTGCGGGGCTCGCCTTCCTGCATTTCGACTACAGCGATGTGGCCCTGCCGCTCAATGCCGGCGGCATCCTCGGCGATGTGGTGGGGCGCAGCCTGGTCGGTTCCTTCAGCTTTCTTGGCGCCACCCTGTTCCTGCTGGCCCTGTTTCTTACCGGCGTGACCCTGTTCACTGGCTTGTCCTGGCTGTGGGTGATGGATGTGGTGGGGGCCTGGACCCTGCGATTGGCCACCTGGTTGCGTCGGCTGCTGCCGCAGCTCAATGAGTTCCTGGCCGCACGCCAGGCCCGGCAACAGCGCGAGCAGGTAGTCAAGACGGAGACTGCCAAGGTGGCCAAGCGGCCGCCACCGCGCATCGAGCCGGTGATCAAGCAGGTGCCGGTGCTGTCGGAGCGGGTGGAAAAGGAAAAGCAGGTGCCGCTGTTCGAGCCCACGGCCGGCGAAGGTGGCTTGCCGCCGCTGGCCCTGCTGGATGTCGCCGAGGGGGGCGGCAACCGTATTTCGCCGGAATCACTGGCGGCGGTATCGCGCCTGGTGGAGATGAAGCTGCAGGACTTCGGTATCGAGTCCCAGGTGGTGGAGGTGCATCCCGGCCCGGTGATCACCCGTTTCGAGCTGCAGCCGGCCGCCGGTATCAAGGTGAGCCAGATCTCCAACCTCTCCAAGGATCTGGCCCGCTCGCTGTCGGCCATTTCGGTACGCGTGGTGGAGGTGATTCCGGGCAAGACCACCATCGGTCTGGAGGTGCCCAACGAGACGCGCGAGATCGTGCGTCTGTCCGAGGTGCTGCGTTCGCCGGCCTACGAAAACGCCGCCTCACACCTGACCCTGGCCCTGGGCAAGGACATCGCCGGCGTACCGATGGTGGCGGACCTGGCCAAGATGCCGCACCTGCTGGTGGCCGGCACCACCGGCTCGGGCAAATCGGTGGCCATCAATGCCATGATCCTGAGCCTGCTGTACAACGCCACGCCGCGCGATGTGCGCATGATCATGGTTGACCCCAAGATGCTGGAGCTGTCCATCTACGAGGGCATCCCGCACCTGCTCGCGCCGGTGGTCACCGACATGAAGGATGCCGCCAACGCCCTGCGCTGGTGCGTGGCGGAGATGGAGCGGCGTTTCAAGCTGATGGCCGCCATGGGGGTGCGTAACGTCGCCGGCTACAACCGCAAGATCAAGGACGCCATTGACGCCAGGCAGCCGCTCAAGGATCCGTTGTGGAAGCCGCTGGTGCCCGACGCGCCGGAACTGGAGGCGCAGCGCCCGGACCTCGACACCCTGCCGTATATCGTGGTCATCGTCGATGAGCTGGCCGACATGATGATGGTGGTGGGCAAGAAGGTGGAAGAGCTCATCGCCCGTCTGGCGCAAAAGGCGCGCGCCGCCGGTATCCACCTGATCCTGGCCACGCAGCGGCCGTCGGTGGACGTGATCACCGGCCTCATCAAGGCCAACATCCCCACCCGCATCGCCTTCCAGGTGTCCTCGCGCATCGACTCGCGCACCATCCTCGATCAGCAGGGCGCGGAAAGCCTGCTCGGCAACGGTGACATGCTGTATCTGCCGCCGGGGCACGGTGTGCCGGCGCGCATCCACGGCGCCTTCGTGTCCGATCAGGAGGTGCATCGCGTGGTGGACGACCTGCGCAAGCGCGGCCGCCCGAAGTACGTGGAGGACATCCTCAAGGGCGGCGGCAGCGACAGCGCCGACGGCGGCATGGCCGGCGAGGGCGGCGGCGAGGGCTCGGAGTCGGACCCGCTGTACGACGAGGCGGTGCAGATCGTGCTGGAGAGCCGCCGCGCCTCGGTGTCCGGTATCCAGCGCCGCCTCAAGATCGGCTACAACCGTGCCGCGCGCATGGTGGAGATGATGGAGCTGGCCGGCGTGGTCGGTCCGCTGCAGTCCAACGGTGCGCGTGAGGTACTGGCACCGCCGCCGCCGGAGTGAAAATCAGATACAAGAGTAAAGGTACAAGATACAAGTGAATGAGTGCGCTGGGCGCACGATTGTTTGAATTCAAGAACACTACGAGCGTAGCGAATTCATTCCCTTGTCTCTTGTCACTTGTATCTTGTATCTCTGTTCTACACCACTGAGCAAAATATGAACCGAACCTGTTTGTTGGCACGAATCTCCCTATTGATGCTCTCCTTCCTGTTGGCATCGGCCGCCCACGCCGCCGACGGCAAGGCGCGGCTGGATGCCTTCTTCAAGGGGCTGAAGACCATGCGCGCCGAGTTCGTGCAGACCCTGGTGGACGCCGAGCAGCGGGTGAAGGAGGAGAGCGAGGGTGTGCTGCTGCTGTCACGGCCCGGCCGTTTCCGCCTCGACTACTCCAAACCCTATCGTCAGATCTATGTGGCGGACGGTGCGCGCGTATGGATGTACGACAAGGACCTGGAGCAGGTGACGGTGCGCCCGCAGGCCGAGGCCCTGGGCAGCACGCCGGCCATGTTGCTGTCGGGCAGCGAGCCGCTGGAGCGTAATTTCACCCTTACCGAACTGGGCGACCACGAGGGTTTTACCTGGATCGATCTCAAGCCGCGCGAGAAGGATGCCACCTTCGCCTATATCCGTCTGGCGCTGGAAGGGGATGTGATTCGAGCCATGGAGATGGTGGACAACTTCGGCCAGATGACGCGGCTGTTTTTCCACACCGTGACCCGCAATCCGCAGGTGGAGGCGGGCATGTTCCGCTTCACGCCGCCGCCGGGTATCGACGTGGTGGGTGAGTAGGTTTGAACATCCTGTCCTCGGCGCCTAGCCTCCGGACTCGCCGACGGGAGTGGTGCTGGTCGTGAACTCGCGTAACTCTCTGCGCCTCCGCGCCTCTGCGGCGAGGGTGTTTCGATGAAGGACCAGGACCGCTTCCACCCGCTGGCCGACCGCATGCGGCCGGCCGTACTGGAGGAGTTCTTCGGCCAGTCGCATCTGCTCGGTCCGGGCAAGCCGCTGCGCCTCGCCATCGAGTCCGGCAACCTGCACTCCATGGTGTTCTGGGGGCCGCCGGGCACCGGCAAGACCACCCTGGCGCGCATGATCGCCGGGCGCGCCGAGGCACAGTTCCTGGCGCTCTCCGCGGTGCTGTCGGGGGTGAAGGACATCCGCGAGGCCATTGCCCAGGCGCAGCAGGTGCGCGCCGCCTACAACCGCGGCACCGTGCTGTTTGTGGACGAGGTGCACCGCTTCAACAAGTCGCAGCAGGACGCCTTCCTGCCCTATGTGGAAGACGGCACCGTCACCTTCATCGGCGCCACCACGGAAAATCCCTCCTTCGAGCTTAACAACGCGCTGCTGTCCCGCGCCCGTGTCTATGTGCTGAAGAGCCTGACCGCCGACGAGATCCGCGCGGTGCTGGAGCGTGCGCTGCACGATACGCAGCGCGGCCTCGGTGAGCGGCCCCTGGTGATCGCGCCGGAGCTGTTGCTGCGCATCGCCGAGGCCGCCGACGGCGATGCCCGCCGCGCCCTCAACCTGCTGGAGATCGCCGCCGACCTGGCGGAGCGGGTGAACGGCCAGGAGGTGGTGGCGGAGGAGACGCTGCATGAGGTGCTGGCCGGTGGCGGGCGCCGCTTCGACAAGGGCGGCGAGGCCTTTTACGACCAGATTTCCGCCCTGCACAAGTCGGTGCGCGGCTCCGCCCCCGATGCCGCCCTGTACTGGCTGACGCGCATGCTGGACGGCGGCTGCGATCCGCTCTACATTGCGCGCCGCGTGGTGCGCATGGCCACCGAGGACATCGGCAACGCCGACCCGCGCGCCCTGCGCATCGCCCTCGATGCCTGGGATGTGCAGGAACGTCTCGGCAGCCCGGAAGGCCAGCTGGCCATTGCCCAGGCGGTGCTGTACATGGCCTGTGCCCCCAAGAGCAACGCCGCCTACATGGCGTACAATGCGGCCATGGCCGACGTGAAGCAGCATGGCTCCTACGAGGTGCCGATCCACCTGCGCAACGCGCCGACCAAGCTGATGAAGGAACTGGGCTACGGCAAGGCCTACCGCTACGCCCACGATGAACCGGAGGCCTATGCGGCAGGGGAAAGTTATTTCCCCGAGGACATGCCCGAGCGCCACTATTACCAACCGGTGCCGCGCGGCCTGGAACTGAAGATCGGCGAAAAGCTGGCCCACCTGCGCGAGCTGGACCGCGCGGCGCGGAGAAATAAGGACAAGAAATGAACGGCCAACAATCTGTCGCTGACGACTACATGGATGTAGTCGGTTGGAAATGTCTGGAACATATTTCCCAGACGCATAGGCGCAGAGAGGTTATTTGCATATTCTTAATCGCCTCTGCGTCTCTGCGCCTCTGCGGCAAAAGGGTTTTTTGAATGTTCCAGATCGCAGCCATCGCAGGGGGAGGCGCCGTCGGGGCATTGCTGCGCTTCTGGGTGGCGGGCTGGGTCTATGGCCTGCTTGGCCGCGGCTTTCCCTGGGGCACCCTGGCGGTCAACGTCAGCGGCTCGCTGCTGATGGGTTTTCTGTATGTGATGCTGGTGGAGCGGCTGGCGGTGGCGCCGGAATGGCGCGCCCTGCTGCTGGTGGGGTTTCTCGGTGCCTTCACCACCTTTTCCACCTTTTCGCTGGAAACCCTCACCCTGATCGAGGACGGCCAGCTGCTGCGGGCGATGGCGAACGTGTTGCTCAGTGTCGTGCTGTGTATCGGCGCGGCCTGGGTCGGGATGGTGTTGGGGAGGCAGCTATGAGCGGCACAGAAGTCACCGTGGTGCGCATCTATCTGAACGAGGGGCAGGGCCAGGCGGACAATCTGCTCAAGCGCCTGCACGACTGGGAGCATGTGCGCGGCGTCACCGTCTATCGCGGCATCGCCGGTTTCGGCGCCTCGGGCAAGGTGCATACCGCCAAGCTGGTGGACCTGTCGCTGGACCTGCCGGTCATCGTCGAGTTCTTCGACACCCCGGACAAGGTGGCGGCGATCCTGGAGCACCTGAGGAATGACATCAAGCCGGGCCACATGCTGAGCTGGACCGCGCAGGTCAACGATTGAACCCATGTAGGGTGCGCGGTGCGCACCCTACGAATATCGATTTCGCCACAGAGGACGCAGAGACTTCACGTGTGGGCCGGGTTGCAGTCCCCGCCACGGCGACTCTCGAAAATCCTCCGCGTCTCTGCGGCAAGATATTTTTAATCTGATTCGCTAAAGGAAACCGACATGCATGACCCCCGCCTGTTTCGGGCCGAACTGGAGACCACCGCGCAGCAGCTGGCGCGGCGCGGCTTTGTGCTGGACACCGCTGCCATCGGCCGCCTGGAGAGCGAGCGCAAGGACATCCAGATGCGCACCCAGGAGTTGCAGGCCGAGCGCAACAGCAGCTCCAAGGCCATCGGCCAGGCCAAGGCGCGGGGTGAGGATACCGCGCCGCTGCTCGCCGCCGTGGCAGACCTCGGCGACAAGCTGAAGGAGGCGGAGACGCGCCTCAACGCCATCCAGGATGAGCTGAATGCCATCCTCATGGGCGTGCCCAACCTCCCGCACGACAGCGTGCCGGCGGGCAGGGACGAGAACGACAACGTGGAGGTGCGCCGCTGGGGCACACCGCGTTCCTTCAGCTTCACGCCCAAGGATCACGTGGACGTGGGCGAGGCCCTGGGTCAGCTCGACTTCGAGACCGCCGCCAAGATCACCGGCTCGCGCTTCGCCACCATGCAGGGGCCGCTGGCGCGCATGCACCGCGCCCTGATCCAGTTCATGCTGGACCTGCACACCGGCGAGCACGGCTACACCGAGACCTACGTGCCGTACCTGGTCAATGCCGACAGCCTGCGCGGCACCGGCCAGCTGCCCAAGTTCGAGCAGGACCTGTTCGCCCTGCGCGGCGAGCAGAATTACTACCTGATCCCCACCGCCGAGGTGCCGGTCACCAACATCGTGCGCGACACCATCGTCGAGGCCGAGCGTCTGCCGCTCAAATTCGTCTGCCACACGCCGTGCTTCCGCAGCGAGGCCGGCGCCTACGGCAAGGACACCCGCGGCATGATCCGCCAGCACCAGTTCGAGAAGGTGGAGCTGGTGCAGGTGGTGCGGCCGGAGGATTCCTGGCAGGCGCTGGAGGAATTGACCAGCCATGCCGAGGAGGTGTTGAAGCGCCTGGAACTGCCGTACCGCACCATGGCGCTGTGCGCCGGCGACATGGGCTTTTCCGCCGCCAAGACCTACGACCTGGAGGTGTGGCTGCCGGGACAGGACAAGTACCGCGAGATCTCCTCCTGTTCCAATTTCCAGGATTTCCAGGCCCGGCGCATGCAGGCACGCTGGCGCAACCCGGAGACCAAGAAGCCCGAGCTGGTGCATACCCTGAACGGTTCCGGCCTGGCCGTCGGCCGCACCCTGGTGGCGATCCTGGAAAACTACCAGCAGGAAGACGGCACAGTGGTGGTGCCGGCAGCCCTGCAGGCCTACATGGGCGGCCTGACCGTCATTAGCGCCCGCTGAGACTGGGGGGATCGCAGAATGAAGGCGAAATACTGGCTTGGACTGGGGGCGATGCTGCTGGTGCTGGCGCAGCCGCTGCAGGCGGGGTTCTGGGATGACGTGAAGTCCGGGGCCAAGGATGTGAAAGAGGGAGTGAAGGATGGCGCCAAGGAGCTGAAGCAGGACATTAAGAGCGGCGCGAAGGAGGTCAAAAAAGACGTCAAAGAAGGGGCACGGGAAGTCAAAGGCGAGTCCAGGGGGTTCTGGCAGGGCCTCAAGGGCGGCGTCAAGAACGGCTGGGCCAGCTTCAAACGGGGCTGGCGGGATTTCTGGAACTGAGATCATGCAGCCGATGGCTGCCGCGGTTTTGTCGCTGAACGTTGCTGAATGTTGCTGCATTGGCCGAAGGGGCCGCCGCGGACCAGGTCGCCGGCAAGCCGATGACGCAGCAGATCAAGGACGGCGCCCAGGAGACCTGGCAGGTTGGCAAACAGGGCCTGAAGGACACAGGCCGTACCCTACAGGGGGGGCAGTGCCGACAAGCCAAGGAGGGCGCTGGCCATGTGGGCCCCGGCCCGATGCCGTCTGCCAGCGGGGACGCTGCGGCATTCCAGGCGGCGCCTGAGGCCTGTATTGTCTTCGGTGATGGGGACCCCATATCGTGTTTACCCTGATTTCGTGCCCCCCGCTGCCGCGGCCGCCGCAAGGCCGCGCAACACCTTGGGGGAGGCGAAGACCGGGCTAGGTTAAGCCTGTGCTTCGCGGTAAACTAACCGACCTTTTTTGCCCGGCAGGGCGATATTACGAGTAGTAAACCAATGGATTTATTGCCGATTTTCATGAATGTGCGTGGCCATCGCACCCTGGTGGTAGGCGGTGGCGAGGTGGCGGCGCGCAAGGTCGGGCTGCTGCTGGAGGCGGGGGCAACGGTCAATGTGGTCAGCCCCGAGCTGGTGCCCGCCCTGCAGGCCCAGGCAGAGGATGGCGCCATTACCCATCGCCGCGCGGCCTTTGACCCTGCCGATCTGGAGGGGGTGATGCTGGTGGTCGCCGCCACCGATGACGAGGCCGTCAACCGCCAGGTATCCGAGCTGGCCCAGGCGCGCCAGCTCCCGGTCAATGTGGTGGACAACCCGGCGCTGTGCAGTTTCCTGATGCCGTCAATCATCGACCGTTCGCCGGTGCAGATCGCGGTCTCTACCGGCGGCGCCTCGCCGGTGCTGGCGCGCCTGCTGCGCGCCCGTCTGGAGTCGGCCATCCCGGCCGGCTATGGCCGCCTGGCACAGCTGGTGGAAAGTTTCCGCGATAAGGTGAAGGCGCGCTTCACCAACGTGAATGCCCGGCGCAATTTCTGGGAAAAGGTGCTGCAGGGCGAGATCGCCGAGCTGGTATTCGCCGGCAAGGACGAGCAGGCCCAGACCGCACTGGAGGCCGCGGTGGCGGCCGGCAAGGACGAGCCGGTGGGCGAGGTCTATCTGGTCGGCGGTGGCCCCGGTGACCCGGACCTGCTCACCTTCCGCGCCCTGCGTCTGATGCAGCAGGCCGACGTCATCGTCCACGACCGCCTCATCTCCAAGCAGGTGCTGGATCTGTGCCGCCGCGATGCCGAGCGCATCTACGTCGGCAAGGAACGTGACAATCATGCCCTGCCGCAGGACGATATCAACATGCTGTTGGTGAAGCTGGCCAAGCAGGGCAAGCGTGTCTGCCGCCTGAAGGGCGGCGACCCGTTCATCTTCGGCCGTGGCGGCGAAGAGATAGAAACCCTGGCGGCGGAAGGTGTCAACTTCCAGGTAGTGCCGGGCATCACCGCCGCCATCGGCATGTCCTCCTACGCCGGCATCCCGCTGACCCATCGCGACTATTCGCAGTCGGTCACCTTCGTTACCGGCCATCTGAAGGATGGCAGCATGAATCTGAACTGGACCGCGCTGGCGCAGCCCAACCAGACCGTGGTGTTCTACATGGGGCTGAAGGGCCTGTCGGTGATCTGCGACAACCTGATCAAGCACGGCCGTTCGCCGGATACGCCGATGGCGCTGGTGCAGCAGGCGACCACGCCGCGACAGAAGGAATTCATCGGCACCCTCGGCACCATGACCAAGGTCATCGCCAACGAGGAGATCAAGCCGCCGACCCTGATCGTGGTCGGCGAGGTGGTGCAGATGCACAAGCAGTTCAGCTGGTTCGAACCGCAGGGGTATTACGGGGATAAATAAGAGTTTCGAGTTTGTAGTTTCGAAACCCGAAACCCGAAACTGTTTTTTACGCCGGCTTACGCTGCTCCGGTCTTAGCTTGGTAGTGAAGTAGTCCTCACCGGTGTCTTCGTCGACGGGGTTGTTGTTGCCGTCAAGCATGGGTTGTTCGAACTCGAACCAGCCGCGCATGCCGGTCTTGAGCGAATAGACGTGCTTGAACCCCATGCGTTGCATGGTGTGGGCGGCGAGGACGCTGCGGTAGCCCGAGCGGCAGATGACGACGATTTCACGTTCGCGGCCGGCGGCGAGTTCCGGTACGGTTTCCTCGTAGTCCCACTCGCAGGCGGATTCCAGTACACCGCGCGGCACGTTGATGGCGCCGTCGATGTGCATGGCGGCGAACTCATAGGGCTCACGCACATCGACGAGCAGCAGGTCCGGCGTGTTGGTGAGCTTTTCCTCCAGATCCCAGGGAAACAACTCGTCCACGGTGGACAGGCATTCGGCGACCAGATCGGTGTAATGCTTCATGGCGACTACCTTGCAGGTTCAGCGCTAACACGGGTGAGGCAGAAGGCAGCAATATTACTGCTTTGAGCGGCAGACTCAAAGCACCGCAATGATGCAGAGAGGCAGAATCATGGCCGTGGAAAAATTCATCCCCATCAAGAACGAGCAGCAGCCGGAGCCGGAAGACGAGCGGTTGGCCGCATTTTCCAGCCCTTGCGAGGGTAATGAGCCCTATGCGCTGATGGTGCTGGGCGACAGCATGCTGCCGGAATTCAACGAGGGCGATGTCATCATCATCTATCCGAAAAATGTGGTGAAGGACGGCTCCTACGTGGTGGCCCATCACAACGGTGAATACACCTTCCGTCAGTATGTGGTGGTGGAGGGCCGCAGCTATCTGAAGGCGCTGAATACGGCCTACCCCATGGAGGAAGTGCCCGGCGTCGAGGTGGTGAAGGGGGTGATCGTGCAGAAGAAAGGCACGGGCGGCGGGCGCAAGAACATCAAGCATTATGCTTGAGAACCAGATGCAAGATACAAGTTACAAGTGAATGAATTCGCTGCGCTCATGCAGCAGATTTGCAGGTCGGACAGCCCAAGAGACGTAACCCGACGCTTGCTTTATGTCTGATCAGTTTCGAGTTTCGAGTTTCGAGTTTCGGGGATGGTGTGTCCATCCGAAACTCGAAACCCGCAACTCTAATTTTTAGTGCTGATGGCCGCCGGCGCCGTGCACATGGCCGTGGTCCAGCTCTTCCGCAGTGGCGTCACGCACCTCGACGATGGTCACGTCGAAATTCAGGTTCTGGCCGGCCAGGGGGTGATTGGCGTCGACGGTGATGGTTTCCGGCGAGGTCTCCACCACGGTTACTACCATGGGTTGGCCATTCTCGGTCATGGTATGAAACTGCATGCCGACCTGGATCTCCTCCGGGGTCTCGAACATCTGACGCGGCACCGCCTGCATCATGCTGGCGTCGCGCTCGCCATAACCGTCCTGCGGTGCGACGGCAACCTTGAGTGCGTCGCCGGCCTTCTTGCCTTCCAGCGCGGACTCCAGGCCGGGAATGATATTGCCGATACCGTGGATGTAGGCCAGCGGATCGCCGCCCTTGGAACTGTCGATGACGTTGCCCTGATCATCGGTGAGGGTATAGTCGATGGTGACGACCTTGTGAACGGAAATCTGCATGGTACGGCCCTTGGTTGAGGTATTCGCAGGGCATTGTATGGCCTTTGCCGGCCCGTTCCAAGAAAAAAAAGCGGCCCGAAGGCCGCTATAAAAGTCCACAGTTGCAGGGGTGCGACTGGTGGAGTTCAGTGACAGGCGCTGCCTTCTGGTACACCGGCCTTCTTCAGCATGAAGGCCAGGGGGCAGAAACTGGTGATGCCGCTTTGGGCCAGGTTGAGGCCGACGAAGGCGGTCAGCCAAACCCAGTCCGGATGATGCATGTTGGCCAGCAGCAGGCTGAGCAGAATCATCATCCCTGCCACCAGATGTACGACGCGATCGACAGTCATTGCATTGCTCCCTTGTTAATTGCGGTAACTGATCTGCAGGTTGAGCACGTTCTGCTCGAGCTCAATGGAGTTGCCGACGCTATCCTTGATCTCGTTGTTGAAGGCGCGTACGTAGGACAGGCTGACCGAGGCCTTGCTTGTCATCTGGCGCGTCATGCCCAGTGACAGATGATGTTCGGTGACGGCCAGCGAGCCGTAGTTGTTGGCCACGTCTTCCTTGCCGATGGGGGAGGCGCCATAGTTGTAGCCGACGCGCACCGTGGTCTTGTCGTTGACCTTCTTCTGCATGGCGATGGCAAACACCGTCTGATCGTCCCAGCCGAAATCCATCACCTGGTTGCCGCCCGGCGTCTTCAGCGTCACCTTGTCCAGCACGTCGCTGAACTGGATCTGCTTGATGTCGGCCTCGACCAGCAGATCCGGATTGGGCATGTAGGCCAGGCCGATTTGCAGGGTTTGCGGTGCATCCATGGTCATCTCATAGCGGCCGCCCGGCATTGCCGTGGGGTCATCGCCGTCGCTGGCGATATTCCATTTGAAGGCGCTCATGTTCTGCTCGCTGATATAGGCGGCACCAAAGCGCAGCGTGTCGCTGATCTGATAGGTCAGACCCAGGGAGGCACCGAAGCCGTAGACCTGATTTTGCGGCAGTGACATGCTGGCGTTGTAGATCGACAGGCTTTGATAATCGATATTCAGTGCGGCACCGATGTTCAGTCGGTCATTGACCTTGAAGGCAAAGCCGGGCGCAATCTTGTAGAACTGCTTGGTGGTGACGACAGGTTGGAAACCGGGTGCCGCAGCCATGATGTCGGCAAAATCCACACCCATGCCGGACAGGCCCGCCATGCCCATACCCAGGGTCAGTTGCTCGTCGATGCGGAAGGCGAGGGCGCCGGACGGGATCATGTACAGGTCCGAGTCGCTGTCGGCGCCGTTGGCCTTGCGCGGCGGGTTGAGAAAGCCAAAGCCCATATCGGCGCGGAATTCATCCATCTCCAGCGTGGCGAGACCGGCCGGATTGGACAGTACCGTGCCGGCATCTTGCGGCGCCGCGACGACGGCACCGGCCATGCCCCACTGGGTCGCCGTGACGCCAAGCATCTGATCGCCGTTGGTGGCATGCGCCAGACCGCTCAGACTGCACAGGGCAGTCAAGGTTGCTGCTTTTCTTATGGTATTTGCAGACATTGTGATTCCCCTCCCTCCGGTTACAGGTGTGCGCCGCTAGGTTTTATTTTTTCGGCGCTACGTTGGGCGAAATGCCCGGTTGACCACGGAAATGGTTGTGGCAGGCCACGCAGCCCTGGGCAATGGGGCCGAGATAACCGGCGGCCTTGGCCATGTTGCCTTCCTTCGCCGCCTCGGCCAGACGCAGGGTGTTGCCTTCCACCATGTCCTGGAAGCCGAGCAGGGCGTCGACGCTTTCATTGCTGATCTTGTCGAGCGGCATATAGGGCAGCAGGCCGCCGCGCGGCAGGCGGTGGTGCGCCAGATTATGTGCCGCATCTATCGCCATGTCGGCGTTGTCTACGGCAATGGCGGTCGCCATGCGCTGGTAGTCGGACAGGATCTCCTGCATCACCTGCACCATGGTCAGGGTATCGCTGCGGCGATCATGCAGGCTCTGCAGGCGCGCCATGGTCTGCTTGCTTTGCGGTGACAGGGACTGGATCTTCTTCTGCAGCTCCGGCGTCATGATCGACATCATCTGCTGCATCATTTTCTGCATCTCGGCCGGATTGGCCGGGGCGTCGGCGGGAGCGGCGGCTTGCACCGACGTGCTGAGCGTCAGTGACAGCGCCAGAGCGGCAGCATGAAGTTTGCTGTTGTGCGCAAAGTGGAGCATATAATTCCCCTCGTTGTGTTTGGACCTCGGAGCCAGATTGACCGGCGGGTATTGCGGGGGAATGTCGCAGTTGTAACAAGTTGTAACAGAGTGTTGCTGCGTGATATCGGCGGGTGGAGGAAAGATGCTAAATGGCAAAGAACACGTGCTGGTGGTGGATGATGATGCCGCGCTGCGCGGATTGCTCACGCGCTATCTGACTGAAAACGGTTTTGCGGTTACCGCGGTTGCCGATGGCGTGGCCATGAACAACGCCCTGGCGGAGCAGCGCCCCGAACTGGTGATCCTGGACTTGATGTTGCCCGGTGAGGATGGTTTTTCCCTGGCGCGGCGCCTGCGCAGCGGCGGTGACATCCCCATCGTGATGTTGTCGGCGCGGGGCGAGGAGGTGGATCGTATCGTCGGTCTGGAGATCGGTGCCGATGACTATCTGCCCAAACCCTTCAATCCGCGCGAGTTGCTGGCGCGGATTCGCGCCGTGTTGCGCCGGCAGCGGCCGCTGCCGGCAACCCCCGCCGACACCGCCATCTGCTTTGGTCCCTATCGGCTCGAGCTGGGGCGTCACCGTTTGCTGCGTGAGGGGGCCGAGGTCTTGCTGACGACCGGCGAGTTTTCCCTGCTGCGGGTGTTCGCCGAACACCCCAATCGGGTGCTGGAGCGGGATGCCTTGCTGGAACGGCTGAAAGGCTATGAACGCAATCCCTTCGACCGCAGCATTGATGTACGGGTCAATCGTCTGCGCCGCAAGATCGAGATTGATCCGGCCAGTCCGCAGTACATCCGCACGGTGTGGGGCGAGGGCTACATGTTTTGCCCGGAGGCGTGACGCTCATGTCGATTCCGGCCCTGCGTACGCTGTTCAGCCGTATCCTCTTCACCATCGCCGTAGTCTCGGTGGTGTTTCAGCTGTTTACCGCCTGGGTCATCGGCCAGTTGTTGCTGCTGCCGGTAGGGCAGCGCTCGGCGGCCGACCTTGCCGCCCTGATGGTGCAGACGGCGGACAACTGGCAGCAGCGTGTCCCTGCCGAGCGGGCGCGCTATGCCGGCGAGGTGTGGCATTTGCATCTGCTGCACGTGGGCCCGGCGGAGCAGACCTTGCCCTATTCCACCAGCCTGTTGCCGTATGTGTATTTCCTCGAGAGCGAGTTGCAGACCCTGTCCGGTCAGACGATCTCGCTGCGCATGAGCCAGATGGGAGATGAGGAGTGGTTCTGGGCCGACCTGGAGGTGCGCGGCGAAGTGGTGCGACTCGGTTTCAGCCGTGGCCGCATCGGTGTGCATCCACCCTTTGCCCTGTTTCTGGTGCTCAGTGTCGGCGGTGTGGTGATCCTCGGCACGGCCGTATTGCTGGCGCGGCGCCTCAGTCGGCCGCTGGAAAATCTGGCGGCCGCGGCGCAGCACATCGGCACCGGCCACTGGCCGGCGCCGCTGCCCGAGTTGGGACCGCAGGAGCTGGCGGCATTGGCGCGCAGCTTCAATCACATGGGACAACAGGTGCGCGAACTGCTGGCCAACCGCACCACGCTGCTGGCCGGCATCTCGCATGATTTGCGCACGCCGCTGGCGCGTATTCAACTGGCCCTGGCGATGCTGCCGGAGCATGTGGAGCCGGAGCTGGTGCAGGGGATGCAGAATGACCTGGAGGAGATGAACCGCCTCATCGGTCAGTTTCTGGAGATCAGCCGCGGCCTCGGCGAGGCCAGGCTGGAGTGGGTGGACGTGCGTGAGGCGGTACGGGAGCTGACCGACAACGCGCGCCGTGGTGGTGCCGAGGTGTCGTGGCGTGACGCAGGGCCGTGCCGGATCCAGCTGCATAAGCTGGCGCTGTGCCGCATCGTCGCCAATCTCCTGGACAATGCCGTGCGCTATGGCGCCGCGGAGCCGGTGGAGTTGGAGTATGTCTGGGATGCGGATGGCCTGACGCTGACCATTATGGATCGCGGCCCCGGCATACCGGCAGAGGCGCGGGAGGCCGTGTTCCGGCCCTTCTATCGTCTGGAGCAGTCGCGCAGCGCTCAAACCGGCGGCAGCGGCCTGGGGCTGGCCATCGCCCGCCAGCTGGCCGAGGCCAATCACTGGACTATCGAGCTGTTACCGCGTCCCGGCGGCGGCACCATCGCACAGGTGCAGATACCTTTTACCAGCCGCGAGCCTGCCTGAGTGGCGCGGCGTGCCCTTGCCGACCTTGCCCCCCGCGGCCGCGCGGGGAGGGAAGACCGGGAAGGGGCCGGCGTGTCCTACTGGTGGCGCCCGCCTGAGCGATGCTGGGACGGTTGCCTGTTGCCACCCTGACCACCACTGCGGCCCGCCGGCTTCTGCGCCGGACGGTTGCCGCCCGGGCGCTGACCGCCACGACCACCGCCGCCGGCCCGCGGCCCGCGGCCGTTCTGGATCGGTTCCGGCTTGGCGTTCAGATCAGGCTCGAAGCCGGGCACGATCTCCTTGGGCAGTTCGCGCTTGATCAATTTCTCGATGCCTTTCAGCAACTGGTGTTCATCCACGCACACCAGCGATACCGCTTCGCCTTCGGAACCGGCGCGGCCGGTGCGGCCGATGCGGTGCACGTAATCTTCCGCCACGTTGGGCAATTCGAAGTTGACCACATGGGGCAGTTCGCTGATGTCGATGCCGCGCGCGGCGATGTCGGTGGCGACCAGCACCTGCAGGCTGCCCTTCTTGAACTCGGCCAGGGCGTGGGTGCGCGCCGACTGGCTCTTGTTGCCGTGAATGGCGAGGGCGGAGATGCCGCCCTTGTCCAGCTGTTCGGCCAGGCGGTTGGCGCCGTGCTTGGTGCGGGTGAAGACCAGCACCTGGCGCCAGTTGTGTTCGCTGATCAGGTGGGCCAGCAGTTCGCGCTTCTTCTCGCGGTCCACCAGGTACACCTTCTGTGCCACGGTGTCGGCGGTGGCGTTGCGGCGTGCCACCTCGATCAGCGCGGGCTTGTCGAGCAGGCCGTCGGCCAGGGCCTTGATCTCGTCGGAGAAGGTGGCGGAGAACAGCAGGTTCTGGCGCTGCTTGGGCAGCAGGGCGAGGATGCGCTTGATGTCGCGGATGAAGCCCATGTCGAGCATGCGGTCGGCCTCGTCCAGCACCAGGATCTCCACGTGGGACAGGTCGACGGTGCGCTGCTGCACGTGGTCGAGCAGACGGCCCGGGGTGGCCACCAGGATGTCGACGCGCTTCTTCAGCTTGTCGATCTGCGGGTTGATGCCAACGCCACCGAACATCACCATCGAGGTGAGCTTCTGGTACTTGCCGTAGTGGCGCACGCTTTCCTCCACCTGGGCCGCCAGTTCGCGGGTGGGGGTGAGGATCAGAGCGCGCACCGGCGGGAAGCCGCGCGGCTGGCTCTTGGCCGGGGTGTCGGTGAGACGCTGCAGGATCGGCAGCACGAAGCCGGCGGTCTTGCCGGTGCCGGTCTGGGCGCCGGCCAGCAGGTCGCCGCCGGACAGCACGGCGGGGATCGCCTGCTTCTGAATGG
Source organism: Gammaproteobacteria bacterium (assembly GCA_024709225.1). Taxonomy (GTDB): domain Bacteria; phylum Pseudomonadota; class Gammaproteobacteria; order Thiohalomonadales; family Thiohalomonadaceae; genus Sulfurivermis. The sequence continues at coordinate 184,034 of JANJXC010000038.1, read as the reverse complement.
GGGTGGCTTCGGTGTAGCCGCGCTCGGTGACGGCGCGGAGGATCGTTTCGGACAGGCCGAGGGTGGTAAAGGACATTGCAACTCCAAAGGGTAAACATCGGCCTGTCGCCGCCGGAAAACGGGGCGCCAGTCATAGGCGGACGGATTAGGGAAAGCCGGGAAGGCAGCGGTGCGTAGACTGGGATAATGCACCGCAGGCGCGCAGTCTATCAGATAACGCCGCCCTGCACGGCTTAATTTTCGGCCGCCGCCATTGCGCGCTACAATGCGCGCTCCCGGATTCTGTGAGCGCCTTTCCATGACCCTACGCATCGGCCACGGCTACGATGTCCATGCCTTCACCAGCGGCGATCACCTCGTGCTCGGCGGCGTGACCATTCCCCACGGCAAGGCCTTCAAGGCGCACTCCGACGGCGATGTGCTGATCCACGCCCTGTGCGATGCCCTGCTGGGGGCGGCGGCGCTGGGCGACATCGGCCGCCACTTCCCGGACAGCGACGTGCAGTACAAGGGCATCGACAGCCGCAGGCTGCTGCGGCATGTGGTAGCGCTGCTGAGGGAACACGGCTGGCACGTCGGTAATGTCGACGTCACCATCATCGCCCAGGCGCCGAAGATGGCGCCGTACATCGAGGCCATGCGCGCCAACCTGGCGCAGGATCTGGAGGTCGGTATCGGCCAGGTCAACGTCAAGGCCACCACCACCGAGCACCTGGGCTTCGCCGGGCGCGAGGAGGGCATCGCCGCCCACGCGGTGGTGCTGCTCGAGGCGCTGTAACGGCCATTCACCGCAAAAACGCAAACTACCCGATGAACTTCAAACCCTCGGCGACAGATTTGTTTATTCCGTTTCCTGGCGTCCTTTTCTATGACTGAACTGCCGCACTGGGCCTATGCCTATGGCGAGCCGGCAGCGCACGGCGTACTGCGCAGCCTGCCGGAAGACTTTGTGGTGGAAGAAGACCTGGGCTACGTGCCGGATGGCCGCGGCGACCATGTGTTGCTGTCGATACGCAAACGCGAGACCAACACCGAGTGGCTGGCGCGCGAGCTGGCGGCATTTGCCGGTATCAGGCCGGTGGATGTCGGCTTCGCCGGACTCAAGGATCGGCACGCCGTGACCACCCAGTGGTTCAGCCTGCACCTGCGCGGCGCCGAGCCGGACTGGAGCCGCTTTCCCTGCGCGGATGCACAAATCCTCGACGTACGGCGCCATCGCCGCAAGCTGCAGCGCGGTGAACTGCGCGGCAACCGCTTCCGCCTGGTGGTGCGGCAGCTGGACGGCGACATCGCCGCGCTCGATGCGCGCCTGCAGCGTGTGAAAGAGGAGGGTGTGCCCAACTATTTCGGCGCCCAGCGTTTCGGCATCGGTGGCGGCAACCTGGCCGAGGCGGAGGCGCTGTTCGCCGGGCGCAGCGAGGTGCGGGATCGGCACAAGCGCGGACTGTACATCTCGGCGGCGCGCTCGCTGCTGTTCAATGCCGTGTTGTCGGCGCGGGTGGCGGCGGGCAACTGGCAGACGCCGCTGGCGGGCGAGGTGGTGCAGATCGGCGACACGCAGAGCCTGGTCAGCTGTGATGAGCCCACGCCGGCGATCTGCGAGCGGCTGGCCCGTGGCGAACTGCACCTTACCGGCCCGATGTGGGGGCGGGGCCGCGCGCTGTCCAGCGGCGCCGTGCTGGCGCTGGAGGAGGCTGCGCTGGCCGGTTACGCGGCGTGGCGCCTGGGACTGGAGCAGGTGGGGCTGCAGCAGGAACGGCGCGTGCTGCGCCTGGCGGTACAGGACCTGGCGTGGACGCTGGATGAGGCGGCGGCAACGCTGACACTGTCGTTCTATCTGCCGGCCGGCGCCTACGCCACCACGGTGTTGCGCGAGGTGGTGGCGAGCGGGGATTAGAGCCGGAAGCGGCTGGTCAGCTGCTGCAGTCCCTGGGCCAGTTCGCTCAGGCCGGCGCTGGTGCGCGTGATCTGCTGCGCGCCGGAGGCGGACTGCTCGGCCACTTCGCTGATGGTGACGATGTTGCGGTTGATCTCGTCGGCGACGGCGCCTTGCTCCTCCGCGGCGCTGGCGATCTGGGTGTTCATTTCACTGATGCGGGCAACGGCCGTCGCGATGGATTCCAGCGCGCTGCCGGTACGTGCCGCCTGTTCTACGGCGTTGCGCGCCTGCTCCTGATTCTTGCTCATGGCGGCAACGGCGCTGCGCGTGCCATTCTGCAGGCGCTCGATCATGCCGCGGATTTCCTGCGTAGATTGCTGGGTGCGTGAGGCGAGGGTACGCACCTCGTCCGCCACCACGGCGAAGCCGCGGCCCTGTTCCCCGGCGCGCGCCGCCTCGATGGCCGCGTTCAGGGCCAGCAGGTTGGTTTGCTCGGCAATGCCGCGGATCACCTCGATTACGCCGCTGATGTTTTCGCCGTCGGCCTCCAGATGGTTGATGGCGGCCGCGGTCTGCTCGATGTCCGCCGCCAGCGCGTCGATGCCATCGATGGTGGCGCTTACCACCGCCTTGCCCTGGCGGGTTTCGCCGTCGGCCTTGCCGGCCGCGTCGGCGGCATGCACCGCGCTCTTGGCCACCTCGCCGACGGTTGCGCTCATTTCGTTCATGGCGGTGGCCACCTGATCGGTTTCGCGCTGCTGTACCTGCACGCCTTCGCCGGTGGCCGCGGCGACGCGCGCCAACTGCCCGGACTCATCGGCCAGATGGGCCGATGAACGCACGACCTCACGCAGCACGGTACCCAGCCCGTCGCATATGTTGCGGGCACTGTCGGCGAGCTGGCCGATCTCGTCCGTGCTGTGCGCGACGATTTTCACGGTGAAGTCACCTTGCGCAAGTTGCGACATGTGGTCCACCAGCTGGTGGGCCGGACGCAGCACCAGCCGATTGACCGACCACAAGAACAGGACGAAGGCGGCCACTACCGCCAGCGACATCAGCACCACGCTGACGATGAGGGCGCTGCGGGTGTTCTGTTCGATGGCCGTGGCAGACGCCTGCACGGCCGCGGCGATGTTCGCGGCGGCCTGGGCCAGCAGCTCGGTGGGGGCGCGGTCGATGCCTTTGACCGCCTGATCGCCGGCCTGCGCCTGCATGCCGGCGGCCTTGAATGCCTCCAGCCCGCGCCGGTAGGCGCCCCCCATCTCGCGGTGGGCGCTGAGGAAGCGCTGTACCAGGTCGCGTGCCTCGCCCTGGTCCATGCCGTCAACCAGGCTGCGGCCCCGGTCCTGAATCGTGGCCTCCTCCTTCTCGAACTGGGCCCAGTAACGTTCCAGGGATTTGGTGTCGGTGCCGCGGAGCAGCACGTTTTTCCATTCCTGCACCTGCTTCTTGAAGCTGGACTCCATTTGCAGGATGGCACGCTCGCTGCTTACCTCGTTCGCCAGCAGCGCCCGGTACTCGCCGATGCTCTGTACCGACTGCCAGAAGGCGTAGGCGACCGCCAGCAACAGCAAGGTGGTGCCGCTTCCGGTGATCAGCATCAGTTTGGCCAGTAGGCTGCGTGTAAACAGTTGCATGACGAAGGGGGTCCCGGAGTGGTGGATGTTGATGACGCAGTGCCGTATGGCGATTAGTCGGCTGGCGCCGATGATACTTTAGCCGGCGGTTGCGTGCGGCCGGTCACGTCATGCGCTTGAGCAGGACATAGATGGCGCCGGTTCCGCCGTCCGCCGGCCGGGCGGAGCAAAAGGCCAGCACCTCGTCGCGCTGCTGCAGCCAGTGGTTGACCTTGCCCTTGAGTACCGGGCGGCGCTGCAATGAACCGTTGCCCTTGCCGTGAATGATGCGCACGCAGCGCAGGTCGCGCTGGCGGCAGGCGCTGAGGAAGGCCGCCAGCTGCTGGCGCGCCTCGGCCGCGGTAAGGCCGTGCAGGTCCAGTTCGGCGCTGATGGCGTACTGGCCGCGGCGCAGCTTGCGCAGCACGCCGTGCTGCAGGCCGCTGCGGGCGAACAGCAGCTCCTCGCCGGTCTCCAGCAGTTCCGGGTACTCCGGGTCGGACAGCATGTCCTGCAACACCTGGCGTTCGTCCTCCTGCCGTTTCTGCGGCAGCGGCGGGGGCGGTGGCGGGGCGACGGGGAGGCGGTCGGACTCCAGCGGACGCACGTCGGCCACGGCGGAGCGGAACAGGTCGCTCTCCTCGTGACTCAGCGGTGCGGGCTTCTTGCGCATGATTCCGTCAAGTCTATCAGACGGACCTGCCGCCCCGGCATCGGCTTGGGGTATAGTAGGCGGGCCCGATTCGACCGGTCCCCCATTAATCACAATGAAGATACTCATCAGCAACGACGACGGTTACCAGGCCCCCGGTATCCGTTGTCTGGCCGAACACCTGCGCGCCATCGCCGACATCACCGTGGTGGCACCCGAACGCGACCGCAGCGGGGCCAGCAACTCCCTCACCCTGGAAAACCCCATCCGTGCCGTGGTCATGGATGGCGGCGTGATCCGCGTCGACGGCACGCCCACCGACTGCGTCCATCTGGCCATCACCGGCCTGCTCGACGCGGAACCCGACATGGTGGTATCCGGCATCAATGCCGGCTCCAACATGGGCGACGACGTGATCTATTCCGGCACCGTGGCGGCGGCGATGGAAGGGCGCTTTCTCGGCCTGCCGGCCATCGCCATCTCCATGGCCAGCCACAAGCCGCTGCACTTTGCCACCGCCGGCCGTGTGGCGGTGTGCCTGGTGCGCCAGCTGCTGGCCAATCCGTTGCCCAAGGACACCATCCTCAACGTCAACGTCCCCGACGTACCCTGGGACGAGTTGCAGGGTCTGGAGGCCACCCGCCTGGGCCAGCGCCACAAGTCCGAGGCGGTGATCCGTGCCCAGGACCCGCGCGGCCGGCCGATCTACTGGGTCGGACCGGCCGGTGCCGAGCAGGATGCCGGTCCCGGTACCGATTTCCATGCCGTGCGTCACAACCGGGTGTCGGTGACCCCGATCCAGGTGGATCTCACCCGTCACAACGCCATTGCCCAGGTGGGTGACTGGCTGCGGAGCTGCCCGCTGTGATGCGCGAGAGCGCCGGCATCGGCATGACCTCGCAGCGTACGCGCGAGCGCATGGTGACCCGGCTGATGGAGCAGGGCATCCGCGACCTGCGCGTGCTCGAGGTGATGCGTTCCCTGCCGCGCCATCTGTTCGTGGACGAGGCCCTGGCCACCCGTGCCTATGAGGACACCGCCCTGCCCATCGGCAGCGGCCAGACCATCTCCCAGCCCTACGCCGTGGCGCGCATGACCGAGGCGCTCCTCAATGGAGGCCGGCCGGGCAAGGTGCTGGAGGTAGGCACCGGCTGCGGTTACCAGAGCGCGGTGCTGGCGGCACTGGCCGCCGAGGTGTACAGCGTGGAGCGTATCGGCGACCTGGTGCGGCGCACCCGCGAGCGGCTGCAGCGCATGCAGCTGCGCAACGTGCGCATCCGCCATGGCGACGGCTATGCCGGTTGGGTCGAGCACGGCCCCTATGACGGCATCCTGGTGGCGGCGGCGCCGACCCAGGTCCCGGCGGCGTTGCTGGAGCAGCTGGCCGAGGGTGGGCGGCTCATCGTGCCGGTGGGCACGCGGGGCAGCCAGCAGCTCTTGTGCATCAGCCGTGTGGACGGTGAACTGAAACAGGATGTTCTGGAATTGGTCTCGTTTGTACCGATGGTGCATGGGGCCAGTCAATGAGGTTGCGATGAAGCTGTTTTCCGCCCTGTACACGCGCGTGATGCGCTGGTCTGCCCACCCGCACGCGGCGCGTTATCTCGCCGTGCTCAGTTTTGCCGAGTCGTCGTTTTTTCCCATCCCGCCCGATGTGATGCTCGCGCCCATGGCATTGGCGCGGCGCGAGCGGGCCTGGTATTACGCCATGCTCACCACGCTGGCCTCGGTGCTCGGCGGCGCCGCAGGTTATCTCATCGGTTATTTCGCCTTTGAGCTGGTCGAACCGTTGATCCACGAGGCCGGTTACTGGGCGCGCTACGAGCATGCCCGCGCCTGGTTTGACGCGTGGGGATTCTGGGCCATCTTTCTGGCCGGTTTTTCGCCCATCCCCTACAAGCTGTTCACCATTTCTGCCGGTGTCATCGCCATGAATTTTCCGCTCTTCATGCTGGCGTCCATCATCGGCCGCGGGGCGCGGTTTTTTCTCGTCGCCGGCCTGATGGTATGGGGTGGGGAATCCATGGAACGCAGCCTGCGCCAGTATATCGACCGCATCGGCTGGGTGGTCATTCTGGCGGCCGTGGTCGGGTACGTCATGGTCAGCAATGGATAGCCCGCGACTTCGCAACCGCGCAGCAGTTTTATTACTGGCAATGTTGTCGTTGCTGGTGGCCGGCTGTGGTGAACTGGGGCCGCCGCCGAGAAAAAATTATGCGGCCTATCATACGGTCCGCCCGGGCGATACGCTGTATTCCATCGCCTGGAACTATGGCTATGATTATCGCGAGGTGGCGTCCTGGAACCGCATCGGCGCGCCGTATCGAATCTACCCCGGCCAGCGCCTGCTGGTAGTGCCCACGCCACGTGGCGCAGTGGCTGAGCCACGCACCGTTGCCGCCGCGCCGGCACCCGCTACTTCGACCCCCCCGCGCACTGCCAGTCCCCCGCCGTCACCGCCAGCCCGCACTGCGGCACCTGTCGCCAAATCCACGCCCGCCCGTCCGGTTGAAAAAGCCGCCGCGCGCCCGCATCAGGGCAGTGTGCGGTGGCAATGGCCGACCGTTGGCAGCGTGAAGCGTGGTTTCAATAACACTGCCAGCAAAAAGGGCATCAATATCGGTGGCCGAATTGGGCAACCGGTCTATGCCGCGGCTGGAGGCGATGTGGTATACAGTGGCAGCGGTCTGGTAGGTTATGGCAATTTGGTCATCATCAAGCATGATGATGTCTTCCTCAGTGCCTATGGCCACAACCGCAGGTTATTGGTGAAGGAAGGAGAAAGGATCAAACCCGGGCAAATGATTGCGGAGATGGGGGAAACGGCAAAGGACGGCGCATTGCTGCACTTCGAGATTCGCCAGGAAGGCAAACCGGTGGACCCCATGAGGTACCTGCCGAAACAGAACCGATAAAGGACGAGGGTATGGGCAAGCACAATACCAACACGGATAGCGAAGACGAGCTTGGCCTGGAGCAGGAGAGTGAGGAACTGCTGGAGGCCGATGACGGAGATGAAGTGGTTGCCGTCGGTGAGGAGGTCGCGGAAGACGGCGACAGCCTGGATGACTATACCCCGATAGCGGTACCCGAACTGGAGCTGGATGCCACCCGTCTCTATCTGGGTGAGATCGGTTTTTCCCCCCTGCTGACCGCCGAGGAAGAAGTTTATTACGCCCGGCTGGCGCAAAAGGGCGTGGAGGCCGGGCGCAAGCGCATGATCGAAAGCAATCTGCGTCTGGTGGTGAAGATTGCGCGCCGTTACCTGCACCGTGGCCTGCCGCTGCTCGACCTCATCGAGGAAGGCAATCTGGGTCTGATCCGCGCAGTGGAAAAATTCGACCCCGAGCGCGGCTTCCGTTTTTCCACCTATGCCACGTGGTGGATCCGCCAGACCATCGAGCGGGCCATCATGAATCAGACCCGCACCATCCGCCTGCCGATCCACGTCGTCAAAGAGATCAACGTCTACCTGCGCGCCGCGCGCCACCTTACCCAGACCCTGGACCACGAGCCCAGCCCGGAAGAGATCGCCGAGATGCTGGACAAGCCGGTGGATGAGGTCAAGCGGATGCTGGGACTCAATGAACGCGTCACCTCGGTCGACGTGCCGGTAGGCCGCGACGCCGACCGCTCGCTGCTGGACTCCATCCCGGACGAAAACAACCTCGATCCGGTGGAGTTGCTGCAGGATGACGATATGCGCGCCAAGATCGAGCAATGGCTGGATGAGCTGACCGACAAGCAGCGCGAGGTGGTCGAGCGCCGCTTTGGCCTCAATGGCCATGACATCACCACGCTGGAGGATGTGGGGCAGCAGATCGGTGTCACCCGCGAGCGGGTGCGGCAGATTCAGATCGAGGCCTTGAAACGCTTGCGCAAGATCATGGAGGCGCAGGGGTTCTCGTCGGATACCATCTGACGGCGCTGGCCCTTTAGCGGGCGCTGCCGTCTGCGGCCTCGCCCAGCAGGATCGCCGCTACCACCTGTCTCCCCTCCGCAACCAGTACGTTATAGGTGCGGCAGGCGGCCCCCGTGTCCATCACCTCCACGCCGATGCCGCGCCCGGTCAGGGGGGCGAGCAGGGCGGGAGCCGGATAGCGGAAGGTCGTTCCGGTCCCCAGCAGCACCACCTCCGGTTCCAGTTCCAGCAGACGGGCGAAGTGCTCCGGCGCCAATTCCGCATACTGCCGCGGCGGCCAGTTGCGGTTCAGATGCTGGGAGGCGATGACGAAGCTGGCGGTGAGCACCTCGCTGCGCGGCAGCGCCGGGCTGGCTCCGTCCTCGCCGGCTTGCCCTGGGCCCAGTACGGTGACCGTGGTGGCGGTGTAGGCGCGGATGGCGTAGCCACCGCCAAAGGTGTCCTGACTGAACTTCATCGCTAAAAATCCTGGGCAATAACCGGCAATTCTGAATGGATTCCGTTGCTCGGCGCCTCACCCCTGCGGGGCTAAAGCGGCGAATCGCTCCCGGCGATTGTTGTTCGGCGCATCCCTGCGCCTCACCCCTGCGGGGCTGAAGCGACGAATCGCTCCCGGCGATTCGTTGACAGGGGAAAACCGGGTCAGTAATGTTAGCAGCTTTATCCGACCCGGGGTTTGCCCGGGAACCCACAGCGCGCGGAACCACGGCTTTGATAGAAGATTTCCAGAGAATCAAGCGTTTACCGCCCTATGTCTTCGCCATAGTCACCGACCTGAAGCAGAAGGCCCGCGCGCGCGGCGAGGATATCATCGACTTCGGCATGGGCAACCCCGACCAGCCGACGCCGCCGCACATCGTCGACAAGCTGGTGGAGGCCGCCCAGCGCGGCGATACCCACCGCTATTCCGTCTCCAAGGGCATCCCGCGCCTGCGCAAGGCGATCTGCACCTGGTACAAGAACCGCTTTGATGTCGCGTTGAACCCGGACAGCGAGGCCATCGTCACCATCGGCTCCAAGGAGGGCCTGGCCCACCTGGCCCTGGCCACCGTCGGCCCCGGCGATGCCATCCTGGTGCCGAATCCGGCCTATCCGATCCATCCCTATGGCTTCGTCATCGCCGGCGCCGATATCCGCCACGTCCCCCTGCACGCGGGCGTCGATTTCTTCGCCGAACTGGAAAAGGCCATCAAGACCTCCTGGCCGAAGCCGAAGTTTCTGGTGCTGAACTTCCCCGGCAACCCGACCACCCAGTGCGTGGAGCTGGAATTTTTCGAGAAGGTGGTGGCCATCTGCCGTGAGCACCAGATCTGGGTGATCCACGACCTGGCCTATGCCGACATCGCCTTCGATGGCTACGTGGCGCCGTCGATCATGCAGGTGCCCGGTGCCAAGGACGTGGCGGTGGAGTTTTTCACCCTGTCAAAGAGTTACAATATGCCCGGCTGGCGCGTGGGCTTCATGGTCGGCAACAAGACCCTGGTCGCGGCCTTGGCGCGCATCAAGTCCTATCTGGATTACGGCACCTTCACACCGATCCAGGTGGCGGCCATCGCCGCGCTGGAAGGGCCGCAGGAGTGCGTGCGCGAGATCAGCGCCATGTACCAGAAGCGTCGTGACGTGCTGTGCGAGGGGCTCAACAGTATCGGTTGGCAGGTGACGCCGCCGCTGGCCACCATGTTCGTCTGGGCGCAGATCCCGCAGGCCTACCGTCATCTCGGCTCGCTGGAGTTTTCCAAGCGCCTGCTGGAGGAGGCCAGGGTGGCCGTATCGCCCGGTATCGGCTTCGGCGATTATGGCGATGACCATGTGCGTTTCAGCCTGATCGAAAACGAACACCGCACTCGCCAGGCAATCCGCGGCATCCGCGAGATGTTCCGCAAGGACGGTTTACTTTGAAACTCATCAAACCTACGTCGAGTCCCACCGTGCCCCTGTTACGTCCGGTACACAAATCCACCAAGCTGGCCAATGTCTGTTACGACATCCGCGGCCCGGTGATGGCGCGCTCCAAGCAGATGGAAGAGGAAGGCCATCGCATCATCAAGCTGAACATCGGCAATCCGGCCTCGTTCGGCTTCGAGGCGCCCGAGGAGATCATCCAGGACGTCATCTACAACCTGCCGCAGGCCTCCGGCTATTCCGACTCCAAGGGACTGTTCTCCGCGCGCAAGGCGATCATGCACTACACGCAGGAGAAGAAGATCGCCAATGTGACCATCGAGGACATCTATATCGGCAACGGCGTGTCCGAGCTGATCGTGATGGCCATGCAGGCGCTGCTCAACGATGGCGACGAGGTGCTGGTACCGGCCCCGGACTATCCGCTGTGGACCGCCGCAGTATCGCTGGGCGGCGGCAAGGCGCGCCACTACATCTGCGACGAGCAGTCCGGCTGGCTGCCCGACCCGGACGACATCCGCGCCAAGATCACGCCCAACACCCGCGCCATCGTCATCATCAATCCGAACAATCCCACCGGTGCGGTGTATCCGACCGAGCTGCTGCTGGAGCTGGTGGAGATCGCGCGCCAGCACCAGCTCATCGTCTATGCCGACGAGATCTACGACAAGGTGCTGTACGACGGCGTGACACATACCTCCATCGCCTCGCTCGCCGACGACGTGCTGTTCGTCACCTTCAACGGCCTGTCGAAGAATTACCGCGCCGCCGGTTATCGTGCCGGCTGGCTGGTGGTGTCCGGCGACAAGCGCCATGCCGGTGACTACATCGAGGGCCTGACCATGCTGGCCTCGATGCGCCTGTGCTCCAATGTGCCGGCCCAGCACGCCATCCAGACCGCGCTGGGCGGCTATCAGAGCATCAATGATCTGGTGGCGCCCGGCGGACGCCTGTACCGCCAGCGCCAGTACACCTGGGAGGCGCTCAACGCCATCCCCGGCGTGTCCTGCATCAAGCCGCAGGGCGCGATGTATGCCTTTCCGCGCCTCGACCCCAAGATGTACCCGATTCGTGACGACCGCCAGTTCATCCTCGAGCTGCTGGAAGACGAAAAGGTGCTGGTGGTGCAGGGCACCGGTTTCAATTGGCCGCAGCCGGATCACCTGCGTGTGGTGTTCCTGCCCGGCATGGATGAAATGACCGAGGCACTGACACGCATTGCACGTTTCCTGGATCACTACCGCAAGCGTCACGGCAGCTGAATAACTCAAATCACCTAGCAGGAAGTTGGAAACATGAAACCCGTCAACGTAGGACTGTTGGGACTCGGCACGGTCGGTGGCGGCACCGTCAACGTGCTCAAACGCAATGCCGAAGAGATCGCGCGCCGCGCCGGTCGCGGCATCGTCATCACCCATGCCGCCGCGCGTGATATCAGCAAGGCGCGCATTTGCGACACTACCGGCATCACCCTGACCACCGATCCGCGCGAGGTGGTGGACAACCAAGACATCGATGTCGTCGTCGAACTCATCGGCGGTGATGGCCTGGCCAAGGAAATGGTGGTGCGCGCCATCGAGAACGGCAAGCACGTGGTCACCGCCAACAAGGCGCTCATCGCCCGCCATGGCAACCAGATCTTCGCCCAGGCACAGAAGAAGGGCGTGATGGTTGCCTTCGAGGCAGCGGTGGCCGGCGGCATCCCCATCATCAAGGCGATCCGCGAAGGCCTCGCCGCCAACCGCATCGAGTGGTTGGCCGGCATCATCAACGGCACCGGCAACTTCATCCTCACCGAGATGCGCGACAAGGGCCGCGACTTCGCCGACGTGCTGGCCGAGGCGCAGAAGCTGGGCTATGCGGAGGCCGACCCCACCTATGATGTGGAAGGCATCGACGCAGCGCACAAGCTGACCATCCTGGCCGCCATTGCCTTTGGCATCCCGCTGCAATTCGACAAGGTATACACCGAAGGCATCACCCGCATCACGCGCGAGGATGTGGCCTATGCCGAGCAGCTCGGCTACCGCATCAAGCATCTCGGCGTGGCCCGTCGCACCGCTGCCGGCATCGAACTGCGTGTGCATCCGACCCTGATCCCGGCGCGGCGTCTCATCGCCAACGTCGACGGCGTGATGAACTCGGTGCTGGTGAAGGGCGATGCAGTGGGACCTACCCTGTATTACGGTGCCGGTGCCGGTGCTGAACCGACCGCCTCGGCCGTGGTGGCCGACCTGGTGGACGTGGTGCGTACCCTCACCTCCGACCCCAACAATCGCGTACCGCATCTGGCCTTCCAGCCCGACGCGCTGCACGATATCCCCATCCTGCCCATGGCGCAGGTGGAAACCGCCTACTATCTGCGCCTGCAGGCGCAGGATAAACCGGGCGTGCTGGCCGATGTGACCCGTATCCTGGGCGACCTCGACATCAGCATCGAGGCGGTGATCCAGAAGGAACCGTCGGAACAGGACAGCAGCGTGGCGGTGATCATGCTTACCCGCCGCGTGCGTGAAGAGAAGATGAATCAGGCCATCGCGCACATCGAGGCACTGGCGGCGATCAGTGCCCCGGTGATGCGCATGCGTATGGAAAGTTTGAAATAACCGAGGTCATCATGCCATTTCGTAGCCGCTACACCGGTCTCATCGACCGTTACCGCGACCGCCTGCCGGTCCACGACGACACCCGCATCATCAGCCTGGGTGAGGGCAACACGCCGCTGATTCGTCTGCACAACATCCCCCGGCTGATCGGCAAGAACGTCGACATCTACGTCAAGTACGAAGGTCTCAACCCGACCGGTTCGTTCAAGGACCGCGGCATGACCATGGCGGTGACCAAGGCGGTGGAAGAGGGCTCCAAGGCCATCATCTGCGCCTCCACCGGCAACACCTCCGCCGCCGCCGCCGCCTATGCCGCGCGTGCCGGTATCACCTGCTTCGTGCTGATCCCGGAGGGCAAGATCGCCCTCGGCAAGCTGGCCCAGGCGATGATCCACGGCGCCGTGGTGATCCAGATCAAGGGCAACTTCGACGCCGGCATGCAGCTGGTGAAGGAAGTGGCCGAGCAGGCGCCGGTCACCATCGTCAACTCCATCAATCCCTACCGTCTGCAGGGGCAGAAGACCGCGGCCTTCGAGATCGTCGAGGAGCTGGGGACTGCGCCGGACTTCCACTGCATCCCGGTGGGCAATGCCGGCAACATCACCGCGCACTGGATGGGTTACACCGAATACCGCGACCACGGCATCGTCAACAACGTGCCGCGCATGGTGGGCTATCAGGCCGCTGGCGCGGCGCCGTTCATGCGCGGCCACATGGTGGACAATCCGGAGACCGTCGCCACCGCCATCCGCATCGGCCACCCGCAGAGCTGGGACAAGGCCTGGCAGGTGCAGAAGGATTCCAAGGGCTGGTACGACGAGTGCAGTGACGAGGAAATCCTCGCCACCCAGAAGCTGCTGGCCGAGAAGGAGGGCGTGTTCTGCGAACCGGCGTCCGCCACCTCACTGGCCGGCGCCCTGCGCGACATCCGTATCGGCAAGATCCCCGAAGGCAGCAAGGTCGTATGCACCCTCACCGGTCACGGCCTGAAGGATCCCGATACCGCCATCAAGCAGAGCACCTCGCCCATGCTTACCGTCGAGGCCAAGCTCGATGCGGTGAAGAAGGCGATCCTCGACAATATGTCTTAACGGCAGATACCAGAGGAAAGTTGCGAGTGTGTAGGATGGGGGCAGCGCAGCGTAACCCATCATGTCCGTCACACTGGTGACTTTCCTCTTTTGCCATGAGTCGTACTCTCACGCTGTTGCTTCCCCATGTTCCGACCTCCGTGCAGCAAAGGCTGCCGGTGTTGGAAACCCTGTTGGCGCGCGGCGATCGTCATTGTGACCAGCCGCCCCACGTGCAGCCGCGGCTGCTGCAACTTTGCCGCATTGCTTCTTCCTCTGCTGAGGGGCCGCCACTCGGTCCGCTGTGTGCACTGGGTGACGACCTGGATTCACGCGAAGGCTACTGGCTATGTGCCGAGCCGGTGCATCTGGTGGCCGATCAGGACCAGGTGTATCTCGCTGGCCGCGCAGACCAATTGGCCATCACCGAGGATGAGGCAGTGGCGCTGGCGGCGGAGTGCAACGCGTTGTTCCACGAGGATGGCTGGCAGCTGCTGACCCCGACCCCGACACGCTGGTATCTGCATCTGCCCCAAACATGGCTGCTGCAAACAGCACCACCGGACGCCGCCGTGGGCTGCGCTATCCGTCCGCTGTTGCCGCGCGGCACCGACGGGTTACGTCTGCAGGCGGCGCTCACCGAAATTCAGATGCTGTTCCATGCCAGTGCCGTCAACGCCCGGCGTACCGCCACCGGGCAGCCCGCCATCAACAGTCTGTGGCTGTGGGGTGGGGCGGTGATGCCGGCATTGGCGCCGTTGCCCTGGCAGGGGCTGCACGGTGATGAGCCGCTGCTGCGGGGTATCGCCGCATGTGCCGGCATTGCTGCCGGCACGGCTGTCGCTGCGGATGGCAGCGCCTGGCTGCAGGGGACGGGCAGCAGCCTGGTGTTGTTGCACGGTGAATTGCCCCAGCTGGATACGGCCTGGTTCACACCGTTACTGGATGCGCTGCGCCGCGGTGAGTTGGCGCAGCTTGATATCCATCTGACCGCTACACCGTACAGCTACCGCCTGGATCGGCGCGCAGCACGGCGCTGGTGGCACCGCCGCCGGCCCCTGGCGAACCTCATTTGAGCCCTGTGCCGCCCGGTTATTCATTCTTCCGGAACAAGGCATGACAAAGAAAAACCGCCCTATCATTCGTCGTCCGGTACCGGAACACTGCAGCGACCTGACACCGGCGTTGCCGCCGCTGGCAGCGCGGGTATGCGCCAGCCGCGGCATCCAATGCCTTGATGAGCTGCAACATACCCTGGATCGTCTGCCGCCGTTCACGCTGCTGCGCGGCATCGAGGCGGCGACGGAACTGCTGGCGCAGGCGCTGGAGCAGCAGCAACGCATCCTGGTCGTCGGCGATTTTGATGCCGACGGCGCCACCAGCACGGCGTTGGCCTTGCGCGCGCTGCGTCTGCTGGGTGCGCAGCAGGTGGATTTCCTGGTTCCCAACCGCTTTGAATACGGTTACGGCCTGACGCCGGAGATCGTTGCGGTGGCGGCCGAGCGCCGGCCGGATCTGATCGTCACGGTGGACAACGGCATCTCCAGTCTCGATGGCGTGGCCGCGGCACAGGCGCGCGGCATCAAGGTGCTGGTTACCGATCACCATCTGCCCGCGGCGCAGCTCCCTGCGGCTGATGCCATCGTCAATCCCAATCAGCCGGGGGACGTATTCCCTGCCAAGACCCTGGCCGGTGTCGGCGTCATCTTCTACGTGATGCTGGCCCTGCGCAGCCGCCTGCGTCAGGACGGTTGGTTTGCGCGCAGCGGTATCGACGAGCCGAATCTGGCCCAGTTGCTGGATCTGGTGGCGCTGGGGACGGTAGCCGATGTGGTGCCGCTGGATCAGGTCAACCGGATCCTGGTGGCGCAGGGGCTGGCGCGCATGCGGGCGGGAAACATTTCCCCGGGGCTGCAGGCGTTGTTTGAGGTGGCCGGGCGGCAAGCGCATCGACTGGTGGCTGCAGACCTGGGGTTTACCCTCGGGCCGCGCCTCAATGCCGCCGGTCGCATGGATGACATGAGCCTGGGAATTCGCTGTCTGTTGAGCGAAGACATGAGCGAGGCGCGGGCGCTGGCGCAAAGTCTGGATCAACTCAATCTGGAGCGGCGCGGCGTAGAGGATGAAATGAAGGAGCAGGCGCTGGCTGAGCTGCACCGCATGCATCTGGAGGAGAGCAGCGAACTGCCCCTGGGCCTGTGCCTCTACGATCCAGCCTGGCACCAGGGCGTCATCGGCATCCTGGCCTCGCGCATCAAGGATCGCCTGCATCGTCCGGTGATCGTCTTCACCGACAACGGCAGCGACGAAATCAAGGGTTCCGCGCGCTCGGTGCCGGGGCTGCATATCCGTGATGCACTGGATGCGGTGGCGGCCGGGCATCCAGGCTTGCTGGCAAAATTCGGCGGTCACGCCATGGCGGCCGGGCTGACCCTGCGCCGTGAGGCGCTGGAGGCCTTCCGCCGTGCTTTCGATGACGAGGTAAGGCGCCAGCTGGGTACGCAACCCCTGGTGCATGAGCTGCTTAGCGACGGTGAACTGTCGGCGCAGGAGGTTACGCTGGAGTTGGCTGAATATTTACGTTTTCTTGCGCCTTGGGGCCAGGGTTTTCCCGAGCCATTATTTGACGGGATATTCACCATCGTCTCGCTGCGGGTGGTGGGGGAGAAACACGTCAAATTGCTGCTGCGCTGGCCCGACGCCCCGCTGACCGTGGATGCCATCGCCTTTCATGCAGATGTGGCGCAGTGGCAGGGCGCTACCGGCCAGGTGCGGCTGGCCTTCCGTCTGGACGTGAATGAGTACCGTGAGCATAAAGCCGTACAGTTAATAGTGGAATATATGGAGGTACTGCAGAACGAGCCATACCGCTGATGGGGGATGTCTGGCCGGCACTATTGACCAGCCGGCGCGGCGAGATGTATGTTCCGATCGAACACCATAATTACAACGGTCACTACAGACCGTGAGTAGCACCACAAAAACACAACAAAGGAGGGGAAAATGCAAGGTATCTATAATTTCAATGTTTCTCTGATCATCAGTTTTGCCGCCATTCTGGTGATGATCTTCTGTTTGCTCCAGGTGTACACACTCAAGTCCAAGATACCCGGTGGCGTCATCGGCAAACGCTGGAATTTCCTGGTTCTGCTGGTGGTACTGTTCAGTGTCGGTTATCTCGCGACTCCGTTCTTCGGTGCTCTGCCGGCAGAGCTGATGCGCCTGATCGCTTCGCTGATCTTCTTCTTTGGCGCCATCTATGTGCTGATTACGGTAAAGCTGATTTACCGGATTATTCAGGAGCTGACTGACTGATATGGACCTCAGTGCGATTGTAACCAAGACATCCAAGGGGGAGGAGGAGATCCACAGCCGCAAGTATGGCCTGGATCGCAATCTTCGCTATGTGTTGATACTGATTGACGGTAAATCGTCGGTACAGCAACTGGTGGACGAAAAGGGGGCTGCCCTGCCGGACGTCAGCGGGAGCCTGGGCGCTTTGGCTGAGCTGGGGTTTATCACCATCGGTGGCCAGGGGGTCAAGGAGGCCGATGACACCTGCACTGTGCCTGACAATCAGGATGTTCCCACCATCAAGGCGGCGTTGATCGCCATTGCCAATGAGGTGCTGGGAGCCGATGCCGGAAAAATCGTCAGCAAGCTGGAGGCTGCCCCGGATAGCCCCGAAGGCTTGCAGGAGGTGGTGAACAGCTGCAAGAAGGTGGTGCGTCTGCTCATCGATGAGAAAAAGGCTGAGGCGCTGATGGCGCGCTGCAGCACAGTCCTCAAGGGCTTGTAGACGTTTATCGCAGTGCATGGCGGTGCGGGGCGCTAGCCCCGCTGTGCCTGCCTGCCCGGCGTCTTGAATATCGCTGCGGCAGGTGCCGACAACCAAATTCCAGGATTCTTGGTCAATCTGTTCACCCCGCAGCGCCGGCTGTAGTATTATCCCGTTTTTCGTTTTGCCATCCTGGAACCATGCTGGAATTCAACGCACTTTCCCGTAGCATCAAAGAGATGCAGGGGCGCCTCGACGCCCTGAGGGGGTATCTTTGACTTCGCTGTCAAAAGCGAACGTCTGACCGAAGTAGTCCGCGAGCTGGAAGTCCCCGACGTCTGGAATGAACCCGAACGCGCCCAGGCACTGGGGCGTGAGCGTGCCCAGCTGGAAGGAGTCGTCAACACCATCGAAAGCCTGGACAAGACCCTGGCCGATTCCGGCGAACTGCTGGAGATGGCCGGCGAAGAAGGGGACGAGGCCATGCTGGAGGAGGTGGCGGCGGACCTGGAAAAGGCCGACAAGCACCTCGGCGAGTTGGAATTCCGCCGCATGTTCTCCGGCGAGATGGATGGCAACAATGCCTTTCTCGATATCCAGGCCGGTTCTGGCGGCACCGAGGCGCAGGACTGGGCCAGCATGTTGCTGCGCATGTATCTGCGCTGGGGCGAGCGGCGCGGCTTCAAGACCGAGCTGATGGAGGTGTCCGAAGGCGAGGTCGCCGGCATCAAGAGCGCCACCATTCGCTTCGAAGGCCCCTATGCCTACGGCTGGTTGCGTACCGAAACCGGTGTGCACCGCCTGGTGCGCAAATCACCGTTCGACTCGGGCAACCGCCGCCACACCTCGTTTGCCTCCGTATTCGTCTCGCCCGAGGTGGACGAAAACATCGATATCGAGATCAATCCGGCCGATCTGCGTGTCGACGTCTACCGTGCCTCCGGCGCCGGTGGTCAGCACGTCAACCGTACCGAATCGGCAGTACGCATCACTCATATCCCCAGCGGCATCGTCTGCGCGTGCCAGAACCAGCGCTCGCAGCATCAGAACCGCGATACCGCGATGAATCAGTTGCGCGCCAAGCTCTACGAGATGGAGCTGCAGAAGCGCAATGCGGAAAAGCAGGCTTTGGAAGACACCAAGTCCGATATCGGCTGGGGCAGCCAGATCCGTTCCTATGTACTGGATCAGTCGCGCATCAAGGATCTGCGCACCGGCGTGGAAACCGGCAATACCCAGGCAGTACTGGACGGCGACCTGGATGATTTCATCGAGGCCAGCCTGAAATCCGGGCTTTAATTCGGCGTTAGATACTTGGAATTTGTGGAACTGCCATGAGCGAAGAACAGAAGACCCCGGATGAGAACAAGCTGATCGCCGAGCGACGTGCCAAGTTGCAGGCGCTGCGCGAGCGCGGCAACGCCTTTCCCAACGATTTCCGCCGCAACGTCATGACCGGCGAGCTGCACGCCCGTTACGGTGAACTGGATGAAGCGGCGCTGGAGAGTGCCGGCGTACGCGTCGCCGTGGCCGGCCGCATGATGCTGAAGCGTGTCATGGGCAAGGTGTCGTTCACCCAGATCAAGGATATGGCCGGCCAGATCCAGCTGTTCGTGCAGCGCGACAGCATCGGTGCCGATGCCTATGACGACTTCAAGCGCTGGGACATCGGCGACATCGTCGGTGCTGAGGGCGTGCTGTTCCGCACCAAGGCCGGCGAACTGTCGGTGCGGGTGGACAGCATCCGCATGCTGACCAAGTCGCTGCGCCCGCTACCGGAAAAGTGGCAGGGTCTGAGCGATCAGGAGACGCGCTATCGCCAGCGCTACCTCGATCTGATCTCCAACGACGTGTCGCGCAACACCTTCCGCATTCGTTCGCAGATCATTCATCTGATCCGTGAATTCATGGTGGCGCACGGTTATCTCGAGGTGGAGACGCCGATGATGCACGTGATTCCGGGCGGCGCCAGCGCGCGCCCCTTCGTCACCCACCACAATGCCCTCGACATGGACCTCTATCTGCGCATCGCGCCCGAGCTGTATCTGAAGCGTCTGGTGGTGGGCGGTTTCGAGCGCGTGTTCGAGATCAACCGCAATTTCCGCAACGAGGGGTTGTCGACGCGCCACAACCCCGAGTTCACCATGATCGAGTTCTATCAGGCCTACGCTGACTATCGCGATCTGATGGACATGACCGAAGAGATGCTGCGTTCGCTGGCCAGGGATATTCTCGGTACTACCACCATTACCTATCAGGGCCAGGAGTTCGATTTCGGCTCCCCCTTCAAGCGCATGACCATGAAGGAATCGATCCTCGCCTTCAATCCCCAGATCACGGCAGCGCAGCTGGAGAGCCTGGATGAGGCCAGCAAGATCGCGCGCGGCCTCGGGCAGGAAGTTAAGCCGAGTTTCGGCCTGGGCAAGGTGCAGACCCTGATCTTTGAAGAGACGGTGGAGCACAAACTGATGCAGCCGACCTTCATAACCGCGTATCCCACCGAGATTTCACCGCTGGCGCGTCTCAACGATGATGACCCGATGGTGACCGACCGCTTCGAGTTCTTCATCGGCGGCCGCGAGATCGCCAATGGCTTCTCCGAATTGAACGACGCAGAGGACCAGGCCGAGCGCTTCCGTAAACAGGTGGCGGAGAAGGATGCCGGCGATGATGAAGCGATGCACTTCGATGCCGACTATATCGTTGCGCTGGAACATGGTCTGCCGCCGACGGCGGGCGAGGGTATCGGCATCGATCGCCTGGTGATGCTGTTTACCGACGCGCCATCCATCCGTGACGTTCTGCTGTTCCCGCATATGCGGCCGATGTAAACAGATTCCAGCCTTTGGCTGGAAACGAAAAAGCCGGTTCCCGCAAGGGAGCCGGCTTTTTCATTAACAGCTCTATATCAAATATTCAGCAGTTGCTGGGTCTCGCGGATCGCATCTGCCGTTTCTTCCATTTCGATCACGTTCACGTCCGGGCTGAGGCCCAGTTTGGTGAAGGCGGGGACCCTGGTCAGGTCCTGCTGCGCCAGCGGATGGTCGCCACCCAGATAGCTTTGCAGATTGGCGACGATCACCACGTCGACAAAATCCGTGGCCGCCGAGTTGTAGCCCATGTTTTCGTGCTGCTCGGCCACATCCACCAGGTCCGGCGGGAAATTCCAGGACCGCAGGATGGCACCGCCGATGCGCGGATGCAGTTCCTTGATGACCCAGTCCAGCGCCTTCTCATCCTGCAGCAGTTCCGGAAAGTCCTCGGCCTTGGTGAGAATCGGCATGGCGCCGATGTCATGCACCAGACCGGCGAGCAGCGCCTGCTCCGGGTTGAGCTTGGTGAACTGCCCGGCCAGGGCGTGACAGATGGCGGCCACTTCGGTGCTGTGTTCCCACAACTGGCGCAGGCGCTGATCGGTCACGTCAGAAGTGGCCTGGAACATCTGCTGCATGACCATGCTGGTGGCAAGGTCCCGCACGATGCGCATGCCGAGGCGGCTGACTGCAGCATCGACGCTCTCGATCTTGCGACCGGCGCGCATCAGCGGACTGTTGGCCACCTGGATCAGGCGCGCACTCAGGGCAGGGTCGCTGACAATGATTTTGACCAGGTCACCAATGGACGAGTCGGGGTCATCCACCACTTCGCGTACCTTGAGCGCCACTTCAGGCAGGGTAGGCAGCACCAGGCGGTTGTGTTCCAGGTCGGCAAGCAGTTCGTCGTAAAACTGGCGGCTGATGTCAGTCACGGTGATTCCTTTTTTAAGTGGTTTTTAACTTCCGGTGTCCTGCGTCTCTGCCGGGAAGGCATAGGGCAGTGACTTGAAGTGCAGAGGTTCACCGGCGGCATCACCGATGCGTACCTCGTCATTGTTCTCCAGCAGGGACACCTGTACGACGACCAGCATGTCGACGCCGCCGCCCGGGGCTGGCTGGGCATCCACCACACGCCCGGCGCCCTGGCCGCTATCGGAGTTGCTGCAATACAACTCGGTGCCCGCGGCGGGCACGGCATCACCGTCAATATGGGCCAGGTACATGCGCCGCTTCAGTGTACCCAGGTATTGCATGCGCGCCACCACTTCCTGACCGGTATAGCAGCCCTTGCGGAAGCTGACGCCGTTGACCAGTTGCAGGTTGACCATCTGCGGCACAAAGGCCTCGACATTGGCCGGCAGCAGATTGGGCAGGCCGGCATGAATGTCGAGCAGGGCCCAGGCCGAAGCGCCGGCGGGTTTGGCCAGGGTGCCCAGCTTTTGCCACAGCGCCTTGATGCTGGCAGCATCGCCATATACCTCGGCGCGCGGATGGGGGCCGGCAAGGCGGATCACGGTCAGGCCGTTGCCGTGGGCCACTTCATCGGCCGCCTGCGGCATGTGGTCCAGTTCCTGAACCAGGCGGGCATAGGCATGGGGGCCGGAAATGCCGATGCGCAGCAGGCTGTCGCCGGCATCGGCCAGGGTGACCTTGGACATCAGCACGTATTTGCGCAGGCGTTCCAGTGCGGGCTGTACCAACTCCGCCGGCATGCGCAGGTAATAGGCGTTGTCGCGCTGGAACAGGCGGAAGACGTTCAGCAGGCGGCCCTTGGGGCTGAGGTGCCCGCTGAGCTGGCTGTGCCCGGCGCCGACTTGCCGCACGTCATTGGTGAACTGGCCCTGCAAAAAGGTGAGGCTGTCCGCTCCCTCTACCCGCAGCAGGCCGAAGTGGGACAGGTCGACCATGATGTCCCCTTGCAGCGCTGCTGCCCGCTCCGCGTCCGGCGCGCCGAAATGCTCCACGCGCCCGGCGGCGAGGGTGGCGCCCGCCTGCTGCAGAAAAGCCTGCCATTCGCTCAACATGCCCTGTTCCTCATACGCTCGAGATGGTCCCATCATAGCCAAATAGGCCGGTCTTGGTAATACCGGAGTGAAACAGCAAACATCTGGGTTATTGGGGCTCTGATATACTTCTCAACCCATGACACCCCATCGCCATCGCCCGGTTTTTTTCCATCTGCTGCAACTGCAGCTGCCGGTCACGGCGCTGGTATCCATCGCCCATCGCCTGTCCGGCATCCTGCTGTTTCTGGCCCTGGCGCCGGCCATCTGGCTGCTGGAGCGCTCGCTGGCCGATGCCGAGGGTTTTGCTGCGGTGCGGCATGCGCTGGACGGCTGGCCGATGCATCTTGCCGGCGCCCTGTTGCTGTGGGCGCTGATCCACCATCTCCTGGCGGGGCTGCGCCTGCTGCTCATTGATGCTGAACTGGGCGTCGAGCGTCGCGCCGCCCGGCGCAGCGCCTGGTGGGTCGGCATCGCCGGCCTGCTCGCGCTGGGCCTCGGAGTATTGTGGCCATGAGCCATCAAATCAGCGGCCTGCGTGCCTGGATGCTGCAGCGGCTGAGTGCCCTGTATCTCGCCGGCTATACGCTGTGGGCGACAGTTTTTTTCCTGCTCAATCCGATCCCCGATCATGCTGCCTGGCACGCGCTGTGGACGCAGCCGGCCATGGCCATCGGCGCCACGCTGCTGTTCGTTGCCCTGCTGGTGCATGCCTGGGTCGGCATGCGTGATGTGATACTGGATTATGTGCGGTGGCCGCTGCTGCGTCTGGCCCTGCTGGCCCTGCTGTGGACGTGGCTGCTGGTGCTGGCCGTGTGGCTGGTGCGCGTCCTGATAGGAGTGATGTGATGCGGCCACTGGCGACACGCAAGTTCGATACCCTTGTCATCGGCGCCGGTGGCGGCGGCCTGCGTGCCGCGCTGCAGCTGGCCCAGGCCGAGGCCAGCGTGGCCGTGGTGTCCAAGGTGTTTCCCATCCGCTCGCATACCGTGGCGGCCCAGGGCGGTATCAATGCGGCGCTGGCCAATGTGTTGCCGGACAACTGGCACTGGCACATGTACGACACCATCAAGGGCAGCGACTACCTCGGTGATCAGGACGCCATCGAGTACATGTGCCGCGCCGCGGCCAATATCGTCATCGAACTGGAGCACGCCGGCGTGCCGTTCTCGCGCCTGCCCAATGGCCGCATCTATCAGCGCCGCTTCGGCGGTCAGAGCCAGAACTTCGGCGGCGAGCAGGCGGCGCGTGCCTGCGCCGCGGCGGACCGCACTGGTCACGCCATTCTGCACACCCTGTATCAGCAGAACATCCGTGCCCGTACCCACTTCTTCGACGAATACTTTGCCGTCGACCTGATCCGCGACGAGCAGGGCTACATTCTCGGCGCCCTGGCCCTGGAGATCGAGACCGGCGAGCCGCTGCTCATCGAGGCCAAGACCACATTGATTGCCACCGGCGGCGCCGGTCAGCTGTTCCGCACCAACACCAACGCGCGCATCAACACCGGTGACGGCATGGCCATGGCACTGCGCGCCGGCATACCGCTGCAGGACATGGAGTTCTTCCAGTTCCATCCCACCGGTATAGCCGGCAAGGGCATGCTGATCAGCGAGGGGGTGCGCGGCGAGGGCGGCTACCTCATCAACAAGCACGGCGAGCGCTTCATGGAGCGCTATGCGCCCCACGCCAAGGACCTCGCCAGCCGCGACGTGGTCAGCCGCGCCATCTACGCCGAAGTGAAGGAAGGGCGCGGCTGTGGTCCGCAGGGTGATCATGTGCTGCTCAAGGTGGATCACCTGGGAGAGGCGGTGGTGGCGTCACGCCTGCCGGCGATCCGTGAACTGGCCAGGACCTTTCTGCACATCGACCCGGCCCAGGCGCCGCTCCCGGTCTATCCCACCGCCCACTACACCATGGGCGGCATCCCCACCGATCGTCATGGCCGCGTGGTGGTGCCGGCGGGACACGGCGAGGAGGTGGTGCCGGGACTCTACGCCGTGGGCGAGTGCGCCTGCGTATCGGTGCACGGCGCCAACCGTCTCGGCGGCAATTCGCTGCTCGACATCGTGGTGTTCGGCCGCGCCGCCGGCAACGACATCAGCGAGTATCTGCGCGAGAACCGTTATCACCGCCCACCCAACCCCGCCAGCGTGGAACAGGCGCTGGCGCGGCTGGCACGCTGGGAACGTCGCGGCGACGGGGAGAGCGTCGAGGGCCTGCGGCGTGAATTGCAGCAGGTGATGGAAGATCATTGCGGTGTATTCCGCAGTCAGGCGGTACTGGAGGAGGGGCTGGATAAAGTGCTGCAGCTGCAAACGCGCCTGCAACAGGCGGTGCTGCGCGACCACAGCCGGGTGTTCAATACCGCGCGGATCGAGGCGCTGGAACTGGAAAATCTGATGGAACTGGCGCTGGCCACGGTCACCTCGGCGCTGGGTCGCACCGAGAGCCGCGGTGCCCATACCCGTGTCGATTATCCCGAGCGTGACGACGAGCGCTGGTTGCGCCATACGCTGTTCTTGCGCGACGGGCGTACGCTGGACTACAAGCCGGTGCGCATGAAACCTCTGACGGTGGAGACGTTTCCGCCGCAGGAACGAACCTACTGACTAGAGGAAATTCAAGATTCAACATTTCTCAAATCGGACCATGTTCTTTTTGAATTTTGAATCGGGGATTTCGTGCCCAAAATGAAATTTCTGGTCTACCGCTACAACCCGGAAACCGATGCCGCGCCCTACATGCAGCCCTTCGAGCTGCACGCGGTGCGCCCGGGGATGATGCTGCGCGATGCCCTGCTGGAACTGAAGGCCGCGCAGGACGAAGGCCTGACCTTCCGTCATTCCTGCGGCGAAGGCGTGTGCGGCTCCGACGGCCTCAACGTCAACGGGCGCAACGTGCTGGCCTGCGTCACGCCGCTGGCCGAACTGCGTGAACCGGTGACGGTGCGTCCCTTGCCCAAACTCCCGGTGATCCGCGACCTGGTGGTGGACCTGAGCCAGTTCTATCACCACTATCGCGCCGTCAAGCCCTACCTTATTGCCCACGACCCGGAGCCGGAGGTGGAGCGCCTGCAGACCCCTGAGCAGCGTGCCGAGCTCGATGGCTTGTATGAATGCATCCTGTGCGCCTGCTGCAGCACGGCCTGTCCGTCGTTCTGGTGGAACCCGGAACAGTTCCGCGGTCCGGCGGCATTGCTGCAGGCCTGGCGCTTCCTGGCCGACAGCCGCGACCACGCCACGAGCGAGCGCCTGGAGGAGCTGGACGGGCCGTACCGCCTGTTTCGCTGTCATACCATCATGAACTGTGTCGAGGTCTGTCCCAAGGGACTCAATCCGACGCGGGCCATCGGCCGCATCAAGGCCTTGATGCTGAGGCATCAGGTTTAAAATCGGACACAAGTTGCAGGATACAAGTGAGGGACGACACCATCAGTTTGCGGAAACTGGCGTGGCGCTGCCGGCGGGGAATGCTCGAGCTGGACATTCTGCTCACTGATTTTTTGCAGCGCGGTTATGGCGCGCTGGATGAGCGGCAGCGCGCGGACTTCGAGCGCCTGCTGGCGCTGCCGGATCAGGAATTGCTGGAATACCTGCTCGGAACAAAACAATCCATGGATGGAGAATTGGCCCATGTCATCGCGTGCATCCGCCGCACCGCTATACCTTGAGCCGCAGCCCTCACGCCGTCTGTTGCGCCTGCTGCTGCTGAGTCATCTGGCCAGTGCCGTCCTGCTGGCCATCCTGGCCCTGCAATTCATCTGGCCGGCCGTTGGACTGCCACTGCTCTGGTTCAGCCATCGTCATTACCGCTGTCGCATCCTGCAACCGGTGAAACTGGCCCGCGAAAGCGACGGCGGCTGGTTATGGCACTGCGGTGACGATACGGTGGTGCCGGTACGCATTCTGCCGGAAACCCTGCTCACGCCCTGGCTGGTAGCGCTGCAGCTGCGCGAAGAAGGCGGCCGCCGCCATGCGGCCATCCTGCTCGGCGACTGCCTGCCGCCGGACCAGTTCCGTGCCCTGCGGGTGGCGCTGCGGCTGGAGCGGGTATGAATAACTCAAGATTCAAAATTGACGCCATATCAACATGCATTTTTTGAATCTTGAATCTTGAATCTTGAATTTACAGACCTGGCCTCTGCATGCTTACAGCGGCGAATTGTCCGGCACAAGAATGGTGTCCTGGGCTGTGCCGGGCGTGGTGTCGGGATAGTCGAGGGTGTAATGCAGGCCGCGGCTCTCCTTGCGCGCCATGGCGGAACGGATGATGAGGTCGGCCACCTGCACCAGGTTGCGCAGTTCTAGCAGGTCGTTGGTGACGCGGAAATTGCCATAGTAGTCGTGGATCTCACTGCTGAGCAGGTCGACGCGGCGCTTGGCCCGCTGCAGACGCTTGTCGGTGCGCACGATGCCCACGTAGTCCCACATGAAGCGGCGCAGCTCGTCCCAGTTGTGCGCCACCACCACCTCTTCATCGGAATCGGTGACGCGGCTTTCATCCCAGGCGGGCAGGGCGTCCACCGGCGGCAGTTCGGCCAGGCGGGCGGCGATGTCCATGGCGACGGCGCGGCCGAACACCAGGCATTCCAGCAGCGAGTTGCTGGCCAGGCGGTTGGCGCCGTGCAGGCCGGTGAAAGTCACCTCGCCGGCGGCATACAGACCATTGATATCGGTGCGGCCATCGAGATCGACCATCACGCCGCCGCAGGTGTAATGGGCGGCAGGCACTACCGGGATCGGCTCGCGGGTGATGTCGATGCCGAATTCCAGGCAACGGGCGTAGACGGTGGGGAAGTGGCTCTGGATGAATTCCGCCGGACGGTGGCTGATGTCCAGGTACAGGCACTCCACGCCGAGACGCTTGATTTCGTGGTCAATGGCACGGGCCACGATGTCGCGCGGTGCCAGTTCGCCGCGCGGGTCGAAGCGCTGCATGAAGCGGCTGCCGTCCGGCAGCAGCAACCTGCCCCCCTCGCCGCGCAGCGCCTCGGTGATGAGGAAGGACTTGGCCTTGGGGTGATAGAGACAGGTGGGGTGGAACTGGTTGAACTCCATGTTGGCGACACGGCAGCCGGCGCGCCAGGCCATGGCGATGCCGTCACCGGTGGAGATGTCCGGGTTGGAGGTATACAGGTAGACCTTGCTGGCACCGCCGGTGGCCAGCACCACGCTGCGGGCGCGCAGCACCTCCACCTTGCCACGCTTGCGGTCCAGCACATAGGCGCCCAGCACGCGGTTGCCGCCACGGCCCAGCTTGGCGCTGGTGATCAGGTCGACGGCGATATGGTTGTCGTGCAGGGTGATGTTGGTGCGGGCACGGGCCTGGTCGAGCAGGGTGGTCTCGATGGCGCGGCCGGTGGCGTCGGCGGCATGGATCACCCGGCGGTGGCTGTGGCCGCCCTCACGGGTGAGGTGATAGTCGTGCGGCTGGGCGTGGCCATCTTCGCCGGTAAAGGCGACGCCCTCGTCGATCAGCCACTGGATCGCCTGCCGGCTGTGCTCCACGGTGAAGCGCACCGCGTCGGCGTGGCACAGGCCGGCGCCGGCGTCGAGTGTATCCGCAATATGGGACTCCACCGAGTCGTGGGCATCCAGCACCGCCGCCACGCCGCCCTGGGCATAGAAGGTGGAGCCCTCGGCGCTGACCGCCTTGGCCAGGATGGCCACGCGCAGC
Organism: Gammaproteobacteria bacterium; assembly: GCA_024709225.1. Classification (GTDB taxonomy): domain Bacteria; phylum Pseudomonadota; class Gammaproteobacteria; order Thiohalomonadales; family Thiohalomonadaceae; genus Sulfurivermis. The sequence continues at coordinate 156,108 of JANJXC010000038.1, read as the reverse complement.
GAAGCGGGCAGGTTGAGGGCCACGGTCAGGCCCGCGGCGCCGCTGCCGATGACCAAAACATCATAGTGTTGCTGTTCGCCTTGCATGGAGTTGCGCAACGGTAGCCTCGGGCGGGAAGATGAAAGGACGCTGGCCCTGGGGGGGCGGCTTGTTTATGATGCGCAACTATACGAAAAACGTAATGTTTTGGCGAACTCATGACGGCAGCGGCAGTCTATAGCCTGTGTCCAGCAGGGGTGTCGCCCGGAACAAAGGATGAAAGGGTAGGCCCCCATGGGCGTGCAACATGTTGATCAGGAACTCGTCGCGCGTGTCCAGCAGGGTGACAAGCGCGCGTTCGACCTCCTGGTTCAGAAATATCAGCACAAGATCGTCAAGCTGATTTCACGCTATGTACGGGATCCGGATGAGTCTCTCGACGTTGCCCAGGAAACCTTTATCAAGGCCTACCGCGCCCTGGCCAATTTCCGCGGCGAGAGTGCCTTCTACACCTGGTTGTACCGCATCGCCATCAATACGGCCAAAAACCACCTGGTTGCCCTGGGGCGGCGCCCGCCCGACACCGACATCGATGCCGCGGATGCCGTCCAGCTCGACATGGAGTCCTCCATGTCCCTGCGCGAAAGCGACACCCCCGAACACATGGCGCTCAAGGACGAGATCGAGCGCACCATCTTCCAGGCCATCGACGACCTGCCGGAAGACCTGCGTACGGCCATTACCCTGCGGGAGCTGGAGGGCCTCAGCTATGAAGAGATTGCCGAGGCCATGAATTGCCCCATCGGTACGGTGCGTTCACGCATTTTTCGCGCACGCGAGGCGATTGATACGAAACTCAAGCCCCTGCTTGATTGACTAAGCGTTATATGGCAGCAACCCGAAACACGGCGAGCCCCTTAGGCGGTAGCACTATGGAAAAGCACACGAGCGAACAGATTTCGGCCCTGGCGGATGATGAACTGCGCGGCCCTGAGTTGCGTCAGGCCTTGGAGCACCTGCGCCGCGATGCGGAGCTGCAGGGGGCCTGGGGTCGTTACCATCTGATCAGCGACACCCTGCACGCCAACCTCGCCTCGGCGCGGGCTTCCGACCTGCACCGCCGGGTGCAGGCGGCGCTGGAGCAGGAGCCCACCCTGCTGGCCCCCCGGCGCAAGGCGCACCTGCCCAGCCTGGCCAAGCAGGCGGCCGGCTTCGCCATTGCCGCCTCGGTGGCGGCGGTGGCGATACTCGCCGTGCGGCAAGGCGATGTCGCCCCCGAGGGCAACACCCTGGCACCGGTACAGGTGGCGCAGGCCCCACGTCCGGCGCCCCTGGTCCAGCTCACCAGTACCGGCAACCCGGTGCTGGCGGCGGCCCCCGCCGCCCGGGGCCGGCTCAATGCCTATCTGGTGAACCACAACGAGTATTCGGTATCTTCCGGCATGCAGGGCGTGTTGCCCTACGTGCGCATCGTCAGTAACGAGAAGGCCAAGTGACCCATTCCGTATTGCGCTCCGTACTCGGCAGCCTCCTGCTGACCGCGTTTCTGCTGCCGGACGTCCTGGCCGGTGAAACCGCCCTCACTCCGCGGCAGTGGCTGGAGCGCATGTCGCAGGCGGCGCATCAGCTCGATTACGATGGCACCTTCGTCTATTCCCACGATGGCCACATGCAGACCATGCGCATCGTGCACAGCAGCCGCGACGGCAGCGAGCGGGAGCGACTGCTGAGCCTGAGCGGGCCGTCGCGCGAGGTGATCCGCGACAACGACAAGGTCACCTGCATCCTGCCCGATGACAACGAGGTGGTGGAGGAGAGCACCGGCCCGGCCCGCCGCCTACCCATCGATCTCCCGGCACGGCTGGAAACCCTGGAGCGCTACTACAGTTTCAGTGACGGCGGGCCGGAGCGTATCGCCGGCCATGACACCCGCAAGATCCTCATCAACCCGCTGGACGGCTTCCGCTACGGCCATGCCCTGTGGCTGCATCAGGAGCGGGGCCTGCTGCTGCGCTCCGAGCTCTATGACGAGACGGGCAAGGTCGTGGAACAGTTGATGTTCACCGCCCTGGTGTTCCACGACACCCTGCCGCCGCTTCTGCTGGAGCCGGAAACACGCGGCCGCGACGTGGTGTGGCAACGTGGCGCCGAACACCAAGATTGGCACGACAGCGGTGAAATATGGACGGTCGGCGAACTGCCGCCGGGCTTCGTGCTGGAGAACCACCGTCATCATTTCATGGCCGGCACCGGCGCCCAGGTGCAGCACCTGCTGTTCAGCGACGGTCTGGCCTCGGTGTCGGTATTCATCGAACCGGCAGCCGAGGGCAACGCCGATTTCATCGGCAGCCTGCGCCTCGGTGCCGTCAACACCTTTACCCGCAGCCATCAGGGCTACCACATCACCGTCATGGGCGAGGTGCCGCCGGTTACCGCGCGCCGCATTGCCGAATCCGTGAGCCTGCGTAACTGACGATGATCGAAGAGAGCGGACGGGTGGTGCGTACGCAAGGCGACTCTGCCTGGGTGCAGACCGAACGCCGCAGCAGCTGCGGCAGTTGCTCCGCGCGCAAGGGCTGTGGTACCGGCGCCCTGGCCGGCCTGTTCGGCGCCCGTCTGCATGAAGTCGAGGTGCATAATCCCGTCGGTGCGCGGCCCGGGGACGAGGTGGTCGTCGGCATCAGCGAGTCGCTGCTCGTGCGCGGTTCGTTGGCGCTCTACCTGTTGCCGTTGCTCAGCCTGGTTGCCGGGGCCTTGCTGGGCGAGGCCCTGGCCCCGCAACTGGGACTAAGGGGCGGCGAAGTGCCGGCCATCCTCGGTGGTGTGGCCGGTCTGGCGGGTGGTCTGCTCTGGCTGCGCTGGCGCAACCGGCGCTGGACCGGCGATCCGGCCCATATGGCGGTCATTCTGCGCCGCGTCGTTCCCCTGGCGGCAGTGAACCTTTTTTCTGGAAAACCCAAGGCGAATTAGTCCCATGACACGACCGACCCTGCATCTGTCCTGGCTGCTGCTCCTGGTGTTGCTGTGCAGTACGGCGGCGGCGCGTGATCTGCCCGATTTCACCGTGCTGGTGGAAAATTACGGCCCCGCCGTGGTGAATATCAGCACCAAACAGAAAATGAATTCACACCCTGCGCTGCGCCTGCCGCCGGGGATGCCGCTGCCGGAATTTCCGGAGGAGGGGCCCTGGGGCGATCTGTTCCGCCATTTCTTCGGTAAGCCCGGCGAGATGCCGGAGCCGCAGGAAAGGGAGGATGCCCGGTCACTGGGTTCCGGCTTCATCATCGATAGTGGTGGCTACATCCTGACCAACAACCACGTGGTGGAAGGCGCCGACGAGATCCTGGTGCGGCTCAACGATCGGCGCGAGCTGGTCGCCAAGCTGATCGGTGCCGACAAGCGCAGCGATCTGGCCCTGCTCAAGGTGGAGGCCAGCGGCCTGCCGGTGGTGAAGTTCGGAAAGGGCGACGAGATCAAGGTCGGTGAGTGGGTCATGGCCATCGGCTCACCCTTCGGATTCGACCATTCGGTATCCGTCGGCGTGGTCAGCGCCCTGGGCCGCAGCCTGCCCAGCGAAAGCTATGTCCCCTTCATCCAGACCGACGTGGCCATCAATCCCGGTAATTCCGGCGGCCCGCTGTTCAATCTCGACGGTGAGGTGATCGGAATCAACTCGCAGATCTACAGCCGCACCGGCGGCTTCATGGGCCTGTCCTTTGCCATCCCGGTGGATGTGGCGCTGGACGTGGTGGCCCAGATCAAGGACAAGGGCTATGTGTCCCGCGGCTGGCTGGGGGTGCTGATCCAGGATGTGACGCGCGAACTGGCGGAGTCCTTCGGCATGAAGCGCCCCGCCGGCGCTCTGGTGGCCAAGGTGCTCAAGGATGGGCCGGCGGCCAAGGCCGGTATCGAGGTGGGAGACGTAATCATCGAGTTCGGCGGCAAGACCATTGATTCGTCCTCCGATCTGCCTCCGGTGGTGGGGCGCAGTCCGGTCGGCACCGACACCCGGGTGATCGTGATCCGCAGCGGCAAGCGGCAGACCCTGAATGTGCGGGTGGAGGAGCTGCCCAAGGACGAAGAGCTGACCCTGGCCGAGGGCAAGCCGGGTCTGAGTAGTGACAACCGCCTCAACATGACGGTTACCGACCTGACCGCCGAACAGCGCAAGGAACTGGGCCTGGAACGTCATGGCGTGCTGGTACAGCAGGTGGAGCAGGGCCCCGCCCAAGAGGCCGGGATCCGCCGCGGCGACGTGCTGCTCAAGCTGAACAACGTGGATGTGAGCAACGTGGCCCACTTCAACAAGCTGATGCGCGAGCTGCCGGCGGAAAAGTCGGTGCCGGTACTGGTGCAGCGCCGCAGCGGCCCGATCTTCCTCGCCCTGCGCCTGCCGAAGTAATGGACAGGCAGGTACTGACGCTGTACTTGCGTTACGGCTGCTCGCTTTGCGACGACATGTTGCTGGCCTTGCGGCTGCTGCAGCAGGAGCTGGGGTTTTTCCTCCACACCATAGACGTGGAGTCAGACCCCCAGCTGGAACAGCGTTATGGCGAGTGGGTGCCGGTGCTGGCCTCGCCGCAGGGGGAGTTGTGCCATTACTTCCTCGACGAAGAAACCGTCCGCCGCTATTTCGCAGCCCCCTGATTTTCTGTACAATTTCGCGCACTGTGGCGCCCGCTGGGCGCCTCTTCGTTTTTCAGCGGAAACCCCTTCAGTGAGCGACCTCGAGCACATTCGCAATTTTTCCATCATCGCCCATATCGACCACGGCAAATCCACCATCGCGGACCGTTTCATCCAGGTCTGCGGTGGCCTGACCGAGCGCGAGATGGAGGCCCAGGTCCTCGACTCCATGGACCTGGAGCGCGAGCGTGGCATCACCATCAAGGCGCAGAGCGTGTCGCTCGACTACAAGGCGCGCGATGGCCAGATTTACCATCTCAATTTTATCGACACCCCGGGCCACGTGGACTTCTCCTACGAGGTATCGCGCTCACTGGCCGCCTGTGAGGGCGCGCTGCTGGTGGTGGATGCCTCCCAGGGCGTCGAGGCGCAGACCGTGGCCAACTGCTACACCGCCATCGAGCAGGGTCTGGAGGTGATGCCGGTATTGAACAAGATCGACCTGCCGGCGGCAGAGCCGCAGCGGGTGATCGCCGAAATCGAGGAGATCATCGGCATCGAGGCCAGTGACTCCGTCCTGGTCAGCGCCAAGAGCGGCCTCGGCATCGACGACCTGCTGGAACAGCTGGTCACCAAGATTCCGGCTCCCAAGGGGGATCGTGCCGCGCCGCTGCAGGCCCTGATCATCGACTCCTGGTTCGACAACTACCTGGGCGTGGTGTCGCTGGTGCGCGTGATGCAGGGCGCGCTCAAGCCCAAGCAGAAGGTCACCATCATGTCCACCGGTCGCAGCTACCAGGTGGACCGCGTCGGCGTGTTCACGCCGAAGATGAAGGATACTCCGGCGCTGGAGGCGGGCGAGGTCGGCTTCATCATCGCCGGCATCAAGGAGATCGACGGCGCCCCGGTGGGCGATACCATCACCCTGACCGATCGTCCGGCCGAAGTTCCGCTGCCCGGCTTCCGCCCGGTGCAGCCGCGCGTATTTGCCGGCCTGTTTCCGATCAGTGCCGAGGACTACGAAAACCTGCGCGAGGCGTTGGCCAAGCTGCGCCTCAACGATGCCGCATTGTTCTATGAACCGGAGACCTCGCAGGCGCTGGGCTTCGGCTTCCGCTGCGGCTTCCTCGGCATGCTGCACATGGAGATCATCCAGGAGCGGCTGGAGCGCGAATACGACCTCGACCTGATCACCACCGCGCCCACCGTCATCTACGAGGTGCTCACCACCAAGGGCGAGATCCTCAAGGTGGATAATCCGGCCAATCTGCCGGAGCCCAACTACATCGCCGAGATCCGCGAGCCGATCATCACCGCCAATATTCTGGTGCCGCAGGACTACCTGGGTAACGTGCTGACCCTGTGTACGGAAAAGCGCGGTGTGCAGAAGAACATGCAGTTCGCCGGCAAGCAGGTGTCGGTCAACTATGAGCTGCCGCTCAACGAGGTGGTGCTCGACTTCTTTGACCGCCTCAAGTCGGTGAGCCGCGGTTTCGCCTCCATGGACTATCAGTTCAACCGCTTCCAGGTGGCCAATCTGGTCAAGCTGGACATCATGATCAATGGCGAGCGGGTGGATGCCCTGGCGGTCATCGTGCACCGCGACCAGGCCCAGGTGCGCGGCCGCGAGCTGGCCGAGAAGATGCGCGAGCTGATCCCGCGCCAGATGTTTGATGTGGCCATACAGGCGTCCATCGGTTCGCACATCATCGCCCGCACCAACGTCAAGGCGATGCGCAAGAACGTGCTGGCCAAGTGCTATGGCGGCGATGTCAGCCGCAAGCGCAAACTGCTGGAAAAACAGAAGGCAGGCAAGAAGCGCATGAAGCAGGTAGGCTCGGTCGAGATCCCGCAGGAGGCATTCTTCGCCGTACTGCATGTAGGCAAAAAGGGCTAAGCATGGATTTCCCCTTGATATTGGTGGTAGCCACCGCGATCACCGGCGTGGTGTGGCTGCTGGATACCCTGTTCTGGGCGCCCAAGCGGCGTGCCCGTATGGCTGTCTCGGCCGTATCCGGCAGTGCGCTGGACGCCGAACTCGACAAGCCACCCTATCTGGTCGACCTGTCGCGCTCTTTTTTTCCGGTGATTCTCATCGTCCTGGTCATTCGCTCCTTCGTGGTGGAGCCGTTCCGCATCCCGTCCGGCTCGATGATGCCCACCCTGCTGGTGGGCGACTTCATTCTGGTGAACAAGTTCGCGTACGGCCTGCGCCTGCCGGTGTTGAATACCCGCATCCTCGAGCTGGGCTCGCCGCAGCGTGGCGAGATCATCGTATTCCGCTACCCGGAGGACACGCGCGTCGACTATATCAAGCGGGTCATCGGCGTGCCGGGCGATACCGTGGCCTATCGCAACAAGGTGCTTTATATCAACGGCCAGGCGATAGCCCAGGAACCGGTCGGTGCCTATGTCGGGGCCGGCTCCGGGGCCGTGATGACCGGCGCCAGCTTGCGCGAGGAGCGGTTGGACGGCATCAACCACCAGATTCTGGTATTGCCGGAAGGGTTCGAGCATGGCTTTGAGTATACTGTGGGTGCAGGGCAGTACTTCGTCATGGGCGACAATCGTGACAACAGCCGGGACAGCCGTTTCTGGGGCACGGTGCCCGAGGCCAACCTGGTAGGCAAGGCATTTTTCATCTGGATGAATTGGGACTCCGCGGCCGGTCGCATCGACTGGAGTCGTATCGGCAACGGTATCAATTGAGGAGCGCATCATGAGGCAGATGAGCATCGCAAAACGGCAGGCAGGGATGACGATGATCAGCTGGGTACTGGTCTTCAGTATCGCCGCGATTATCGGCGTCACCATCATTCGACTGTTTCCCGTCTACATGGAGCATCTGGGCGTGACATCCTCGCTGGATTCGCTCAGCCAGGACCATAGCCTGCGCGGTGCCACGCCGAATGAGTTGCGCGAAGCACTGATGCGCCGCATGGACATCAACGACGTCAAGCGCGTCTCGCGTGAGGACATCAGCATCGAGCGTGACGGTAACATCTATCGAGTCAGTGTCGACTACGAGGTGGTGACGCCGTTCGTGCATAACGTCAGTTTCCTGGTCAGCTTTGCAGACACGGCAGAGGTCGTTATCCGTTGAGGTTGCCGCTGGAGTCGCTGTACAAAAGCCTCGGATATCGCTTTACCGATCCGCAGCTGCTGGAGACTGCGCTCACGCATCGCAGTGTCGGCAGTCATAACAACGAGCGGCTGGAGTTTCTCGGCGACGCCGTGCTCAGTTTTGTCATCTCGGCCGAACTGTATCGCCGCTTCGACAATGTCAACGAAGGCTCCCTGAGCCGTCTGCGCGCCTCCCTGGTCAAGGGCGACACCCTGGCCCTCATCGCCCTCGAACTCAAACTTGGCGATTACCTTAGCCTCGGCTCCGGCGAACTGAAGAGCGGCGGCTTCCGCCGGGAGTCGATCCTGGCCGATGCGCTGGAAGCGATCTTCGGCGCTGTCTACCTCGACAGCGGCATCGAACGGGTGCAACAGCTGATCCTGGAGCTGTATGAAGAGCGCATCGACGCGGTACAACCCACCGCCAACCTCAAGGACCCCAAGACACGCCTGCAGGAATTTCTGCAGGCGCGCCGTCTGCCCCTGCCGACCTACAGCGTGACCGCCATGGAGGGGGAGGCGCATGAACAGACCTTTACCGTCAGTTGCGTCGTTGATGGTCTGGCTGAACCTACTGTCGCCACCGCCGCCAGCCGCCGCAAGGCCGAGCAGGCGGCGGCGGAATCTGCCTTGCGAGCACTCGAAAATGGCTGAAGCCGAAAAATTCCGTTGTGGCTATGTGGCGCTGGTCGGCCGCCCCAATGTGGGCAAGTCGACGCTGATGAACCATCTCATCGGCCAGAAGATCAGCATCACCTCCAGCAAGCCGCAGACCACCCGGCACCGCATCATCGGTATCAAGACCGAGGCCGACTACCAGGCGGTGTTCGTCGATACCCCCGGTCTGCACCTCAACGCCAAGAAGGCGGTGAACCGCTACATGAACCGCACCGCCAAGAGCACCCTGGCGGACGTGGACCTGATCATCTTCGTGGTCGAGGCGTCACGCTGGACCGAGGACGACGAAAACGTGCTGCGCCAGTTGCGCGCCGCCGAGGTGCCGGTGGTGCTGGCGGTGAACAAGATCGACCACGTCAAGGACAAGACCGAGCTGCTGCCCCTGTTGCAGACGCTGGCGCGCAAGATGGATTTCGCCGCCATGGTCCCGGTGTCGGCGCTGCGCCGCGGCAATCTGGAGGAGCTGGAGAAGGTGGTGGCCAGCCACCTGCCCGAGAACGAGGCGTTTTATGCCGAGGATCAGATCACCGATCGCAGCGAGCGATTCCTCGCCGCCGAGATCGTGCGCGAGAAGCTGATGCGTACCCTGGGGCAGGAACTGCCCTATGAACTGACGGTAGAGATCGAGCAGTTCAAGAACGAAGACAACATGCTCAATATCGCCGCCGTGATCTGGATCGAGCGCGACAGCCAGAAGCCGATCGTCATCGGCAAGGGCGGCAGCGTGCTGAAGAAGGTCGGCCAGCTGGCCCGTGCCGACATGGAAAAACTGTTCGACAGCAAGGTGTTCCTGCAACTGTGGGTCAAGGTGAAGGAGGGCTGGTCGGATGACGAGCGCGCCTTGTCCAGCCTGGGCTACACGGACGAATAAGCCGATATAAAGCAGTTGAGTCCGCCAATGAACGCGAATGGACGCAAATATGAAGACTTTCACTGCCATCTCCACCTTGCTTGTGGCTTTCTTCGCATACTTGGCGTCTTGGCGAGATTCAATTGATGTGTTCAGGTTCATCTTAATTCGCGTCCATTCGCGTTTATTTGCGGACTGAGGTTTTTCGGGTAAATCCATGCGGACCGAGCTGCGCCCTGCCTACATCCTGCACCGCCAGCCCTACCGCGAAACCAGCCTGTTGCTGGAGGCCTTCGGCAGTGACGCCGGCCGCATCGGTCTGGTGGCGCGCGGTGCGCGCAGCGGCAAGGGTGCCAGTCGCGGCCTGTTACAGCCCTTCGTACCGTTGCTGCTGTCCTGGTCGGGGCGCGGTGATCTCGCCACCCTCACCGCGGTGGAGGCCCGCGGCGGGTTGCCGCCGCTGACGGGCAGTGCCCTGATCAGCGCCTTCTATCTCAACGAACTGCTGCTGCGCCTGCTGCAACGCCACGACCCGCACGAGGAGCTGTTCCACGCCTACGAACTGGCGCTGCGGCGCCTGACCGCCGTCCCGCAGCAGCCGGAGTGGACCCTGCGCCTGTTCGAGAAGGCGCTGTTGCAGGAGCTGGGTTATGGCCTGCTGCTGGAACACGAGGCGCACGGCGACGCCGTTATTCAACCGGCCGTGCGCTATTGTTACCATGTGCAGCAGGGGCCGCTGCGTGATGCCTCCGCTGACCTGCACGGGCCGCGCCTGCATGGCGCCACCCTGCTGGCGCTGGCCGCAGAGGAAGGCGCCGACGAGCGCGTGCTCGCCGAAGCCAAGACCCTGATGCGCACCATCCTGGCCCAGTATCTCGGTACGCGGCCCCTGCGCAGCCGCGAACTGTTTCGCCAGACCTATGCCGGCCGGACCGACGTGTCCGCGGCACATCAAGAGGATGAAGAACTGTGAATCCGCTGCATGAAATCCTGCTCGGCGTGAACATCGATCACGTCGCCACCCTGCGCCAGCAGCGCGGCACCCGCTATCCCGATCCGATCCAGGCGGCCATCGAGGCCGAACAGGCCGGCGCCGACAGCATCACCCTGCATCTGCGCGAGGATCGCCGCCACATTCAGGATCGCGACGTGGAGATGCTCAGCGGCATCCTGCAGACGCGCATGAATCTGGAGATGGCGGTCACCGATGAAATGCTGGCCATTGCCGAGCGCATCAAGCCGGTGGATTGCTGTCTGGTACCGGAGCGGCGCGAGGAGCTCACCACCGAGGGCGGCCTCGATGTGGCCGGGCAGAAGGAGCGCATCCGCGAGGCCTGCCAGCGCCTGGCCGATGCCGGTGTGCGTGTGTCGCTGTTCATCGACGCCGACGGGCGCCAGGTGGAGGCGGCGGCTGCCTGCGGCGCACCCAGCATCGAGATCCATACCGGCCACTACGCCGACCTCACCGAGCGTGAGGCCGTGGCCAGCGAGCTGGCGCGCATCGAACGGGCGGTGGCCATCGGCCAGCAGGCGGGCCTGCGTGTCAATGCCGGCCACGGCCTGCACTACCACAACGTCGCCCCCATCGCGCGCATGACCGGCATCCACGAACTCAACATCGGCCACGCCATCGTGGCCCGTGCCCTGTTCACCGGCTTCCAGGGCGCGGTGGCCGAGATGAAGCGGCTGATGGTGGAAGAGCGCCAGCAGGCCTTGGCCGCCACCCGCCGCGCATGATCTACGGCATCGGCACCGACATCGTCGCCGTGGCGCGTATGGCCCGCGCGCTGGAGCGTCACGGCGAGCGCTTTGCCGGGCGCATCCTGGCCGCGACCGAACTCGCTGCCTACCGCGGCGCGGTGCACCCGGCCCGCTTTCTCGCCAAGCGTTTTGCCGCCAAGGAAGCGGCGGCCAAGGCGCTGGGCACCGGCTTCAGCCACGGCCTGTCGCTGCACGATATCAGCGTGGTACACGATGCGGCCGGCAGGCCCATGCTGCATTTCAGCGGGCGCGCACTGGACCTGCTGGAGGCGCGAGGCGTCGGCGAGGGGTTTCTCAGCCTCGCCGATGAACACGACTACGCCGTCGCCTATGTCACGCTGCTGCGGCGCTGAGGCCGTAGCAGCATCAGTCAGGATGGAGTGAGCATGCTGGAATATGTATTTTTTGACGCCGGGATTCGCGCGCGTTTCGTGGCATTCTTGCATGAGCGCGGCGTCGCTGCCGAGCTGAGCGATGCCGACGGCTTCATCGCCGGCATTCCGGAAGACCTCGACGATGAGCTGTCCAACGCCATCGACGAGTGTTACGACCAACTGCTAGAGGAAAATGCCGAACTGCTGGAGAGCGGCGAGGGCGGTCTGGAGAAACATGCCGCAGGCGTACGGGTGCAGCTGTCCGATGGGACGCCGTGCATGGTGCGCCTCGCCCCCGAGCTGATGGCGCGCATGCTGGGCTGCATCACCCTGGAGGAGCTGCGCGATATGGTGCAGGACATCGCCCTGCAGGTGGAAGACCCGGACGACCTGCCGGTGTGCCACACGCGCGAAGTCCGGTCCGGGGGCTGAGATGGCGGCCCACCTCAGCGTCATCGGCAGCGGCTTCGCCGCCATCACCGCCCTGCGCGAACTGCGCAGGCGCAATCCCGAGGCGCAGATCACGCTCATCGCACCGCGCGCCGAATTCGTGTTCCTGCCCAGCCTGATCTGGATCCCCTCCGGGCAGCGCCGGCCGGAAGACCTGGTGGTGCCGCTGGACAACTTCCTGCGCCGCCTGCGCATCGAACTCCATCTCGCCGCGGCCACCGGTCTGAAAGACGGCGGGCGCACGGTGCTCACCAGCAACGGCGAGGTCGGCAATGACGGCCTGATCATCGCCAGTGGCGGCCGCTTCATCAAGAAGCTGCCCGGCATCGAGCACGCCATCACGCCGTGCGAGGGCATCGCGGCGGCGACGACGATCCGCGATCGTCTCGCCGCCATGCCGGGCGGCACCATCGCTGTCGGATTCGGCGGCAACCCCAACGAGCCGTCGGCCATGCGCGGCGGACCGATGTTCGAATTTTTGTTTGGCATCGACACCCTGCTGCGCCAGCAGGGACGGCGCGAGCAGTTCCGGCTGGTGTTCTTCAATCCCGCCGCCGAGCCGGGCAAGCGCCTCGGCGCCAGGGCGGTCGGCAGCCTGCTGCGTGAAATGCAGCGCCGCGGTATCGACACGTACCTCGGCCACAAGCTCAAGGGCTTCACCGCCGGCAGCGTGCAGACCGAGGGCGGCGATTTCGCTGCCGATCTGATCCTGTTCATGCCCGGCATGACCGGCAACGCCTGGTTCGATGATACGGAACTGCCGCGCTCACCCGGCGGCCTGGTGCAGGCCGACGAATTCTGCCGCGTGCCCGGCTTCGAGCGGGTGTATGTGGCCGGCGACTCGGGCAGTTTCCCCGGCCCGGACTGGATGCCGAAGCAGGCGCACATGGCCGATCTGCAGGCCAGGGCCGCGGCCGCCAATCTGGCGGGGGAGTTGCGCGGCGAGCCGGCGCAGGCCCGCTTCAAGGTCGAACTGATGTGCGTGGTCGACAGCCTGAACAAGGGCATGCTGGTCTGGCGCACGCCGACGCGCAGCCTGGTGTTGCCGTCGTGCCGTCTCTGGCACTGGGCCAAGCGCTTCTTCGAGCACTGGTATCTGCGCCAGCTGCGTTGAAATGATGCTTCACCGCAAAGGTTGATTGATGAACATTCCTGCCTTTTCCATCGCCGCGTTGCCACGGCTCGTGTTTGGCGCCGGCCGCGTCAGTGAGTTGCCGCAGTTGGCGGCGGAGTTTGGCCGCAGCGCGCTGCTGGTCACCGGCGGCAGCTCATTCCGCAATTCGCCCCACTGGCCTGCGCTGCTGCAGGGACTGGAGCAACGCGGCATGGCGCACGCCGGCTTTGCCGTCGCCGGCGAGCCGTCGCCGGAGATGGTGGATGCAGCGGTACGGCAATTCCGCGCCGCTGGCATCGAGGTGGTGATCGGCATCGGCGGCGGCAGCGTGCTGGATGCCGCCAAGGCCATTGCCGCTCTGTTGCCCACCGGCAATTCGGTGCTTGACCATCTGGAGGATGTGGGGCGCGGCATTCCGTATCACGGGCCGTCGCTGCCCTTCATCGCGGTGCCCACCACGGCCGGCACCGGCAGCGAGGCGACCAAGAACGCGGTGCTCAGCCGCCACGGGCCGGATGGGTTCAAGAAATCCTTCCGCCACGACTGCATGGTGGCCAAGGTGGCGCTGGTCGATCCGCAGCTGCTGGCCGCCTGCCCGCGTCACCTGATGGCGGCGCAGGGCATGGATGCCTTCACCCAGCTGCTGGAATCCTACGTATCGCTGCGTGCCAATCCGTTTACCGATGCGCTGGCCTGGAGCGGGCTGGAGGCGGTGGCCGCCGGCTTCTGGCCGGCAGTGGAGGGGGGCGACACGGCGACGGCGGCGGCGGGACGCGCCGCCATGGCCTATGCGGCGCTGCTGTCCGGCATCACCCTGGCCCAGGTGGGACTGGGTTCGGTGCACGGGCTGGCGCAGCCGCTGGGTTCGCTGTTTCCCGTACCGCACGGCGTGGCCTGCGGCACCACGGTGGCCGCGGCGACGGTGGTCAATGTGCAGGCCCTGCAGCAGCGCACGCCGGATTCTCCGGCGCTGCACAAATATGCCCGCGTCGGCCGCCTGTTGGCTGGCAATCAGATTCTGGGGGATGCTGCGGCGACACAGGCCCTGGTGGCAACCCTGGAAGACTGGTGTACCAGACTGGAGCTGCCGCGCCTGGGCCACTTCGGCATCAGCGTAACCAACATCCCCGCCATCGTCGCCGCGTCACGCAACAACAGCATGAAGAGCAATCCGGTGTTGCTGACGGACGAGGAGATCGCCAGCATCGTGCGGCAGCGGTTGTAGGCGTAGAGATGTTCAGGCCTGGCGGAAATAAAAATACTGCCACTCGACACCGCTGACTTCGTGCAGCACCTTCAGCAATTCCTCCGACGGCACCGCTTCGCCCTCGAAGACCCCCCAGATGCGCAGGAACAACCGGCCGAAGCCGGCGCACTGGCGCCAGCGCAGCTGCGGCAACAGATATTCCTTGCCGCAGAGCGGGCAGCGCCAGGGCTGCGCCGGTGATCTCTGCCACGCCTCGATCAGCGCAGGCCAGTTCTCGAGATGAAAGCCGCAGCCGGGACAACGCGGTGTCTTGACGTTGCTGCCACCGACAAAACGCAGCTGGTCGGACGGGCCGTCCAGCTGGATATGGCAATACTCGTCCCCGGTCACCCCCGGTTCCCCCAGCGCCACCACCGGCGAGCAGCCCAGAAAGGTCAGCAGTTGCAGAAAGCGCGCACCGGGGCGGTAGTGCTGTTGCCCATTGAATGTCAGCGGCGTGCCGATGAACCCCAGTTGTTCCAGCCGGTAGAGCAGGTCGCGCTTGTTGTGCGGGGTATCCGCCGTTTTGGCCGGGTGCAGGATGAGTTGGTTGTCAGCCATTGCGCTTGTAGTGGTTCAGTGGAGGGGGCAAGTATATCCAGAATAGGGGGACAAATTTCTTTTTGGCAATTTATGTCGGGATTAATAGCCAAATAACGTACTTTTGCTTGCATCGTGCCGGCGTAGTCGTTAGATAGATTGCTGCCGCACACCACACGGCACAGCAACGATATACACAAAATAATGGAGGAGTTCATCATGTTCACGCGCACTACCGCGCTGGCAGGCGGCCTATGCTGCCTGTTTGCACTGACCTATACCGGCACGGCGGCCGCCTGGAGCGACAAGCTCGACGACGCCAAGATGACCACCACCTGCGAACCCGTACCCCACGCCCAGTGTTCCTGGGCACGCATGCACGGTGCCAAGTGGGCCGGCCGCGACATCAGTGACGGTGCCATGCAGGCCATCCGCCTGGACGGCGCCGACCTGAGCCGCGCCAACCTGACACGGGCCAATTTCCAGGTGGCCAATCTGTCGCAGGCCAACCTGATGATGGCCAATCTGGAGGATGCACACCTGCACGCCACCAATCTGCAGAATGCCAATCTGATGATGGCGAACATGGCGGGCGTCAATCTGCTGGATGCGGACTTGCGCGGGGCCAACCTGCGCGGGGCCAAGCTGCAGAATGCCATCCTGATTGCGGCCAAGCTCGAGGGAGCGACCTGGGTCGACGGCCGGGTATGCGCGGCGGGCTCCGTGGGGGAGTGTCGCTGAATCGATCCCAGCCATCACCGCATGTGTGGTGATGGCTGGCAACCCCTGTTTCATCACGCCGGTCTGGATGGCCACTGCCGGCCACCTCAGGCCCGCGACTGAATATCCCCCAGCCAGGCATCGCGCCGCTGCTGTTGCGCCACATCGGGCGCCTCCCTGTCGGTCAGATAACAGGTATCGGCGGGGGCGGACTGCAAGCAGACTGCGAATGTCATCAGTTCATCGCGGCGGAAGGCGTGCAGCTGCACGGCCTCGCCGGCGGCGTAGCCGGCTATCGCCTTGTCCAGACTGCCGTGGGTGACGCGCAGGCCGTTGACGGCGACCACCACGTCACCGGCGGCCAGCCCGGCCTGCTGGGCGGCGCCGCCGTCGAAGACATGGAGCAGTTTGGCGCCGAGCGCATCATCGCCGCTGCGCACGCCGAGCACGGTGCGCGGTGTGCCTTTCCCGCTGCCGGGTTTGCCGCCCTTGTCGCCATTGCCCTCGGCGGGGCGCAGACGGTAATCGATGCCGCAGGTGGCGAGCAGTTCCGCCAGCGGCAGGTCCTCCGTACCGCGCAGCGCGCGCTGGAAGAAGGCCGTCAGGTCGACACCGGCCACTGCACCGATCAACCGTTCCAGGCCGTCCGCAGTGACTCCCGCCACGGCATGGCGCTGCCACAGCGTGCGCATCACATCGTCCAGTGAGATGCGGCCGTCGCCGATGTTGCGCAGGGTGAGGTCCAGCGCCAGCGCGACGAGGCTGCCCTTGGTGTAGTAGCTCACCACGGCGTTGGGGGCGTTCTCGTCCTGCTTGTAGAACTTGGTCCAGGCATCGAAGCTGGAATCGGCCAGCGGCTGCTTGAGGCGGCCGCTGCCGCGCAGCACGCGGGTAACGGTCTGGCCGAGCAGTTCGAGATAACTGTCGCGGGAGATGAGTCCGGTGCGCACCAGGGCGAGGTCGTCGTAATAGGAGGTGACGCCTTCGAAGAACCACAGCAGCGGCGTGTGCACCTCGCGGCTGAGGTCGTAGGGCTGGAACACCGCCGGCTTGATGCGCTTGATGTTCCATGTGTGGAAATACTCGTGGCTGCACAGGCCGAGGAAGCCGCGGTAGCCCTCGCTCATCTCGTCCTGTCCCCCGTTCTGTCGGGGCCGCGGCAGGTCGTCGCGGCTGCACAGCAGGCTGGTGGAGGCACGATGTTCCAGACCGCCGTAGCCGTCGCCGGTGATCATCACCTGGAACAGATAGCGCGACATCGGCGCCGGCTCGCCGAACAGGCGGATGTGGTATTCGCATACCGTCTTCAGGTCGCGCGCCAGGCGTTCGGTATCGGCTTGGTGGCGGCCAGTGAGGGTCATGGCGTGGGGCACGCCGCAGGCCTCGAATTCGATGACATCGAAGCGGCCCATCTCCACCGGGTGATCGATGAGCTCGTCATAGTCGGCCGCCTGATAGCCGCCAAAGCCCCACGGTGCGGCACCGGCCAGCGGCAGGGTGGTGGCGACGCGCCAGTCACTGTACGCGCTGCCCACAGGGCGTACCATCTCCACGCTGCACGGCTGTTCATCCTGGCCATGCACGCGCAGGAACACGCTGGTGCCATTGAAATAGCCGTGGGTGGTGTCGAGGTGCGCGCTGCGCACCGACAGGTCCCAGGCATACACCTCGTAGCGGACCTCCAGCGGGCCGGCGCACGGTGCGCACTGCCAGGTCTGCTTGTCCAGCTTGGTCAGCGCGATGTCCGCACCGTTGCAGCGCGCCTTGAGCCAGACGATGTTCCTGGCGAAGTCGCGGATCATGTAGCTGCCGGGGATCCAGGCCGGCAGCGACAGCACCTGACCGTCGGCAGCGGGCTGCGTCACGGTGAGCGTGATCTCGAATAGATGGGCCTCGGGCGAGGACGGCGTGATGCGGTAGTGGATGGCGTGGCTCATGTGCGGATTTGATAGCGATTTGGTGTAGGAGCGAATCGTATTCGCGACCAGGTGCGGTCCGCGGGTACATCATCGCGAATACGATTCGCTCCTACAGTTGAAAGTCAGTCGGCAGTTTCGTAGGGCGCGCACCGCGCACCAAACCAGCGATGGGGTCGGCATGGTGCGTGATGGACACCCTACATAAATCATTCGACAGTATCGATACGGATATAGGTGCGCATGCGCTGCACGTCGCGCTCCTGGGTGGAATGGGTGATGCCACGGCCACTGCCCTGACGCTCCTCCACCACGCCGCCCAGCTCGATCCACTCGCCGATCCGGCCGCTGACGCTGGTGATCAGGCTGGAGGTTTCGATGGCGCCGCCGCCGGTGGCGGCGGGGCGGGCGCGGAAGGGACGCACGTCCACGGTGACGCGATCGCCGCTGAGGCGCGGCCGCACCTCGAAGCCGCTGGATACCTCCTTGTATTCGATGCTCTCCTGTACCACCACGCCGCCGCCGGACTGGGTCACGCTGCGTTGCGGCACCGGCATCTCCTGGCCGCTCTGGATGCGCGCCCACTGGCCTTCCAGCACGCGCAGGCGCTGATCGCCGCTGCCGTCGTTGCGTCGTTCGGTGCTGTAAATACGTACCCGTGGCGTGCCGCCGTCACCGATGGCCACCTTGCCGCCGTCGCCGCCGATCTCGCCACGGGCCTCGATGCCCCGGCGCTCCTGTTCGCCCAGCTCGCCGCGGCGCACGGTGATGGTGAGGTTGCGCAAGGCGGCATCCAGCTCGCGCACCAGTTGTTCGATCTCCCTCAGGTTCTCCGGGGTGCTGCGCACGATCAGCGTGTAGCCGGTGCCGCTGATGCCGCCACGCGGGTCCAGCATCGGCCGCAGGATGGAGATCATCTCCTCGGCATTGCGGTTCTGCAGCTGGAAGGACTTCAGCTCCGTCTGCGCCGGGGCGGCGGAGGCGAAGAAGAGAATAATCAGAATGAGCAGTGTGCGCATAGGATTCATTTCTACTCAGGGCTGAAACTCAAGATTCAAAATTCAAGATTGAGAACCAAACCCCATCTCACTAGGGTCTTGCGTAATTTTGAATTTTGAATTTTGAATTCACAAATGTAGCCGGCGCAGCTGCGAGTCCTGCTGGCTGCGCTCCCATACCTCGTTGAAGAACGCCACCAGGTCACGTGCGGCGAGGCGATCATTGAAGTTGGCCACCCCCTCGTAGCGTTCCGCCGGCTGGCGCGAGACGTAGCCGGTCTCATCGACCACGAAGAAGGCGCGGTTGATGATGGCGTATTCGTCCACCGGCTTGCGGATTTCGATCTTGCTGCTGAGGCGCTGGGCCAGCGCGATGAGGCGGTGGCCGCTGCGCATGGCGCCGGAGGAGTCCTGCACCAGAATATGGATGCGGGCATACTGGCTGTTGCGCACCAGCTGCAAGGCCGCCGCCTCGAATTCGGCGGTATCGAACAGCAGGGGGTCCAGGTCGCGGGTGAAGATGTGCAGCGTACGCGCCGCCTGCCGGGTCATGGCGAGGATGACGGCACGGTGGTCTGCCACCCCCTCCAGCGACAACAGTTCATTGGTCTCACCGAGCGTGTGGTTTTGAATATCCTGCATGGTGCTCTCCGTGCCGATCCGGGTTCGTCCCATCATAGCCCAAGGCCGCTGCAAATAAGAACGCCCGCGGCCGGTTGCGGCAGGGCTACAACTCCAGGCGCATGGTGCGGTGGGGAATGCCGGCATCCATGAATTCGTCGCCGTGGGCGACAAAACCGAAGCGCTCGTAGAATTTGAGGGCGTGGGTCTGGGCGGCGAGTTCCACGTGGCCGAAGCCCGTCTCACGGGCCGCGGCGAGCACATGGCGCATCATGGCCGTACCGATACCGCGGCGGCGCCAGAATTCCAGCACAGCCATGCGGCCGATGTGGCCGTCGGGCAGCAGGCGCGCGGTGCCGATGGGGTGGCCCTGCGCATCCTCGGCCAGGAAGTGACGCGCTGCCGCGTCCCACTCATCCCATTCCAGCGCCTCCGGCACGCCCTGTTCCTGCATGAACACCACGCGGCGCACATGTTTGAGCGCTAGACGGTCGTCGTCCCAGTCCGCGTTGCGGATGGTGTAGGGGGGCTTGTTCATAGGGGCAAAGCATGGACCAGCGCGGCGGGATTGGCCAGTCATGGGGACGGTGAGCGGGTTCCCGCGTTCGCGTCCTCGGGTAGGAGCGAATCGCATTCGCGATGGGGCGGCTCCGCCCGGCGCTGTATCGCGGATACGATCCGCTCCTACGGTGCCGTGCCGTTTGGTAGGAGCGAATCGTATTCGCGATGGGGTGGCTCCGCCCGGCGTTGGGTCGCGGATACGATCCGCTCCTACGGGGCCGTGCCGTTTGGTAGGAGCGCATCGTATTCGCGATGGGGGGCGGCTCCGCCCGGCGTTGTATCGCGGATACCATCCGCTCCTACGGTAGGCTGGGGTAAAGCGCGGTGCTCACGGCGAGCCATTCGCCCCGCGCGCGTGTATCCCTCGGGGCGTGCGGATCAGTCCTCCGGGAAATACAGCGCACCCAGGTTGTACAGATCGGTGAGCAGCTCCAGCAGGTCCTTGTCGTCCAGGTAGGGCAGCAGTTCCTTGTAGCGGAACACGCGCTGGCCGGCGAGCATCCGCGCCACCTTCGGCCCGTCGCCGTACATCTCGTATTCCTCGCCGGCCACGTACAGGCGGGTGACGCCGGCGGCGTCGGTGTAGTGGGCGTAGCGGGTGTATTCGCTGCGCCACAACTCGCCGTGCCTCTTGAACTCGTCCTTGAACTTCTTCGGCCGCAGTTCCTCTTCCGGCTCGGGCACGTAATGGCCGGGGCGCACGTCGGTGATGAAGGAGGCGAACCAGCGGTCGATGCGTTCGTCGTCCATGGGGATGGAGCGGATCAGCTCGCGGAAGGCCTCGCGCGCATCCAGCGCGATCTCGCCCGGGGCGTCCTGTGCCTTGAGGTCGGGGTCGCGGTAGAAGGCATCGACATCGAACGAGTTCAGCGCATCGTTGCAGTAGCCGGAGATGATCGACCCGACGGTGGGGGCGCGGTAGCCGACGGAGATGGTGATGCAGTCGTTGTTCAGCGACACACCGTGGTGTGCCACGCCCGGCGGCAGGTACAGCATGTCGCCCGGCTCCAGCACCCATTCCTCTTCCACCACGAAGTTCTTCATGATCTTGAGCGGCAGGTCGGGCAGCAGGTCGTCGTCAGACGGCTCCTGACGGTTGATCTGCCAGCGGCGGCGGCCGGCGCCCTGGATCAGGAACACGTCGTAGTTGTCGGCGTGCGGGCCGACGGTGCCGTGCTCCGGCGCGTAGCTCACCATCACATCGTCAAGGCGCCAATTGGGCAGGAAGGAAAAACGATCCTGCAGCAGGGCGAATTCCGGCACGTGCTTGTTGATCTCCTGCACCAGCACCGTCCAGTGGGTGGCGGGCAGGTTGGTGAAACGCTCCTCGGCAAAGGGGCCGTGCTCCACCTGCCAGGGCGTCGCGCCGCCCTGTTCCATGATCAGGCGCGATTCCACGTCCTCCTCGCAGGCCAGCCCCGCCAGCTCCTCCGGCGTGATGGGGCACTGAAAGCCGGGCAGCGCCTGACGGATGAGGAGAGGCTCCTTCTGCCAGTACTTGTCCAGAAATTCCGCGACCGACAGGCCGCCGAGCAGGGTTTTGATGTCATTCATGATCAGTTAACCACGGGGGCACAGGGAACACGGGGTGTTGAATGCTGGGCACTGCCGTGCAGTACGCCAAACAGAATGGCTGGAGCGCAAGCCGCTGCCGCAGGCGTAACAGGAAAGGCGCAGGTCATTGGCATTTCAACCTCACCGTGCCCCCCGTGTCCCCCGTGGTTCAAATCTTCTTCGCCTGCGTGACGGCGTTGCCGATATAGCTGGCCGGAGTCCACTGCTTCATCTCGGCCTTGACCGTAGCGGGCAGTTCCAGCGTGTCAATGAAGGCCTGCATGCCGGCCTGATCGACGCGGCGGCCGCGGGTCAGTTCCTTCAGCTTCTCGTAGGGCTTCTCGATGCCGTAGCGGCGCATTACGGTCTGGATCGGCTCGGCCAGCACTTCCCAGTTGGCGTCCAGGTCGGCGGCGATGGCGACCGGGTTGGCCTCCAGCTTGCCGATGCCGCGCAGGGTGGAGCTGTAGGCGATCATCGAGTGCGCCACGCCGACGCCCAGGGTGCGCAGCACGGTGGAGTCGGTGAGGTCACGCTGCCAGCGCGACACCGGCAGCTTGGCGGCCAGGTGGTCGAACAGGGCGTTGGCGATGCCGAGGTTACCCTCGGAGTTCTCGAAGTCGATGGGGTTGACCTTGTGCGGCATGGTGGAGGAGCCCACCTCACCGGCCACGGTCTTCTGCTTGAAATAACCGATGGAGATGTAGCTCCAGATGTCGCGGTCGAAGTCGAGCAGGATGGTGTTGAAGCGGGCGATGGCGTCGAACAGCTCGGCGATGTAGTCGTGCGGCTCGATCTGGGTGGTGTAGGGGTTCCACTCCAGGCCCAGCGAGGTGACGAACTCCTCGGCGAACTGGCACCAGTGAATGTCCGGATAGGCGCTGATATGGGCGTTGTAGTTGCCCACCGCACCGTTGATCTTGCCCAGCATCGGCACCGCGGCCACCTGGCTGCGCTGGCGCACCAGGCGCGCGGCGACGTTGGCCATCTCCTTGCCCAGGGTGGTGGGGGAGGCGGGCTGACCGTGGGTGCGGGAGAGCATCGGCTGCTCGGCGTGCGCGTGGGCCAGGCCCTTGATGGCGTCGATGACGGCGTCCATCTGCGGCAGCACCGCCTGGGTGCGCGCCTCGCGCAGCATCAGGGCATAGGCCAGGTTGTTGATGTCCTCGGAGGTGCAGGCGAAGTGGATGAACTCGGACACCGCCTCCAGCTCGGCGTTGCCGGCGATCTTCTCCTTGAGGAAGTACTCCACCGCCTTGACGTCGTGGTTGGTGGTCTTCTCGATGTTCTTGACCCGCTGCGCGTCCTCGACGCTGAACTTCTCCACGATGCCGTTCAGCACGTTGTTGGCGTGCTCGGACAGGGCCGGGACCTCCGGGATGCCGGCATGCGCCGCCAGCTTCTGCAGCCAGCGCACCTCCACCAGCACGCGGTGACGGATCAGGCCGTATTCGCTGAAGATGGGGCGCAGGTCCACGACCTTGCTGCCGTAGCGGCCATCGACGGGGGAAATCGCGGTAAGTTCGGTCAGGTCCATGCCGGCTCCAGAGGGGGTCATTCGGGGAAGCGCGCATGATACACCAATCGACCGCAAAACCTTACCCGGCAGTGGGGCCGTCGGACCGCACCGCACATGTAGGTCGGGTTAGCGCAGCGTAACCCGACACCCCATGTCGGCCACGGCCACGTCGGGTACGCCTGCCGGCTAAGCCGACCTACATCCCGGTGTCTCCGTGGGAGCGCCTTTGGCGCGAAAGGGCCATGCCGACGCTACCCGTCCCATCGCGGCAGAGCCGCTCCTACCAAAGGGGACGCCCGTAGGAGCGGATGGTATCCGCGATACGGCGCCGGGCGGAGCCACACCCCATCGCGAATACGATTTGCTCCTACCAAAGGGGATGCCCGTAGGAGCGGATGGTATCCGCGATACAGCGCCGGGCGGAGCCACACCCCATCGCGAATACGATTCGCTCCTACCGGTAAGCCGAGGCATGTGCGACAGCCACACATATTGGAGTATGCTTTAGCCCATTCGCGCCCCGTCCGCGCAGCAGTTTTTACTTTAAAAATCGAACACAGGTCATTGAAATGCTGAAAGAATACAGAGAACACGTCGAACAGCGCGCGGCCCAGGGCCTGCCCCCGTTGCCCCTGGATGCCAAGCAGGTCGCCGCCCTGGTGGAGCTGCTGAAGAATCCGCCCAAGGGTGAGGAACAATTCCTGGCCGATCTGCTGACCCACCGCGTGCCGCCCGGCGTGGACGACGCCGCCTACGTCAAGGCCGGCTTCCTCACCGCCCTGGCCAAGGGCGAGGCCCAGTCCCCGGTCATCGATCGCAAGCACGCCACCGAACTGCTCGGCACCATGCTGGGCGGCTACAACGTCCGCTCCCTGATCGAGCTGCTGGACGACGAGGACATGGCGCCCATCGCCGCCCAGGGCCTGGCCAAGACCCTGCTGATCTTCGATGCCTACCACGACGTCATCCATAAAGCCAAAACCAACAACTGGGCCAAGCAGGTGGTCGACGCCTGGGCCGAGGCCGAATGGTTCACCAGCCGCAACAAGCTGGCCGAGTCCATCACCCTGACCGTGTTCAAGGTCCCCGGCGAGACCAACACCGACGACTTCTCCCCGGCCTCCGAGGCCTGGAGCCGCCCGGACATCCCGCTACACGCCAAGGCGATGCTTGTCTCCAAGATGCCCGAGGGCCTGACCACCATCGACAAGCTGAAGGCCGAGGGCCGCCCGCTGGCCTTCGTCGGCGACGTGGTCGGCACCGGCTCCTCGCGCAAGTCCGCCATCAACTCCGTGCTGTGGCACATGGGCGAGGACATCCCCTACGTGCCCAACAAGCGCCAGGGCGGCGTGATCCTGGGCGGCAAGATCGCCCCCATCTTCTTCAACACCGCCGAGGACTCCGGCGCGCTGCCCATCGAGTGCGACGTCTCCAAGCTGAACACCGGCGACGTCATCACCATCAAGCCCTATGAAGGCAAGATCGTGAACCAGAAGGGCGAGGTGGTCTCCACCTTCGAACTGAAGCCCACCACCATCGCCGACGAAGTGCGCGCCGGCGGCCGCATCCCTCTGATCATCGGCCGCTCGCTCACCGACAAGACCCGCGAGGCCCTCGGCCTCAAGCCGTCCGAGCTGTTCACCCGCCCGGTCGCCCCGAAGGACACCGGCAAGGGCTACACCCTGGCGCAGAAGATGGTCGGCAAGGCCTGTGGCGTCGCCGGTATCCGCCCCGGCACCTACTGCGAGCCGCGCATGACCACCGTCGGTTCCCAGGACACCACCGGCGCCATGACCCGCGACGAGCTGAAGGAACTGGCCTGCCTCGGCTTCTCCGCCGACCTGGTGATGCAGTCCTTCTGCCACACCGCCGCCTATCCCAAGCCGGTGGACATCAAGCTGCACCACACCCTGCCCGAGTTCTTCACCACCCGCGGCGGCGTCTCGCTGCGTCCGGGTGACGGCGTCATCCACTCCTGGCTCAACCGCATGCTGATGCCCGACACCGTCGGCACCGGCGGCGACTCCCACACCCGTTTCCCCATCGGCATCAGCTTCCCGGCCGGCTCCGGCCTGGTCGCCTTCGCCGCGGCCCTGGGCGTGATGCCGCTGGACATGCCCGAATCGGTGCTGGTGCGCTTCAAGGGCCAGATGCAGCCCGGCGTCACCCTGCGTGACCTGGTCAACGCCATTCCCTATGTGGCGATCCAGCAGGGCCTGATGACGGTGGCGAAGGAGGGCAAGAAGAACGTCTTCAACGGCCGCATCCTCGAAATCGAAGGCCTGCCGGACCTGAAGGTGGAGCAGGCATTCGAACTGTCCGACGCCAGCGCCGAGCGTTCCGCCGCCGCCTGCACCGTGCGCCTGAACAAGGAACCGATCATCGAATACCTGCAGAGCAACATCACCCTGCTCAAGTGGATGATCGCCAACGGCTACGAAGACCAGCGCACCCTGAGCCGCCGCATCGCCGCGATGGAAGCGTGGATTGCAAACCCGCAACTGCTGCAGCCCGATGCCGACGCCGAGTACGCCGCCGTCATCGAGATCGACCTGAACGACATCAAGGAGCCGATCCTTGCCTGTCCCAACGACCCGGACGACGTGAAGCTGCTGTCCGCAGTCGCCGGCACCCAGATCGACGAAGTGTTCATCGGCTCGTGCATGACCAACATCGGCCACTACCGCGCCGCCGGCAAGGTGCTGGAGAAGGTCGCCAACGTCCCGACCAAACTCTGGATCGCCCCGCCGACCCGCATGGACCAGCGCCAGCTGACGGAGGAGGGCTATTACTCCATCTTCGGCAAGGCCGGTGCCCGCACCGAAATGCCCGGCTGCTCCCTGTGCATGGGCAACCAGGCGCGCGTCGCCGACAACGCCACGGTGATCTCCACCTCGACCCGCAACTTCCCCAACCGCCTGGGCAAGGGCGCGAATGTCTACCTCTCCTCGGCGGAGCTGGCGGCGGTGGCGGCGATGATTGGGCGGATTCCTACCGTGGCGGAGTATATGGAGGCGGTGAAGGGGTTGGAGCCGATGGCGGGGGATATCTACCGCTACCTTAACTTCAACCAGATCGCCGAGTACGAGGACGTGGCCAGGAAGGTCATTCCGATCCAGGCGGCGTAGCCGCTGTTCTCATTCAATGCCTTTAGTCCCCTCTCCCCCAGGGAGACGACTACAGGGATGTAGTCGGTTGGACACGCAGGGAGCATGTGGCCCAGGGCTAGGGCTAGGGCTAGGGTGAGGGGAGTGAATCCGTCCCCAGCGATTGTTGACTAAAGTAACATATAGGTTACCATTAGACCGTGACACGGACGTTACGCGAATATCTGGACGAACAGGGCCGTTCGCCTTTCCGGCGCTGGCTTGATCGCCTGAACAGCCCGGCGGCCACGAAGGTGACCACGGCTCTCTACCGGCTGGGTGAAGGCAACGACTCAAATACCAAATCGGTCGGCGAGGGCGTTTACGAACTCAAGATCGATTTCGGACCCGGCTACCGGGTCTACTTCGGCTGGCAGGGCCAGCAGTTGATCATCCTTCTGGCCGGCGGCAGCAAGGCGCGTCAGCAGCAGGATATCAAGCAGGCCAAGGAATTGTGGGCGACGTACAAACGCAGCAAGAAAGACGAGAGGTGACACCATGGCGCTCACCAGAGATTTTCGGGAAACTGTACAGGCCCGCGTTGCGCGCGATGCCTCCTATCGCCGTGCCCTGTTGGAGGAAGCGGTCAATGAACTCTTGGCCGGCGAACTTCAGGTCGGCAAATCCATCCTGCGTGATTACGTCAACGCCACCATCGGCTTTGAAGGCCTCGCCGCAGAACTGGGCAAGTCGAGCAAGAGCTTGCAGCGCATGCTTGGATCTTCCGGCAATCCGACGGCTGAAAACCTGTTGGCGATCCTGAAGGTGCTTCAGGAGCATGAGGCGGTGCATATCAAGGTGAAGGTTACTCGGGAAGCGGCGTGATGGAAAAACGGCGTGCTTGAAATAGGCAAAAGGCAAGACCTGACCCTGAATGCGCTCTGACCCTGAATGCGCTCGGTTAAAGAACTCGTCCTAACCGTGGTCTGTCCCCGGTTATTTGAACGATTATTCCCGTGAACGTCCTAACCGTGGTCTGTCCCCGATTATTCCCGGAGTACAAGGAAGTGGCGGAGAAGGTGATTCCGATTGCTGCTGCCTAGTGTAGAGACATAAGGCAGTAGTGGTTCAGAAATAGGCGACAGCAGCGTTAATGATGAGGACGAGGCATTTCATTGCCTTCGTGCCGCTTTTGGAATGAAAAAGGTATTAATTCCAATTTCTTTGAGGGAACGACATGCTCAGCTGGGATAGGTTACTAAATCCGACTAGGCGCAGAGACCTACACGAAAAGCCTGAATCCATGGGTACTGGAGCAGGTCGAACTGAGCTCGAACGCGACTTCGACCGTATATTATTTGCTGCTCCTACTAGAAGGCTGGCCGATAAAACTCAAGTTTTCCCTATGGAGGAAAATGATTCTATACGGACTCGGCTTACGCATTCTCATGAAGTTAGTAATTTGGCAAGGAGTATTGGTGTTCGTCTTGCATTCGAACATGCAGAAGAGGTGTTTGGACCTAATCACGAAAAGTTGCAAGTAAAGAGAAATGTTCCTCCGTTACTCGCCGCTGTTGGTCTAGCTCATGATTTAGGCAATCCACCTTTCGGGCACCAAGGCGAACTAGCAATACAACAATGGTTTTCTGAAGGCGGTGCAGGCGACAACATTGAACTGGATTTTCTAAAGTTTGATGGAAACGCCCAGACGTTTCGTCTCCTGACGCGACTCCAAGTACTAAATGATCATTACGGCTTGAATCTTACTATCGGAACACTTGCTGCGTTAATCAAATATCCAAGTGTCTATGGATCGAACAATAAAGGAGGATTCAAGAAGTATGGTGTGTTTAAAAGCGAGGAATCGATAATAAGAGAAGTGTGGGAACACACCGGATTATCTGAAGGGGTTCGCCATCCGTTAGCATATGTAATGGAAGCGTGTGACGATATAGCGTATTCAATCATTGATGCTGAAGATACAGTAAAAAAGGGTTACGCATCTTTTTACGACCTTATGGATTTCTTGGAGACACATGGAGGCGGCGATGACGTGATCGGAGAGGTTATTGCCGCCTCAAGAAAGAAGAATGGAGACTTCAAAAAAGAGAATCTTAGTTCGCGTGAACTCAATGATATCTCAATGCAAATGTTTAGAGTCAAGGCTATATCCGAGATGGTCTCAGCTGCAACCAATGTTTTTAGAGAGAATATTGGAAAGTTCCTCGATGGCTCAATAGAGCCAGGATTTGAGTTAATAAAGAACTCAAGATGCGCCCGTCTGTGCTCTATCGCGAAGGATTTTGATTACCGTCATGGATTTCAACATAAAGAAGTACTGCGTCTTGAGTTGGAGGGCAGCAACTATATAAAGAGCATGATGACGATGCTCTGGAATGGCGTCTCACGCGGCGGAGATTTGGATTATCCATTTGAGCGATATGTTTTTGGTGGGATATCCGAAAATTATAGAAGGGTATACGAAGCTTCTGACAAGTCAGCGTACTACAAGCGACAATTGGTATGTGACGCGTTATCCGGTATGACTGAATCATATTTAATCACCAAACACGACGAATTTAAGTCCCTTGAAAGTCTTGTTCCATAAGCCAAACCCTATCGAATCTCTTGATAATCTGAGAAATCGAGTAGACCGTCTATTACGAGCTCCGACAAGGCAGTCGAGTCGCAGCGCGCAGCTTTCTCTTGGACTCCCCGCGACTTCTAGTCAGCAAGTCGACATCGATCTACCAACAAAAACAATAAGCGGCTTTCTAGACTTTGTTGCTGACGCAATGCCGGAAGGAGAATTGTATTTATTTGGCGGCGTATTGCGTGATCTAGCTCTGTTTGGGAGAAAAGGATTTAACTCAGACATTGACCTGGTTGTTGAGGGCGATTGGCATAATTGCATTTCATACTTTAACTCACTAGGGGCAAAGAGGAATAAATTTGGCGGCTTTAGACTTCAAGTCTCAGGTTGGCCTGTTGATATTTGGAATGCAAAAGAAACATGGGCTATACAGCAGGGCATTGTTGAATATGAGGACATAACTTCGCTTACAAGAACCACTGTTCTGAATTGGGATGCGATTCTCATGAACTGGAGAACTGGAAGCTTTTTATGTCGACCACACTATCTTCGTGATATCAATGAAAGATTATTAGACATAGTTCTAGATAGAAATCCCAACCCACTTGGCATGGCGGTTCGCGTCTTTCGTCATTTGTGCATTAAAGATGCAAGAAAAATCACTATATCGGCTGCCGAATATTTGGCAAGATGCACAAATAAATATAGCTTCAACAAACTTCAAGAAGCTGAAATTCGTAGCTACGGAAATTCAGCAATTGATATGGCGACGTACAAGTTCTTTGAATTCCTAAGGAAGCACGACGAGTTAGAAATGCGTGAGCGGTTCGCCGCAGCCACCGACCAATTAAGTCGCGATCACGTAATAATTTCTGCAAAGCAATTCGGATGGAGTTTCGATAACCATCAATGACAATTATTTAAAAGGTCACACACTGGCCTGCCCCAGGTTCTGCGTACACCCGCCTAAGCTAAATTAGCTTGCCTCTCCGGAATCCGCACATAATCGCACACATAATCGGGGACAGACCCTGACGGATCCCCACGAATTTTCTAACCACAAAACGCATGGGTAATCCCCCCATTTGTAGCAACGCTCAGAAGTAGAGCCTAGGCCAGCATGGCCAACTTCTGTTTTGGGGTGATGCCTCCCAGCGCCATGTTGGGGCGCTCATAGTTATACGTCCAGAGCCAGCGGGTGGCAAACTCCTGCACCTCGGCAATGGTCGCAAACAGGTACTGTGCCAGCCAGTCATAGCGAATGGTTCGGTTGTAACGCTCGACAAACGCGTTCTGCTGTGGCTTGCCTGGCTGGATGTACTCCAGCCGAATGTCGTGTCGTTCGGCCCACTCGCGCAGCGTATGACTGATGTACTCCGGGCCGTTGTCACAGCGCAGTGCAGCCGGCTTTCCCCGCCATTCGATGATCTGCTCCAGAGAACGTATCACCCGTTCCGCCGGTAGCGAGAAGTCCACCTCGATGCCCAGCCCTTCGCGGTTGAAGTCGTCGATTACGTTAAACAGCCTGAATGCCCTTCCATCCTCCAGCCGGTCGTGCATGAAATCCATCGACCACACCTGGTTGATAGTCTCCGGCACCGCCAGAGGCTCGGGCTTCTCGCGCACCAGTCGCTTCTTCGGCTTGATGCGCAGGTTCAGTTCCAGTTCGCAGTAAATGCGGTACACACGCTTGTGGTTCCAGGCAAACCCCTTCACATTGCGAGAATAATCGGGGACAGACCACGGTTTTCTCTCCCGCGTGACATATATAACTCATTGTAATTATTAACTAATTAATGCTGGTGAATCATGCCGGGCGTGATGTTCGACCACCAGCGGCGGGGAGGCCATGCTGTGGCCGGCCCATGATCGAGCTGCTATTATCGGCCCTGTTAACAGACCTGTTTAGAGGGCCTAATTTATGAAATTCTCTGAAGATTTGGTCCCCTTGGGAGACCTCAAGGCAAATCCCGGCCGGGTCGTGAAGCAGACGACTGAGACGCACCGGCCAGTGCTGTTGACCAGCCGTGGGCGAGGGGTGGCGGTTGTGCAATCGGTGGCCGACTACGAGAGCGGCGAGGAAGAGCGCGCGTTCATGCGCGCGGTTGTGGCGGGCTTGGCAGACGTGGAGGCAGGACGGACCCTGTCGCTGGCCGATGCCAAGGCGCGGCTTGGGGTGAAATGAGGCGGCCCAGCATCGTCCTCACCGAGTCTGCGATCGCGGACATCGAGGGCGTTGTTGCGTGGTACACCGAACAGGGTGTGCCGGCTGTCGGTCGGCGCCTGGTCGCCGAAATCCTTGGCCGAATCGAAGCATTGATCGCCCACCCTGAACTCGGGCGAGTGGTTCCGGAGTTCAACCAGCCTCAGGTACGCGAACTTATTCACCCACCGTTTCGGATCGTTTACCGATACACCACGAACCGATCCCCTGTCGAAATCCAGATCGTCAGGGTATGGCGCGGCGAGCGTTTGTTGAAGCTCGAACCTACTGGTGACGAAGACAACTGAGCACTGGACCGGGGACAGACCCTGACGGATCCCCACGAATACTCTACCCACAGTTCAAAACGTATGCGCCTCACGAAGGCTGTTTCTCGCCGCAACAATATCTCGCGCGGCAACAGGTATTCCACTGCCTCGGGCGATTCGAATGCCGAAATAGACAAAAGAAAGCACGTGCCGATGCGTCACGGTATTTGCTTGGTACTTCAGGTGCAATTTGCGTTGGTATGCCACCTTGCCGAATAGCCATGCAATGAAGACGGCAAGCGCGGCAATTAGCAGAAGTACCGTATAGCGTGCTTTGGATTTCGACAGCGACATATCCAAGCCCAATCCATAGCGCTCGTCTTTGGCATCACGAAATCCTTCCTCGATTTGCATACGTTTACGGTAGGTGGCTATCACTGACTCGGTGAGGGTATCGTCAGCCGGCAATGAAGTGGCGAGGAGCCACGGCTCACTCTCTCGTGCAGCATTGACACGACTTTTCCTCGATCGGGCACGATGGCCATGTGCGGTCCTGTCTACGCGCCCTTTGGGGGGACTCTTCAAGCCATACAGCGGGCAGGCCACATCGCGGCGGAGCCGCTCCTACACGGACCGATGGACGGTCAGTTGCTCAACCGCTTGAGCAAATCCTCCAGCAACTTGAACCTGCTCTCCGCATCCGGCATGTCCATCACGATGCGCAGCCGTTCCTGTCCATCCAGTTTGTAGATCTTCGCCTGGGTCTGGATCAGCTTGATGATCTTGAGGCCGTCGATGTTGGGTTGCGGGTTGAAGGTGATGCGGCCGCCGGCGGGGCCGAGTTCGATCTTGCGGATGCCGAGCGGGGTGGCCTGCAGTTTCAGTTCGGTGACGCGGACAAGGTTCTTGGCCGGTTCGGGCAGCAGGCCGAAGCGGTCGATCATTTCCACCTGCAGGTCGCGCAGTTCTTCCAGGCTTTCGGCGCTGGCGATGCGCTTGTACATGATCAGGCGGCTGTGCACGTCGGGCAGGTAGTCGTCGGGAATCAGGGCAGGGATGTGCAGGTCCACTTCGGTGCCGTGATCCAGCGGGCGATCCAGTTCCGGTTCGCGGCCGGCCTTGAGGGCGGCAACGGCGCGCTCCAGCAGTTCGCTGTACAGGCCAAAACCGATCTCCTGCATCTGGCCGCTTTGTTCCTCGCCCAGCAGTTCGCCGGCGCCGCGGATTTCCAGGTCGTGCGTCGCGAGGGTGAAGCCGGTGCCCAGTTCCTCGATGGCCTCGATGGCCTCCAGCCGGCGGATCGCGTCATCGGTCATCTGCCGGCGCGGCGGCACGATGAGGTAGGCATAGGCGCGATGATGCGAGCGGCCGACGCGGCCGCGCAACTGGTAGAGCTGGGCCAGGCCGAAGCGATCGGCGCGGTTGATGATGATGGTGTTGGCGCTGGGGATGTCGATGCCGGTTTCGATGATGGTGGTGCACACCAGGATGTTGAAGCGCTGGTGGTAGAAGTCGGACATCACCCGCTCCAGCTCGCGCTCGCGCATCTGGCCGTGGGCGTGGCGCACGGTGGCCTCGGGGATCAGAGTGGCAAGCTCCTGTTCCATCTTCTCGATGGTGTCGACGTCGTTGTGCAGGAAGTAGACCTGGCCGCCGCGCTTGATCTCGCGCAGGCAGGCCTCGTGGATCAGCGGCTGCTGCCATTCGGTGACGAAGGTCTTCACGGCGAGGCGCCGCGCCGGCGCGGTGGCGATGATGGACAGGTCGCGGATGTTGGCCAGCGACATGTTGAGGGTGCGCGGGATCGGCGTGGCGGTGAGGGTGAGCACGTCCACCTCGGCGCGCAGCGCCTTGAAGCGATCCTTCTGCCGCACGCCGAAACGGTGTTCCTCGTCGATGATGACGAGGCCGAGACGCTCCAGCTTGATGTTCTCCTGCAACAGCTTGTGGGTGCCGATGATGATGTCGACCGAACCGTGTTGCAGCCCCTCCAGCACCTTGTCCTGCTCCTTCTTGGAGCTG
This sequence comes from Gammaproteobacteria bacterium, assembly GCA_024709225.1. Classification (GTDB taxonomy): domain Bacteria; phylum Pseudomonadota; class Gammaproteobacteria; order Thiohalomonadales; family Thiohalomonadaceae; genus Sulfurivermis. The sequence goes on along the minus strand of JANJXC010000038.1, from coordinate 123,305 downwards.
AAGCGCGACAGGCTTTCGATGCGCACCGGCCAGTCGGCGAAGCGGTCGCGGAAGTTTTCGTAGTGCTGCTGGGCGAGCAGGGTGGTGGGCACCAGCATGGCCACCTGCTTGCCGCCCATCACCGCGGCGAAGGCGGCGCGCATGGCGACTTCGGTCTTGCCGAAGCCGACGTCGCCGCACACCAGGCGGTCCATGGGTTGCGCCGTCGCCATGTCGTGCAGCACCGCATCGATGGCGGCCTGCTGATCGGGCGTGGTCTCGAAGGGGAAGCCGGCGGCGAAGGCCTGGTAGCTGGCCATGTCGATGTTGTAGGCATAGCCCTTGCGCGCGGCGCGCTGGGCGTAGATGGCGAGCAGTTCCGCCGCCACGTCGCGCACCTTTTCGCTGGCCTTGCGCCTGGCCTTTTCCCACTGGCCGCTGCCCAGCTTGTGCAGCGGGGCCGACTCCGGCGCGGCGCCGGTGTAGCGGCTGATCAGGTGCAGCGAGGACACCGGCACATAGAGCTTGTCGCCGCCGGCGTATTCCAGGGTGAGGAATTCCTGTTCGATGCCGCCGGTGTCCAGGGTCTGCATGCCGAGGTAGCGGCCGACGCCGTGTTCTTCGTGCACCACCGGCGCGCCCGGCTGCAGTTCGGCCAGGTTGCGGATCACCGCATCGGAGTCGCGCGTCGCGCGCACCTTGCGGCGGCGGCGCTGCATCACCTGTTCGCCGTACAGCTGCGGCTCGGCGATGACAGCCAGCGGCGGGTCCTGCAACAGCAGGCCCTGTTCCAGCGGCGCCACCAAAAGGCCGAGCGGCATGTCGGCATTGAGGAATTCCTGCCACGACTCCACCGCGCGCGGCTTGATGTCTGCCCCCCCGAGCAGGTCGAGCAGGGCCTCGCGCCGGCCCGCCGACTCCACCGCGAACAGCACGCGGCCCGGGAATTCGCCGAGGAAGCGGCGCAGGGCAGCGGTGGGCTGCTCGGAGCGCACGTCCAGGGTCAGGCTGGGTGGGTTGTCGCAGGCGAAGTTGTGGTGGCCGGCCTTGGGTTCCAGCTCGAAGCGCTGCAACTGGGTGCGCGGATGGCGTGCGAGCAGCCCCAGCACCTCGTCGCCGCGCAGGAAGATGGTCTCCGGCGGCAGCAGCGGCCGCTCGATGTTGTGGCGCAGTTGTTCGTGGCGCTCCTTGCACTCGCCCCAGAAGCCGTCGGCGGCATCCTCGGCGCCCTCGGTGCTGAGCACCAGGGTCTGGGCCGGCAGGTAGTCGAACAGGGTATGGGTGTGTTCGAAGAACAGCGGCAGGTAGTACTCGATGCCCGGCGGGGCGAGGCCGTTACTGACGTCGCGGTAGATCAGGCTGCGCTGTGGGTCACCTTCGACGGCCAGGCGCCAGGCGGAGCGGAACTGCTTGATGGCGGCCTCGCCGAGGGGAAATTCGCGCGCCGGCAGCAGGCGCACCGATGCCACCTTGTCCAGGGAGCGCTGGTTCTCCGGGTCGAAGGTACGGATGGACTCCACCTCGTCGTCGAACAGCTCGATGCGGTAGGGCACCGGGCTGCCCATGGGAAACAGGTCGAACAGGGCGCCACGCACGGCGAACTCGCCGTGCTCCATCACCTGCGACACGCAACGGTAGCCGCTGGCATCCAGGCGCAGGCGCATCTGGTCCAGGTCCATGCGCTGGCCCACGTCCAGTACCAGGCTGTGGCCTTCCAGATACTCGCGCGGCGGCAGGCGGTGCATCAGGGTGCTGATGGGGGTGATCAGCACGCCGCGGCGCAGGGAGGGCAGCCGGTACAGGGTGGCGAGGCGCTCGGAGATGATGTCCTGGTGCGGCGAGAAGGCGTCGTAGGGCAGGGTCTCCCAGTCGGGGAAGTGCAGCACCGGCAGCGCGTCATCGTCACCCAGGTAGAAGCGCAACTCGTATTCCAGGCGGCTGGCGGTGGGGGCATCGGCGGTGACCACCAGCACCATGCCGTCCTGTTCCCGCGCGGCGGAGGCGATGGCCAGGCCGTAACTGCTGCCGTACAGGCGGCCCCAGCGCAGGCGCTCGCCGGGGCGGCGCGCGGCGACGGGATGGAGCGGGGAATGGTAACGGTCGGTCATCGGCAGGCTGTGGCAACGGAAAAGCCGGCTATTGTATAGCCATCGGCGCGGAGGGCAATAAAACCGGCTCGCCGGGCGCCAGCCCCGGCCGGCGTGATATATGGCATAAATATTGCCTTATGATTGCGCAACAATTTCACAATTGGGCTTGGGGATACTCCTTGAGCCGGTTGGGTACACACGAGGAGAGGATCAGATGGCACATATCGTCATTATGGGCGCCGGCATCGGCGGCCTGCCCGCAGCATATGATTTCCGCGACGTGCTGGGCCGCGAGCACGACATCACCGTGATCAACAGCTCCGACCATTTCAGCTTCACCCCGTCCAATCCCTGGGTGGCAGTGGGCTGGCGTTCGCGCAAGGACATCACCTTCCCGATGGCCGGCTACCTGGCCAAGAAGGACATCAAGCTCATCGCCCAGCCGGTGAGCGAGATGAAGCCGGATGAGAACACCCTGGTGCTGCAGGACGGCAGCGCCGTGAAGTACGACTATCTGGTCATCGCCACCGGCCCCAAGCTGGCCTTTGAAGAGGTCGAGGGCCTCGGTCCCCACGGCGGCCACACCCACTCCGTATGCACCACCGACCATGCCGAGAAGGCCTATGCCGCATGGCAGGAGTTCGTCAAGGATCCCGGTCCGCTGATCGTCGGTGCGGTGCAGGGCGCCTCCTGTTTCGGCCCGGCCTATGAAACCGCGCTGATCTACGCCACCGACCTGCGCAAGCGCAAGATCCGCGACAAGGTGCCCATGACCTTCGTGACCTCCGAACCCTATATCGGCCATCTGGGCCTCGGCGGCGTAGGCGATTCCAAGGGCATGATGGAGTCGGAGCTGCGCCAGAATCACATCAAGTGGGTGTGCAACGCCAAGGTGACCAAGGTCGAGGCCGGCAAGATGTTTGTCGCCGAGCACAACGACAAGGGCGAGGTGATCAAGGAGCACGAACTGCCGTTCAAGTACTCCATGATGCTGCCGGCCTTCAAGGGCATCGACCCGGTGATGAAGGTGGGCGAGGACTTGGTCAACCCGCGCGGTTTCGTCAAGGTCGACGCCTTCCAGCGCAACCCGAAGTGGCACAACATCTATTCGGTCGGCGTCTGCATCGCCATCCCGCCGGTGGAGACCACCCCGGTGCCGACCGGCACGCCGAAGACCGGTTACATGATCGAGTCCATGGTCTCCGCCACCGCCCACAACATCAAGAACGCCCTGGAGGGCAAGGAGCCGGACGAGAAGGGCACCTGGAACGCCATCTGCCTGGCCGACATGGGCGACACCGGCGTGGCCTTCGTCGCCATGCCGCAGATCCCGCCGCGCAACGTGTCCTGGATGAAGAAGGGCAAGTGGGTGCACATGGCCAAGGTGGCCTTCGAGAAGTATTTCATCAACAAGATGAAGAAGGGCTCTTCCGAGCCCCTGTTCGAGAAATACGTCCTCAAGGCCCTCGGCATTGAACGCCTGAAATAACCACTGGCCATGATCGGAAAAGGCGGGGCAAGTCCCCGCCTTTTTTTTGTCTGTACGGGGCAGAACCTCCCCATTCACCTTGACATGACAGCATGACAAGCAGACCATGTCATGACATGTGCTGCCATAAATAACAGAGATCCCACTGTCTCCCCGTCGTGCCTCGGCCAAGGGCAGGAGAGGATTTCGATAACCCGGTGTCTGGAGGAGTGCAACATGAGTTGCGACAGTATTGCCAAGCCGTCCTGCGAACAAATCATCAACATCCTGCCCGACCCCTTCGTGGTCATCGACCGCAACTACCGCATCATGGCCGCCAACACCCAGTACCGTAAGCGCTACGGCCTGGCCAACGGCGACGACGTGGTCGGCCGCTTCTGCTACGAGGTGTCGCATCGTGTGGATACCCCGTGCAGCCAACACGGCGAACACTGTCCCCTGGAGGCGGTATTCAGCACCGGGCAGTCGACCCAGGTGATGCATATCCATTACGACATGAACGGGCATGAAGAGTACGTGCAGCTGCAGTCGACCCCCTTGTTTGATGACAAAGGCAAGGTGCTGTACGTGGGCGAATACATCTTCCCGGTCAGTCAGAAGCGGCAGGATACCCTGCTCATCGGCCGCTCACGGCCGATGGTGCGCATGACCAGTCTGTTGCAGCGCGTCGCCCCCACCACCACCACGGTGCTGCTGCTGGGCGAGAGCGGCGTGGGCAAGGAGTGTGTCGCCAAATATGTGCACGAATATTCTCCCCGCACCGGTGGCCCCTTCGTCATCGTCGACTGCGGCACCCTGGGCGAAAATCTCATCGAGAGCGAGCTGTTCGGGCATGAAAAGGGCGCCTTCACCGGCGCCGCCGGGCGCAAGAAGGGCCTGTTCGAAGTGGCGCACGGCGGCACCCTGTTCATCGACGAAATCGCCGAGCTGCCCCTGGCCCTGCAGACCAAGCTGCTGCGAGTGCTGGAGACCGGCACCATCCGCCGCCTGGGCGGCACCGAATACATCAACGTCGATGTGCGCGTGGTTGCCGCCACGCACCGCGACCTGCAGCGCATGGTGGAGCGCGGCGAGTTCCGCCAGGACCTCTATTACCGGCTGTCCGCCTTCCCGGTACGTATCCCGCCGCTGCGCGACCGCCCCGACGATATCGCCGCACTGGCGGAGTATTTCCTCGCCGGCAACGAGGATGGCGACCGCTTTGTGCCGCTGTCACCGGACGTGATCGAGGCCCTGATGACTTATGACTATCCGGGCAATGTGCGCGAGCTGCGCAACATCGTGGAGCGCGCCGCCATCCTGGCCTATGGCGAGGACATCATCCGGCCGGAACACCTGGTCTTTGAGGGGCCGCGGCGCGAGGACGTGCAGCAGCCCGGCGGCGACAACCCGATGCTGCACGCCGGCGGCAGGAGGCTGTTGCAGCGCCGCAATGGCCGCCTGACCGATGACGAGGTGATGCACGCGCTGGAAACCTGTGAAGGTCACCGCGCGCGCGCGGCGCAGCGGCTGGGGGTCAGCGAGCGCACCCTGTATCGCTACGTGGAGCGCATGCGCGGCAACTGATCGAGCGTGGGCCTGACGACAGGCCGGCGGGGTGCGAGTGTTCGAGGCGGCCGGAATGACAAATCGGCAGGACGGCCGATTTGCACGCCGTGAGGCGCCCGCAGGGTGATGGCCATGGAGGGCCTGAATGAAAAAAGCCGCGCCCTTGCGGGAGCGGCTAAAAAAACACCACAGTGTGGAAGGAGGGGAATCCACCACACATTCCGCAGAATGCGTGGCTTTGCTCCACGGGGTTAATTTAGCAACACCCGTGCCAAAATTTAAACACTTTACAATCAAGTGGTTATATAAATCCCCCTGACCTTTTTGTCATGTCATGCACTGCCAGTTGTCATGTGTGACGTGTATCACAGTATCTGTCATGCATAGCGCGCCGCAGCGGCCACCCGCTTTTCGTAAGCCTCCCGAGCGATGGCCACATCCTCCAGGAAGTGCGGCAACTCGTTGAATAGCAGGGCCTGCGGTCCATCCACCAGGGCCTTGGGCGGCTGGGGGTGAAAATCCACCAGCACCATGTTGGCGCCGGCGATGATGCCTTGGGCGGTGACGTGAAATACGTCGAGCAGGCCCTCCGGGCCGCGGTCGCGCGATCCCACCGAATGCGACGGATCGATGCACACCGGCATGCGCGTCAGGCGCTTCACCACCGGCACATGGGCGAAGTCCACCATGTTGCGGTGCGGGTCGCCCATGTTGGTCTTCATGCCGCGCAGGCCGAACACCACGTTGCGGTTGCCCTCCGAGGCCAGGTATTCGGCGGCGTTGAGCGATTCCTCCAGGGTGATGCCGAAGCCGCGCTTGAGCAGCACCGGGAATTCGCGCTGGCGGCCGACGATCTTCAGCAGTTCGAAATTCTGCGTGTTGCGCGTGCCGATCTGCAGCATCACGCCGGTGGGATTGCCCGCGGCATGCAGCGCCTCGTGGATCTCCGCCACATGGCGGTCGTGGGTTACCTCCATGGCGATGACCTTGATGCCGTACTTGCCGGCCAGTTCGAATACATAGGGCAGGCAGGCCTTGCCGTGGCCCTGGAAGGCATAGGGGTTGGTGCGCGGCTTGTAGGCGCCCATGCGCGTGCACACCTGGCCATAGTCGCGCAGGGTGCGCATCATCTCTTCCACGTGCGCCGGCGTATCCACCGCGCACAGGCCGGCGAACACGTTGAAATTGTCCTGGCCGAAGCGCACGCCGTTGTATTCGAAATAGCTGGGACGCTGGTCGTCGTGGTGGCGGCCGAGCACGCGATATTCACGCGATACGCGCACCACGCGCTCCACACCGGGCAGGCTGGCCATGTCGTCCTTGTCCAGCGCGGCGGTGTCACCGATGAGATAGATCTCGGTCAGCGTCTGCTGGCTGCCGCGCTCCTCGTGCACGCGCATCTGCACGCGCGGCAGGTTGGCGATGTGGTTGCGCAGGGCGTCGAATTCCGGGCTCTGCGTGGTGACGTGCGGCTGCAGGATGATGATCATGGTTCGGTTACCTCGATGATGATTCGACCAAACAAAATTGTCGCAGAGACGCAGAAGTCGCAGAGGGAAATCTTGAGTCAAGGGAGGTGCTGGGATGCGTTCCCGCCTGATTCGAGGCAGGGAACCACACTGGCATCAACTCCGCGTCCTCTGCGTCTCTGCGGCGAGACATATTTTTAATCACGGTAGCGCTTGAGCAGGTCGGCGTAGGCGTCGATGCGGCGGTCGCGCAGGTAGGGCCAGGCGCGGCGCACCTGCTCGGTGCGGCCGAGGTCCACCTCGGCCACCAGGAAGGTGGGGTCGTCCTCCGGCGCCTGGGCCAGGATCTCGCCCTGCGGGCCGCAGATGAAGCTGTAGCCCCAGAAATTGATGCCCGGGGTCTGGCCCGAGGGATCGGTCTCGAAGCCGACACGGTTGCAGGCGACGAGGGGGAGGCCGTTGGCGATGGCGTGGCTGCGCTGGATGGTGACCCAGGCATCGCGCTGGCGCAGTTGCTCGTCCAGCTCCGCCCGCTCATCCCAGCCGATGGCGGTGGGGTAGAGCAGGATCTCGGCGCCGGCCAGGGCCATCAGCCGCGCCGCCTCCGGATACCACTGGTCCCAGCACACCAGCACGCCGAGCCGTCCCACCGAGGTGTCGATGGGGGTGAAGCCGAGGTCGCCCGGCGTGAAGTAGTATTTTTCGTAGTAGCCGGGGTCGTCGGGGATGTGCATCTTGCGGTAGATGCCGGCCAGGCTGCCGTCCCTCTCCAGCACAACGGCGGTGTTGTGGTACAGGCCGGGGGCGCGCCGCTCGAAGACCGAGCCGACAATGACGATGCCCAGTTCCCGGGCCAGTTCGCCGAGGGCGTTGGTGGTGGGGCCGGGGATGCTCTCCGCCTGTTCGAAGTGCGCCGGGTCTTCCGCCTGACAGAAATACAGCCCGCCGTGCAGTTCCTGCAGCAGCACCAGCTCGGCGCCGTCGGCGGCAGCAGCGCGGATTTCCAGCGAGCTGTAGTAGAGATTGGTCTCCCGATCATCGCTGCAGGGCTGCTGCACCAGACCGACACGCAGGGTACGTGATTTCATCACATCCTCCCAAAGGCTGGATCCGCGAATGAACGCAAATCAACGCGAATGCAACCTTGTGGCGAAAAACAGGCTTTCATTTGCGTACATTCGCGTTCATTTGCGGACCCGATTTTTCATATAACCCCCGCCGGCAGCTGCATGGTGACGCAGTGCAGGCTGCCGTACTGCCGGATCAGGGGCAGGCAGTTGATGGCGATGAGCTCGCGTCCGGGGAAGCAGGGGGCCAGGCGCTCCAGCGCCACGGTATCCTGGACATCGTCGTATACCGGCACCAGCACCGCGCCGTTGATGATGAGGAAGTTGGCATAGGTGGCGGGCAGGCGCTTGCCGTGCTCGTCGCGCTTGGGCGCGGGCAGCGGCAGCGGCACCAGGCGGTAGGGCCGGCCGCCGTTGTCGCGCAAGGCCTGCAGTTCGCGCTCCATTTCCCGGAGTTCGGCATGGTGGCTGTCCTGCGGGTCGTCGCAGCGCACATAGGCAATGGTGTGTTCATCGCAGAAGCGCGCCAGGGTGTCGATATGGCCGTCGGTGTCGTCGCCTTCCAGCTCACCGTGGTCCAGCCACAGCACGCGCCGGGCGCCGAATACCTGGGCAAAGATGCCCTCCAGGCCAACGCAGTCGTACTGCGGATTGCGCTCCGGATTCAGCAGGCAGTGGCGGGTGGTGAGCAGGGTCCCCTGGCCGTCGCTTTCGATGCTGCCGCCTTCCAGGATCAGGTCGATGCCTTCCAGTGGCGTGACACCGAATATCCCTTGCGCGTGCAGGGTACGGGTGAGGGCGTTATCCAGGTCAAAGGCGTACTTGCGGCCCCAGCCGTTGAAGGCAAAGTCGAGTAGCAATGGCCGGCCGTCGCGCAGCACGGTGATGGGGCCGTGGTCGCGTGCCCATACGTCGTTGGAGGGCGCGATGGCCAGGCGCACCCGTGCCAGGTCCACGCCGGCCGCTCGCAGTTGCGCCGCGATATGGTCGCGGTGTTCCGCATGCAGGCAGGAGACGACCAGCGGCTCATGGGCAGTGACGGCGCGGGCGATGTGGACGAATACCTCTTCCACCTGGGCCAGGATGCGGCCCAGCGGGCCGTGCATGTGCGGCCAGGTGAGCATCACCGCGCTTTGCGGTGACCATTCTGCGGGCAGTATCTGCATGGGAGCCATGATCGGGGCTGCGGTTGCACGATAGCAACCGCGGTGGTTGAAAGGGTGTTATTTGCGTTTGAGTACGGCGTGCAACACGTACTGATGTTCGAAATAGACGGTATAATCCGGGTATACCCAACGGCTGATGGGCGGTTTGCCCACGGCAGCGATTTTCTCCAGCGGCATACCGAAGCGGGCCTCGACCTGCTGCATGTTCATGCCGCGGACGGGGAGGTCCATGTGTTGCGCCGGTTGTGTGACCTCATCCTCCGGTGTGGCAGGCGGAACCTGCACCACATCGCCGTTGGCGGCAGTGCTGCCGGCAGCCAGCAGGATGGCGATGAGGCTGATATGGCTGGGACGCATGATTCGGCTCCTTGATCGTCGTCTTCGGTGATGGCCCTTGCGGCTCAATATACTGCACTGACTCCACGCGAGTAAAACCCAATCGGTATCCAGACCCATGTCCGTCCGCGAACTTTTCTCCTACCGCAAATACTGGGCGCAACGCTTTGGCACCGCGCCCTTCCTGCCGATGTCGCGCGAGGAGATGGACCGGCTGGGCTGGGACTCCTGCGATGTGATCCTGGTCACAGGTGATGCCTACATCGATCACCCCAGCTTCGGCATGGCCATGGTCGGGCGCCTGCTGGAGGCGCAGGGCTTTCGCGTCGGCATCATCGCCCAGCCGGACTGGACCTCGGCGGAGGATTTCAAACGTCTGGGCCGTCCCAACCTGTTCTTCGGCGTCACCGCCGGCAACATGGACTCCATGGTCAACCGCTATACCGCCGAGCGGCGCATCCGCAGCGATGATGCCTACACGCCGGGGGGCGAGGGCGGCAAGCGGCCGGACCGTTCCGTGGTTGTCTACAGCCAGCGCTGTCGCGAGGCGTATAACGACGTGCCCTTGATTATTGGTGGCATCGAGGCCAGCCTGCGCCGCATCGCCCATTACGACTACTGGTCGGAAAAGGTGCGCCGCTCGGTGGTGATGGACGCCAAGGCCGATCTGCTTTTGTACGGCAACGCCGAACGCGCCCTGGTGGAGGTGGCGCACCGCCTGGCCAAGGGCACGCCAGTGAGTGAAATCACCGACGTGCGCGGCACCGCCTTTCTGCGCAAGACCGTGCCGCAGGACTGGTATGAGGTGGATGCTGGAGAGATCGATACCCCGGGTGCGTTGCCGGTGCACGTCAATCCCTATGCGGAAACCCCGGCCTGCGCACCGGGCGCCACGCAGGTGGTACGGCTGCAGAAAAAGCCGCGCATCGATCGCGCGCATGCGGTGGTGCGCCTGCCATCCTATGAGCAGGTGCGCGATGACCCGGTGCTGTACGCCCATGCCTCGCGCATCTTCCATCTGGAAACCAATCCCGGCAACGCCCGCGCCCTGGTGCAGCGCCACGGTGAGCGCGAGGTATGGCTCAACCCGCCGCCGATTCCGCTCAGCACCAAGGAGATGGATGCCATCTTCGACCTGCCCTTTGCCCGTGCGCCGCACCCGTCCTACGGCAATGCGCGCCTGCCGGCCTGGGAGATGATCCGTTTCTCCATCAACATCATGCGCGGCTGTTTCGGCGGCTGCACCTTCTGCTCCATCACCGAGCACGAAGGGCGCATCATCCAGAACCGCTCCGAAGACTCCATCGTGCGCGAGGTGGAGGCGATCCGTGATCAGGTCGCCGGTTTCACCGGCGTCATCTCCGACCTCGGCGGCCCCACCGCCAACATGTATCGCATGCACTGCAAGGATGAGCAGATCGAGGCCGCCTGCCGGCGCCTGTCCTGCGTCTTTCCCGACATCTGCGTCAACATGAAGACCGATCACGCGCCGCTGATCCACCTCTACCGTCGCGTGCGCCAGTTGCCCGGCATCAAGCGTGTGCACATCGCCTCCGGCCTGCGCTACGACCTGGCGGTGCGCTCCCCGGAATACGTCAAGGAACTGGTGACCCATCACGTCGGCGGTTATCTCAAGATCGCGCCGGAGCACACCGAGGCGGGGCCGCTCAACATGATGATGAAGCCGGGCATCGGTACCTATGACCGCTTCAAGACGATGTTCGAGCAGGCCTCGAAGGAGGCGGGCAAGGAGCAGTACCTGATCCCGTATTTTATTGCCGCCCATCCCGGCACCTCGGATACCGACATGCTGGAGCTGGCGCTGTGGCTGAAGCGCAACGGCTTCCGCCTCGATCAGGTACAGACCTTCCTGCCCACGCCGCTGGCCATCGCCACCGCCATGTACCACACCGGCCACAATCCGCTGAAGCGGGTGCGCCGCGACAGCACCGGTATCGAGGTGCCGAGCGGCCTGCGTCAGCGCCGCCTGCACAAGGCCTTCCTGCGCTACCACGACCCGGAAAACTGGCCGCTGCTGCGCGATGCGCTGAAGCGCATGGGGCGCACCGATCTCATCGGCAACGGCAAGCGCCACCTGGTCCCGGCCTGGCAGCCAGAGGGCACCGGGCGGCCGGTGACGCCGCAAAAGGGCAAGCCGGCACCGGCGCGGCGTGACGGTGCCGCGCCGGCCAAATCGCGGCGCCGCCGCTAAAGCCGCGCTAAACTTTGCGCATTGTTTGCAGGCGAAGAGAGTTGCATGGTTTACGTCGAATCCACCGTTCATGATGCCGCGCTGCAGGAAGCTGCCGGCCGCAACGCCTGGCTGAACAGCCTGGCGGAAGGACGCGCGCCCGATGAGGTCGCGCTGATCCGTCGTGCCGTCGAGCTGGCCGAGCGCGCGCACCGTGAGCAGACCCGTGCCTCCGGCGAGCCCTATCTGGCCCATGCCATCGCCGTGGCCGACATCCTCGCCGGCCTGCGCATGGACCACGAAACCCTGGCCGCCGCCATCCTGCACGACGTGGTGGAAGACACCACCATCACGCTGGAGGACATCGAGCAGGCCTGCAGCCCGGCGGTGGCGCATCTGGTGGACGGCCTCACCAAGATGAAGGTGATCGGCGAGTACCAGGCGACGGAGCAGGGCAACAAGAAGGAGCAGGTCAAGGCGGAGAGCCTGCGCAAGCTGCTGCTTGCCATGGCCGAGGACGTGCGCGTGGTGCTGATCAAGCTGGCCGATCGCCTGCACAACATGCGCACCCTGCAGCACCTGCCTGACTACAAGCAGCAGCGCATCGCGCGCGAAACCCTGGACATCTACGCCCCGCTGGCCAACCGCCTCGGCATCTGGCACGTGAAGTGGGAGCTGGAAGACCTGGCCTTCCGCTACCTGGAGCCACAGGCCTACAAGGAGATCGCCAAGTCCCTCGACGAGCGCCGCGTCGATCGCCAGCGCTATATCGACAAGGTGCTCGCCACCCTGCGTGAGGAGCTGGAACGTTCCGGCATCAAGGCCGACGTCAAGGGCCGACCCAAGCACATCTACAGCATCTGGAAGAAGATGCAGCGCAAGGGGCTCAGCTTTCACGAGCTGTACGACGTGCGTGCGCTGCGCATCCTGGTCGATACCATTCCCGACTGCTATCACGCCCTCGGCGTGGTGCATACCCTGTGGCCGCACATCGCCAAGGAGTTCGACGACTACATCGCCACGCCGAAGGAAAACCGCTACCGCTCCATCCATACCGCCGTAATGGGGCCGGAGGGCAAGACCATCGAGGTGCAGATCCGCACCTTCGAGATGGACAAGGAGTCGGAGCTGGGCGTGGCCGCGCACTGGCGCTACAAGGAGGGCGGCAAGAGCAACCGCGACTTCGAGCAGAAGGTGGCCTGGCTGCGTCAGCTGCTGGAGTGGAAGGACGAAGAAAACAGCGCCGGCGACTTCATCGATCGCTTCAAGTCCGAGGTGTTCCAGGACCGCGTTTATGTGCTGACGCCGCAAGGCGAGGTGGTGGACATGCCGCAAGGCGCCACGCCGCTGGACTTCGCCTATTACATCCACACCGAGGTGGGCAACCGTGCCCGCGGCGCCCGTGTCGACGGCCGCATGGTGCCCATCACCTACGAACTGAAGAGCGGCGAGCAGGTGGAGATCCTCACCGCACGCCAGGGCGAGCCGAGCCGCGACTGGCTCAATCCCCATCTCGGTTATCTCAAGACCTCGCGCGCCCGCGCCAAGGTGCGCCACTGGTTCACCCAGCAGGCGCTGGAGCGCAATCTGGCGGAAGGTCGCGCGGTGCTGGAAAAGGAGCTGCGCCGCTTCAGTGTCTCCGACCTGCCGCTGGAACAGCTGGCCGCGCAGTTCGGTTTCGATCAGCTCGATCCCTTTCTGCTCGCCATTGGCCGCGGTGATATCAATACCACGCAGATCGTGCGCGCGCTGCAGAAACAGGTGGTGCCGCCACCGGAGAGCGGGGAAGAGGATGTATTGCCGATCAGTGCGCCGAGCACGGCCGGCAAGAGCGGTGGCGCGGGCGGTGTCCATATCCTCGGCGTCGGCAACCTGCTCACCACCATGGCGCGCTGCTGCAAGCCGGCGCCGGGTGATGCCGTGGTGGGCTACATCACCCAGGGGCGCGGCGTCACCATCCATCGGCGCGACTGCCGCAACATTCTCAACATGGCGCCGGACAAGCGCGTGCGCCTCATCGAGGTGGAGTGGAGCAGCAAACAGCGCCAGACCTATCCGGTGGACATCGAAATTCTCGCCTTCGACCGCCAGGGACTCCTGCGCGACATCACCTCGATCCTGTCCAATGACAAGATCAACGTGCTGTCGGTCAACACCCAGACCAACAAGCAGGACTACAGTGTGCGCATGCAGCTTACCCTGGAGATCGCCAACATCGACGAACTGTCGCGTGTGCTGGGACGCATTGGGCAGTTGCCCAATGTCACCGAGGCGCGGCGGCGGATTCATTAAGAGCAGATACAAGTTACAAGATACAAGTAAACACCGATTGTGGAATTCGAAACTCCTCTCCTGGCTGGAACGCTGCTGCGGCGCTACAAGCGTTTTCTGGCCGATATCGAACTGGCCGACGGCAGCGTCATCACCGCCCACTCCCCCAATACCGGCAGCATGCTGGGCTGCGCCGAACCGGGCAGCCGGGTCTGGCTGCGCGCGGTAGACAACCCCGCGCGAAAATATCCGCACGCCTGGGAGCTGGTGGAGAATCATGCCGGAGTGATGATCGGCATCAATACCGGCGTGGTGAACCGGCTGGTGGGCGAGGCCGTCTATGCCGGGGTGGTAACGGAGCTGCAGGGCTACGCTACGCTGCGACAAGAGGTGCGCTATGGCGCCGAAAACAGTCGCATCGATCTGTTGCTCGAGGCTGCCGGCCGTCCCGCCTGCTATGTGGAAATCAAGAACGTCACGGCCGTCGATGCGGGCGGCAGCGCCTTTTTCCCCGATGCAGTCAGCGCCCGCGGCAGCAAGCATCTGCGCGAGCTGATGCAGGTGGCGGCGCAGGGGGCGCGCGGCGTAATCTTCTTTTGTGTGCAGCGCGCCGATGCGGCTGCTGTGCGGCCGGCCGATGAAATCGATCCACTCTATGGACGCACCTTGCGTGCGGCGCTGGCTGCCGGGGTCGAGGCGGTTGCCTATCGGGCGACAGTGACCACGCAGGCGGTGGTGCTGGATACCCGCTTGCCGGTGCAGGTCTGATTTTTTCGCATTGCGCTGTGGCTGCCATGCGGCACCACGGCGGGCGCAACTCATCCAGCCAGCGCCGTCAGTATGCTGTCCATGTCCCGCAGGGACCGAATCCGGGCAAACGCCACCTCTGCTTCGCCATGCCGCTGGCGCAACAGGCCCAGCCACTGCTTGAGGCGGGCGCAAAGGCCGCGGGTACCCGGGGCATAGTGCGTCATGAGATGCGGCAGAAGCGTGCGGATATCAGGCCACTGCATGGCCTTGACCTCGGTGCCGCTATGCCAGGCACGCAGCTGGCGGGCGAGGTCAGGCTGCATGAGGGCGCCGCGGCCAAGCATCACGTGCCGGCAACCGCTGGTTTCGTGGCAGCGGCGCCAGTCGTCAACGCTGTTGATGTCGCCGTTGGCAATCACCGGAATCTTCAATGCCTCATTGATGGGGCGCAGCCACTCCCAGCGGGCAGGGGCACGGTAACCGTCAGCGCGGGTGCGAGCGTGGACGGTGAGGAAATCGGCACCAGCCTCCTGCACGGCGAGGGCGATATCGATGGCCTTATCCGGGGTGTCGTAGCCGAGGCGCATCTTGGCGGAAACCGGAATCTCTCCGGGCAGCGCCCGGCGCACGCTGCTGACGATCTGCGCCATGAGCGGCGGTTCCCTCAGCAAGGCGGCACCGCCGGCCTTGCGGTTGACGAAGCGCGAGGGACAGCCGAAGTTGAGGTCGATGGCGGTGGCGCCCAGTTTGACGGCGCGCTGCGCGCTCACCGCCAACAGTTCCGGATCGCTGCCGAGCAGTTGCAGGATCACCGGCGTGCCGCTGGCGGTGCGGCTACCCTGGGCCAGCTCCGGACAGTGTTTGTGGTAGCTGCGTGCGGGCAGTTCGCCGTCGCTGAGGCGCAGGAATTCGGTAACGCAGGCATCGTAGCCGCCGATACCGGTGAGCAGTCGGCGCATCGGGGCGTCGATGACGCCTTCCATGGGGGCGAGCAGGATGCGCACGGTGTTTCCGGGTTGAGGTTCAGGGGCGCAGTATAGTGCAGCGCCTTGCGGGGGGAAATCATTCGCGAATGCGCTTCGCTCCTGCATGCAGGGAGACGCAGGAGCGGAGCCGCGATAGCTGTCTGGTTCTGGGCACGCGCAGATTGCGCAGGCGCTTGGCTCCTGTATCTCAGAGCAACTCGGTGTCGTCGTGGCTGTAGGCCGGGGCACAGCAGCAGAGGATGTGCAGCGGTTCGCTGCCGGTGTTGTGCACGGCGTGCGTTGTGCCGGGCGGGATGCATATGCTGTCACCGGGGGCGATGGGGAACTCGTCCGTGTCGAGCTGCATCAGGCCGTGGCCGGCGGTGATGTGGTACAGCTCTTCGGTCTGGTGGTGGCGGTGCAAAGCCGTGGCCTGGCCGGGGGCGACGATGGCCTCGGCGAGGCTCTGGTTGCGGTTGCCGTGCACGACCGGGTGCAGCAGCTCGCGGATTTCGGAGCCGTCCTTGGTGTGGTACGGCGGTACCGCGGCGTAGTGCGAGCGCAGCGGCATCATCGGTCACGGGGCCCGGGGCCGGTAGTTGAGTCGGGGCGGCTGCTGGCGGTCATGGTTTGGTTATTCACGCTCTTTGCTCCGGGAATATAAGGGAATGCGTGGCCGTCAAGAATACACAAACCGGGCCCCATGGCCTACCATGGCGGCACTGTGCAAGGACATGATCATGGCGACGGAAATCGAGCGCAAATTCCTGGTAAAGGACGATAGCTGGCGGGAGGCGGCCGATGCCGGCACAGCCTATCGCCAGGGCTATCTGGTGGGGGCGAAACAGGCCTCGGTGCGGGTGCGCATCGAGGGGGACGCGGCACGGCTCAACATCAAGAGCGCCACCCTGGGCGTGACGCGCCAGGAATACGAATACGCCATCCCGCTCGCCGATGCCGCTGCGCTGCTCGATACCTTGTGCGAGAAGCCGCTTATCGAGAAGGTGCGCCATCACGTTCACTTCGGCGGTCGGGTGTGGGAGGTGGACGTGTTTGCCGGCGACAACGCCGGTCTGGTGGTGGCCGAGGTGGAGCTCGAGGCGGAGGATGCGCCGCTGCAGTTGCCGCCCTGGGCCGGACGCGAGGTGTCGCACGAGCCGCGCTATTACAACGTCTGCCTGGTGCAGCACCCCTACAAGAACTGGACGGCGGATGAACGCAGAACGCTGGATTGAGATCAGCCTGACCGAACAGCGCCTGCGCCTGCGCGAGGGTGATGCGGTGCTGCTGGAGGCCCCGGTGTCCACCGCGGCCAATGGCCCCGGCGAGGAGAACGGCAGCGGCTGCACGCCGCGCGGCTGGCATGTGGTGCGGGCGCGCATCGGTGCGGGCAGCGTACCCAATACGGTGTTCGTCGGCCGGCGTCCCACCGGCGAGGTCCTCACCCCGGAACTGCGCGCCGCCGCACCGGAACGCGACTGGATCCTGACGCGCATCCTGTGGCTGTCCGGCCTGGAGCGAGGCCGGAATCGCCTCGGCAAGGTGGACACCATGCGCCGCTATATCTACATCCACGGCACGCCGGACGAGGAACTGCTGGGTGTGCCGGCCTCCCATGGCTGTATCCGCATGCGCAATGCCGATATCATGGCGCTGTTCGATCAGGTGCCGGCCGGCACCCGGGTATTGATCACTGAAGGAGATAAGGCATGAGCAGGTTTTGGCTGGTGGGTGCCGCATTGGCGGCCCTGACGCTGGCGGGCTGTGCGCTGGAGCCGGTGCGGACCTCCGGTCGCGTGGTGGTGCAGGACGAGAACGTGCGGGTCGAGGTGGCCTTCAACGAGCAGGACCGCCAGCGTATCCGCGATTATTACCATGCGCGTCAGCCGTCTCAGCGTCCGGGGAATGGCCCGCACAAGAACGGCCTGCCGCCGGGACTGGCCAAACGTGAGCAGTTGCCGCCCGGTCTGCAGAAGCAGGTGGAGAAGAACGGCGCGCTGCCGCCGGGGCTGCAAACCCGCTCCCTGCCGCCGGAACTGGAGCGCCAGTTGTCGCCCGTGCCCAAGGGCTATGTCCGTGTCGAGGTGGGTGCCGATGTGGTGCTGATGGAAGGCACTACCCGCATCGTGGTGGATGTGGTCAAGGATCTGCCGCTGTAAATCAATCGGTGTGGCGGCATTGTGCGGCCACACCGCCTGTCTTTCACTGATGGAGTTCGCCACATGTCGCTAGGCCCGGTGATGCTGGACCTGCAAGGCACGACGCTGTTGCCGGAAGAGCGCGAGCTGCTGCGCCATCCGCTGGTGGGCGGCCTGATTCTGTTTACGCGCAACTACGAATCCCCCGAGCAGCTGAGTGCCTTGCTGCGCGAGGTGCATGCGCTGCGCGAGCCGCGCCTGCTGGTGGCCGTGGATCACGAGGGCGGGCGCGTGCAGCGCTTTCGCAGCGGCTTTTCCGCGCTGCCGCCGGCGCGGGTGTTCGGTGACATCCATGCCCGTGACCCGCGCCGCGCCCGCCGTCTGGCCGAGGCCACCGGCTGGGTGATGGCGAGCGAATTGCGTGCGGTCGGCGTGGATTTCAGTTTTGCCCCGGTGCTGGATGTGGATCGCGGCATCAGCCGGGTGATCGGTGATCGCTCGTTTCACCACACCCCCGATGTGGTGGCCGAACTGGCGCACAGCTATATGCTGGGCATGCGCAAGGCCGGCATGACCGCGACCGGCAAGCACTTTCCCGGTCATGGTGCGGTGGAGGCCGATTCCCATCACGCGCTGCCGGTGGACGAGCGCCGCTACGAGGATATCCATACCGAAGACCTGGTGCCGTTCGAGCGCATGATCGCCTATGGCCTTGCCGGCATCATGCCGGCCCATGTGGTCTATTCCAAGGTCGATGCCCAGCCCGCGGGCTTTTCCCGCTTCTGGCTCGGCGAGGTGCTGCGCCGTCGTCTTGGTTTCCAGGGCGTGATCTTCAGCGATGACCTCAGCATGGAAGGCGCGGCCTGCGGCGGCGACTACGCGGCACGCGCGGCGGCGGCGGTGGATGCCGGCTGTGATATGGTGTTGGTGTGCAACAACCGCGCGGGGGCCGAGGCCGTCCTCGACGGCTTCAAGCCACGCCACGATCCGGTGCTGCATACCCGGCTGGCGCGCATGCATGGGCGTCACCCGGTGACCTGGGAGTCACTGCACCGCGACCCGCACTGGCAGCAGGCGGTGCAGGCCGTGGAGCGACTGGCGCAGGATCCGACCATCGAATTCGATTTCTGATTGCGGAGGTGGCGTGAATCTCGAAACGATTTGGCAGAGCATGGGGGGGCGCGACGGTACCTGGTTCATCGTGTCCCAGGTGTTCGTGGTGGTGTTTGCCACCCTGTTGCTGGATTTCTTCCAGAAGCGCCTGTTGAAACGCCTGCATGCCAGGCTGCTGCACACCCGCCGCCATTGGGATCATATCTTTGTCGAATCCCTGCGCCAGCCGCTGACGCTGCTCATCTGGGTGGCGGGCATCACCTTTGCCGCCGAAATTCTCGGCAAGCGTACCGATGTGGTGGTATTCGATGCGGCCGCGCCCTTGCGCAGCCTGGGGATAATCGTTGCCCTGGCCTGGTTCCTGTTCCGCTTCATCCGCAACATGGAACAGGACATCCTCGCCACGGCCGCCGCCGAGGGGCGCAGCGTCGATACCACCACGGTGGATGCCGTGGGCAAGCTGCTGCGCGTATCGGTGGGCATTACCGCCGCACTGATGGCCCTGCAGACCCTGGGCTTCAACATCTCCGGCATCCTTGCCTTTGGCGGTATCGGCGGCATCGCCGTCGGTTTTGCCGCCAAGGACTTGCTGGCGAATTTCTTCGGCGGCCTGATGATCTATCTGGATCGTCCCTTCGCCGTGGGTGACTGGGTGCGTTCGCCCGATCGCAATATCGAGGGCACGGTGGAGGAGATCGGCTGGCGCCTCACGGTGATCCGCACCTTCGACAAGCGTCCGCTGTATGTGCCCAATTCCACCTTCTCCAGCATCGCGGTGGAGAATCCCTCGCGCATGAGTCATCGGCGCATTTATGAAACCATCGGCATCCGTTACAACGATGTGGACAAGATGGCGGCCATCGTGGCGGATGCGCGCGCCATGCTGGAAAGCCATCCCGACATTGATGCCACGCAGACACTGATCGTCAACTTCAACGCCTTTGCGCCCTCGTCGCTGGATTTCTTCATCTATACCTTCACCAGAACCACCAACTGGGTGCGTTATCATGAGGTGAAGCAGGACGTTCTGCTGCAGGTGGTGGGTATCATCGAGCGGAACGGCGCGCAGATTGCCTTTCCCACCTCGACGCTGCATATCCCCAACGGTGTGCAGCTGCAACCAGCGGCAGCAGGCGGAAAACAGTAAAGGACTCTTCATGACAGTCACGCCCCAACATATCGAGCAGGTGTACCGCGAGGCCGATTGCCTCTACAGCAATGCCGAGGTCGAGACCGCCATAGCGGATCTGGCCAACATCATCAGTGCGCAGTTGTGCGCCACCAATCCGGTGGTGTTGTGCGTGATGACCGGCGCCCTGATCCCCATGGGACAGCTGCTCACGCACATGGAGTTCCCGCTGCAGATTGATTACGTCCATGCGACGCGCTACCGCGGCGAAACCTGTGGCGGTGAACTGTGCTGGCTGGCGCGGCCACGTACGCCACTACGCGATCGGGTAGTGCTGGTGGTGGACGATATCCTTGACGAAGGGGTGACGCTGAAGGCCATTATCGACGAACTGCGTACCCAGGGCGCCCGTGCGGTCTACAGCGCCGTGCTGGTGGAAAAGGAACATGATCGCAAGAACGGCATGAAGGCCGATTTTGTCGGCCTCACCGTGCCGGACCGCTATGTCTTCGGCTACGGCATGGACTACAAGGACTACCTGCGCAACGCGCCCGGCATCTACGCCGTCAAGGGCATGTAAACATATAACAACCCTGTCGCCGAGATGCAGAGAAGTCATATTCAATATGCTTCGCGCCTCTGCGTCTGGGAAATATGTTCCAGACATTTCCAACCGACTACATCCATGTAGTCGGCTGCGGCAAATGGGTTTAAAAAATTTAAAGGAGACTCCGTGGCAAAACTGGCAATCATCGGCGGCACCGGCCTGACCTCGTTGAAGAATCTCGAGATCATCAATCGCGAAGTGGTGCATACGCCCTATGGTGAGCCGTCGGCACCGCTGACGCACGGCGCCATGGCCGGCAAGGAAGTATTGTTCCTGGCGCGCCACGGTTACGGTCATACCATCCCGCCGCACAAAGTGAACTATCGCGCCAATATCTGGGCGCTGAAGGAAGCGGGTGCCGATCACATCATCGCGGTGAATGCGGTGGGCGGCATACGCGCCGACATGACGCCGGGGCGCATCGTCATCCCGCATCAGATCATCGATTACACATGGAATCGTATCAACACCTATTTCGAGGAAGGTCTGACCCACGTCACCCACATCGATTTTACCGAGCCGTATTGCCCGGACCTGCGACAGATGCTCATCGACGGGGCGCGGGCCATCGATCTGCATGCGGTGGAAGAGGGGGTGTACGCGACGACCCAGGGCCCGCGCCTGGAGACATCGGCGGAGATCGACAAGCTGGAGCGCGATGGCTGCGACCTGGTGGGCATGACCGGCATGCCCGAGGCCGCCCTGGCCCGTGAACTGGATATCTGCTACGCCTGCTGCGCGGTGGTCGCCAACATGGGGGCGGGGCGCGGCGGCGGGGCCATCACCATGGAAGAGATCGAGCAGAATCTCAATGGCGGCATGGAGCGAGTGCGTACCTTGCTGGAACGGGTGGCGCCACTGGTCTGAAAACCAGCTTCGAGTGTTGAGTTATGGGAAGCCACGACAAGATCTTTCCGAAACTCGAAACTCGAAACTCGTCTAATTTCGCTTGATGGTGCCGCTGGTCCCCGTGCCTGTCCCCGGGGCGGGCACGGCGATCGGTGCGGCCGGCTTGGGCGCCGCTGCGGCGGCGGGCAGTTCGTACGGGGTGACCGTGGCGATGATGCCGAACATGGGGTGGTCGAGGTAATGCACTTCGCGGCTGCGCATGCGGCGTGATTCATTCAGGCGATAGACCGGTGCCTCGGCGGCCTGCGCGCCGAATCCGTCGAACAGGCCCGCGTCATTCGCCGGCGCGGCATCGCGGTAGCGCAGATCGGCCTCCAGGTGCAGATAGCGCGCCAGGATCAGGCGCACGGTACCGTCCAGGCGCGGTGCCGCTTCGGCGTCCGTCGCATCGCCCATCCCGTCCGCAGGAACGGCCTCCACGGCCTGGATGCGTACCGGCAGGGACTGTTCACGGGGCAGCCCCGGCTGGCGCCAGCCGGTATGCAGCAGCAGTTCGTAGTTGTTGTCGGTGGCGATGCGCTGTGCCTCCGCCTGCAGGCGCAGGTTTTCCGGCGGCAACGGGGCAATCTTGCCGCTGACGCCCGCCTGTCCGGGGCCAGGGATGGCCAGCGAGGCCTCCTGCGTGACCGGGGGCAGGGCCTTGACCGGCCAGATCTCGCTGCCGGCATCCGGCTTGCGCTGGGCCACGATGATCAGTTCCACTTCGTACCAGGTCTCCGCCGCCATTGCCGGCAGGGCGGCAATGGCGCACAGCAGCGCCGCAAGCGATCCGCGTAGTTTCATCCCAATTCCTTCTGACAAAGATTTTGTTCCACTGCCATCACCGCGGCCTCGACGCGGGAATGGACATTGAGCTTGCGCAGCACGGCCTTGACGTGCAGCTTGACGGTGCCGTCGGAGATGCCGAGGTTGCGCGCAATGACCTTGTTGCTCTGCCCTTCGGCAAGCAGGCAGAGGATTTCCAGTTCGCGCGGTGTGAGGTCGGAGAAGGGGGTTTCCTGCCGCTCCGGCTCGACGCTTTCGCCCTGTACCACGCGCGCCAGCACACCGGCCAGTTCCGGTGCCACCACGGTGCGGCCGGACTGGATGTCGCGCAGGGCGTTGACCAGCTCTGCCGGCTCCATGTCCTTGAGCAGGTAGCCCTGCGCTCCGTTACGCAGGCACTCCACCAGATCGCGCTCTTCGTTGCTGGTAGTGAGCATGACGATGGGTGTTTTCATCCCGCCATTGCGCAGCGCGCGCAATACCTCCAGACCATTCATGTCCGGCATGCGCATATCGAGCAGGACGATGTCGGGCTGGATCTCCAGCGCCAGGCGCATACCGTCCCGGCCGTCGCCGGTGGCCGCCACCACTTCGATGTTGTGACGCTCCAGCAGGGTTTCGAGGCCGCTGCGGAACAGGGTGTGATCGTCTACGAGCAATACGCGCATGGTCGTTATATCAGGGCAAACCGTTGTTGTTCTTTATTCTGCTTCGGATCGGGATAGCGGAAGGTGAGCAGCACGCGGGTGCCTTCACCTTCCTCACTTTCGATGCGCAACTCACCGCCCAGATAGCGCGCACGTTCCTGCATGATGGACAGGCCGATATGTTCACCGGGATGGCCGGAGAAGGCCGGCTCGCGCATGCCCACGCCGTCGTCCTCGATAAGCACGCGGTACTGCCCCTCGGCATTGCAGCGCAGCATGATCCGCACGTTCTGCGCGTGGCTGTGTTTGCGGATATTGGCGAGGGATTCCTGCACAATGCGCAGCACCTGCATCTCCAGGTTGGCCGGCAGGCGGGTGGAGTCCCACTCCTTCTGCAGGAAGGTGTGGATGGCGGTCTGTTTGCGGAACTGGCTCACCATGTCCTCGATGGCAGGCAGCAGGCCGCGGGCGTCGATGGGGGCGCGGAAGTGAGCCAGCAGTTCGCGCAGCTCGGTATAGGCCTCGTCCAGACCATTCTTGATCTGCTCGATCTCTCGGCTCGCCGCCACCGTGCCTTCATCGCTCAGGGTCGAGGGCAGCATGCTCACCTGGAAGCGCAGCGAGGCCAGGGTCTGCGCCAGCGAGTCGTGCAGTTCATGCGCCAGGGTATTGCGCTCCTGCATGATGGACAGGCGCTTGGATTCGGAGTCGAGACGGGCCTTTTCGATGGCCATGCCAAGGTGGCGGCCGATGCTGGTGAACAGCGCCTTCACCTCGTCGCGCGCCTCGAATTCGGATTTGTCGATGAACAGGTTGTACACGCCCAGGTTCTTGCCGCGGTACTGCAGCGGTACCGCGATCATGCCGAGATTGCTGTGGGCCAGCAGGGGGCGGCCGACGAACTGCTGGCAGGGCAGCAGGTCCTGCTGGAACAGCACCTCGCCTTCGTCCACCGCATTGCCGCACAGGCAGCGCTTCACCGGGACGATGCGTTCGTGGGACACCACCTCGTCATCCAGCCCGATGCTGGCCACCAGTTCCATCTGATCATCGTTGATGAGCAGGCGCACGGTACCCGCCTTGGCATTGACGATGTCGCGCATGGTGTAGAGGAAGCGGGTGAGCAGATCCTTGAGGTCACGCGAGGCATTGAGGCTGGCGGCGACGTCGTACAGCACCTGCAGTGAATGGGTCTTCTGGGCGATGTGTTCGGTCTGGCGGCGCACCTCGGCCTCCAGATTCTGCGTCAGCGCCTGCAGCGAGTTGCCGAGGTTGTTGAGGTCGTCGGCCAGCTCGGAAAATTCACCGTTGCCGTCCTGCGGCAGGCGCGCCGCCACATTGCCGTTGCGCATGCGCGTGGCCCAGTCGCGCAACTGGGCGAAGGGTTCCACCAGCTGGCGCTGCACCCCCAGCAACAGCAGGATGCCGGAGGCGCCGGCACCGAGCACCGCCACCAGCTGTACGGCCGCCACCCAGGCGGGGTAGGCCTGCTGCTGCCAGGCCAGAAAGCTGGTGAGGGCGAGAAGGACCAGACTGCTGATCAGGCCGGAGACGGCGGGCAGGAGATGATGACGACGAAAGGCAGCCAGTTTGCGGCGCCAGTCCGGGGCGGGCGGCAGCATCCAGGTTGCAATTCCTTGCAGGCGTTCGGCGTCCTGGAGGTCTTCGGCTTTGCGCATTAGGTGGTGCTGCCCCGGCTCCGGTTTATCGTGTCATAGACGCGACATATTACACCAACTCCCCCCCGCGCTTGAACCGGCTGTGCGGATTGGCTTGCAGAGGGCGAGGGGCCCGTTGCACCGGGCCCCTCCACAGCAGGATTAACTGCAGCCGCCGCCGGAACCGCAACCGCCCGAGCTGCAGCCGCCACCCGAACCGCTGCTGCAGCCGCCGCCGTCGCCGGTGTCGTTGGGGTTCATGAAGATGAAGTGGAACTGGCCCGGCTCCAGCTCGACATAGTCGATGGTGGTGCCTTGCAGCAGCGGGCCGTACTGGGGCTCCAGCACCACCTGCACACCTTCGCAGTCGAAGGACAGGTCGTCGTCGTTGGCGTCATCGAAGCCCATGCCATATTCCAGGCCGCCGTGGGCACCGGGACGGGCAGCCAGGCGCAGGGCCATGTTACCCATACCCCCCTGGGCGGCGGCCATCTGGATTTGTTTGGCAGCTTCCGGAGTCACTGTAATCATATGCAGACCTTTATCAGTTGAGGTTCTAAATAACGCGGCCTATGCCGTGCCCGTCTCGCGGGGCCGGGCAGCACACTGCCGCACGAAATCCACGAAACGCCGCGTCCAGTGGTAGCCGTCGACATCGCGCAGGTGAACGTAATTGGCTACCAGATTGCGGTACACGATGCCGTCGTGGCGGCCGTCGATGCCGGTGCCACGCACCATATCATAGGCATAAGTAAGTCCGCTGCTCAGGTTTTCCAACATGGAGTAGTGAAATTCATGGGCATAGAACTCGGCCGGTGCCCCCGCGCCGGGCCAGGGGTTGTGGCCGGACTCGCGCAGGCGCACATAGCCGCGGCCCTGTGGCTTCTCGTACATGACGATGTCGCCGGGGATGATGCCGACCATCGCACAGCGGCGCTCGCCCCAGCGGATGGAACGGGCCAGATACATCAGGCCGCCACATTCGGCATAGGTGGGCAGACCGCCCTCGATGGCGTCATGGATGGCGCTGCGCAGGCCGCTGTTGGCCTCCAGGGCCTCCATGTGGGTCTCGGGAAAGCCGCCGCCGATGAACAGGCCGTCCACAGCGGGAAGCTGGCGGTCGCGCAGGGTGTCGAAGGGGACCAACTCCGCCCCGGCCTCCTCCAGGCGCTCGAGGTCACCCGGGTAGTAGAAGCCGAAGGCGGCATCGCGGGCAATGCCGATGCGCACCTTCATTCCCCCGCCCCCAGGGCGGGGGGCAGGGGGGAGGGTGGCTTTCCCTTCGGATGACTCTGCGGCCAGGGGCGGCGCACTGCGCGCGATGGCCATCAGCTGCTCCAGGTCCACCTGGCGCGCGATGGCGTCGGCGATATAGTCCAGTTTGCCGTCCACCTCCACCGCCTCGTTGCTCGGCACCAGGCCGAGATGACGCTCGGAGATGGCCAGCTCCGGGTCGCGGTGGATGCAGCCGAGCAGGGGGATATCGATGTAGCGCACGAACACCTCGCGCAGACGCTCCTCGTGACGTTTGCCGGCGACGCTGTTCAGGATCACGCCGGCAATGCGGATGGACGGGTCGAAACTCTGGTAACCGAGGATGATCGGGGCCACGCTGCGCGTCATGCCCAGCACGTTGACCACCAGGATCACCGGCGTCTGCAGCAGGGCGGCAAGGGCGGCATTGCTGTGCCGGCCTTCCACGTCGATGCTGTCGAACAGGCCCATATTGCCTTCGATGATGCGCACATCGGCGGCATAGCGGGCGAAGGTGTCGTGAATCTCCGTCTCGCTCTGGGTCTGGAAATCCAGGTTGTGGCAGGGGTTTGCCGCGGCGCGGCTCAGCCACATGGGATCGATGTAGTCCGGCCCCTTCTTGAACGGCTGCACGGCGAGGCCGCGCCGGCGCAGGGCCGCGCACAGGCCCAGGGTGATGGTGGTCTTGCCCGAGGACTTGTGCGCGGCACTGATGAGCAGGCGGGCCATGGATCAGGCGGCGGCGCGGAAGCGGTTCTTGTTGCGGCCCTGCCACATGGCCTGGGCCTGGGCCTCGGCCTGTTCCCGGCTCTGGGCACGGCCCATGGTGTAGAGGGTGACGGCCACCGTGCCGACGATGGCGCCGACACCATATTCGTCCTCGCGGCTGTCGTCCCATACCTGCATCAGGTGGTTAACATCCAGGTCGTCCTGGCGGATGTGGCGCTTGTCGAACATCGGCGGCCATTCTTCCTCGGCCAGCGCGCCATCACGCACCAGGCGCACCAGGCAGGCAATATCCGGGTTGCGCTCGATCTCGCCGCCTTCACCCTTGATCACCGCCATGCGTGGCAACCCCAGCAGCTGGCCGGCCTCTTGGTGGATGTCGCGGTAGCCCGGGTGGAAGATACCCTGCATCACACAGGGGGCGTCGAAGGGGTTGAGCATGCGGGCAATGGTATGCACCGGCGAGCGCAGGCCGAGCAGCGGGCGCATCTCGATGATCTGGTGCAGCTTGGGGCTCAGGTGTTCCAGGTCCAGGTAGGCGAAATTGGTCGCCTCCATCTGGCGGCAGGCCTCGTCGAAGCTGCGCGCCACGGGAAGCCCCAGCTGCGGCAGCACCTCCTTGGTGTAGATGCGGCCGCCGGTGTGGCCGCTGGCGCCGTGCATGAAGATGCGTACGCCGCTTTCCGCCAGCAGCAGGGTGGACAGCAGATACCAGGGCAGCTGGCGCTTCTTGCCGGCATAGCTGGACCAGTCGAGGTCGACCTTGGGTGCATTGGCCGGCACCTGGAGCGACTCGCGGATGGCACGCACGGCGGCCGCCACCTCCTCGGGGCTCTCTTCCTTCACGCGCATCAGCATCAGGAAGGCGCCGAGCTGGATCGGTTCCACCTGTCCGGCCATGATCAGGCGGAAGGCCTCATAGGCCTCTTCGGGCGACAGGGCGCGCGAGCCGTTGCGGCCCTTGCCGAGAATACGGACGTATTGCGCAAACGGATGTTCTTGGGCCATGCCCGGACACCTCAGAATTGGATTGGCCACTCCGAAGCGGAGTTGGCCCAGGTATAGCCGTTATAGGGGCAGGGAGGTGATTTTACTACTGTCGCAACGCATGGTTTTGCCCTTCGCAAAAACGCCAATGCCCCGGCGACGGGGCATTGGCGGTCACCGCGGTGAGGTGCTATCTACTTGCCGTGATGCGGATCAGCCACTTCGTCGGCCAGGCTGGCCGGGGCCATGCGCAGCACGCGCATGCCCACCACCATCATCGCCATGGCGATGGCGATGCCGGAGAAGCCCAGCACCAGCTCGGGCAGGCTCGGGCTGTAGCTGTTGATGACGCCGTCGGCAAAGCTGCTGCTGACCTCATAGCCCGGGAACAGCACCAGCGGATAGGCCTGGCCACCGATGAGGATCACGGTCAGCTGGGCGAAGCCGCCAAGGATGATCAGGGCGGAGGCGATACCGATCCAGAACCGCGAGTTGCCGGTAGCCGGATGATAGAGCAGGGCCAGCGGCAGCAGGCTGCCGAGCAGGACCTGGCCAATCCAGAAGGCCTGGGTGAACACGCCGCCATCGCGCAGGATGAAGGCCTGTACGCCGTGGTGCTCGGTGGCATACAGATTGGTCAGGTGATACACCATCACGAAGAACAGCACGCCGGCGACGAACACGCCCAGCAGGTTCTTCAGGCGGCGCACCACCGCGTCTCCCAGCGGACGGTCGGTCCAGCTGTAGGTAGCCATCATCACCAGCATGAACACCGCCAGGCCGAAGGAGAACGACATGACGATGAACATCGGCGCGAAGATCGCCGCGTCGTAGGCCTGCCTGGCCACCAGCCAGCCGAAGATGGAACCGGTACCGGTGGTGAGGATCAGGCGCCAGACGAAGGCGGCGAAGCCAGCCAGCTTGTAGAACTTCTTCACCGTCGGGTCGAGCATGGTCCAGATATATACGGCCACCAGGGCAAGGAAGCCGTTATACAGGATGATGTTCCACGCGAAGATGGACTTGAAGTTGTAGTAGGTCATCGCCACGATCAGGCGATCCGGCCGGCCCAGGTCCAGCACCAGCACGGTCAGGCCGCCGATGAGCAGGGCAACGGCCAGCAGGGCGGACATGCGCGCCAGCGGCTGGTAGATCTTCTTGCCGAACACCGTACCGATGGAGGCCACGTTGAGTGCGCCGGAGGCGGCGACGATGAGGAAAATGGCAAATACGTGCGGGGCGCCCCACACGATCTGGTTGTCCATCCCCGTGACCCAGTGACCGGTGTGTTCCATGTAGAAGAACGCACTCAGGCCGGCGAGGATTGCCACCCCCAGCAGGGCGAGCAGGCCGTAAAAGCCCTTGCCGCTGCCGATCTCCATGAACTTAGTATTTTTCATGCTGGAAACTCACCTTCCCGTTAAAGGCCCTGGTAGCGGACGCCGGTGTTGAGACCGAGGTCAGCACGGATTTCGCTGCTGGCATAGGTCTTCACGCGCTGGGCGATCTCGCTGCTGGGATCGTTCAGGTCACCGAAGATGATCGCGTGGCTGCCGTCGGCGGCGCAGGCCTCGACGCAGGCAGGCTGACGACCTTCATCGACGCGATGCACACACATCGTGCAGGACTCGACGCAGCCCTTGCCGCGCGGTGTGTGCGGACGCTGATCGGTCAGTGCCTCGTGCACGAAGGAACGTGCCTTGTAGGGGCAGGCCATCATGCAGTAGCGGCAGCCGATGCAGATGTGACGATCCACCAGCACGATGCCGTCGGCACGCTTGAACGAGGCACCGGTGGGGCAGACGTCCACGCAGGGCGGCGTCTCGCAGTGCTGGCACATCACCGGCAGCGAGTGGGTGGCGCCGGTGAACTTGTGGCGCAGCTCGACCTTGCGGATGTACTGGGTGCGCTGCGTATCGCGGCTGTGGGTCTCGTTGCCCAGGCCGTGCTCCTTGTTGCAGGCATCGACGCAGGCATTGCAGCCATTGCTGCACTTGCTGGTATCCACCAGCATGCCCCAGCGTACCTTGCTGCTTACCGGCTCGTCCGCCGGCTTGGCCTGCGCCACACCGTACAGCATGACACCGGGGGCCAGCACCACGCCGGCCGCCGCAGCGGCGGCGCCGCGGCCGAGGAATTCACGACGCGCCAGATCCGGTTGCTTGTGATCACTCATGGGCAACACCTGCCTTGTTCTCAGAGACCCCCACCAGGCGGTTGAGCAGCACGGTGGAGTCGGTACGTTCCGTTGCCTTCAGCGCCGCAGAAGCCGGGCTCACCAGCGGATGGAACTGCGCGGTAGTTTCCGGCTTGGTGGCGTGACACTCGAAGCAGTCCAGGGTGACACCGGCATAGACATGGCAATTGACGCAGAAGTGGCCTTCTTCCGTCTTGCCATTGGCTGCCGTAGCGCCCTCCACCGGCGCGTGACATTCCAGACAGGCCTTCAGGCTGTACTTTTCGGTACGGATGCCCTGGTGCATGGTGGCGTCACGGTGGTGCTTGAGGAACTTCATGTGGTCACGGCGCATTACCGCCGTGTCTTCCACACACTGGTCGCCCTTGGCCGCGGGAATGGAGGGCAGGGGAGTCCTCCCGCCTTCACCGGCGAGGGCCGGCGCTGACAGAGTCAGCGCCAGCACTGCCATGGAGAGAAGCTGCAGTAAACGCTTCATCGGGATCACCCTTAGTCGCCCATACCCATCTGGATGTAGCCGGTCGGACATACGTCGGCACAGATATGGCAGCCGATGCACATCGAGTAGTCGGTGTAGACGTAACGGCCGGTGGTCTTCTCCTTGGCCGGAACGCGCTTCACCGCGGTCTGCGGGCAGAATACCACGCAGTTGTCGCACTCGAAGCACATGCCGCAGCTCATGCAGCGCTTGGCCTCGTCAATCGCCTTCTTCTCATCCAGTGCAACCAGACGCTCCTGGAAGTGGCCCAGCACCTCATCGGCATTGACCATGATGTGGTCACGCTTGTTGCGCGGGGTGTAGTTGAAGTGGCCCAGGAACAGCTCGTCGGCGGGGATGATCTCGGCGAAGGAGCGGTCTTCGTAGTTGTGCACCGCGAACTTGGCCTCGGAGGTGCCGCGCAGACCGCGGTCGATGTCCTTGGCAAAGCCTTCCGCCTTGACGATGGAATCCTTGTCTGCGGCCTCGAAATGCTGCGGCTGCAGGCCGGTTTCCATCAGCTTTTCCATCAGGTTGAAGTGGTGCACGTCCACCTTCGGGCGGTGCACGAACTCTTCATTCTTCAGGTAATGCTCGATGCTCTCCACGGCGATGGAGGCCTGGCCGATGGCGGTGGTCAGCAGGTGCGGACGCACGATGTCACCGCAGGCAAAGAAGCCCGGCTTGCCGGGAACCTGGAAGTGCTTGTCGGCACCGACCAGGCCCTTGTCATTGGCAAAACCTTCGAAGCCGGCAACATCACCAGTCTGGCCGATGGCAGCAACGATCAGCTCGCACTCGATGTTGTACTCGGAACCTTCGATCGGCGTCTTGCCGTCTTCCGCCAGCTTGACTACGCGCAGGGCGGTGGCACGGCCATCCTTGCCCTTGATCACTTCGACCGGGCTCAGCTGACCGACGATCTCCACACCTTCACGGGTGGCGTCTTCGATTTCATGCTGCGCCGCCGGCATCTTGCTGATGGGGGAGCGGGAGATCAGCATGACGTCGGCGCCCTGACGGTTGGCGGTCATGGCCACGTCGTGCGCGGTCTGGTTGATGATGACGTGCTCCGGACGGTCCTTCTCGTTCTCCACGGTGATGTGGCCGAGACGGCGGGCGACGGAGGCGACGTCGATGGAGGTATCACCACCACCGATGACCACCACCTTGCCGGTGACGTGCTTCAGACGGCCTTCATTGAAGGCGGCCAGGAAGGCCACGCCGGTGATGCAGTTGACGGCATCGGCGCCGGGGACGGGCAGGTTGCGGCCGGACCACGCACCCATGGCGAACAGCACGGCATTGAAATCCTTGGCCAGCTGCTCGACGGTGATGTCCTTGCCGATCTTCACGCCGGTCTTGATGGTGACGCCCATCTCGACGATACGGTTGATTTCGCCGTCCAGCACGTCGCGCGGAGTACGGTAGCCGGGGATGCCGTAGCGCATCATGCCGCCCAGCTGTTCCTTCTGCTCGAACACGGTCACGGCGTGACCCTTGCGGCGCAGCTGGTAGGCAGCGGCGAGGCCGGCGGGGCCGCCACCGATGACGGCAACCTTCTTGCCGGTGTCGGCGCCGGCTTCGAACTTGTAGCCGTTGGCCAGGGCCTGGTCACCGATGTACTGCTCGACGGAGTTGATGCCGACCTGCTCGTCCACCTGGTTGCGGTTGCAGCCATCCTCGCAGGGAGCGGGGCAGACGCGGCCCATGATGGCCGGGAACGGGTTGGCATTGGTGTTGCGGCGGAAGGCATATTCCTGCATGGTCATGCCGGCGGTCGGCTTCTCGATGCCGCGCACGATGTCCAGCCAGCCGCGGATGTCGTGACCGGAGGGGCAGCTACCCTGGCAGGGCGGGGTGCGGTGCACGTAGGTCGGGCACTTGTGGGACCAGCTCGCCTGCCAGATTTCCTGAGAGAACGGACGGCTCTTGCTGTCGCCGTCCTTGTAGCGGCGGTACGTAAAACCTTTCTTCATGTCGTCGCTAGAAGTTGCCATTTTCACTCTCCTATGCCTGTAGCCTTGTCTCCCCCCGGTGAAACCGTTTCACCGCGGGATGTGAATTTATTTATTGTTACTCGGTGGCCTCTGCTGCCGGCTCCGCCTCTTCTTCTCCCTGTCCCGGAAGAATGATCGCGTCCTTCACCAGCTGGTGCAGACTGACAATGGTGTCCATGGGGATGCCGTAATACGGCATGACCTTGGTGAACTGCGCCTTGCAGATGGCACAGATCGCCGCCATGGCGTTGACCTTGTCTTCGTTGATCACCTTCTTCAGCGCCTCCATGCGGGGCAGAGCGCCCTTGACACGGAGTTCCATCAAGTCGTCGGTCAGCAGGCCGCCGCCACCGCCGCAGCAGTAGGTCACCTCGCGGATGGTGTCCGGGTCCATGTCGACATAGTTGTTGCACACCGCCTTGATGACGTTGCGCGGGATGTCGAACTGGCCGCCGGCTTCGGTGCCCATGCGGGTGGCGCGCGCCACGTTGCATGAGTCGTGGAAGGTCACCGTGCGGTGATCGTTCTGCGACTTGTCGAACGTGAGCTTGCCCTGCTGGATCTGATCCCAGGTGAACTCGCAGATGTGCTGCGGGATCGGGTAGCTGTGATCCAGCTGCTTCTGCAGCTGGATGGCGTACGGATCATCCGCGCCGGAACCCACACCGGTGAGGGTGTTCCAGAAGCTGTAGGCGACACGCCAGGCATGGCCGCACTCGCCGACGATGATGCGCTTGACCTTGAGGTCGATGGCGGCCTTGCGGATGCGCTCGGCGACCTTCTTCATGTTCGAGTAGGAACCGATGAACATGGAGAAGTTGGCTGCTTCCGAGGCATAGGTGGACAGGGTCCAGCTGACGCCGGCGGCGTGGAACACCTTGGCGTAACCCATCAGGCCGTCGATGTGCGGTTCGGCGAAGAAGTCGGCGGACGGGGTGATCAGCAGCACGTCGGCGCCTTCCACGTCCAGCGGGATCTTCACGTCACAGCCGGTTTCGTCGGAGATCTCTTCGGCGAACTCTTCCAGCGTGGCTTCCAGCGCCGGGCCGGGCAGGCCCAGGTTGTTGCCGACCTTCTGCACCTTGCCGAGGATCTCATTGCAGTACTTCTGGCCGTAGCCGATGGAATCCATGATCTCGCGGGCGGCCATGGAGACCTCGGCGGTGTCGATGCCGTAGGGGCAGAACACCGAGCAGCGGCGGCACTGCGAGCACTGATGGAAGTAGCTGTACCACTCGTCCAGCACTTCACGGGTCAGGTCACGGGCGCCGACCAGCCAGGGGAAGAACTTGCCGGCCAGGGTAAAGTGGCGGCGATAGACGCTGCGCAGCAGGTCCTGGCGCGCCACCGGCATGTTCTTCGGGTCGGAAGTACCCTGGAAGTAGTGGCACTTGTCGGTGCAGGAGCCGCACTTGACGCAGGCATCCATGAATACACGGAAGCCACGGTACTTGCCCAGCAGGTCGCCCATCTTCTCGATGGCCTTCTCCTGCCAGTTCTCCACCAGTTCATCGGGGAAACCGAGGAAGCTGTTGTGCTCCGGTGCCGCAAGGAAAGACTTCAGGTGCGCCGTCGCATCCGGCTGGAGGGCAGGAATGCTCGGGTACTCCCGCATGTTCGGCGTGTCAAACTTGGCTGCAGCCACGCGTTTCTCCTTATACGTTCAAGCGCTAAAGTTCGGTTACTTGTCGAGTTCCGCAGCCCACGGCGCCAGATGGCGACGCTCGCGCGGGTTGTCGACCTGATTGCGGGTCGGGCTGAAGAACACGCCCGGCGCATGCAGCAGCTTGCTGAACGGGAAGATGATCAGCAGCAGGGCGACCAGTCCGAGATGGACCAGCAGCGGGGTGTCACTGGGCAGCGGTTGCAGGTCGAAACGCAGCAGGCCCAGGAAGAAGGCCTTCACCATGACGATGTCGGTGTGATTCACGAATTTCATCATCAGGCCGCTGAAGCCGATGCCCACCAGCAGGGCCAGCATCAGGTGATCGGACGGACCGGTGATGTAGCGGATGCGCTCGACAACGATGCGGCGCGCCCACAGACCGAGCAGCCCCAGCACCATGAAGAAGCCGGCATACATGCCGAAGGGCTGGATAAAGGTGATGATCCCCCAGACCGGCTCCTGGAAGTAGCGGAAGTGGCGCAGGATCACCAGGGCCAGGGCAACATGGAACATCCAGCCGAAGATCCAGATCCACTTGTTGGACTTGAACAGGCTTTCGAACAGCACGACCTCACGGGCCATGCGGAACACCACGCCGCCGGTAGTGGTAGGCGCAGGTGTCGTGGGAATCTTGAGCGGTGCGGGCGTCGTGGCGTACTGGCGAATCTTGTAGGCCAGGCCGACGATGAACAACGCCGTGGCGGTATAGAACAAGAGTGCATAGAGCACTGTCAGGAACGACATTCGTATCGACCCTCGCTAGAGAATTGAAAAAGGGTGGGGGGCGCGAGCGCCCCCCAGGCGCAGCTTTAGATGCAGCCGGTCGGCTTCGGCAGGCCACCGATCTTACAGGCCTGCTTGGCGGGACCGTACGGGAACAGCTCGTACAGGTACTTGCTGTTGCCCTTCTCAGGGCCAAGCTTCTTGCCGATGGCCTTGGTCAGAACGCGAACGGCCGGAGCGATCTGGTACTCGTTGTAGTACTCGCGCAGGAAGTCGATCACTTCCCAGTGGGAGTCGGTCATCTCGACGTTCTCGGACTTGGCCAGCTCCACAGCGATATCGCGGTTCCAGTCGTTGATGTTGACCAGGTAACCTTCCTCATCGACTTCTACAGTCTTACCACCAGCAGTCATAGTACCCATGACATTATCTCCTCAATCAGTTGGATTGAATGAACAGGCTTACAGCCAGGATTGAACACGATCAAACTTGACGGTCAGGTCAACAAACCCGGCGTAATCGACCAGATTGATACCATCCATCACTTTACCCTTCAGACCACGGGCGTTGACGTCCGGCTCCAGGGCATAAAAGGTGATATCACCCATGGCCTGCTGCACTTTGGCGGACACAGCGGAGTCCTTCAGTGCAGCGTAAACGCCATCCTCGATCAACAGGACGGCGCTGCCTTTTGCAGCGTGCTTGATGCAGCTTTCAAAGGTGTTCTTCTGAAACGGCGACTTGTTTACGGTATGCAGCATTTCGTTTTCCCCGGTTAAAAGGTCAGGATTACGTCCTGCTCTTCCATAAGGTCGCGGATTTCAGCCGCAGTCTTCACTTCGACGTCCACCAGCAGGTCGTCTTCGCTCAGGCCACGTGCTTCCAGCGACTCCTTGGAGACGTACAGTTTTTCAACGTCGTACATCTCGAGCGCACGGTAGGTGGGGGAGAAATTCTTCATGCCGATGCCGGCCGTATCCTGCCCCTTGGTGAGCTGGAACACGCCGTCGTCCATAAAGATCACGGAGACGTCCTGCTCGAAGGCGGCACCGATCAGCACCACTTCCAGGGATTCCAGCGCATAAACCGTGCCGTACGGAGCCGTGCGGTTTACATAGCAGAACTTCTTCTGCACGCCGCCTTCCATCATTTCTTCGTCACTCATCACTCTCTCTCCCGTATCAATCGCCAAACACGACGAGGCGATCGGACTGAATACCGCCCTCGATCAGCTGGCCCAGACCGGAGATCCGGAAGCCGGGAGCGATGTTGTCAGCGTTCTTGCCATTGCGCTTGGCCTCATCGGCGTCAGCGATGCCGCGGCGCTGGGCCGCGGCTACGCATACGACGAGATCAAGGTTGTGCTTGGCAGCCAGGTCACTCCAGCGGTTGATCACGTTGCGATCATCCTGCGGCGGAGTGCTCAGACGGGTCGCGTTGTTTACGCCGTCGTGATAGAAGAACACGCGATAGATCTCGTGTCCTGCTGCCAGTGCTGCCGTGGCGAAGTTGTACGCCGTATCAGATGCCTGATGAGTGTACGGGCCTTCGTTGATCTGAATCGTAAACTTCATTGACCTCTTCCTTTTATCCGTATCTTAGAAGCGGATGTGAGCAGAGGCGTTGAGGTTCACGCGGCCACCACGCCAGTTGTCGATGTGGTACTTGGTGAACGGCAGGCCGGTCAGCTCGAAGAAGCGCGGCCAACCGATACGGTCGATCCACTCGTTCATACGCTCGTAGTCCTTGGCATCCTTCTTGTAGGCACCCAGGATGTTCTTCACCACAGCGGCGGCTTCGGGCCAGCGCGGCGGGTTGTTCGGGATACCAGCGGCGACCAGCTTGTGGAAGGTCGGCTTGGAACGGGCGTTGGAGTTCTTGCCGCCAACCCAGATGGCCAGCTTGGAGTGCTCCGGATCGTTGATCTGCATCGGCGGGCAGGGCGGGAAGCAGGCGCCGCAGCAGATGCACTTCTTCTCGTCGACTTCCAGCGAGGGCTTGCCGTTGACCATGGCCGGGCGGATGGCCGCAACCGGGCAACGGGCCACAACGGACGGGCGCTCACACACGTTGGCGACCAGATCGTGGTTGATCTTGGGCGGCTTGGTGTGCTGGATGTTGATGGCGATGTCACCCTGGCCGCCGCAGTTGATCTGGCAGCAGGAGGTGGTCATACGCACACGGTTCGGCATCTCTTCGTGGGTGAACTCGTGGTACAGCTCATCCATCAGGGCCTTCACGGCGCCGGAAGCGTCGGTGCCGGGGATGTCGCAGTGCAGCCAACCCTGGGTGTGGGAGATCATGGACACGGAGTTACCGGTACCGCCGACGGGGAAGCCTTCGGCCTGCAGCTTGTCGATCAGCGGCTGGACCTTCTTCTGGTCGGTGACCATGTACTCGATGTTGGAACGAATGGTGAAGCGCACATAGCCGTCAGCGAACTGGTCGGCGATGTCCATCAGCTTGCGGATGGTGTAGGTGTCCATCTGACGCTGGGTACCGGCACGCACGGTCCAGACTTCTTCGCCGCTCTTGGCGACGTGGTGCAGGACGCCCGGGCGCGGACGGTCATGATACTTCCACTGGCCGAAGTTCTTCTTCAGCGTGGGGTGCATATACGGGAACGGATCCGGTACACCACTCTCGATGGGCATGCGAGGTGCAGACATAATTACCTCCAATTACACTCAGAAATTCGTCGTTATTTAGTTTGCGGGGCGTGCCGGTTGCCCGGAACGCCCCGCGATTGCCGTTGGACCGACCGCTTAGCCAGCCTTACGCTCGAACCACTTCTGGGCCTCTTCGTCCCAGCCATCGGTGCGGACATAGGGGTTCATGCGCGGGTTGGTGATCATGTTGGGATCGATCTCCAGACCGATGCCTTCCAGGAAGTTCACCAGGCCGATACGCTCGATCATCTCACCGGTACGCTCGTGCTCCAGAGCGTTCTCGGCGAAGAAGTCGATCATGTTGCCGGCCAGTTCTTCCAGGGCCTCGTAGTCCTCGTCGGTGTCCAGCTTCATGAAGGGAACCACCACGGTGCCCATCAGATCGCCGATCTTCAGAGTGCGCTTGCCGCCAACCAGCAGGGTAACGCCCTTGTCATCGCCGGGGGACAGAGCCTTGGTCATGACGTTGATGCAGTGCATGCAGCGGACGCAGTTCTTGTTGTCCACGGCCAGGGTGTCGTCGTCGTTCAGGCTCAGGGCCTGGGTCGGGCAACGGGTGATGACGTTGTCGATGACGTACTTGCGGCCCTTGGCATTGACGAAGTTCTTCACTTCGGCCTGGTCGACCTTCATGTCGTCGCGCCAGGTGCCGATGGTGGCCAGGTCAGCGCGCTGGATGGAGTTCATGCAGTCGTTGGGGCAGCCGGAGACCTTGAACTTGAACTTGTACGGCAGGGCCGGACGGTGCATGTCGTCGAGGAAGCGGTTCACCAGGGTACGGTGAATCTTCTGCTCGTTGGCGCAGGAGTGCTCGCAACGCGCAGCACCGACGCAGGACATACCGGTGCGTACGGCGGGGCCGGCGCCACCCAGGTCAAAGCCCATCTCGTTCAGCTCGTCGAAGGCCGGCTGGACGTTGTCGGTGGTGCAGCCCTGGAACATGATGTCGCCGGACTGGCCGTGGAAGGCAATCAGGCCGGAGCCGTACTTGTCCCACACGTCGCAGAACTTGCGCATGATGTCGGTGGTGTAGTGCATGCCGGCCGGCGGCATGATACGCAGGGTATGGAACTCGGCAGCCTTCGGGAACAGGGGCTTCTTGTTCTCGTCGTGCAGCTCGGTGAAGCGGGGAATGACGCCGCCGCCGTAACCGACCACACCTACGGTACCACCCTTCCAGTAGCCCTTGCGGGTGGTGTAGGAAGTTTCCAGCTGACCGAGCAGGTCCTTCATCATGTCGGCGTAAGGCTTGCCTTCATCGGTAGCCAGGCGCTTCAGGCCGGTCACGAAGGACGGCCACGGGCCGCTCTCCAGCTGGTCCAGCATCGGGGTTTTATGCATCTTAGTAGCCATTAGTCATTCTCCCGTCAGAGATCTGTGGGGTTTCGGGGCGGCCGGAGGAGGGTACCTTGGCCGTCCATCTGGCCCGGCGACGTGTGGCGGCACCGGGCACAACTACCTGTCTGAAGAGGACGAAACCGGATGGTCCTTTCCAACATGGCGCGAAGTTTAGAAGTTCATAATGAAGCGAAGTATCCTTCCGATGGGGGGGAGGGGTGGGGGATGCCTATCCTGAATGGGATATACAAAACGCCTTCGCAGTATGGGTTATAGTGGTATAAGTTAAGCTATTAACTGATAATAATCAATTGGATGCGGTTTCTTTCTAATGTTGTATATAAGTTATAAGGAAACGTTGCGGGCGCCGTCATGGTGCGAGTGTCAGGACAAAATCAGGCTTGTCCACGTGCCCGGCATGGGGTTCAATATCATTACATAGCGATTCTCTTAACTATCCGGCCCTTGAAGGACCGCGGTAGGTGCCACACATATAGGCACACCTATATAAAGTTAACCGGTTGGCGAGGCAAGCGATGCTTTATCTGAGCGAGATCATGATCCAGAACCCCCAGCTGGACGACTTCGAAGACCTCATCGAGGTGGTTCGCCAGCGCGCCAAGGGGGAGATGTTTTTCCGCATCGACGTCAAGCCCACCTACGAAAACACCCCGGAAAACTGGGAAGATCGGCTGGAAGCCGCCTTTACCTCCTGACACTGCCTCGGCACAACCACGGGATCGCGATGTGAAATATCTGCAACTGGAAAACGAAGCCGTGCAAGGCGAGGCCGAATGCGCCTCCGACGCCCTCCGTCCGAAGCAGGCGGAGGAGGCCCGTCTGGCACAATTGGAGGCCGAGCTGGCCGCATTGCCAGCCGCTGCCCCGCTGGCACAGCGGCTGACCCTGCGCAACGATATCGGCTATATCCTGCTCGACCTGGAGCGGCGCGACGACGCCTGGCAGCTGGGTCATGACTGCTTCGGCCAGGCGCTGGGCGCGCGCCTGTGGGAACAGGCGGTGCAGGCCTGCGACATCATCTATCAGTCCGAGCGGGATGATGGCATCAAGGCCCTGGCCCATGGCATCTGGCTGGCGGTGACCTATCCCATCGACCCGGAGCTGTCGGTACTGATGCTCAAGCACCTGGTGGAGGAGACCCCGCCCAAGGCCGACGCCGCCGCCATACCCGCGGCGACGGCCGCCTACCTGGTGGAACTGCGTGCCACCGGCAAACAGCGCGAGGACCTGAAGTTCTTTACCGCCGGCATGCTGGCCGAGGTGGCCAAGAAGCACAGCGAGGTGGTGGATAACAAGGACATCTTCGATTTCTGGGTGGAGCGCTTGGAGCTGAACGACCCGGCCAAGTTCCTGCCGCGCCTCGGCAAGCTGCTGGATGTACTGGTACCCGATGCCTGGTGGTACGATCGCGACGCCCTGCGCAACGAGCTGCCGGCGGACTGAAACCATGTTTTGGCAAGAGGACGTACAAAAGGAATTCTTCACCGTACCGGAGGCGGTGGTCGATGTGTCGTTTCACATCGACTGCCGCACCCTGCCGGTGGATCATGCCTACGCCCTGTCCACCGCCATTCGCGGCGTGCTGCCCTGGTTCGGCGACGAGCCCAGCGACGGCCTGCACCTGATCCACGTGGCCGACTCCGGCAATGGCTGGGAGCGGCCCTCCCATGCCTTCGCGCTGTTGCACCTGTCACGACGTACGCGTCTTGTCTTGCGTCTGGCCCGGGATAGAGTGGAAAATGCACGTGCCCTGAGCGGCCAGACCCTCGACATCGCCGGCAACACCCTGGTGGTAGGCGAGGCAAAGCTGGTTCCCCTCAGCCCGGTCGCTACGCTGTACGCGCGCTACATTGCGGTGCCTGCCGGGCAGGACGAGGAGCAGTTCATTGCCGATGCCGTGCAGCAGATGCGCGCCATGGGGGTGCAGTTCAAGAAGGTGCTGGCGGGTAAGCCGCACTATTTCGACACCCCCGACGGCCCGATCCATGTGCGCAGCCTAATGGTGGCGGACCTGTCCCCACCCGATGCCGTGACCTTGCAGGAGCGGGGGCTGGGACCGCATCGCAGCCTCGGCTGCGGGCTGTTTATTGCTCACAAATCTATCAATAAAGTTAATTCGGAATAACAAGTTACGTCTTAAATCTAGAAACAACTTGAAGGAGAGAGCAGCATGTCCTACGAAGTAAACGGCAAGACCATCGCGGCCAACGCCAACGGGTATCTGGAAAATCTGGAAGACTGGAACGAGGATGTGGCCAAGGCCATCGCCGAGGTCGAGAAGGTAACCCTGACCGAAAAGTCCTGGGACCTGATCAACTACCTGCGCGACGAATACCTGAACAACGGCGGCAACCAGCCCAATGATCGCAACATCGTCAAGGCGATGTCCGACAAGTGGGGCGAGAAGATCGAGGCCAAGGCCCTGTACGAGCTGTTCCCCATGCAGCCCTCCAAGCAGGCCACCAAGATCGCCGGCCTGCCGGAGACGCGGCGCAAGGGCGGCTATTAATCGGCTTCTGCCTCACAACGACGCCCGCTGCTGCGGGCGTCGTCGTTTTTACAGGGTGATTTGGTCCAGCAGTGCATCGAGCCGCTCCGCGGCACCGTTGTCGTCATCGCCATAGGCCCGCAACAGGCGGCTGCCGGCTGCCTGCCAATGGCTCTGGCCGCGACGGATACAGTCGTGTAGTACGTCAAGACCGCTTCCCTCCTGCCACTGCCGATAGGCCTCCTGCAACGCCGGGAACAGAACCTGGCGCATACCGCTCAGATTGGCGAAGTAGAAGTGCAGGGAGGCGACACGCTCCTCCTTCAGGAGGGTTGGCAGGGTCACCAGACAATCGGCCAAATGGTCACGCACCGCCCGGGCCGCCAGCTCCGCCCGCGTGTGCCACAGGGCATTCAGCATCTGCTCCCAGGCAGGCCCGAACAGGACACCGGCCTCTGCCTCGCCCAGTTCGTGCAGGATCACCGCCTCGGTTTCCGTCGCCGTCATGCTGTCGAGCGCACTTTCCAGGGCGCTGTCCACCGGGTAGAAGGCAATGGCCCGTGCCATCGCATTCTCCCGCCGCCGCCAGCGCCACTCCTCGATCTTTTCCCACAGCATGCGGCGCAGCGATTCGCGCCTGACGTAAACTTCGCCCCCCAGCGTCATCGCCGGCGGGGCGGTGAGGTCCCGCGCGTATTCCTTGCCGGTGACCAGGATGCGCCGGCCGTGGCGTTCCTCCACCCGATGCAGTGCGGCGAGGAAAAAGTGGGGCTTGGACAGACCGCCGTAGCCGCCGCTGTAGACCAGCCCATCGGGCAACAGCCGATCATTCAGCGCCTCCGGCTCGAAGGGCGCAAACTGTGCGGCATGCAGTTCGATGGGGTGATAATCCTGCTCCTCCAGTTCGCCCCATAGTCGCTCCCGCTCTATCAGCCAGTCGCCGAGCTGTTTTTCCGGAAGGCGCTCGTCATAGCCATAGCCCATTTCCCAGCGAAAGTATTCGCGCATCTTGAGCAGATAGATGCACAGCGAATAGTTACGGGCATGCTGCGCATCGGAAATGTCGCAGTTGTGTTGCACCTGGGCGGTGAGGGTGTGAAGATCGGTGCGCATGGCTGGCCTGTGATTGGTTTGGCTGCAGATGTTGAGTAGAATACTCAGTATTGGCAAAACTAGCACGGCAAACCGCCGCTGCCAACCGCAACATAGATGATGAGGATCCGGCGTGCGTATCAAGAGCAAGTGGCACAAGAAAGACAAACCGAAGTCGGCGGAAGAGCTGGCCTCGGTACTCGGTTTCATCACCTGGCGCGCGGCCCAGGAGCGTGCCGACAAGATGTATACCGCTGGTTTCAACTTCGCCTCCCAGGCACAGTTGCTGGCCGTGGTAGGCGAGTTCGCTATTTTTTTGCTGCAACTGGCCGATCGCCTGGTGCATGAACGCATGCCGGAGGAACAACGCCAGCAGCTGGTGGTGGCCCTGGCACAGCATGTGGTACGCACCATGGTGGACAATCTCACGGAGGACTTCGGTCCTGGCGAATATCGCGCCGGCTTCGTCGACAAGGTCAACCAGCGCCTCGATGCCTATGCCGAATTCGGTTTTGCCGATGGCCAGCCCAGTTATCAGGCGCTGCGCTACCTGGGCCAGTGTGTCGACGAGGTGATGGGGGGCAGCGCCAACAAGTGGGTCATCGAGCAGGTAGTGGACATTGAGGCGCCTGAGGCGGTGAAGAATCTGAAGAAGGGACTTAACGACGTACTGAAGCAGTGGCAGGAAGAAACCCCCGCCGCCTGAGGCGGCGGCCATCGTGGTAGCATTGCCGGGCCATCATCTACCGGGACACACCATGCGTGGACGCTTCATCACTTTGGAAGGCGGCGAAGGCGCCGGCAAGAGTTCCAATCTCGAACATATTCACCAGCACCTCAGCGCTGCCGGCAAGTCGGTAATCCGTACCCGTGAGCCCGGCGGCACGCCACTGGGCGAGCAATTGCGCGCCCTGTTGCTGGATCGCAGCCAGGGCGCCATGGCCGACGACAC
Organism: Gammaproteobacteria bacterium; assembly: GCA_024709225.1. Classification (GTDB taxonomy): domain Bacteria; phylum Pseudomonadota; class Gammaproteobacteria; order Thiohalomonadales; family Thiohalomonadaceae; genus Sulfurivermis. The sequence continues at coordinate 80,427 of JANJXC010000038.1, read as the reverse complement.
CGAACTGCTGCTGATGTTTGCCGCCCGCGCCCAGCACCTGGCCGAACTGATCAATCCCGCGCTGGCACGCGGCGAATGGGTGTTATGCGATCGGTTTACCGATGCCACCTACGCCTACCAGGGCGGCGGACGCGGCATCGAACCGGAACGCATCCGCCTGCTGGAGCAGTGGGTACAGCGCGAGCTGCGTCCCGACCTCACCCTATTGCTGGACCTGCCGGTGGAGCAGGGGCTGCAGCGTGCCGGTGCGCGCAGTGACCCGGATCGGTTCGAGCAGGAGCAGGCGGAATTTTTCCAGCGCGTGCGTGCCGCCTACCACGAGCGTGCCGGCCAGGAGCCGGAGCGTTTCCGCATCATCGATGCCAGCCGGCCCCTGGCCGAGGTGCAGGCCCAAATTGACCAGGTGCTGGATACCTACCTGGCCGGCATGAATTGAGCATGCAGCAGCCCTATCCCTGGCAGCAGACCGCCTGGCAGGCACAGCAGCAGCGCATCGCCGCCGGGCGGCTGCCCCATGCCCTGCTGCTGTGCGGGCCGGCAGGCCTGGGCAAACTGGATTTTGCCCACCTGCTGGCCCGCTCGCTGTTGTGTGAGCAACCCGTCCCCCTCCCCGCCGCCAGCGCACACGGGGGAGGAGACCAGGAGCCGCTGCGCGGCGCCACCGCCATCGCCGGTCTGCCTTGTGGTTCCTGTCGCGGCTGCCAACTGCTCGATGCCGGCACCCACCCCGATTTTCAGGCGGTGCAGCCGGAGGAGGAGGGCAAGGAGATCACCATCGGCCAGATCCGCGAGCTGCTGACCTGGCAGACGCTGACACCGCAGTACGGCCGTGCCCGCATCGTGATCATCGAGCCGGCCGATCGCATGAACGCCAATGCCGCCAATGCCCTGCTGAAGACCCTGGAGGAACCCGGCCGCGACGCGCTATTGCTCCTGGTCAGCGCGCGCCCGGCGGCCTTGCTGCCCACCATCCGCAGCCGCTGCCAGCTGTTGCCGTTTGTTGCACAGTGGGGGACAGAGGCGCAGGCCTGGCTGAGTGAGCGCCTGGGCGATGCGGCGCAGGCCGAACTGGCCCTGGCCATCAGCGGCGGTACCCCGCTGCGCGCGCTGACACTGGTGGAGACCGGAGGCATGGAGCGGCGCGAGCGTCTGTTTGCGGATTTTGCGGCCATGCTGGACGGCAGCCGCGACCCCGTCGCCCTGGCCGCCCAGTGGCTGGAGTTGCCCGTGCAGGATACCCTGGCCACGTTGCATGGCTGGTGTGTGGATATGGCGCGACTGCAGGCGGGGGCAGCGGATGGACGGCTGGACAACCCGGATCTGCGCCAGCGTTTGCAAGCCCTGTGCGAGCGGGTAGACTTAGCCCAGTTGCTGCACCGGCAGGCGCAACTGCAGGAGGCCATGCGGCTGGCACGCGGCCATCCCAACGTGCAGTTGTTGCTGGAGGAATTGCTGCTCGGTTGGAGCGGCATGGGTGGAACAGCGGCGCGACGCGCCGCACCAACGAGATAAGGTCATTATGGAGCCGAAGGCACCCCCCATAACCAAACAAGGCATCCTGTCCCTGACCATCAAGGACAAGAGCGCGCTGTATGCGGCCTATATGCCGTTCGTGAAAAACGGCGGCCTGTTCATCCCCACCAACAAGGATTATGCGCTGGGTGATGAAGTCTTCATGCTGCTCACCCTGATGGATGAGAAGGAAAAGCTGCCGGTGGCCGGCAAGATCGTCTGGCTCACGCCGAAAGGGGCCCAGGGCAACCGCGCCGCCGGTATCGGCGTCCAGTTCAGTGAACAGGACGGCGGTAATGTGCGCAATAAGATCGAGACCTATCTGGCCGGCGCCCTCAAGTCCGATCGCCAGACCCACACCATGTAACATGGCGCCGCTGCGGCGGCGCCAGTCGTTTGATGTCAAAAACTCCCATGTCCACGCCGCTCATCGATTCCCATTGCCACCTCGATCGCCTCGATCTCGCGCCCTATGCGCAGGGCATTGATGACGTGCTGGCCCAGGCCCGGGAGCAGGGGGTCAGTGATGTGCTGTGCGTGTGCATCAATTGGGAAAATCTCCCCGCAGTCGTGCAACTGGCGCAGCAGCACGCACATGTCTACGCCACTGTCGGGGTGCATCCCAACGACAACGAAGGCCACGAGCCGTCCATAGACGAACTGGTGGCCGCAGCACACCACCCCAAGGTCATCGGCATCGGCGAGACCGGTCTCGATTATTTCCGCAGTGAAGGCGATCTGGCCTGGCAGCACGCGCGTTTTCGCCGCCACATCCAGGCAGCACGCCTGGCCGGCAAGCCGCTGATCGTGCACAGCCGCGATGCGCAGGCGGACACGATACGCATCCTGCGCGAGGAGGGGGCCGAGGCCGTCGGCGGGATCATGCACTGTTTCGTCGACGACTGGGATACGGCTGTGCAGGCGCTGGAACTCGGCTTCTATATCTCCTTCTCCGGCATCATCACCTTCAACAACGCCGTGCAGGTGCGCGAGGTTGCGGTGCGCGTGCCGGCAGAGCGCATGCTGGTGGAGACTGATGCGCCGTATCTGGCGCCGGTACCCTACCGCGGCAAGCCCAATTATCCAGCCTATGTCCGCCATGTGGCCGAGCGCCTGGCACAGGTACGCGGCACCACGCTGGAGGATATTGCCGCACAGACCAGTGCCAATTTCCGGCGTCTGTTCCGTCTCGCCTAGCGCACGCCGCCATGGCCTGGGCCAGCCGCTTCCGCAAAAAACTCTATCCCACGGCCGCGGGACTGCTGATGGTCCTGGGCATGCTCTGGCTGCAGTTCAGCGATGTACCGCTGCTGCAGCAGACCCTGCAGCGCCTCGACTCCCTGGTCTATGATCTGCGCCTGCGCGCCATGTTGCCGGAGCACTACGCCGATCCGCGCATCGTCATCGTCGATATTGATGAAAAGAGCCTGCAGACCGAAGGGCACTGGCCCTGGTCACGCGACAAACTCGGCCGGCTCGTCGACAAGCTGTTTGCGCAGGGCGCCGCCGTGGTGGGCTTCGACATCGTGTTCGCCGAGCCGGAACGTAACAGCGGCGAGGCCGTGCTGCAGCGCCTGGGTGAGTCCAATAACGCGCTCCAGGCCCTGGCGCGACAGCTACGCGATTACCTGCCACTGTTTGACAACAATGCCGCCTTTGCCGGCAAGCTGGCGGGGCGCAACGTGGTACTCGGCTATATCTTCCACTCCCGTGCCGAGGATGCGGTGGGTGCGCTGCCGCAAGCTCTGCGCATCGAACCGACAGGGCGAGTAGCACGCCTGGCCATGCCTACGGCCAGCAGCTACACCGGCAATATCGAGGTACTGCAACAGGCCGCACGCTACGGCGGCTTCTTCAGCCTGGATCCCGACCCGGACGGCATCATCCGCCGCGCACCGGTGGTCGTGCGGCATGCCGATCAGCTCTATCCATCGCTTGGCCTGGAGGTGGCGCGACGCTTTCTGCACATGGAAGAGGTGACGTTGCAGACGGCTCTGGTTGGTGACACGGAAATCCTCGAGGGCATTCTCCTGGGGCAGAGCGCCATACCCACCGACAGCGCCGGCCGGATCATCATTCCCTATCACGGCCCGTGGGGCAGCTACCGCTACATACCGGCCACTGACGTGCTGCGCGACCAGACAGCCGACGCCACGTTCGACAACGCCATTGTCCTGGTGGGCACCACCGCGCAGGGCTTGTTCGATTTGCGCGCCACGCCGCTGCAGGCGGTGTATCCCGGCGTCGAGGTGCACGCCAACATCATTACCGCGATCCTCGATGACACCTTTCCCATGGAACCGGCCTGGGCAGCCGGTGCAGACCTTGTTCTCACCCTGCTCATCGGCGTGAGCCTGGCCCTGCTGTTTCCCCGCCTGACCCCGTTGCCATTGGTGCTGGTGACGCTGGCGGTATTGAGCGCCGCGGTGGTCTTCAATTTCTGGCTGTGGGCCGGAGAGGGGGTGGTGCTGCCGCTGACCACTCAGGTGCTCCTGGTCGTGCTGCTGGCCACGTTCAACATGGCCTATGGTTTTTTCGGCGAGTTCCGCAGCAAGCGCCAGTTGCAGGGCATGTTCGGTCAATATGTACCGCCGCAGCTGGTGCAGGAAATGAGTGAAAACCCCGATCAATACGGATTCGAGGGTGAAAGCCGCGAAATGACCGTACTGTTTGCCGATATCCGCAGCTTCACCTCCATTTCCGAGGCGCTGAGCGCCAACGACCTGAAACGGATGTTGAATCATTTTTTTACGCCCATGACGCGCATCATCTTCGACAATCGCGGCACCATCGACAAATACGTCGGTGACATGGTGATGGCGTTCTGGGGCGCACCGGTGGAGGACAAGCAGCATGCAACTCATGCCATTGCTGCGGCGCTGGAGATGCTGCGCGAAGTGGAACGGCTCAGGCCGGAGTTCCAGGCCGCCGGCTTCCCGCTGATTCAGATCGGCATCGGCATCAACAGCGGCATCATGAATGTGGGCGATATGGGTTCGGAATACCGTCGCGCCTATACCGTACTCGGTGACACCGTAAATCTCGGCTCGCGTCTGGAGGGTACCACCAAGTATTACCACGTCGGTCTGGTCGTGGGGGAGGGGACGCAGCGCCTGGCCGAGCATGACTTCATCTACCGGGAACTGGACCTGATCCGGGTCAAGGGCAAGGCACAGGCCATCCGTGTCTTCCAGCCGTTGTGCACCCCGGGCGAGGCCCCTGCGGAGCTGCTGGCTGAACTACAGCAACTTAGTGAAGCACTAGCCAGTTATCGCGCACAGCGCTGGGATCATGCCGAGGTGCTGTTTCAGGAGCTGCAGGCCAGCCATCCGGACGTCACGGTATATGGCCTGTATCTGGAGCGCATCGCCGCCTTGCGCCAAACGCCGCCGGCGGCGGAATGGGATGGGGTCTACGAACGCACGGAGAAGTAGGGCGCGTCCTGCTACGGATGCACAGCCTGCTTGATCGCCATCAGGCCATCTTTCAATAGATAGGCATCGAAGCCGCGCTCGGTGAGCAGAAACACTGCCGACGAGCTGCGCCGGCCGGTATCGCAGTAGACAATGTATTTCTTGCTGTGGTCGAGGCTCGCCGTCTTCAGGCGCAGCATGAACAACGGGATATTGATGCTGCCGGGCAAGGCCGCATTTTTGTGCTCACTTTCTAGGCGCACATCCAGCCAGGTCGCCGCACCGGAGCCCACCAGCTTCTGCGCCTCGTCATAGGTCACGGTTTCCAGTACCGGCCCTTGCAACAGCGCGGCAAAATCGGCCTTGGCCAGCCGCATCAGTACGCCATTGGTCAACATGGTGACATTGGCATTGCGTTTGGTATCCGAGATCAAGGCCTCCTCACCGAAACTGCTGCCGGCCTCCAGCTCCGCGAGCTTGATGGTCTGGCCAGTCTTGGTGAGCCGGGTCACTACGGCACGGCCCTGCTTAATGTAATAGTAATAATCGCCTTCATCACCCTGCTTGATCACGACATCGCCGGCGCGGACCGGATGCGCCTCCATCTTGATGAACACGGCCTGAATATTCGAGGCGGGGATGCGATGAAAAATGCTGGAGCGCAGCATATGCGTCATCCAGTCGCCGTCATCCGCCTCCTCGGCGCTGTTGTCAATCTCGGCCACCATGTAGCCGGCGTTCTGGCCCCAGGTCAGCAGCAGGTCGAGGTGATTGTTGTCGACCTGAAAATAAAATACCTGGGTGCGTGCCTTGGCCGTGGCCTGGCGCGGCCGGTGATGGTCCAGCGGGAAACGGGAGGCCGGTGTGGCGCCGGCGACCACCCGCGGCGGCGAGCCATCGCCGGTATCCAGCTCGATTTCGCCGCCGAGGATGTAATAGGAGCGGTTATCCGTGTCGCCTTTTTTGAATAGCGTCTGACCCGCGCCGATCTGCTCCACGAAGGTGCCGCGCGAGAGTTCCTGCAGGTTGTCCTGGGTCAGTTCGGAAAGCGGTACATAATTCCGAAGGTATTGGGACTCGACCCGTGTTCTGGTTTCAGCCATGTCGTTGCTACAGGATTTCCGGACAGGTTTAGGTCAATCGCACGTCAGCACTATGCAAATGCAACGCCATGACACGGACGATGTTGTGCATGAAGGTCGCATTATAGAGTAATTGCGGATCAAAGCTAACTTTTGCCGTTCCATGCCAAATCTCTTTCTGATTCAGTCAGATGGTTGACTAACCCGAGACAGAAACCGTGCTGGGGCAGCCGCTCTGCCACAGGGACATATTGCGCATAATGTATATTATGTTAAATATGATGTGCGTGTGAAATAGTCATGATTCGTGGTCAAGCTCCAGCGTATAAATCCCCGTCCCGCCGCCACATAGGCGGAAACAAACCCGTGCCGGGTCATATGCCGCCCCGCTTCCTGCTGCGTCGGGTGTGCTCCAGCGCCTTGAGCTGGGCCAGTGCCTTGATCAATTCGAGCTGGGCTTGGTCGCGGTCGGTATACAGCGGGCTGGTACGGATGGTTTTTTCGGCCCGTTTCTTGGCTTCCAGCGCGGCCGCCTCGTTAATATCCTCGCCGCGCAATGCAGTGTCCGCCAGGATAGTAACCATGTGCGGCAGGACTTCGATGTGGCCGCCGGAGACATAGACGAACTCTTCCGTGCCGTCCGCCTGAATGATGCGTACCTCGCCCGGCAACAGGCCGGCCAGCAGCGGCGAATGACGCGGCAGGATGCCCAGTTCTCCGTTGACCGACAGTACCGATACCCTGTGAGCCGGGCCGGAATAGATGGCGCGCTCCAGGCTTGCGATATTGAGAAGGAAGGTCTTGTCGGTGTTGATCACGGCGCCGCTCCCTGCTGCGGAGGAACCCGATGGCCGGCCTGCGCCATGGCGACCAGGATCAGCTCGGCGACCGTTTCCATGTCGGGAAACTTGTCGGTGTTGATGACCAGGTCGAACAGGCTGGCATCATGCAGGTGGCGCTTGAACATGTTGAACAGATAGTCTTCGCGCTCTGTATTCACTTGGTGTGCCTTTGCACGCGCCTCATTCAGGCTCAGGCCTTCACGGCTGGCGATGCGTTCGGCACAGTTCTCGGCACCACCGACGATGCGTACGCGAAAAGCCGGCCGTGTCGCCAGAATGACATGAGCCCCGCGGCCCATGATGACGCCGCCGCTCTGGCAGATACCGAGGATCACGTTGACCAGGTGATAGCGATAGGATTCTGGATAGGCGGTGTGGCTGCTGAACAGCCCACGGATCCAGGTCGTCACCTTGTCGACGCCGGCCTTGTCGTCCATGGATGATAACTGTTCGGCACCCAGATGGGACTGTGCCGCGACACGCTCTAGAATCTGCCGATCGAATATTTCAACCCCCAGCCGCTCCGCCAGCAACCGGGCAATTTCCGCACCGCCGGCACCGAGGTCCCGTGACAACGCGACCACCGGAGGGCTGTTCCCTGCAGACGGCAGGTGGCGCTGAAAGATGAGCTCGGCGTTGACGATCGATTGAATCAGCGCCTGCTCTTTCCGAGGACTGCTGTCGGAGAATTCCACGGTTGCGTACCCCGTTCGGGTGGAATGATACGGCAGCAGGATACCGGCATCCTGCTGCCGTTGCCAACCACCATGTACCGAACCGGCGGTATAATCGACTCGAGTCCAGAAGGAGAACAGTGCAATCATGCGTACCTGGTTATTACTATGCCCCCTGCTGCTGTCCGGCTGCGCGACCACGGCCAGTGACCACCCGCCACGCTTTCTGCACCAGGTCCCCGCAGGCACCCTACTCTCGCTTGAGCGCCCGCTGCAGTTCCGAGCGGGCGTCTTGCGGGTGTATTTTCAGGATGGCCAGATTCACCGGGGTTTCGGCTTTTTTGGCTCCGACGGCATCAACCGCTATCGGGCCTACTGCGCACTGGAATTGCAGCAGAAACCTGACGCCGATCTGGAGCTGACCCCGCGCGAATTCCGTCTTGCCCATGTAACATGGGATGTAACCTACGTAATGAACGACACCTCGGAATTCCGCACGCAATGGCGTCTGGACGGCAGTGATGAGCCGCAGGCCTATGCCTTCGTCTGCTACAAGAACGCCAACGCCGCCCATGAGCCGCCGCTGTCTCTGGAAGAGATTGATCAGGTGGTCGGTGACTACTTCCGTCTGAAAGACACCACTCCGCAATAGCGCTGTTGCGACCGTCAGGTCCTGCGCTGCCTTTGCACCAGCAGCCGATCGAGCTGATTGGCAAACAACTGGCGATCGGCCAGCGACAAGGCTGCCGGACCGCCGGTTTGTATACCGCTTTCACGCAACTGGCTCATGAAATCACGCATCGTCAGGCGCTCGCGGATATTGTCCGGGGTGTAGAGTTCGCCACGCGGGCTCAAGGCATGGGCGCCGCGCTCGATGGCACCGGCGGCCAGAGGAATGTCGGCCGTAATCACCAAATCCCCGGGCTGCACCTGCGCCACAATATGGTCGTCGGCCACGTCAAATCCCGCTGCCACCTGGATCGAGCGCACGACCCGCGATGGCGGCGTGCGCAGTGGCTTGTTGGCCACCAGCGTCAACGGAATCTGCACGCGCTCCGCAGCACGAAACAAAATATCTTTGATGACTACGGGACAGGCATCGGCGTCCACCCAGATCTGCAACTGATTCCTCTCCAGCGCGTCGCGGCGCAATTCGACCCCGTGCTCAATGCTAAAGCTGGTGCGGCCATATTGCCGCCAGCACGAAGCTCACTTCCGCAGTGAGTCGGGCTTATTGAAATAACGCAAGGTATTCTTGCCGCCGTTCTTGGCGGCATACATGGCCTGATCGGCCTGCTTCATCAGATCATCGACATCAACCGCATCATTGGGATAGAGAGCGATGCCGATGCTGGCGGAAATGCATACCTCGGCACCATCCAGCGTGAACGGGTGCGCCAGCAGGTCGAGGATCTGGCGACCGAGCGGTTCGACGCGGTGGGCATCGGTCAGGCCGGACAGCATCACGGTAAATTCATCCCCGCCCAGCCGGGCGACGGTATCAGTGCCGCGGATACTGCGTGCAATACGCTGTGCTGCCTGCACCAGCAGTTGATCGCCCGCATCATGGCCGTAGGTATCGTTCACTTCCTTGAATCCATCCAGGTCAATGAAGTACAAGGCCAGCAGCTGTCGCCGCTCACGACAACGCCTGATTTCAGCGGCGAGCTGCGAGTGAAACAGGCGCCGATTCGGCAGGCTGGTCACCGTATCATAATGGGCCTGACGCCAGATCTGGTCATCGAGCTTTTTCTTCTCGGTGATATCGGAAGAAATCTTTACATAACGGTAGACACTGCCGTCATGATGGCGTACCACATTCATCGTGACCTGTTCGGCATACTCGGCGCCATTCTTGCGCAGATTCCACCACTCCCCCTCCCAATGCCCGCTCTCCGCCAGTGCTTGCCACATGGCTTGATAGAACGCATGGTCCTGGCGTCCGGACTGAAGCAGGCGGGGATTTTTGCCGATAACCTCATGCAGTTCATAGCCCGTGGTGCGGGTGAAGGCCGGGTTGACCGCGACGATACGGTTGTCCGCGTCGGTCGCCATGATGGAGGCCGTGCTGGCGCTGAAGATCAGGGCCGCCAGTTTGGCTTCTGCCTCTTGCTGTTTGCGTGCGCTGATGTCGCGCGCAAATATAAAGAACATGCCGCCGGCGGTCTCGGCATAACTGACGCTGATCTCCAGATCGAGCAATCGGCCATCCTTGCGGCGCTGCCGGGTCTCGAACAGATCATGGCCTTGGGCGATGATCTTGTGGATATGTGCTGCAGTTTCCTCGGGAGACTCCAGCGCTTCCAGATCGGAGATGGTCATGGACAGCAATTCATCACGTGAATAGCCGACCATGCGGCAGAAGGTATCGTTGACGTCAACGATGCGCGCATCGGCTGCGCGCACGGCCCAGTACCCATCGCCGGCGGCCTGGATTATGGAGCGGTATTCCATCTCCACATTTTTCCGCGCACTGATATCCCGGCAGATGGTGAGGATTACATTGCAGCCAAGATGGTTGACCAGGCGCGAATGCATTTCAACCGGAATGCGTCTGCCATCACGATGGATATGTACCATCTCGAAGGTACACTGCCCTTCACGCTTGATGCGAACGATGCGTTCAGGAAAACTGGTGGCGTATTCAGGGGCGACGATATTCTGCGGCGGTGTATTCAGCAACTCTTCCTTGCTGTACCCCAGATAGTCGCATGCCGTCTGGTTGACGGTGATGATCTTGCCCTGCTCGCTGAGCACAAACATGGCATCACTGGCATGTTCGAACAGCATGCGCTGCAAATCGGCTGGGAGTTCCCGGGTCGTTGAGTTATGCGCCATCACTAGCGTCCTGTCGGCTGTGTTCCTTACAGACTGTCGCGAATCATCTTATGTCATGCGGGATATGTAAGCGAGCCAAAATACTCGTCCGTCATTAACATTGTTTTTGCATGGCTATTCGCATGTGCAGCCCGTGCTCGATAAATGGTGACGGTGGTCCCGCACCGCAAGTGTGGCAGATCACCACTCATTCCAGGGCGCTCTGCAAGGTGTGCAGACGCACATGGATTTCGCCGCGCAAGGCCTTGAGTTCATCGATACGCGCCAGGGCTGCCGCATGCTGCCCCTCACGGGCCAGCGTAACCAGTTGCCCGCCAAGTCGATGGGTTTCGGCATGCAGGGCAGCGATGGCACGGAACGCATCCATGTGGCCATAGCGCTCCTGACCGGGACCATCATACCACTGGCCAAAACGGCATTTGTGCTGGTCCAGCTCCGGTGGCTGCAGCGCCGCACTGTCCACATCCAGTATCGCAATCAGATCATCCACCCAGCGACTATGCTCCAGGGCCGCGCTCAGCAGCGGCATGTCCTCCCGCAGCCAGCGCCGCTGGCCGGCCTGCGCCCAGGCCGGATGTTGCCGGTATTCCCTGACCCAGGCGGGTAGCTGGGCCGCCGGCATGGGCCGGGCTATGCCGTAGCCCTGGGCCAGATCGCAGCCCAGACGCAGCAGCAAGGCGCCGTGCTCATCAGTTTCCACGCCCTCCGCTACCACCTGGCGGCGGAAGGCCTGGGTCAGGCCGATGATGCCTTCGATGATGGCGAAATCCTCGGGGTCGGCGAGCATGTCGCGCACGAAGGATTGATCTATCTTCAGCGTGTCGACCGGCAGGCGCTTGAGGTAGGTCAGCGAGGAATAGCCGGTACCGAAATCGTCTATGGCGATGGTAACGCCCAATTTGCGGCACTGCGCAATGATCGACGAGACCTGGGCAATGTCCTGCAATGCCGCTGTCTCCAGCACCTCCAGCTCAACAAGCCGCGGCGGCACATGGGGATGCTCCGCCAGCAGGCGGGCCAAATCTGCGACAAAGCCGCTGTGTTGCAGATGATTGCCCGCGATGTTGATGCTGATGCCGAGCTCCAGGCCCTGGCGGAGCCAGTCCGACAGTTGCGCCAGGGCGGTACGCAGCACCCATTCGCCGAGACGGATGGCGAAAGGGGTGTCCTCGATAATCGGCAGGAACTGTGCCGGTGGCAGCAGGCCATGTTCCGGGTGCTGCCAGCGGATCAGCGCTTCGGCACCGGTGACACGACCGGCACGCATGTCGACCTTGGGCTGGTAGTACAGCTCCAGTTCACCGTCGCGCAGCGCGGCCTCGATACGGGACAGCTGCTCGCTGTGGGCTCGGGTCAGGCGATCGCGTTCGGGGTCGAACAGATGGTAGCGGTTGCGCCCGCCCTGCTTGGCCTGATACATGGCCTGGTCGGCGTGGCGCAACAGGGCGTCGGGCTCGGCATTATCCGTGGGATACAGGGTGACGCCGATACTGGCCGAAATATTCAGGGTGTGACCATCGGCTAGGGTGTAGGTGGCGGCGATGGTGCGCAGCAGGCGCTCCAGTGCCTGTTCGCATTCCATGATGCTGTCGATGCCACCGAGCAGAAGCACGAATTCATCGCCCCCCAGGCGCGCCACGCCATCATCTTCGCGCAGGTGGCTGTTGAGGCGCTGCGCCACCTGCACCAGCAATTGATCACCAGCCTCGTGACCATAATGGTCGTTGACCGGCTTGAAGCCATCGAGGTCGAGGTAGCACACCGCCAGCAGATTGTGATTGCGGCGGGCATGAGCCATGGCCCGCAACATGCGATCGGACAACAGCACCCGGTTGGGTAGCTGGGTCAGCGCATCGTAGAGCGCCATGCGCTCCAGGCTGTGCTGCTGCTCCTTGATGATGGTGATGTCGGAAAAGGTGGCGACATAGTGCGTAACCTGCCGCTCCTGGCCGTATACGGCCGAGATGGTGAGCAGCTCGGCGAAAATCTCGCCGTTCTTGCGCCGGTTCCATACCTCGCCGCGCCAGTAACCCTTGGCGCCGAGCTGAGCCCAGAGGTCGATGTAAAACGCGCGCTCCTGCTGTCCGGACTGCAGGATGCGCGGAGTCTGCCCGATCACTTCATCACGACCATAGCCGGTGAGTTCGGTAAATGTAGGGTTCACCTCGAGGATGCGCTCGCTGGCGTCGGTGATGATGATACCTTCATGGGCATGATCAAATACGCTGGCCGCCAGACGCAGGCGCTCCTCGGTGCGGGCACGTTCGGTGATGTCACGATTGATACCGACCACATGCTGCGGCCGTCCGGCATCATCGCGCAGCACCACGGCATGGGCCTCGATCATCCGTATTTCGCCGCGGGGCAAGACGATGCGGAACTGGGTGTTGAAGCCCTGCACTCCCTCAATGGCCGCCTGCAGTTCCTGGCTCGCCTGTGCCAGGTCATCCGGATGCACCCGGCTGGCCCAGTCGGCGTAGGTGCCGCTCAGTTCGCTGCGGCGGGCGCCGAAAATACTGCACATCCGCTCATCCCAGAGCAGACTGCTGTCGGCGATGTTGTAGTCCCAGGTGCCGATGCCGGCCGCCTCCTGCGCCAGATGCAGACGCTCGGTGGAGGTGCGCAACTCGGCCGTCATCTGCTCGGCCTTGACCTGTACCCGCCGCCGCTCGCCGGCCAGCGACATGATGATGGTGAACAGGAGGATATCGACGATGAAGCCGCCGATACCGATGAGCAGCGGCTGGCTCGAGGCCATGGCCGTATCGAAGGCCGGCCGGCTGTGGAAGGTGGCGGTCCAGGTGCGCCCGTTCAAGTCGATGGGCACCGTGAGGCTGTGGCTCGGCTGGTAGGCGGCAGACTCGGGATTGGACTCGTACAGCAGGGTGTCGGCCGTCAGTGCGCCGTTACCGTCGTACAGGACAAAGCCGAGATCCGGCGTGGTGCTGCCCAGGATGCCCCGCATCAGATCGGCCATGCGGAAGGGACTGTAGACATAGCCGATCAGCGCCTGCCGCCGCTCCTCCACATTGCTCGGCGGCCGCTCGCTGCGGTAATAAGGCAGGTACATCAGAAATCCGGCCTGCACATCCTGCGCCGTCTCCTGCACCAGAACAACACGGCCGGAAATCGCCGGCCGGCCGGTGTCCCGCGCCTGCTCCATGGCAGCACGACGCACCGGCTCGGAATACATGTCATAGCCAAAGGCACGCTGGTTGCGCCAGTCGAACGGTTCCAGATAGATGATCGAACTGTATTGCTCCCGTGCCCCTGGCGGCCGGATTCGATAATCCGGGAAACCGTCGGCGCGGATCGCGGCCTCATGCGGCGGCACCGCCTCCGGCCCCAGCATGAGTGCAAAGCCGATGCCCTGAATGCCGGGGAAGTAGGTATGGATATCCAGGGCTGTGACGTAATCGCGCCACTGCTGCCGGCTCACCAGCGTCTGATGGGTGATATTGAGTGCGACGGCGCCGCGCAACACCTGCTCGTACTCCAGCATGCGTTTGGCGATGCGCTGACGCGCATCCTCCACCTCGAAACGGAACCGATCGACGGCGCGCTGCTCCACATACACCTGGGCGATGTATGCGCCGAGCAGGGTGATGACGAGCGACACCACCAGGACGACCCAGGCAGTCACCTCATTGTGGAAGATATCCGCCAGAATCCTCTTGCGGGTATGCTGATTGGACACGGTCAATTGCTATCCCCTGCGCTGCCTCAGGCGACTCCAGCCAGCTATACCGCGTCCGTGGGGAATGGCTGAAGTGCATGGCAGTCACTCGATGGGGTCCGCTGCACCCACACCGCTGGCCGCCCGGCCTGCCTGGACAGCCACATGTTTGTCAGATGGTTTCCGCGGCGCCACACAGGCCGGATGGCGGTTAACACCGCCCCCGGACAAACCACGCAGCACACTGTCCGGAGGATTATTCTGTAATAAATGTGATTACGCAATTCGATACACGGGCAGGTGTATATTTCATCCCGGCAGATGAGGTGCTCCCCCTCCCTCCTCCCGGCCACGGCCCAAGGCCCCTCGGCATGGCCGCAAGCCTGCATGTGCTGCCGGCGGCCAACACCGCGCGGGGCGGAAAAGTCCGCCCGCACCCTTTTCGCCCCCGCCGGGGTGATTTACGATGCCGGGCTGGCCGCGAGCAGCGGTATTGCCGGCGTACCTACAATAACGACAGGTCTGGTTGGGGGCACAATGAGTTATCGGGAAATTTACCAACGGTCCATGGCGGATCCGCAAGGGTTCTGGGCGGAGGCGGCAAATGCGCTGCACTGGGACCGTCCCTGGCAGCAGGTGCTGGACCAGAGCAACCCGCCCTTCTACCGCTGGTTTGCCGGTGGCCACCTCAATACCTGCTACAACGCCGTGGACCGCCATGTGGAGAGCGGCCGCGGCGAACAGGCGGCGATCATCTACGACAGTCCGGTGACCGCCAGCCAGGAAACCATCAGCTACCGCCAGTTGCAGCAGCGCGTGGCGCAGTTCGCCGGCGCCCTGCGCAAGCTCGGCGTGACGACCGGCGATCGCGTGATCATCTACATGCCCATGGTGCCGGAGGCGCTCGTCGCCATGCTCGGCTGCGCGCGTATCGGTGCCATCCATTCGGTGGTGTTCGGCGGCTTTTCGGCACGCGAGCTGGCCACCCGCATCGACGACGCCCAACCGAAGCTCATCGTCGCCGGTTCCTGCGGCATCGAGCCGAACCGCATCGTGCACTACAAGCCGCTGCTGGATGCGGCCATCGAGCAGGCGGAACACACGCCGGAACACTGCATCATCCTGCAGCGGCCGCAGGAGCCCGGCACGCTCATCGCGGGCCGCGACGTGGAATGGCACGCCATCGTCGACAGCGCCGAACCCGCCGCCTGCGTGCCGGTGGAGTCCTCCCACCCGCTTTACATCCTCTATACCTCCGGTACGACAGGCCAGCCCAAGGGCGTAGTGCGCGACACCGGCGGCCATGCGGTGGCGATGCAGTGGAGCATGGCGAATGTCTATGGCGTGCAGCCGGGCGAGGTGTTCTGGGCCGCCTCCGACGTGGGCTGGGTGGTGGGACACTCCTACATCTGCTATGGCCCCCTGCTGCAGGGCTGCACCACCGTCCTCTACGAGGGCAAGCCGGTGGGCACTCCGGACCCCGGAGCCTTCTGGCGCGTCATTGCCGAACACGGTGTCGACGTGATGTTCACCGCGCCCACCGCCTTCCGCGCCATCAAGCGCGAAGACCCCGAGGCGACCCATCTCGCCCGCTATGACCTGTCGCGCTTCCGCACCCTGTTCCTCGCCGGCGAGCGCTGCGACCCGCCGACACTGCAATGGGCGCAGGAAAAGCTGCAGGTTCCGGTGATCGATCACTGGTGGCAGACGGAGACCGGCTGGGCCATCGCCGCCAACTGCATGGGCATCGAGGCCTTGCCGGTGAAGCCGGGTTCACCGTCCTGCGCCGTGCCCGGCTACGACGTGCAGGTGCTGGGCGACGACAACCAGCCGCTGCCGGCCGGCGCCATCGGCCGCATCATGATCAGGCTGCCCCTGCCGCCCAGCGGCCTGCTGACCCTGTGGGGCAACGACCAGCGCTATGTGAGCGCCTATCTTTCTGCGGCGCCCGGCTACTACCTCACCGGCGATGCGGGCTACAAGGACGAGGACGGCTATCTGTGGATCATGAGCCGCATCGACGACATCATCAACGTCTCCGGCCATCGTCTCTCCACCGGCGCCATGGAAGAGGTGCTCGCCGCCCATCCCGATGTGGCCGAATGTGCGGTGATCGGCGTTGCCGATGATCTCAAGGGTGAAGTGCCGCTGGGCCTGGTGGTGCTCAAGGCCGGTGCGGTGCGCGATGCCGCGGCCATCGAGCGGGAGCTTGTCGTCCTGGTGCGTGAACGCATCGGCCCGGTGGCCTGTTTCCGTCACGCAGTGGTGGTCAAGCGTCTGCCCAAGACCCGCTCCGGCAAGATCCTGCGCGGTGTGATGCGCAAGATTGCCGATCACCAACCGTACGCCATGCCTGCCACCATCGATGACCCGGCCATCCTGGATGAGATATCGACCGCATTGGGCACCGTGCAGGCTGTCAGTTGAGCGCCTCCGGTATACACTGAATGACAGCGACACACGGCAGAATGGCAAGCAGATGAACGTATCGCGACACCGAGACCAGCGCACTACCACCCGGCGTTCACCACTGGGGCTGTGGGCTGTGCTGCTGCTCGCGACCCATACCGCCGTGGCCACCGAGATCTACAAATACACCGCCGCCGACGGCACGGTAACCTACAGCGCAGAAAAACCCCGCAGCGGCCGTTACGAAAAACTGGAGCCGAACTGTCTGCTGAGCTATCTCGGCTGCACGCTGTCGGGCTCCGACTGGAGCAGCCGTGTGGCGCTGAACCATCGCGATTATCACCACCCGATCCGGCAGGCGGCCGAGCGGCACGGCCTGGAGCCGGCCCTGGTGCGCGCCGTGGTGCATGCCGAATCCAACTTCAATCACCGGGCAGTGTCCCGCGCCGGCGCCCAGGGGCTGATGCAGCTCATGCCCAAGACCCAGCGCACACTGGGCGTGCGCAACCCCTATGATGTCCACCAGAATCTGGACGGCGGCAGCCGCCTGCTGAAGGAATTGCTGGCACGCTACCGCAACGATATCCGCCTGGCCGCCGCCGCCTACAATGCCGGCCCCGACGCGGTGGAGCGCTACCGCGGCATCCCGCCCTATGCGGAGACGCGCAACTATGTGCGCCGCGTGACCCAGCTCTATGCTCGCTACAAGGAAACGCTGTAGGCCGCGGGGGCAGCAGCGGCTTACACGGGTAGAAATATTTACCCGTCAGTGTTCCGCATAGCTATCCATCTCACTCCTGCTGCTTCATAGGGCGGACCGTGCCCGCTGCGAGTGACGGCTGATGGATTCGAAATCGCTCTTCAGGCCAGACTGATCTTGCTGGTATCGATCTGCGCCGGTGCCACCGGCTCCGGCTCCTTCAACACCACCCCGGGCTCGGCCATGGTCAAGGCACTGACATCGATCTGCAGCGCCTCGACGCTGCTCGGCGCCACCAGCTGCGCCCCCACCTCGGCCATGGACAGCGCGCTGAGGTCGGCGCGGAACTCGGCGGCCGGGGCCGGTTCGACGAGGGTCTCGCCCACCGCCCCCATGCTCAGGTGCGAGGTGTCCACCTGCAGGGGCGCCACCGGCCGCGCCTCCGCAAGCAACGTACCCGGTGCCGCCAGGCTGGCGTCGAGCGCGGGTACCGATGGGGCTGCCGCAGGACTCGCTGCAGGGGATGACAGCGGCGCGGCGGGAGATGCCGCGGCGGCCGCCAGGTCGACGATCTGGCACAGCGCGCCGGCCCGCAACAGCGCCTGCTGATATTTCTTCGCCGTCGCCTCGTCGACGCCCTTCTTGATGGTTACCGGCTTGCCGCTGAACATCGGCGCCACCTTGGCGGCATCGACCTTGAACAATTGGCAAAAATTGGCCTGCACCTGTGCGGCATTGGCGCCCTCGACCAACTGGCCGGCGAAGACTACTGCGAAATTCGTGCTGCTCATGCCTGTGCCTCATCTGCGCGCAGAAGGGGGAAGTGCTGTAAGGGTAAATCCCAATCGTGCAGGCGGTCAAAATTCTGGTCCTCGCCTTTAGCGTAATCCGCCGTATAATCAGCCGACAATATATGCGGGATTGTTTCCCCTTGTCAGAGGTGGGCAAGCGCCATTCGGCATGAATGCGATGGAACACAGGGCAACGGAATGCAAACCACCACGCGCGTGACCATGCGGGCAGTGCTGTTGCTGCTGCTGTTTCAGCTGGTGGCCTGGCTGGGCACCACACCGTTTTATGACAGCCCCTCTCCCATCGTGCGCGGCCCCGTTCTGCTCAGCGACCCAACGCGGGAGTGGGATGCGGCACAGGCGCTGCAGCAGGCCGCAGTGCCGCAACACCCGGGGGTCGACATCGCCACCCGCGGTTACTGGTGGGTGGCCGAGGTGGAGAATCCGGGCAGCGAAAGCAACTGGGTAGTGCACCTGGGCAATACCTCCATCGAACGGGCCGAGCTGTTTCTCTTTGCCGGGACCACACAGGTGCTGCATACGGCGGTGGACCTGCTGGCCCTGGGTCGCTCCGGGCAGGCCGACTACACCATCGGCCATCATTTCCCCATCGTGCTGCCGCACGGCAGCCGCCACACCGTGGTGCTGCGCCTGGAGACCGCGGTCGCGCACCGCGGCCTGATCTTCATCAAACCCGCAGCTGTCGCCAGCGCCGAATCCCGTTTCCACATGCTCGCCATCTGGGCCGGCGCCGGCGCCATGGCCGCCCTCATCTGCTACAACCTGTTTCTCGGCCTCAGCCTGCGGCTGACCACCTATCTCTATTACGTCGGCCATGCCAGCGGCCATCTGGTCTACCTGCTCACCGCCCTGGGCATGGTCGGCGCCGGTCTGCCGGTCCTCGAGCGCTACCTGCTGCTCAACATCCCCGGCATCGGCATCGGCGTGTTGTGCGGTGCGCTGTTCATCTACTTCTTCCTCGATCTGCCACGGCTGGCACCGCGCCTGGCCCGCCTCTACCGCATGTTCATCGGCGCCGTGCTGCTGGCCCCGCTGTCGCTGCTGGTGCTGGAGCCGCATGTCTTTTTCACGGTGATCCGCCTCAGCCATCTGCTGCTCGCACTGCTGGTGCTCGCCGCGGCGATTGCCGGCATTGCCCGCGACAAGCCCGAGGCGCGTTACATCCTCATCGGCTGGGGCGGCATGCTCGCCCTGACCACCAAGGGCATGCTGGGGGTGCTGGGAATGACCGAACTCAGCATCGACGCCGGCGTGTGGGGGGTGTGGGCGATCCTGTTTGAAATGTTTTTCCTCTCCCTGGCCCTGGCCGATCGGGTACGCCGCCTGAGCCGGGAAAAGGACGCCGCCGAGGCGGCCAATGCCGCCAAGTCGACCTTCCTCGCCAACATGAGCCACGAAATCCGCACCCCGCTCAACGGCGTGCTGGGGATGGTCGACGTGTTGCGCGGCACCCGTCTCGACGGGCAGCAGCGCGAATACCTGGAACACATCGGCCAGAGCGGCAGCGCCCTGCTCCGCCTGCTGGACGACATCCTTGACTACTCCCGCGTCGAGGCCGGTCGCATCAGGCTGGAACAGAGTGACTTCGAGCCACGCGCCCTGCTGGAGGAGCTGGTCTTTCTGTTGCAGGCGCAGGCCGAGAAGAAGGGACTGCGGCTGCAACTGACCATTGACCCGCAGCTGCCGCAGGTGTTGACGGGCGATCCGGGGCGCCTGCGCCAGGTCCTGCTGAACCTGCTCGGCAATGCCGTCAAGTTCACCGAACGGGGCACGGTGCAGCTGCAGGTGGAGTGTCTGACCCTGCAGGGCGCAGAGCACCGGCTGCGCTTCACCGTCAGCGACAGCGGCATCGGCATGGACACCGAGGCGCAGCAACACCTGTTCGATCGCTTCCACCAGGCCGACAGTTCCATCGCGCGCCGCTACGGCGGCAGCGGACTCGGCCTCGCCATCGTGCATGAGCTGGTCCAGCTGATGGGCGGCGACATTCGGGTCGAGAGCGAACCGGGACAGGGCAGCCGCTTCGTGGTGGAGCTGACGCTGCCCGCCGGCGCCCCGCTGCCCCAACTCGCTGCAGAGGACGAAGGACTGGCCTTGCCGCCGCTGCGCATCCTGGTAGTCGATGACGACGCCATCAATCGTCTGGTCGCCGCTACCCTGTTGTCACGCGACGGCCATCAGGTGGTGGCCGTCGACAACGGCGCGGCGGCCCTGAGCCGTGTCAGGGAGGAGCCGTTCGACCTGATCCTGATGGACCTGGGCATGCCCGAGATGGACGGGCTGGAGGTCACGCGCCGCCTGCGTACCGACGGCGTCGCGGTCCCGGTGATCGGCCTGACGGCCCACGTGCTACCGGAACAGCAGGTCTCGTGTCTGGCCGCCGGCATGAATGCGGTCATCCACAAGCCGGTACAGGCGGACAAGTTGAAGCGCCTGCTCGCCACCGTATTGCATGCCGACGGCGCCTCGCCGGCCACTGCTGCGGCCCTCCCCTGACGGTCAAAGGCGCGGAACGTTACACCACGCCGCGCGCATACAGCTCCAGCACCCGCTCCGGGTCGTCGGTCTCGATCCAGTCCACGCGCCGCTCCGTCAGGCGCCGCACCACCTCCACCTGATCCTCCTCCGGGTAGCGCACGTAGCGGGTGTCCAGCGGGAACGCCGTATAGGCACCCACCAGCATGTCCTTGGCGTGAAAGCGCGCCACGGTGTCGGTGTCGATGAGGGTGTATTCCACATCCACCAGGGTCGAACCGATGGCCTTGCCGACGGCATTGCCCTCGAGCACGAAGTTGAGGAAGCTGAGGTCGTTCTGATTGCCGGGGGCGAGGGCGAGGTCGCCGGCAAATTCCGGAAAGCGCCGCAGCCACTCTCCGGCGGCATTGGCCATCATGCCGTCGTCATAGGCGAAGCCGGAATGGAGACCGGGCAGTTCGCGCTCCAGGTAGTAGAGCATGAAGAAATCGAACGAGGTGACCACCACCGAGTCCTGGGCGCCGCAGCGGCGGATGACACGGGCCACCTCGGTGCCGGTATGGCGCCGGCCCCAGTTCGGGGCATAGGCCTTCATTTCGATGTTCATCAGCAGCTTGCCGCGGAACTCCTCCAGCACTTCTTCAAGCAGCGGGATGCGCTCCTCATCCGGATACTCGATCAGGCGGTCGTCCCCCATGTCGATGCGGCGCTGGATGCGCAGGCGCGACACCTCGTCCCAGGTCATCGCGGTGATATTGCCCTTCACTCCGGTGAGGCGCTCGGTATCCTCGTCGTGAAAGACCACGATCCTGCCGTCCCGCGTCTTGAACACATCGAACTCCACGCCGTCGATGCCCAGCTCCAGTGCCCGGCGCAGGCCGGCGAGGGTGTTTTCCTGGTGCAGCAGCGGCACGCCGCGGTGGCCGAGGAGCAGCGGCCGCTGCCGCTCCTGGAAGAGCCGATGCGTGAGCGGCGACGGCCCTGCCTCCGCTCCGCCGACGGCACTGATGCGCTCATGGCGGATGAACTCCGCCACCAACCCGTCGAACATCTCGCTGCTGGCCCAGTAGATGCTGTGCTGGGAAAATGCCTTGAACAAATGGATGTCCTGATCGGCGATACCGATCTTGCGGTTCTCCACGCCGTCGTAGGCGTCCAGATAGCCGGAGACGAGGTCACGGTCGCAGTAATAGTTCACCCAGTGCACGCCATCGAATACCGTGCTGTCCGGCTGCGCGACGGGCGACTTCAGCTGCTTCTCCACCCATGCGCTGCGCATGCCGTAGAAGTGCGGCAGCATGCCGGCGTAGATCGCGTCGTGGCGCACGTCCCAGGCCGTGCCGGCACAGCTCCCCACCTCCGCCGTCGGCCAGAACACCAGGGCCACCTTGTCGAGGGGGGAGCCGAAGGTGATGAAGCCCTTGAGTCGGTCGCACCGGGTCTCGTCGAACAGACCGCAGGCCGCATGGCGGGCAACCAGGCTGAGGGCATCGTAGGCCACCACGCTGCCCAGGGAATGGCCCGCCACCACTACCTCGTCATAGCCCGCGCCCAGCAGGTGCTCGATGCGCTGGGCACAGCCGGTGAGGATTTCATTGCGCTTGCTGTGGAGGCGCGCCTTCGGGTTGATGGCCAGGTAGGCGACCAGATCGCCGAACACCTCCAGCACATAGGTCTCGAGCAGCCACGACCCCAGCCACTCCAGCGGCCGCTGCAGCATTCCCGGCGCGATGCTCCACAGGCGGTACAGCCCGATGAGCGGCAGCGCCAGCAGGGCCGAGGCACGGGTCTTGCCGTGCCTGA
Source organism: Gammaproteobacteria bacterium (assembly GCA_024709225.1). GTDB lineage: Bacteria > Pseudomonadota > Gammaproteobacteria > Thiohalomonadales > Thiohalomonadaceae > Sulfurivermis. Next base: position 58,191 of record JANJXC010000038.1, on the reverse strand, counting down.
GCATATAGTGCCACGCGATCAGCTCGGCATCGGCCGGCTCCTTTGCCGCCTGCCTGCGCCGCAGCTCCTCGCGCTTGCCGGGGAAGTCATATTTGCGGTACGCCGCCCGGACGCGCCGGATGGTGTGGAACACGAAGGCGCTCACATCGGCGGCGGCGACACTGCGCTGCAGCTGGGGCTGGTAGTAATACTCGAAGATATCCACCTGCCGCCCGGGCGTGGACAGTGTCAGGGCGCTGTCCACGCCCTCGCCCACGGGCACCAGCACCCGCTGTAATGCCGGGGTGCCGTCCATGGATTGCAGCAGGCCGGCGGCGAATCCCGCCAGGGTGTCGTACTTGTCGTGCTGGCCGATGCCATGCACCACCAGGAATGCGGTCTTGGGTGTTGCGCCCGGCGTCGTCTCTGACATGGTCGTGAGCTCCCTTTCATGTGGCGGCGGTGTAAGGCCTTAATAGTAGTCGCTCTTGCCGGGGGCAGCTCCCACGCGCCATGGCCCGACGATTTGCCGGGTTGCACTCTCGTCAATACATGAGTAATTTACTATGACATTACGGTAGCGTTTGACCCGGCACTGGGGGCCAGATCCACATGTTGGTATTGCCTAGCGGAAGAGTCATCGACCTGTCCACGGACCGTTCCAAGTACCACGCCCTGCGGCACAGGGGCGTGGGCCCGGCATCGGAGCACCAGGCGCTGTACGCCCTGGTGGATGTGCTCTACCGCTACCGTGACGACAACGGCACCCCCCGTAGCGGCTGGACCGAGTACGACTACGAGTATTCCGGCTACACCCTGGACAGCGTGCGTCACGCCGCCGACTGGTCCGCCGCCGACAAGGCCGCCCTGGATCGCTGGGCCCGCCACGACGACCGCCGACGCCTGATCGAAACGGCGCGCCGCCGTCTCATCGATGGCCAGCCGCAGCTGTCGACCCGGCTGTACTCGGCGCCGCGTCACCTGTTCAGCCTGCTGCGTGCACGCCTGCACGCCCTGCCGCAACCGCGCGCCACTACCGCGCAATGGCGCGCCACCCTGGCCAACATGACGCAGAATGGCGTGCGCGCGGAAGAGCTGCACTGGTCCGGCCTGCCGGACTACCTGCAGCGCCAGGCGCCGGACAGCGTGCTGAGCAAGGCGCAGCTGCTGCACCAGCTGCAGTTCCGCCACACCCGCCTCGAACTCAGCACCGAACAGATCTGGGGCGCCGACGGCGGGCTCAATTTCCGCGAGGTGGCGCGGCGCATGCCGCATCAGGCGGTATACCGCGCGGCGCTCAAACTCGATGCCAGCTGCCTGTGCGTGCAGCGTTACGTGGACAGCTGTTACAACTACCGCGTCGGCGTGGTGAAGACGCTGGACAACGGCCATCCCATGGCGCTGAACAAATACTGGTTCGCCCTCGACCCCTACGGCCGCGCCGTGCCCAATCCCGAGGGCGGCGACCGGCTGTTCTTCACCAGCAGCCTCGACGCCAAGCTGGCCGCGGACCGCCACGCCCGCGAGCACTTCGATATCCGCAGCGGCGCCAGCCACCATACCCGCTTCGACCACCTCACCCTGTTCGGCGGCCACGACTACCGCGAATGGCTGGTCAGCCTGCCCGACCACCAGCGCGTGTTCTTCGGCGCCCACTTCTTCGACCACAACGTGCTGCTCCACATCCGCACCACCACCCGCAGCGACAGTGCCGGGCGCAAACTGCTGTTCATCGAGGAGATCCAGAGCGACTGGCACCAGAACGGCAAGCGCGACGGCTACGACACCAGCTGGTGGGGCCAGGTACCCCACGCGCCGTTCAAGAAGGAATGGCCCGCCCTCGCCGCGAAGCTGATGCTGATCCACGCCAGTGAAAACGGCTTTGACGGCATCGCCTGGCCGCCGGGCGACATCCAGGAGCTGCGCTACCAGCGCGCCCTGACGCCCATCAAGCAGCACTACGACCGGGAGATCCCCCAAGCCCTGAACCGCCTCGGCAAGCCGTTTCGCTGTCAGGTGGAGACCACTCTCATCGCCACCCGCGAGCCCTGGCTCAACATGGAGCGGCGCCAGGACAAATGGCGTGTCGCCGACGGTCAGGGCAAGTTCCAGACCAAGGCCAAATACCGCCACCGCGACGAGGCCATGGCGGTGATCGCCCGCCACTGCCGCGCCACCGAGCTGCCGGTGCCGGCCCTTTACCTCAACGACGCACTGCGCCGCCAGATTGCCGCCCACGGCCTGCCGCTGTTCGGCACAACCCTGGAGTAAACCCGCAGCGGCCAGCCGCCCGCCGGGGTGGCCATGGCGCAAGCCCCCTAGTCTCCGGGCATGGCCGCGCGCTATGCTGGCCGCCAATCGTCATGCCGCGCGAGACCGGGGACCCATGGATATCATCACCTACCAACTGAAGCTGGAAGACGGACGTTCCTACGCCTTCGAGATCGACATCGATCGGCCATCGTCCGTCGCCGCGACCGGCCCCCATGCCGACTGGACCCGCCTGGAGAGCAACCGCTGCAGCAACTGCCCGCTCGACCCGGCTACCGCCCGCTACTGCCCGGCCGCCGTCGACATCGAAGAGATCGCCGAACAATTCGTGCAGACGCTGTCCATCCAGCGCGCCGATGTCTGGGTCCACACCCGCCAGCGCAGCTATTTCAAGAACACCGACTCACAGACCTTTCTCAACTCGATCTTCGGCGTCATCATGGCCTCCAGCGCCTGCCCGATCCTCACCCGCCTCAAACCCCTCGCCTACTTCCACCTGCCCTTCGCCAACCTGGAGGAAACCTTCCACCGCCTGGCCGGCGCCTACCTGGTCAAGCAGTATCTGAGCCTGCGGGAAGGCAACGCGCAGCCGGACTGGGAACTGAAGGAACTGGAACAGCTTTACGCCGAATTGAAGACCGTCAACATCCACTTCATGAAGCGGCTGCGCGCCGCGTCGAAGGAAGACGCCAGCATCAACGCCCTGCAGTCCTATGTCTCCCTCACCCACCTGGTCGGCATGGGCGTGGACGACATCCTCGGCAAGATGTTGCCCCTGCTGCGCAAGGGATTCTAAATCTTAAGTTTTAAGTTTTAAGTTTTCCGTTGACCGTTGACCGTTGTTTTTCCCGGAAAACGGGAAACGGGAAACGGGAAACGTTCTTTTTCCGTAACTGCTCGTCCCCTACACCGGCATCACGCGCCAGGCCAGTAAATCCGCCTCCGCAGCAGAACGTGTGGCGGCCGGGCTGCTGACCATCTGTCCGCGCTTGCAGCTATCCATGTATATGTATACAGTATGTGCCGCTGTACCGATGCCATGCCGCACTCATCCGCGGCCGCCCTTCTCCGTGCCGGCTTCCGCGCGGGGAATGAAACACCCTCACCCAGAAGGAACCGTTGAAAAATGGCTGTGATCGTTAAATATGCTAGCGACAAGGACCCGATGACGATGTTCGACAACCGTGCCGAGGCCGAAGCCTATGATGCCCGCCTGGAGCAGCAGGAGAACCTGGCGGAATTGCTCGAACTGGCGGCCCAGGATGCCGGCGTCACCCTGCCTACCGAAAGCGCCCATCAACTCGCCACCGCCCTGGTGGAGAATCATGCCCCCCGCCTGCTCGAGGTGGTCACCGGCAAGAAGCCGCGCCAGAGCAGCCCCAAAAAGGCCGCCGAACCCACCGCCGAGTAGCCCCCGGACGGCGGGCAGACCGGCCTAGTCGCCCGGCCGTTGCGCCGGGCAGGTATCCGCGTCCGCCGACCACAGCGCGCTCACCGCGCGGAGCTCGGCCGCGCGCGTGGCGCGCTCCTCTTCCATCCGTGCCAGCCACCGCTGCTCCAGGGCCGCCAGCGGCTGGCCATACACCTCCTGCCACGGCCGCTCACCGCGTCGCTGCGCCAGTTGATAGAAACGGGCCAGCGCCTCCTTGCCGTGGCTGTCGAGCAGAAATTCGCCGAACGCCACGGCCTCGGCATAGGTGGCGTGCTGCCGGCGTCGATCCGTCGCATAGAGCCAACCCTGGCTGCCCACCGCCATCCCCCACGCCTCGTGCCCGCTGCCCAGTTCATGCAACGGCACATAGGCCCCGGCGTCACGCAGCGCCAGCACCCAACTGGCCGCGGCATAGCCGCAGCCGGGGAAACTCTGGCGGTTGCCCAGCCTGGCTTCCATGGCGCCGCCCATCATGTTGCGGACCAGCTTGTCTGCGGTGGGAAAAATGGCCACCGTGAGCTTGTGCACCAACTCCTGCGGCGCCTGCACGGCGCCCCATACCCGGATGACACGCAGGCGACCGGCCGGCGAGCGCTGCATGTGGAACTCGGTGGCATAGTAACCGCGGCGCGGCGGCGCAAACTCGACACGAATCTTGCCGAAGCGCGCGGTGCCGTCGTCGGCCGACCAGAAATCGAGCACCTGCTGCAAGGCCGCCGCCGTGCCCTGCGCCAACGCCGCAAAGCGCTCCTGCGACAGCGCCCCCTGCGTGAGGTCGCACACGATCAGGCGCGGCGTCTCGATGCATTCTGCGGCGGCGCTGGCCGGACTCCAGACGACAGCGCCACAGAGCAGCACACAGCACGCAAGATGCCAGACGTATCGATACAGCACCCGCACAGCCGTCATGTCGTCTCCGCTACCTGGACCGGCTCAATCAAACTTCAGTCCGGCGATGATCGCATTGAGGCGGGCCTGTTCGCCGACATCCTCGACCTTGTTACCGGCATTGCCCGCGGCAGTCGCGGCGTTGATCCGGGCGATGAATTCCTCGCTGCACTGCTTCACCCCGGCCTTCAGCTCGGCCAGCAGGCTGGGGATCTCGTCCGGCGCGCGCACCCAGGCCTCGATGAAGCGCCCCTCGCTTTCCGTAATCTTCGGCGTGTACTTGTGTTTCCCGAACAGCCGGTTGAAATCCGCGCACCAGGCGGCCGGGGCCTGATGTGAGAGCGTGAAATACAGATTGATGTAGGGCTCCTTGTGCAACCGTGGCCGGCGTGTTTCATCTATCCCGGTTATCTTGATGTCGCTGATGCCTTCCATAGTGCTCTCCACTTTCGATGCCCTGCAAAACGCATGACATCCCGCCGCCAGCATAGGCCAGTTGCGCCGCCAACACACGAGTTATCCCGTCAGGAAGACGTGCAGCCGCGTGCTATAGTCAATTACGCTCCCGCCCTGACAAAGCAACGTGCCATGCGCTATCTGCTTGTGCTGCTCGGCCCGCTCCTGGCAACGCCGCTGTACGCGGCTGACGCGGCTGTGCGCGAGGGTTACTGGGGCAGTGTCGATATCGGTTTCGGCAGCCTGCGGCTGCAGCCGGAGGTGGCCGCCGCGCGCAGCAGCACGCGCCTGTATCTTGGTCTCGCCGGCGGCTACACGCTGCATCCGCAATTGCAGCTCGGCATCGAGGCGAGCGGCTGGAGCATCCGCTCCGGCAAGCTGCTCGACCCTGCCAAGGGCGAAAGCCTGCTGCAGCTGTTTGGCGTAGTGCGCTACTGGCCCACGGCCACCTCGAACCTGTTCATCAAGGTTGCAGGCGGCGGTGTCATCCACCGCAACAATGAACCGGGCGTGGACAACAGCGAGGGCCGCGGCTACACCCTGGGCCTCGGTTACGAACTGACCCGCTATGCCGCGACGACGACCCATTGGTTTCTCAACTACAGCGCCGGCCGCATTGACGACTACCGTCCGCCAGGGGGGGGCACGCAGGGCGAGGACTACGCCGCCGTCACCACCGGGCTGACCCTGGGATTCTGATTGCCCGCATGCTCCAGCGGCGCAGGCCGGCCTAGCTCCTTACCGCCAGCACCCCATCCCCCACCAACTCGGTGGCAAAGCCCGCCAGCCGCAGCCGCTTGGCCACTTCATTGGGGACATCGCGCCCGCTGGTGAGCCGGTTGGGCGTGCCGGTGTAATGAAACAGCCTGCCCCGGCGTTTCAGCACACGGGCGAGATGATGGTAGAAGGCCTGCGCATACAGTTCGCCGGCAATGCCGAAGCGCGGCGGATCATGCAGCACGGCATCCACCGACGCATCGGGCAACGCCGCGATCTCCTGCGCAATATCGCCCTGGCGCAATACCAGCACGCCGCCTGCCTGCGGCGACCAGGGATTGCAGCGGCGCATCCAGATGACATCGGGATTTTTCTCGAACGAGAGCACCTGCCTGGCCTGCCCCTGGATGCACCACGCGGCGAAATAGCCCAGGCCACCGCAGGTATCGAGGATCACCTTGCCGCGCGGCTGAATCAATCCGACCTTCCGTTCGGCATCGGCATAGGGCGACACCTGCGCCGTCGGCAACATCTTGATGCCATCGATTTCGAAGGTCGGCGCCCCCCACTCCGTCGGCACCAGCTTGATCAGTGACGTGGTGAACCGCGCCACCGGCTCGAAGCCGTCGTCGCCCCAGCGGTAAACCGTGCGTTCCTTGCAGTTTTCAAGATAGGGATAGCGCCTGCCCTGCCACAGCCAGTCCTCCGCCCCCAGTTGCACCGTGGTGGTGGAACGCTCCAGATCCAGCGAGCATTCCAGCACCGTCACGCCCGTCCGCCGCGCCGCCTGCATGGCGCGGTGTATCTTGATCGTCAACAGCGGGCCATCTATCACAATGGGGTCTCGTCAATGGGCAGGGGCCGAGGACACAGCCCCGGGAGATGGGAATTGTAACTGCGTGCCGCGGTGTAAATCCGAATCGCCGGCGGCAAGGCTTGACAGGCCCGCTTAACTGGATAGAATTGCGCGCCTCCATGCGGGAATAGCTCAGTTGGTAGAGCACAACCTTGCCAAGGTTGGGGTCGCGAGTTCGAGTCTCGTTTCCCGCTCCATATTTCGCTCCCGGCGCCGTTCACCGGGAATCCTGTTGCCTCTTCATCACGCCCTGCGCGTCCCGGCCAGCCTGTGTGCGGCTGGCATGCTAATTCCGCCCCGGTCCTGGCTGTCCTTGCAGTATCCCCTCCATGAAGGCAGCGCGCGCATAGTAGGCATCGATGCGGTCTTGCAGCGACTGCCGGCGGTACATCCACTGTCCCGACCAACCCTGTCGTATTTCGATGTCCCACTGGCCGCCCACCGCTTGCGCACGCCAGTATTCCGCATCGAGCGGCGCCGACAACAGCGGCAGCGCGGTGTCGGCAGGATGCAAGGTCAGGCCGGCCTCGAGACGATAGCTGTGGTGCAGATACTCGCCACCGCCCGCCTCATTGATGCGCAGCCACCCCGGATAGAACGCGCCGGCCCAGGCGATGGCCACCAGGGCGGCCACACCGGCGGCCTCGCTGCGTGGCACCGCACCGCGGTACAGCCAGAAAAAAGTGCCGCCACCCGCCGCGGCGCCGCTCAAGGCGAACAGCCAGTACGGCGGCGTACCCAGATAGCCGCTGCCCGGCGTGAGAAACGTGTCGATGAAGGCATACGCCGCGAGGACGACGAACAGGAGCACCGCCATCACGGCGCGCGGGTGTTCATCCAGCTGGTAGCCCTGCATGCGAAATCGCCGGCCGGCACGGGTGTGCTTCACTGCATCGCTCATCGGACACTCTCAATGTTCCGGCCGCGGGATGGCGCCGGCCGCGAAAAATTGCTGCGGATGGTAGCATCAATCCGCCTATCCGCCTGTGCACGGGGCCACAGCCACGGTGCGACGAGTGGTGCCTTGCCGGAGCAAACCGACACCGCCAGCGACCGCGGCCCCACCGTCTCTGTCCGCGCACATGACGCGTGATTTATTGATAAATGCCCGTATTTACCACAGGTTGCATCATTATCAGAGTGATGTTGTACGCCAAATATGGCATGTACCAGCTACATGTCATATGCCACGTGTCATGACAGTATGTGAAATGAACGCTGTCAGCGAATATTCCGCACGCTTCTGCCATAGTTGCACCTGGCACTCTCCTTGCTTGAGCGACTGATTGAAGGATTCGGGGCCTGCCCACGGGGCCGCGCCGCCTTCCACACGCTGACCCGCGTGTTGGCTGTCATGAGCCGTGCTGATGATTTGCCGGGCGCAACTTGCGGCAGGTGAAGAGCACGCTCCGGCAGGCCAGGCAGGTCAACGGAGTAGTCAGGGGGGATGACATCGGCGTATCTGCCGGTTTGCCGGGATGCGGCGCCCTCCCTGAATAACAATACATGCGCCAGCACTTGGGCTGCGCGACCATCCAAAGGAAATTTGCAGATGAATACGATGCCCCGACGCATCGCCTCCACGGCGTTGGCCTGCCTCTGGGCAGCCGTCTTCAGCCTGTGCATCACGCCTGCGGCCCATGCAGAAAACGCGGCGCCGGAAGGCGAGACGATCCTCCAGCACTTCGATCCTGCGACGGGCAAGCGCATCATCCCCAACGAGCGCTGCCTGACCTGCCATGGCGACGAAAAGGAAAAGACCGACGTCCGCGACGACGGCAGCAAGGTCAATATCTTCGTGCACCGCGACCAGATCGAGGCGAGCGTGCACGGCGAGCAGCGCTGCAACAGCTGCCACACCACCATCAGCCGCGTGCCGCACCGCGAGGCGCCGGAGGTGATCGTCGGTTGCGTCGAGTGCCATCGCAGTACCTGGGAAAAGCACAAGGACGATCCGAGCGGCGAGCACGAGCGGCTGAAGGTCGTCGTCGAACAGATCGACAGCTTCATGGGATCGGTCCACGCCCAGCCGAGCAAGCTGGACGAGTCCCGCACCAACGCCACCTGCTACGACTGTCACGACGCCCACACCGTCGGCAAGCTGGGCACCCAGCAGCGCGAGGAAAACCGCCTGAAGAATCCCGAGCTGTGTGGTAGCTGCCACGAAAAGCAGCTGAACGAATACCGCACCTCCGATCACGGCAAGGCGGTGCTGGAGAAGAAGGACAGCAAGGCGGCGGTGTGCTCCGACTGCCACACCACCCATGCCATCACCTCGCCCGAGGGCGATGCCGCCAAGAAGGCGATCACCAAGAACTGCGGCGACTGCCATGAGGATGCCCAGCGCACCTACTTCGCCTCCTATCATGGCCAGGTGCACCGCCTCGGCTACACCAACACCGCCAAGTGCCACGACTGCCACGGCGGCCACGAGATCAAGGGCAAGGACGACCCAACCTCGGAGATCCATGCCAACAACCGGCTGGAGAACTGCCGCAACTGCCATACCGACGCCAACGAGAACTTTCTCAGCTTCTGGCCGCACGGTGATGCGGACGATGCGGAGAACTACCCGGCGCTGTGGATCGCCAAGGTATTCATGCAGGCACTGATCTTCGGCGTCATCGCCTTCTTCTGGGTGCACGTGCTGTTGTGGCTGTACCGCGAGGTGATGGATCGCATCCAGGGCAAGGGCTTCATCGAAGATCGCGAGCGGCCCGATATCGTCTACTTCCGTCGCTTCCCGGCGGTATGGCGCTGGATCCACGGCCTGTTCGCCATCGCCACCATGACCCTGATCCTGACCGGCACCACCCTGCTGTTCTCCCACACCGCGTGGGCCAAGGCGGTGGTCAACTTCCTCGGCGGACCGCAGGTGGAAGGCATCGTGCATCGCACCGCCGCGGTGCTGTGGCTGAGCATCTTCGTGGCGCATCTGGCCATCGCGCTGACCAACATCTGGCGCAAGCGCCAGACGTTCGAGTGGTTCGGCGGCACCTCCATGCTGCCCAACTGGAAGGATTGGGATGACCTGCGCGGCATGTTCAAGTGGTTCCTCGGCCGCGGCCCGCGTCCCGAGTTCTGCCACTGGACCTACTGGCAGAAGTTCGACTACTGGGCGCCGTTCTGGGGTACCGCGGTGATCGGCTCCTCCGGCATCATCCTGTTTGCGCCGGAGGCGACCGCCACCATCCTGCCGGGCTGGATGTTCAACATCGCCACGCTGATCCATGCGGAAGAGGCGCTGCTGGCGGCCATCTTCCTCAACTCGGTGCACTTCTTCAACGTGCACTTCCGGCCGGAGCGCTTTCCGATGAGCACCACCATCTTCACCGGTGCGATCCCCATCGAGGAGTTCAAGCACGACCATCGCCTCGAATACGAGCGCCTGGTGGCGGCCGGTGAACTGGACAAGCATCTGGTCAAGCGTCCGTCGCGTCGCGCCGACCTGGCGGCTTCGTTCATCACCAGCGTACTGATCATGGCCGGCCTGGCGTTGCTGACGCTGGTGCTGATCGGCCTGATGACCATGCCGGACTAGCCTGAAGAGACGACATCATGACCAAGACTGTACGCAATCTGCTGCTGGCCGTGCTGGCGCTGGCCCCGGCGATGACCACCGCCGCACCCAGCGGCGAGGCGCTGGCCTTCACCTGTGCCGGCTGTCATGGTACCGACGGTTCCAGCGTGGGACCGTCGATGCCGTCCATTGCCGGCATGGACCCGGAGGTGTTCGTCGATGCGATGAAGGACTATCAGGCCGACAAGCGCAACTCCTCCATCATGAACCGCATCGCCAAGGGCTATACCACGCAGCAGCTGGAGGATATGGCCTGGTTCTTCGCCAGACAGCGCCTGCACCTGCTGCCGCAGAAATACGATGCGGCGCTCGCCGCGCGCGGCAAGATCCTGCACGACAAGCACTGCGAGAAGTGTCACGAGGACGGCGGTCGCCCCGGCGACGCCGGCACGCTGGCCGGGCAGTGGATGCCCTATCTGCAGCACACCATGGATGACTTCATGTCCGGTAAGCGCGACTGGCCGCGCAAGATGAAGCGCAAGGTGGATGCGGCGATCGCCGACGACGGCAAGCAGGCGATTCCTGCGCTCATCCACTACTACGCCAGCCAGCACTGATCGCTGCGAGGACCACGAATCATGACGAAGATTACGCGTAGAGATTTCATTCGCAGCGCCGGCGGCGTGGCCGCGCTGGGTGCCGGCCTCGGCTTTCCGCACATCGCCCTCGGCGCCGCGCGCCGCGTGGTGGTGGTGGGCGGCGGCGTGGGCGGCTGCACCGTCGCCAAGTACCTGCGCAAGCTCGACCCGAGCCTGGCGGTGACGCTGATCGAGAGCAAGACCACCTACACCAGCTGCTTCATGAGCAACGAGGTGCTGAGCGGCGAGCGCACGCTGGAGTCGATCACCTTCAACTATGACGGCCTGCGCCGCCATGGCGTAGAGGTGGTCACGGACATGGCGGTAGGCATCGACCCGGTGAAGAAGAGCGTGACGACGGCCGGCGGCAGGAATTTCGACTACGACGCCTGCGTGGTGTCACCCGGCATCGGCTTCAAGTGGGGCGCCATCGACGGCTATGACGAGGCGGCGAGCGAGACCATCACCCATGCCTGGAACGCCGGGCCGCAGACCAAGATCCTGCGTCGCCAGTTGCAGGCCATGCGCCAGGGCGGCCGCGTCATCATCGTGGCGCCGCCCAATCCCTTCAAGTGCCCGCCGGGGCCGTACGAGCGTGCCTCGCAGATCGCCATGTACTGCAAGCACCACAACCCGCGCGCCAAGATCATCATCCTCGATGCCAAGGATGCCTTCTCCAAGCAGGGGCTGTATGTCGAGGGCTGGACCAAGCTGTATGGCTACGGCACTGGCAACAGCATGATCGAATGGGTGGGGGCCGCCGCCGGCGGCAAGGTGGAATCCGTCGACCCGTCGACGCTGACCTTGCAGGCGGAGATCGAGGAATTCCAGGGCGATGTGGTGAACATCATCCCGCCGCAGAAGGCCGGTGCCATCGCCTTCGCCGCCGACCTGGTCGATGGCGACTGGTGCCCGGTGGACAAGCGCACCTTCGAATCGAAGCGGCACAAGGACATCTACGTGCTGGGCGACGCCTCCAGTGCGGCGAAGATGCCCAAGTCGGCCTATGCCGCCAACTCCCAGGCCAAGGTGGCCGCCGCGGCCATCGTCGCCCGCTTCCTCGGCCGCGAGCCGGGCGATCCGACCTTCGTCAACACCTGCTACAGCGTGGTGGGCGAGGACTTCGGTATCTCGGTGGCGGCGGTCTATACCCTGGATGCCGCCAACAACTCCATCGAGGAAATGCCCAACTCCGGCGGCGTATCACCGGCCAACGCCAGCCCGGAGATCCGCAGGCGCGAGGTGAGCTACGCCCACAGCTGGTTCAAGAACGTCATCAACGACATGATGGAGTAAAACACAACGTCGCTGCGGTCGTGGACCGCAGCGGCGTTGTCTGGCGCCGGGTTCACTCCGCCGGCGCCAGCGCCTTCTGAATCAGCGGCAGTAGCGGTTCCGGCAGCCGGATGCCGCCGGACAGCGCAAACTGATGCGCGCGCTCCGACATCTTCTTCCAGGTCTTGCGGATGATGTCGATCCACTTGGCCTCGTCGTATTCCGGATGCTTGCCGGCGAACTCCAGCATGTAGTGCTCGATGAAGGTCAGGCCGGCCACATCCTCCAGCAACTGGGTATCGCGGTTGACCTTCAGCGCCCGCTTGCCCACCGCCTGTTTCACCCGATCGATATCCTCCGCACTGCAACCCGCTTGTGCCATCAAGGCCGCGGCGGTCTCGGCGTGAAACTTGTAGAGATGGGTGCGCCACTGCAGGTAGCCGTTACGGTCCATGGGGTAGTCGCTGCGCGGCGATTTCCAGCGCTGGATGTGTTGCGCATGGATCGCCAGCCGCTGCGCCTCGTCCGCCTCCGGCGTGTAGCGCTGCAGGATGTCGGACATGCGCTGGGAATACAGCAGTTCCTTCGGCCATTCCTTGCCGTCGGCCAGTTCGATATTGGGGTCTTCGGCGTTGGCGGCATCGATGAGGGCAACCGCGCGTTCATAGGCTGGTGACTGAGGGGCCATGGATCTTCCTTCCTGATTGAGTATGGAAGGATTCTAATGGCGCCGACGGCCTGTTGCCAGCGTCTCTCCCGTGCCGCATCACATTCAGCTTGGTTTCAGCTCCACCCCGTAGCATGTCAGGCAATAGCAGACATTTCGGAGGGGCTATGTTCGACAAGGCACTGCACCAGGTTCTGTTCGGCGTGCTGTTCATGACCGCCGTTACCCTCGCCTACGGCACCTTCTATGATCGCGGCTTTGTTCCCAGCGTGGCCGGCGTCATGGGCCTCGGCGACAGCGAACACCACGACAGACAGGAGGAACATGACGATGACTAGACTGCGCATTCCCACGGCATTTGATCTGCTGCTGTTCTGGCACGGCCTGTTCGTCGGCGCCTATACCGTCGCCTATCTCACCGCGGAGGGCGCGCCGGCACTGCATGAATTTTCCGGTTATGCCGCCCTGGCGCTGCTCGCCGTGCGACTCATCATCGCCCGCCTCGCCGGTCAGCGCGCCCCCTGGGCCCTGCCGCTGCCCCGCGCCGCGCAGTGGAAAAATTTCGCCCGCCAGCTGCTCAGCGGCCGGCTCGGCGTGCTGCGCGGGCGCACGCCCTTTGCGCCGCTCTCCGGGCTGCTGATCCTCGGCGTGATGGTACTGGTATCGCTCAGCGGCCTGGCGGCGGACTGGTGGAAATGGGAAGACCTGCACGATGGCCTGGCGGAAGGTTCCCTGGCCCTGGTGCTGATCCATATCGCCATCGTATCGTTTGCACCGCTGCTGCGGCGTCTGGCAGCGGCGCGCAGCGAGGATGCCGCGCCATCCCGGCTGCAAACGCCGTGACACTCCGCGCCGCCGGGTACCAAAAGGCATGGTCGGGGACGGACCATTCAGGCATGATGGATACATAGTGAATATGCGCGCGGCGGCGCGCCGCTGTGCCCCATGCCAATCCCGAGAGGCCACGATGAACAAGCAAGAAGTCGCGCTGTTGAGCAAAGAGATCGAAATGTTGATGGGCGAACGGGCAACCCTGCTGCGTGTGGTGGGTGCCGCCGCCGTGCTGGTGGCGAACACCGATGCCCAGACCTTGCCGCCGGGGGCCGTGAACGCCGCCGAGGTGTTGTCGGAGATGCTCAACGCCTTGCCCGAAGAGACGCTGAAAGATGCCCTGGACTCGGTGCATGCCGAACCCGACGTGGTGTAGTGCCGGCGACGGCAACAGTCCCCTCAGCGCCCGCTAAAACCGCTCCCGCGGATCCAGATAACGCCACTGTCCCGGCGGCAGCTTCGCCATCGGCAGGCGGCCGATGCGAATGCGCTTCAGCGCCACCACCTGCAACCCGACCTGCTCGCACATGAAACGGATCTGGCCGGGACGCGGGTTCTTCAGGGCGAAGCGCAGCCGGTGTTCGCTCTGCCAGCTCACCTTGAGCGCCGGCAGCGCCCGTCCCTCGAGGCTGAGACCGTGCTGCAACAGCGCCAGACCGTCCGGCGCCATCACACCGGCCACCTCGACGATATACTCCTGCTCCACCGGTCGTGCCTCATCGGCCAGCTTGCGCGCCACGCGCCGGTCCTGGGTGAACACCGCAAGTCCGGTGGCGCCGGACTGCAGCGGCAAGACCGCCGTCAGGTGCACGAAGTGGCCGCGGAGCACCTGCCGCTGCACGGGGTCATCCGGCGCGTGCGAGGCCGGTGCAATCAGCTTCATCGCCGCCGCCGGCTCGGCTGCGACCGGCTGGTGCAGCAGCAGGGTGACCGGCTCCTGCGGCTCCGCTTTGGCCTGCGCATCGAGCTCGATCTTCTGCGCCTCGGTTACCCGGAACTGCGGCTCGTCCACCATCACCCCGTCCACCCGCACCCAGCCGCCGGTGATGTACAGCTCCGCCTCGCGGCGGGAACACGGCAGCATGTGGGCAAGACGTTTGGCGAGGCGCAGAGATTCGGTCATGGTGCGGCATCCGGAACGGTGATGGCACATTGTAACCGCTGCAACCGTCGGCAGGACGCCCACGGCACAATTCCGTAACAGGGCCACGCCTCCGCGGTGTCCCTGCCGGTGAATCGCCTATAATGCGCGCCATTGGCACACCCGAACCCCAGAGACAAATACATGGCCGGTGGAATTTTCGCGATACTGGACGACGTGGCGATGCTGCTCGACGATGCAGCGGTAATGAGCAAGGTGGCCGCCAAGAAGACCGCCGGCCTGCTGGGCGATGACCTGGCGGTGAACGCCGAGAAGGCCACCGGTTTTCACGCCAGCCGCGAGCTGCCCGTGATCTGGGCCATCACCAAGGGCTCGTTCATCAACAAGCTGATCATCCTGCCCCTCGCCCTCCTGCTCAGCGCCTACCTGCCCAGCCTCATCGTGCCGATCCTGCTCATCGGCGGCGCCTACCTCAGTTACGAGGGTGTCGAGAAGGTCTACGAAATGCTCACCGGCCGCCACGGCCAGCACACGGAGATCGCCGCGCGCGAAACCGGCTCGCGGCAGGAGCTGCTGCAGCGCGAGGCGGCGAAGATCAAGGCAGCGGTACGCACCGACTTCATCCTCTCCATCGAGATCATCGTCATCGCCCTCGGCACCGTGGTGGATAAATCCATGCCGATGCAGATCATGGTGGTCAGCTTCATCGCCCTGCTCGCCACCGTCGGCGTCTACGGCCTGGTCGCCCTGCTGGTGCGCATGGACGACGCCGGCCTGCATCTCATCACCCGCGCCGGCAACGATGGCGGGCTCGGCGCGCGCAGCCTGAAGCGGAGCGGCCAGCTCCTCGTTGCCGCCCTGCCCCAGGTGATCCGCCTGCTCAGTATCGTCGGCACCATCGCCATGCTGCTGGTCGGCGGCGGCATGTACGTGCACAACATCGCGGCCGTGCATCACCTGCTCGAGGCCCTGCCTGCCATCGCCGGCGAACTGCTCGCCGGGCTGGTGGTGGGCGCCGTCATGGTCGGCGCCGTGCAAGCAGTCAAGGCCATCAAGGCCAAGACCGCCTGACGCATCCCGGCCGGGGCCAGAAGCAAGACACCCTCTGGCCACTGTCCACCCGCAACGGCACAAGCCCCCCCATCCTCCACGCACACCGGCGGCCGAACCGGATGCCGAACGGCAATAGCCCGGTATATCATTGGGGCCGATTCCCAACCAGGAACCCCGTATGTCCAAGCGATTGGCCCTGATTTCCGCCTGCTTTGCGCTAGCCACGGCCGAGGCCGCGCAACCCTGGTCACAGCCCACCACGACAGAGAACTGGTCCGCCGCCCCGCAAACCGAGGTCTGGTCCGCCCCGTCAAAGACGGAGGTCTGGTCGCAGCCGCAGAAACCCGAAACCTGGTCGGCGCCACGGGCCCCGGAGCGCCCGGGTGCGCCGGCAACCAAGCAGTGGGCCCAGCCCGACATCACCGAGCAGCGCGGCGCATGTGCCGGCGAGCAGGCCGAAGGCCGCCCGGTATTCGTGAAGTGGTACGGCATCGTCGAGCCCGCACGCGCGGTCGGCTCGCGCAAGGACGGTACGCTGTGCGTTGTCTACGACAACCAGCAACTAGGCTCCGAATGGATCGCAGCAGACAGGCTCACCTCGCGCGAGGCCTACGAGGCCGCCAAGGCGCTGCCCGCGGCGGGTAGCGGCAACACCGCCTCCGATACCGCCACCCGCCAGATGGAACAGCTGCGTGAAACACAACAGCGGCTGCACCGGGAGACAACCCGCCAGTGGCAAGACACCGAACGCCACTATGAGGATCGGCGCCGCTATGGACAGTAGTTGGGGGCAAGTGAAAGAGTCACCCAACTTCGGGCCATGCTTCCCAGAGAAATCAAACTACCGGACATACTGGTAGAGCCGATAGGCCAACAAGGAAGCTGTCGTTACGCCGGAAGCAATAGCGGCATGACTGGACCAACGGCAGGCGCGCAGTGAGGCCACACCGGGCCGCAGAACCTGCGCCAGTTCAACCTAAGCGCTAAATAAGCATTCCGAACTGGTATCCACCTGGGACTCGGCACGTTATCGGGCGGGCCGGGCCCGCCGTGGCGTGGCGCCCACGGGGCGCCCTATGCCTGGTCACTATTTCGGAATACATATTTAGCGCGGCTGATGCGAAATTGGCTGCGCCACCGCGGCAAGCAGCTCGCCCTGCCCCGGTTCTGCAAACGCGAAGTCCGCTGCATTCTCCCGCGCCCGCTGTGCCACCGCACTGGCCTTGGCGTACTTGCGCGAGGCGATGTACTCGGTAATCAACAGCCGCGACAGGCACAGGACTGTCCGGGTCTGTCGCCAGGTCTGCATCTGTGCGTAAATTTCTTCGTATAACTCGATGGCGTGACGGTATTCGTCATAGCGGCTCAGCAGCAGGTTGATGGCCAGCGCGTCGTTACCGGATTCGACAGCATGGTAGACCTGGTCAACGAAGACGGCGAACTCGCGCCGTGCCGCCAGTTCGCGGTCGGCGTTGATGCTGTGCCGGTTGCGTGACTTATAGGAATCGAGGACGCCCAAGGCATCCGCGCGTCTGGCGCGGCGATACTCGATCTCATCGGCGACTTCATCGGCCACCTCCTGTTTCCGCCCGGCAAACCAGAAGCGGCCGATCAGATAGCCGCTGATGCCACCGAACACATGCGCGATGAAGTTGGTGCCGGAGCTGCCCGTGTCGGTGATCATGTACCAGGCATCCCAGCCGATGTACCACGCCGCCAGCAACCAGGCGGGCAGATAAACATTACGGACAAAATGCAGCACCCAGACAAAGGTACGGATGCGGACGTTGGGCACCAGATAGCCGGACAAACCGATCATGCCCATGACCACGCCGGAAAATCCCAGCGTCGGCAATGGCGCGAGATCAAACAAGTGTACGGTGCCGTAATAGGCCAGGTCAGTGATCAGGGCGATCGCCACCATCGCCGCAGCGAATCGCAGGCGGCTGCCGACAACCATCTCCAGCGTCGGCGCGAAGGCAAAGAAGAAGATCAGATTGCCGATCAGATGCCACCAACTACCGTGCGCCAGTGCCGAGGTAATGGCACGCCACGGGTTGAAGGACAGCGGGTCGGTCATCAACTTCGCATCGAGGCTCGGCGTGACCAACTGGCGTACCTGCTCGTATTCGGCAAACAGGTCCGCGATGTGGGCCTCATAGCGCTGGCGCCGCTCCGGAACGGTCATCTCGTTGCCGGCCAGAAGCATGTATTCGCGGTAGGCCTCCTTGTCCGGCCGCTGGTGCATGACACCCAGAACCGACATGCAATACTCCGGCTCGCTGCGCAGGCTGGCGCCCTGCCCGGAGTCCAAGGCGGGATCATCAGGCGTGTAGCAATAGGCCTTGAAGCCGGCTTCGATGGCCGCGTTGTTCGTGTACTGGGCGTAATAAATGGCTGTGCACAAAGCCATCAACGCGAACACCAGCCAGGGCATGCGCCCCCAACCGACGTCGGCACTGTGGGGAATCATCAGAAACATAAGCGTCGGGGCGCTATTCGCTCGGTCGATACAGCTGCTGCTCGATAAGCGGCAACAGAATGATGACCAGGCACGCGGCCAGGGCGATGGCGCGCTCCCCATTACCGTTCCCGCCGAATACCAACACAATCAACGGCGGCGAGAACAGGCAGGCAGGGACGCGGGCGGCAATTTCCCGACGACGCAGTACCCTGCCGCCGGAATGCGCCACGTAATAGAGCACCATGCACAACGCCAGTGACGCCACGCCCCATCCCATGAGGCCGTGTCCCTGCAACAACAGCCAGAACGCCAGGGCCAGGCCTACGATCGGCAGCAGGCCCAGCATCATCCAATCCTTCAAGCGTTCCGGCATCATCGGGATAGCTCCGCGGCGTTGATACCACCGAATATATCCGAAGCTCCCGCCCGGGGACAGACCACGGCTTTCAGCCCGGCCCCTCCCCGCTCCGTGGCCGTCCGGACCTGCCCGGCACCACCCGCCGCCCCAACATCAGCGCCACCTCATCCTTGAATCGTTGCGAACCAAAGGGCGAAATTGCCGTTGGTGGCATGGCGAATCTCTGCCAGCAGCTCCGGTTCGATATGGGCAGTAAACAGTGCGCGATAGGCCTCCGCAGTGGCCCCCAGGCGTAAATAGTCCGAGTGCGGCGTGAGCCTCCATCACCGTTGGCACGGTAACTGGACCACGGATAGTCGCGCGGATGCTCCACCATCGTTGCCCGTACCGGATTGAGCTCGATGTAGCGATAACAGCCGAGCACATACTCCTCATCGCGGGCCAGGCAGGACCGGAACCGCCCTTCCCACAACGTACCGCTGCGCCGGTAGGTTCGGTTGATGTACTGCACATAGCGTTGACCGAGGTGCTTCATCAGCAAGGCCGCGCTGTCCGGCTTCCCGGGCGTCACGTCAGCAATAGATGAACGTGATTGGTCATCAGGACGTAGGCGTGGATCAGGCAACCATGCTTCTGCGCCTGTTCGCGCAGCGTATCCAGATAGCGCTGATAGTCGTCCTCGGCGTAAAAGCAGGCGGCGCGGTTATTGCCCCGCTGGATGATGTGCCAGGGAATGCCGGGAATGGCCAGGCGGGCGCGGCGTGGCATGAGGACCTACTTGTTCTTGAATGGCTATGCCGAGAGTATCAACGTCTAGCTGGGCTGATAAACCGTGGTCTGTCCCTGACGGCTCCCCACAAAATAACGATCCAAAACAAGCGCTTATGAAATAACTGGTAGACATGCAAGGCGAGAAATGATCTTTTTGTAGTCGCCAAACAAACAAAATGATCGTCGCAAAGGAGTCTCGCCCATGCATGCCACCCACCTACTGGATAAACATTTACGGACGCACTGTCAAGAAACGCACGAGCGGCGCATGGATGCGGTGATATCAATGGTCAATGCCCTGCTGCGGGGGCGCGTGCTGACGGTGACCGGCCTGGGTCGTTCGCTGCGCGGGAGTACAGCACCGAAGCATCAAATCAAGAAAGCCGACCGGCTTATTGGCAATCCACACCTTCACAGCGAGCGTAACGTTTTCTATCGGGCGCTGATCTCAATAACGCTCGGCAAAACGCGGCGCCCGGTGATCTTGGTCGATTGGTCGGATGTGAGCGACGATCGCGCATTCCAGAAGCTACGGGCCGCGGCAGCGGTCGAGGGACGGGTCCTGACGTTATATGAAGAAGTCCACCCACAGTCAAAGTCGGCCAATCGACGGGTACAGAACCGATTCCTTAAAACGCTACAACGCCTTCTCCCCGAGCAGTGCCAACCGATCATCGTGACGGACGCCGGATTCAAGAACCCCTGGTTCAATGCGGTGCAGGCTCTAGGCTGGGACTTCGTCGGCCGAGTCGGCGGGCACATTATGCTTCGAGATCCCGATACGGAGACAGCCTGGACGCGTGTGGAGCACATTTTCGCGACTGCAACCACGTCTGCTCGCTATCACGGTGAAATCGAACTGGCGCGGGCCAATCCGCTCCGCTGTCACGCCTATACCTTGAAACGCAAGCCGACAGGGCGGTTCAAGAAGACCCGCTTTGGCACCAAATGCGCCATGAAACACAGTCTGAAGAATGCCGACCGCGAGCGAACCCCCTGGCTATTGGTTACATCGCTCCCAGGTGGCCAAGCGATTTCGAAGGCGGTCATTCGACTCTATCGAGCGCGCATGCAAATTGAGGAGGCCTTTCGCGATTTGAAGAATCACCGCTACGGGTTCAGTTTCCGTGACTGCATGAGCCGCCAGCCGCATCGCCTGGAGAATCTGCTGCTCATCGGCGCACTTGCCACCCTAGCGGCCTGGCTGGTCGGGAAGGTTGCGGAACTAAAGGGGCTGCATCGCCAGTTTCAGGCCAATACCATCCGGACCAGGAATGTGTTATCAACGTTTTATCTTGGCTGCGAGGTCATCTCGTCGGCGTGGATAAAAATGACATCGACCGATTACCGTGATGCATTACGGGTACTTAGGGTAGACCGGTTTGCTAATGCGCTGGCCGCTTAGTTTTGTGGGGATCCGTCAGGGTCTGTCCCCGGTTATTACGCAGAGATCAAGCTAGCGCACATAACGGCACCCAAGCGCCTGGATCGGCTCGGCGAGGCCAGTGCCGATCGCAGGCGCGAGGCGGTCTTGTTGGTGCCTTTCGAACCGCCGTCATATTCCCTTGATCATGGAGTCGCCGCGTAGCCGATGGCCCCCTGCACGCGATTGCCGTTGACGATCGCGCCACCGGTGTACCACATCTTGTAGGCAGTGCCGTCCTTGATGACTGCCGGCTGTCCGACGCCCGGACTGTCCCAGCCACTGGCGCCCATCACCAGAACAGGATTTCCCTCGTAAAAGGTCCAGTCCTCTCCATCCGCGGATGAGGCGTAGGCGATGGTGGCATTGGACATTTCGAGCAGCCCGCTGCCCGTCAGGCTGCTCGTGTAGGTGGCCCCCAAGGCGCTGGGATAGATGTCCGAGCCTACGCTGAACCGCAGATACCACATGCGATAGCTTGTGCCATCGAAAATCACCGTGGGACGGGTCAAGGTATAACTGGTCATATTCGGTGATGTGATGTAACTGCGATCCGTCCAGGCTATGCCGTCCGCAGAGGTGGCGCTGCCAAAGGTGCCGGCGTCCTCATACCACATGACATATTGCGTACCGTCATAGATGACCGTCCCGGGTATGTAGTCTCCGAAAACAGGGCTGGCCTGCTTCGTCCAGTTGATGCCATCGGCGGATGTGGCGAGTCCGATCTGCGAACCAGCAGCGCCCTCGCCCCGATACCACAGCATGAATACGCTCCCGTCGTAATGCACAGAGGGATAACGCACCGAAGAGGCGTCCCATGCCCCCGCCGCCCCCGGTGTCAGCACGGGATTGGCCTCCGATTTCGTCCACGTGATCCCGTCGCTGGAGGTCGCCAAGCCGATCTGCCTGACACCGGTCGCCTCCCCGCCCCCTTCATAGAACATGTAGTAGCTTGTCCCCACCTTGGTGACCGACGGAGAACTGACATAGGCCGAATCCCATTCCGCAGCTGAAGCCGAGGTGGTGAGTACCGGGTTCGATGCGCTCTTTGTCCAGTTGGAGGCCCCTGCCGGCGAAGTCGGCAGTGCGGCGGCGGCAACATTCATGGTGAATGTGTGGATGTTGGTCTCCAGCGGCTCAGTGGAGCACCCTGTTGAACCCGACGAAGCATAGAGGCGGAAGGCATAGCTGCCGGCGGTCGCCGGGATGCCGGTCAACTCACCCGACAGCGGATTGAAGTCCAACCCGGAGGGCATCTTGCCTTCGACGCCGTAGAGATTGGGCGAGCATCCCAAGATGGCCGACCAATCGGTTGTGTAGGTGAAGGCGTACGGCGCGCCCTGAACACCATCGGGAGGGGTATTGGTGATCGACTTGTCGCTGCCGACACCGGTAACCGTCAGTTCGTACTACGCCACATAAAAGTCGCTGTTGGCGTCGGTAACCTTGATGATCAATGGCGTCGTCCCGGTATACACCGGTGTACCGCTGATCTCGCCGGTGGCGGTATCGAGGGTCAAGCCATTCGTCAGGCCATCCGGCGAGATGGTTGCCGCAAGCCAGACATAGGGCGGTGTGCCGCCGGCCGCGACCGCAGTGAAGGAGTAAGGGGTCCCGGCGCTGGCATTCGTTGGCGCAGCCGAGATGATTGCCAGCGGCCTTGCGGCGCCCGCCGCTGCCGTGACGGTAAGGACCGTGTCACCAGAGACCGCACCGACGGTGGCGGTGATGGTGCTGGTTCCTGCGCTGAGCGATGAAGCCAGTCCCGTGCTGTTGATGGTGGCGACACTCGTATTGGAAGAGCTCCAGACCACCGAGGTTGTTATATCGCTCTGGCTGCTGTCCGAGTAGGTTCCTGTCGCGGTGAATTGCTGCGCCGAACCACTTGCGATGGTCGGATTGCTGGGCGTCACCGTGATCGATGAGAGTGAAACTTCTGGTGTGGTGCCGGCATCCCCGCCACCGCCGCCACAGCCGACCACAAAGGCAGCGATAACCCACAACAATAATGCGTGAAATAAATTTTTCATACGACCCGCCTCTGTCCGCGTATTGTTCCCTACCGTTGAACCGATCCCACTGAATATGCGTTCCGAATGGGTATCCACATGATACTCGGCACGTTACAGGGCTGGCCGTGCCCGCCGTGGCGTGGCGCCCACGGAGCGGCCTATGCCGGGTCACTATTTCGGAACACATATTCAGTAAAACTATACGCCGAAGCGTTCATGCCGCCCATATGATCAGGCTCCAGCGGCAAATCCCTACCACCACGCATTGCATTGCGCCGTCTGATTCTGCCCCGGTTTCTCGGACACTCAGTTAAGCCACATGCCGCAGCTCGAATGCCTCGGGCGAGAGATAGCCGAGGCGCGAGTGCGGGCACTTCCGATTGTAATAGACTTCGATGTACTCAAACACATGGTCCTTGGCGGCTTGCCGGGTGACATAGCGTTCGCCGTGGATGGCTTCGACCTTGAGGCTGTGACTCCAGCTTTCCATGGCGGCGTTGTCATAGCAGTCGCCCTTCTTGTTCATGCTGCATACCAGGCTGTTGTCCTGTAATAGGCGCTGATAATCGCCCGAATAAGAATAACGGGGTCTTGCCTTTTGCCTTTTCGGTCGCAGCAAAACCTTCTCCAGCAATGGAGGTTCCGGAGGAAGCGTATGTCTGATGCAAATCCGTTCATATGGCATGAGTTGGTTACGCCGGATCAGAAATCCAGCGGGACGTTCTTTGCCGCCCTCTTCGGTTGGTCGAGGAAAGAAGTCGATGCCGGCCGCTTCGGCACGTATACGCTGTTTCAGGTCGACGGTCGTGATGTTGCGGGCATGATGAATCCGACCGCAGACTCCCCGGCTGCCGGTTCGCATTGGCATAATTACATTGCGGTGGAAAACGCCGATGCATGCGCGGCCAAGACGCTGGCTCTTGGCGGCAAGGTGATTGGTCCGCCCCATGACGTGCCGGGCGTTGGGCGCATCGTTGCAGTCGCCGACCCCACCGGCGCGGTGGCGCACCTGATGCAGCCAGCTCGTAGGGCGCAATAAGCGCAGCGCACTGCGCCGCATGCCAACTGACGAACGATGCCAGAATTCACACCGACTCGTTGGGCTTCCTTCGTCAGCGCCAACCTACGAAAAATCCGGAGTGATACACCCGCGTAACAACCGGGGGGCAGACCACGGTATCCCCCATCCCGCATGCGCGAAGCGCACAAAATCATCGCGGATACGATCCGCTCCTACGACAGCAACTCCCGCCATAGCGAGAGGGATCGATCATCAGCGACCGAGAAAGAACTCCGCCAGCGCCAGATCCTCCGGCCGCGTCACCTTGATGTTGTCGGCACGCCCTTCCACCAGTTTCGGCCGCAATCCGGCATGCTCCACCGCCGAGGCCTCGTCGGTAACGACGAATCCGTCAGCCAGCGCCTGTTCCAGCGCCTGCGTCAGCAGACCGAGGCGGAACATCTGCGGCGTCAGCGCATGCCACAAGCCATTGCGTTCTTCCGTAGCGCCGATGCGCCCTTCCCCATCGGCGCGCTTCATGGTGTCGCGCACCGGGACGGCGAGTATCCCGCCGACGGCATCGTCATTCAGTTCTGCACACAGCTTGTCGATGTCGGGGCGGGTTAGGCACGGGCGCGCAGCGTCGTGTACCAGCACCCAGTCATCGCTGGCGGCATGCTGTGCCAGCAGGTGCAGTGCGTTGAGTACCGAGTGACAGCGTTCCTGGCCACCGGCGGCGACGTGCAGTGGCAGGCGGGATTCGATGTGCAGGCCGGGCCAGTAGGGATCGTCCGGCGACAGCGCCACGACGATGCCGGCGATGGCGGGATGCTGCGTGAAACAGCTCAGGGTGTGCTCGATGACGGTCTTGCCGCACAGCGGCAGGTATTGCTTGGGGCGGTCGGCCTTCATGCGGGCGCCGACGCCGGCGGCGGGGATGACGACCCAGTGACGTGGACTCATGGCTTGGGCTGCTCCGTTGCCGGGGGCGACTTGGGATCGTCGA
Organism: Gammaproteobacteria bacterium; assembly: GCA_024709225.1. GTDB lineage: Bacteria > Pseudomonadota > Gammaproteobacteria > Thiohalomonadales > Thiohalomonadaceae > Sulfurivermis. The sequence continues at coordinate 33,472 of JANJXC010000038.1, read as the reverse complement.
TGACCTGAAAGAACGTTTCGTCCTTTTTCACCATGCCCAGCTCGGTGCGGGCGCGCTCCTCGATGGCTTGCAGGCCTTGCTTGAGGTCGATGACTTCCGCTTCCAGCGCCCGGTTGCGCTCAAGCAGACGGGCGTTTTCCTGTTTCTGCTGTTCCAGCGCCGCGGACAGCTGCCACATCTTGACCAGGCCGCCGTCGCTGAACCAGAGACGGTACTGCAATACCAGCAGGAGGATGACGAGGATGGCGACGAGGAGCCGCTTCATGATGGGGGCCGGACCGTCCCGACACTAGGAACCTGTCGGCTTATGGATGCTCCTACTGCGCTGGTGGTAGAACGGCCCAAATTTCCCCAATTTCTCGTTGCGTAGATCAACTATGCACCTCGAAATTGGAAAAATTTGTTCTCGTTCTCCCACCATGCTCGCTACGGGCACCATAAGCCGACAGGCTCCTCACGGCCGGGACGATGGCGGACGATGTTACCGTTTGAACGCGTCGCGTCCGGCATAACGCGCCTTGCTGCCCAGGGATTCGGCGATGCGCAGCAGGCGGTTGTACTTGGCGATGCGGTCGGAGCGGGACATGGAGCCGGTCTTGATCTGGCCGGCGCTGGTGGCCACTGCCAGGTCGGCGATGGTGGTGTCCTCGGTCTCGCCCGAGCGGTGGGAGATCACGGCAGTGTAACCGGCGTCCTGCGCCATCTTGATGGCGGCCAGGGTCTCGGTCAGGGTGCCGATCTGGTTCACCTTGATGAGGATCGAGTTGCAGATGCCCTTGTCGATGCCTTCCTTGAGGATCTTGGTGTTGGTGACGAACAGGTCGTCGCCCACCAGCTGGATCTTCTTGCCCAGCTTGTCGGTGAGCAGCTTCCAGCCATCCCAGTCGCTCTCGTCCAGGCCGTCTTCGATGGAGACGATGGGGTACTTGTCGACCCAGGCGGCCAGGTAGTCGACGAACTCGGCGGAGCTCAGGCTCTTGCCCTCGGAGGCCAGCACGTACTTGCCGTCCTTGTAGAACTCGGAGGCGGCGGCGTCGATGGCGATCATGATGTCCTCGCCCGCCTTGTAGCCGGCCTTGGCGATGGCCTCGAGAATGATCTCGATGGCCGCCTCGTTGGACGGCAGGTCGGGGGCGAAACCGCCCTCGTCGCCCACGGCGGTGTTGAGGCCCTTGTCGTGCAGTACCTTCTTCAGCGCGTGGAACACTTCCGCGCCGTAGCGGATGGCATCGGCCATGGTGGGGGCGCCCACCGGGACGATCATGAACTCCTGCATGTCCACGCTGTTGTCGGCGTGGGCGCCGCCGTTGATGATGTTCATCATCGGCGTGGGCAGCACCAGGTTCTTGTTCTCCAGCGCGGTGGCCAGGTTGCGGTACAGCGGCAACTCCAGGGCATTGGCCACGGCCTTGGCGGCGGCCATGGACACGGCGAGGATGGCGTTGGCGCCGAGGCGTGCCTTGTTGTGGGTGCCATCCAGGTCGATCATCGCCTGGTCCAGCGCGGCCTGCTCCACCGCATCCATACCGACCAGCTTCTGGCGGATCTCGCCGTGGATGTTGGCGACGGCATTCAGTACGCCCTTGCCGCCGTAGCGCTTCTTGTCGCCGTCGCGCAGCTCGATGGCCTCGCGCGAACCGGTGGAGGCGCCCGACGGCACCGCCGCACGGCCGATGTGGCCGGAGGCGAGGATCACGTCGGCCTCGACGGTGGGATTGCCGCGCGAATCGATCACTTCGCGGGCGCGGATGTCGGTGATTTGTGTCTTGAACTCAGCCATGGGTGCTCCAGTTTTATCGCTTAGTCTTTTTAAAATCGGTTCACCACAAGGAAAGTCAAAACCTCTGCCGCAGAGACGCGGAGAAATACGATCATTTTGTTAATCTCTGCGTCTCCGCGACGGGGTTTTGAAGTTGTCTTGGCGGTGAATAAACTCAAATCTGTTCCAGCCAGCGGCGCTGTTTTACCTGCGCGTCGATGGCCTGCAGGCCTTCCAGCAGTTCTTCCATCAGGTGCAGCGGCCACATGTTGGGGCCGTCGGAAAGTCCCCGGTCCGGGTCGGGATGGGTCTCCATGAACAGGCCGGCGACGCCGCTGGCCACCGCGGCGCGGGCCAGTACCGGCACGAACTGACGCTGGCCGCCCGAGGCGCCGCCGAGGCCGCCGGGCTGCTGCACCGAATGGGTGGCATCGAACACCACCGGGCAGCCGGTCTCGCGCATGATGGCGAGGCCGCGCATGTCGGAGATCAGCGTGTTGTAACCGAAGGACACGCCGCGCTCGCAGGCCATGATCTGCTCGTTGCCCGTCGCACGTGCCTTGTCCACCACGTTCTTCATGTCCCAGGGGGCGAGGAACTGGCCCTTCTTGATGTTCACCGCCTTGCCCTGGCGCGCCACGTTCTGGATGAAGTTGGTCTGGCGGCACAGGAAGGCCGGGGTCTGCAACACGTCCACCACCGCGGCCACTTCGTTCAGCGGGGTGTCTTCGTGCACGTCGGTGAGCACCGGCAGGCCGAACTGCTTCTTCACCTGCTCCAGGATGCGCAGGCCCTGCTCCAGGCCGGGGCCGCGGAAGCTGCCGCTGGAGGTGCGGTTGGCCTTGTCGAAGGAGGCCTTGAAGATGTACGGCATGCCGAGTTTGTTGCAGATCTCCTGCATGCGGCCGGCGATATCCAGCACCAGCTGCTCGCTCTCGATGACGCAGGGACCGGCGATGAGGAACAGCGGGTGTTCCAGACCGGCGTCGAAGCCGCACAGTTTCATCAGGATGCCGTCCTCGCGCGCTGCTCGCGCGCGGCGCCGACGAAGCCGGTGAACAGCGGATGGCCGTCACGGGGCGTCGAGGTGAATTCCGGATGGAACTGGCAGGCGATGAACCAGGGATGGTCCGCCAGCTCGATGACCTCCACCAGGCTGCCGTCCATGGAGAGGCCGGCGAATTGCAGGCCGGCCTTTTGCAGCGCCTCGCGGTAGCCGTTGTTGAATTCGTAGCGGTGGCGATGGCGCTCGATGATCACGTCCTTGCCGTACAGGCCGCGCACGCGGCTGCCGTCGGTCAGGCGGCACTGCTGGCCGCCGAGGCGCATGGTGCCGCCCAGATCGGAATCGGCGCTGCGCTTTTCCACCTTGCCCTCGGCATCGGTCCATTCGGTAATCAGCGCGATCACCGGATGCGGCGTGTTGGGACGGAACTCGGTGCTGTGGGCATCCTTGAGGCCGGCCACGTCGCGGGCGTATTCAATCACCGCCACCTGCATGCCGAGGCAGATGCCGAGGTAAGGCACCTTGTGCTCGCGCGCATAGCGCACGGTCTGGATCTTGCCTTCCACGCCGCGCTCGCCGAAGCCGCCGGGCACCAGGATCGCGTCCATGCCCTTGAGGCAGTCGGTGCCCTTCTTTTCGATCTGCTCGGAATCGACGTAGACGATCTTCACCTTGGTGCGGTTCTTGATGCCGGCGTGGATCAGCGACTCAGTGAGCGACTTGTAGGACTCGGTCAGGTCGACGTACTTGCCGACCATGGCGATGGTGACCTCGCCGGAGGGATTCATCATGGCATCGACCACCGCATCCCATTCCGACAGGTCGGCGGGCCTGGTATCGATGCGCAGCTTGTCGACCACGATCTGATCGAGCTGCTGCTGGTGCAGCAGGCCGGGGATCTTGTAGATGGTGTCCACGTCGAGGCAGGCGATGACAGCCCGCTCCTCGACATTGGTGAACAGGGCGATCTTGCGCTTCTCGTCTTCCGGGATCGGGCGATCGGCACGGCAGATCAGCACATCGGGCTGAATACCGATGGAGCGCAGTTCCTTCACCGAGTGCTGCGTCGGCTTGGTCTTCAGCTCGCCGGCGGTGGGAATGTACGGCAGCAGGGTGAGATGGATGTAGAGCACGTGGTCGTGGCCCAGCTCCACGCCCATCTGGCGGATGGCCTCGAGAAAGGGCAGCGACTCGATGTCGCCCACGGTACCGCCGATCTCCACCATGGCCACATCGTAGCCCTCGGCGCCGGCCTTGATGCTGCGCTTGATCTCGTCGGTGATGTGCGGAATCACCTGCACCGTGCCGCCCAGGTACTCGCCGCGGCGCTCCTTGCGGATGACGTTTTCGTAGATGCGGCCGGTGGTGAAATTGTTGCGCTTGGTCATCGTCGTGCGGACGAAGCGCTCGTAGTGACCGAGGTCGAGGTCGGTCTCGGCGCCGTCCTCGGTGACGAACACCTCGCCGTGCTGGAACGGGCTCATGGTGCCCGGATCAACGTTGATGTACGGATCCAGTTTCAGCAGGGTGACTTTGAGGCCGCGGGCCTCGAGGATGGCCGCAAGCGAGGCGGAGGCGATGCCTTTGCCCAGCGAGGACACGACACCACCTGTAATGAAAATGTACTTTGTCATCAAGAGTTTCGATGGTAAGGGAGGGAACGGGTGTTCAGGCGCGCGGGCCGGGACAATTGTCGTTGTTTTCGCCGCGGCTTGCAATGTCCGCCACGGTATCAAGGTCACAACACAGCGCCGTCTCCCCCGCCGCCGCCGCAAAGGGCTCGCACAGCCAGTACCCCACCACCTGCGCCAGCATGCCGTCGACAAACAGCAGCGGCACCCGCTCCCGTTCCCAGCCCGGCACGCCGGCCTCCTGGAACAGTTTTCTCAGTTCATGCGTATGGCCACGCCCGGCCGGGGTACAGCGTTCGCCGCCGGCGCGAAAGCGCACGGTCACACGGGCGCCGGCGCAGCGTGCCGCACTGAGGCCCTGGCCGGTGCAGGCCCGCATCGTGAGCGTGCGGCCGTCGGCCAACACCAGCGGCTCCGGCTGGGGCCAGGCCAGCTCGGTGGCAGGCGGCGGCGCCAGCGGCGGCAGCGCATACAGGTCGTCGCGGTAGCGCCGCACCTCGGCGCCGGGCCAGCACACCCGCGGCTCGGCATCGGGCCGGGCCGGCAGGACCTCCTGCTCGATGCGCTGCAGATGCCGGGTGTCGGGCAGCGGCAGGCCCCGGCAACGCAGCCAGTGGCGCAGGAGATTGCGGCGGCGCGGCGGCGTCAGCGCCTGCAGGGCCTCGACCGACAGGGTGCCGGGCCGGCGGCCGCCCGCCGCGCCCAGGTCTGCCGCCGCCAGCTCGGCTAGCAGCTCGCCCGCCTCCGCCAGATGGGCGGCGGAACGGGCCAGGGCGCGCTCCGCCGCCGGCCAGCGCCGGCGCAACAGCGGCAGCAGTTCGTGGCGCAGATAGTTGCGGTCGAGGCTGGTGTCGAAGTTGCTCTCGTCATCCACCCAGGACAGGCCGTGCCGCTGCGCATACAGGTGCAGCGCGCTGCGCGGCAGCCCCAGCAGCGGTCGTGCCAGCCGGCCGCGGCCGCAGGCGCGCACCGCCGGCATGGCCGCCAGCCCCGCCACCCCGGCGCCGCGCAGCAGCATCAGCAGCAGGGTCTCCGCCTGATCATCCTGATGATGCGCGGTAAGCAGCATCTCGCCCTCGCCCAGCACCTGTTCCAGCGCGGCATAACGCGCGCTGCGCGCCGCGGCCTCGACGCCCTTGCCGGCGTCCCTGGCTACCTCCACCCGCACCACCCGGCAGGGCACGCCCAGTGCGGCGCATTGGGCCTGGCAGTGCTCCGCCCACAGCTCGGCATTGGGGCTGAGGCCGTGATGGACGTGCACCGCCGCCAGCTCGATGCCGAGCCGGCTCAGTGCATGCAGGAGTGCGTGGGAATCGAGACCGCCGCTGTAGGCGACGACATAGCGCCCGGCGGGAGGGTGGGACTGGAGGAAACGGCGCAGGTGGTCGGTGATGTCCACGTAGGTAAAACCAGATACAAGAGGAAAGAGGAAAGATACATGGGGATGAGTGCGCTACGCGCACAGTCATTTCAAGCAGTACGAGCGCAGCGAGTTCCTTCCCTTGTATCTTTTCTCGTGTATCTTTCCTCTGCCCTGAAGTCAGCCTTCCATGAAGTTGCCGAATCCCATCAGGCGCTCGTAGCGCTGATCCAGCAGCTTGGGCAGGGAGACCTTGCACAGCGCACTGAGGCTCTCCACCAGTGCGCTCTTGATGTTGGCCGCCGCGGCATCGATGTCGCGGTGGGCGCCGCCCAGGGGTTCTTCGATGATCTTGTCGATGAGGCCCAGTTCCTTCAGGCGGCTGGAGGTGATGCCCAGGGCCTCGGCGGCATCGGGCGCCTTCTCCGCGCTCTTCCACAGGATGGAGGCGCAGCCTTCCGGAGAGATGACGGAATAGGTGCCGTATTGCAGCATCTGCACGCGGTCCCCTACGCCGATGGCCAGCGCGCCGCCGGAACCGCCCTCGCCGATCACCGTGCAGACGATGGGGGTCTTGAGGCGCGCCATCACGTACAGGTTGCGGGCGATGGCCTCGCTCTGGCCGCGCTCCTCGGCGCCGACGCCAGGATAGGCGCCCGGGGTGTCGATGAAGGTGACTACCGGCAGCTTGAATTTCTCCGCCATCTCCATCAGGCGCAGCGCCTTGCGATAGCCCTCGGGGCGCGGCATGCCGAAATTGCGGCGCACCTTCTCCTTGGTGTCGTGGCCCTTTTGATGGCCGATCACCATCACCGGCTTGCCTTCGAGGCGTGCGATGCCGCCGACGATGGCCGGGTCGTCGGCAAAGGCACGGTCGCCGTGCAGCTCCTCGAATTCGGTGAAGATGCGTTCGATGTAATCCAGGGTGTAGGGCCGCTGCGGGTGACGCGCCAGCTGGGAGATCTGCCAGGGGGTGAGGCTGGTGAAGATGGACTTGGTCAGCGTGCGGCTCTTGGTCTGCAGCCGGGCGATTTCATCGCTGATGTTGATCTCGTTGTCGTCACCGACGAAACGCAGCTCCTCGATCTTGGCCTCGAGTTCGGCGATGGGCTGTTCGAAATCCAGGAAATTCAGGTTCATGGGAGATTCAGTGGTGAACGGTCGTTATTTGAATGGTTCGCGCTAGTTTAGCGGTTTCCGTTGGGGCCGTATACGGACCCCATCACAACTGGGGGGCCTCCGGCGCATCACATCAATATTCCAGCCGCACCCCGTCCGCTCCGGCCAACTGCTGCAGCCGGTGCAGCAACTCCTCGCTGGGCCGCACGCGCCACTGCTCGCCCAGGGTCACCCGGGCACGGGCGCGGCCGTTGGTATAATCCAGCTGCACCGGACAGCGCCCCTCGCAATAGGGGCCGAGCACCCGCTCCAGGGAATCGGTCAGGCCGTTGCCGTTCTGGCCCGGGGCCACGCGCACCACCAGCCGCTTGGCGAAATGGTTGCGCGCCAGCTCCAGGTCGAACACCTCCTCGGCGCGCAGCACCAGGCCGCCCGAGTAGTCATCGTGGCGCGCCTCGCCCTGCACCACGATCACCTTGTCCTGGCTGATCAGGTGCTGGAAGCGGGCGTAGGCCTCGCCGAACAGGGTCACCTCCAGGCGGCCGCTGCGGTCGTCCAGGGTGACGAAGCCCATGCGATCACCGCGCTTGGTGGGGCGGGTGCGCAGCGCCACCACCAGGCCGGCCACGGTCACGGCGCGCGGCCGGTCCGCCGCCAGCTCGGCCAGGCGGCAACTGGTGAAGCGGGCCAGTTCAGGCAGGAAACGGTCGATGGGGTGGCCGGTGAGATACAGGCCCAGCGTCTCCTTCTCGCCGTTGAGGCGGATCTCGTCATTCCACTCCGGTACCTCATCGTAGGCCGTGGGACTGGAGGTGTCGGCCTCCCCCGCCGGCGCAAAACCGAACAGGTCCTCCACGCCGGCCTGATGGTTCTGCAGGTGCTGCTCGGCCACCTGCAGGGCCTGCGGCAGGGCCGCCATCAGGGTGGCGCGATTGGGGCCGAGGCCGTCCAGGGCGCCGGCGCGGATCAGGGCCTCCAGCACGCGGCGGTTGGCCTTCTTCAGGTCGATGCGCTTGCAGAAGTCGAACAGGTCGGCATAGGGACCGTTGGCCTCGCGCTCGCTGACGATGCCCTCGATGGCGCCCTCGCCCACGCCCTTGATGGCGCCGAGACCGTAGACCACGGCATTGTCGGCGCGCACGGTGAACTTGTACTGGCTGGTGTTGACCGAGGGCGGCACCACGGCGAGGCCCATGTTGTGGCACTCGTCGATGAGGGTCACCACCTTGTCGGTGTTGTCCATGTCCGCCGACAGCACCGCCGCCATGAAGGCCGCCGGGTAATGGGCCTTGAGCCACATGGTCTGGTAGGACACCAGGGCATAGGCGGCGGAGTGGGACTTGTTGAAGCCGTAGCCGGCGAACTTCTCCATCAAATCGAACAGCGCGCCGGCCTTGCCCTGATCGAAGCCGAGCCGCTCGGCGCCTGCCATGAAGGTCTCGCGCTGCTTGGCCATCTCCTCCGGCTTCTTCTTGCCCATGGCGCGGCGCAGCAGGTCGGCGCCGCCCAGGGTGTAGCCGCCGATGACCTGGGAGATCTGCATCACCTGTTCCTGGTAGACGATGACGCCGTAGGTCGGCTTGAGGATCGCCTCGGTCTCCGGGAAGGGATACTCCACCCGGGCGCGGCCGTGCTTGCGGTTGATGAAGTCGTCCACCATGCCCGACTCCAGCGGACCGGGGCGGAACAGGGCCACCAGGGCGATGATGTCCTCGAAGGTGTCCGGCTGCAGGCGCTTGATCAGGTCCTTCATGCCGCGCGATTCCAGCTGGAACACGGCGGTGGTCTGGCAGGCCTTGAGCAGGTCGAAGGACGGCTTGTCATTGAGCGGAATGGCGGTGATATCGATGGTCTCGCCGGTCTGCTTCTGGATGTTGCCCAGGGCCCAGTCGATGATGGTCAGGGTGCGCAGGCCGAGGAAGTCGAACTTCACCAGGCCCACCGCCTCGACGTCGTCCTTGTCGAACTGGGTCACCACGCCCTGGGCGCCCTGTTCGCAGTACAGCGGGGCGAAGTCGGTCAGGGCCGTCGGGGCGATGACCACGCCGCCGGCGTGCTTGCCGGCGTTGCGGGTCAGGCCCTCCAGCTGACGCGCCATGTCGATGAGGTTACGCACCTCCTCGTCCCGTTCGTAGCGCTCCTTGAGGGCCGGTTCCTTCTCCAGGGCGTCGTCCAGGGTGATGCCCAGCTCGAAGGGGATCAGCTTGGCGATCTGGTCGACGAAGCCGTAGGGATGACCCATGACGCGGCCCACGTCGCGCACCACCGCCTTGGCCGCCATGGAGCCGTAGGTGATGATCTGCGACACCTTCTCGCGGCCGTAGTGGTCCGCCACATAGTCGATGACGCGGTCGCGCCCCTCCATGCAGAAGTCGACGTCGAAGTCGGGCATGGAGACGCGTTCCGGGTTGAGAAACCGCTCGAAGAGCAGGTCGTAAGCCAATGGATCCAAATCAGTTATTGTCAGCGCATAGGCCACCAGCGAGCCGGCGCCCGAGCCGCGCCCCGGCCCCACCGGGACACCGTTCTTCTTCGCCCACTGGATGAAGTCGGCGACGATGAGGAAGTAGCCGGGGAACCCCATGTTGATGATGACGTCCAGTTCGATCTCCAGCCGCTCGCGGTAGGGCTGGCACTTGGCCGCATAGTCCGGTGCATTGGCATCGAACAGCCGGGGCAGGCGCAGCTCCAGCCCCTTGCGCGACTCGTCGCGGAAGAACTCGTCCATGGTCATGCCGGCCGGGACGGGGAAGTCCGGCAGGAAGTATTTGCCCAGGGTCAGGGTGAGGTTGCAGCGGCGGGCGATCTCCACCGAGTTTTCCAGTGCCTCGGGGATGTCGGCAAACAGCTCGGCCATCTCTGCCGGGGTCTTCAGGTACTGCTGCTCGGAATAGCGCTTGGGCCGGCGCGGGTCGTCCAGGGTACGGCTGTCGTGGATGCAGACGCGGGTCTCGTGGGCCTCGAAGTCGGTGGGCTTCAGGAAGCGCACGTCGTTGGTGGCCACCACCGGTACGTTCATCATGCCGGCCAGGCTTACCGCGGCATGGAGATAGCTCTCCTCCCCCTCGCGGCCGGTGCGGGCCAGTTCCAGGTAGTAGTTGTCGCCGAACAGGCGCAGCCAGTCGGTAATGAGCTGGGCGGCGAGGTCGCGGTTGTCGCCCAGCAGGGCCTGGCCGACGTCGCCCTCGCGAGCTCCGGACAGGGCGATGAGGCCCTTGACGTGGCCGGGCAGCCAACCGCGCTCGATGACCGGGATGCCGCGGTGCTGGCCCTCGATATAGCCGCGGGAGATGAGTTCGGACAGGTTGCGATAGCCCTCGGCGTCCTTGCACAGCAGGGTGAGGCGCGTCGGCGGGGCGCCGTCCTGGCCGCTCGCCACCCAGAGATCGGCGCCGATGATGGGCTTTACGCCCTCCCCCTGCGCCGCCTTGTAGAACTTCACCATGGCAAACAGATTGCTCTGATCGGTCACCGCCACCGCCGGCATGCCGGCGGCGGCCGCTGCCTTCACCAGCGGCTTGACCCGCACCAGACCGTCCACCAGGGAGTATTCGGTGTGGACACGCAGATGGATGAAGGACGGTTGCATGGGGGGCAAGTGTCGGGAGTTGGGGCGGGAGATGCAAGACTTGACAGGGGGGAAGCGAATTCAAAATTCAAGATTCAAAATGGGCGCCTTCGCAGTTTTCAATTTTGAATCTTGAATCTTGAATTTCCCTATAACAGCCGTTTGACCGGTCCGAACGAGCGCCGGTGGATCGGCGTCACCCCGAGCCGTTCCAGGGCCTCGATGTGGGATTTGCAGGGATAGCCCTTGTGGCCGGCGAGGCCGTAGCCGGGGTAGAGGGCGTCCATTTCCACCATCTCGCGGTCGCGGGTGACCTTGGCCAGGATGGAGGCGGCGCTGATGGCCGGCACCTTGCCGTCGCCCTGGATGATGGCCTCGGCGCTGCACGGCAGCTGGGGACAGCGGTTGCCGTCGATGAGGGCGTGTTGCGGCGCCGGACTGAGGCCGGCCACCGCGCGCTGCATGGCCAGTAGGGTGGCCTGCAGGATGTTGAGACGGTCGATCTCCTCCACCTCGGCACGGCCGATGGCCCAGGCCAGCGCCCGCTCCTTGATCAGTTCGGCCAGCGCCTCGCGCCTTTTCTCGCTCAGCTTCTTGGAGTCGGCCAGCCCCGCGATGGGGCGGGCCGGGTCGAGGATCACCGCCGCCGTCACCACCGGGCCGGCCAGCGGGCCGCGGCCCACCTCGTCCACCCCCGCCACCAGCACCACGCCGCCGCCGAACTCCAGACCGAATTGCTGTTCCATGACCGCCTTCAGGATTTGTGAAGCGGCAAGCATACCGGGTGCCTCGCCTGGCGTCATGTCGCATTGCTTTGAGGTACGGTAAATGCGACCATTTGCGGCTTCTTTCAGGGACCATTACAGGCTGGATGGGAACAGTATGGACAAGATCAAAACCGCGGTGGTCGGCGTCGGTTACCTGGGCCGGTTTCATGCCCAGAAATATGCCGCCCTCCCCAACTCCGATCTGATAGCGGTGGTCGATGCCAACGCCGAGACCGCCGCCCGCGTCGCCGCCGAATGCAGCACCAGCGCCCTCACCGATTACCGCGAACTGGCCGGCAAGGTGCAGGCGGTCAGTATCGTAGTGCCGACCCAGCGCCACTACGAGGTGGCCAAATTTTTCCTGGAGAACGGCATCCACGTCCTGCTGGAAAAGCCGATCACCGTCACCGTGGCCGAGGCCGACGAGCTCATCGCCATCGCCGCGCGCCACAAGCTGGTGTTGCAGGTAGGCCATCTGGAGCGCTTCAACTCCGCCGTACTGGCACTGAACGGCGTGCTCACCCAGCCACGCTTCATCGAATCGCACCGCCTGGCGCCGTTCAATCCACGCGGTGCCGATGTCAACGTGGTGCTGGATCTGATGATCCACGACATCGACGTGATCCAGAGCCTGGTGCGCTCGCCCATCAAGCACATTGATGCCGACGGCGTCTCGGTGTTGACCAGGGAGGTGGACATCGCCAACGCGCGCATCAAGTTCGAGAACGGCTGCGTCGCCAACGTCACCGCCAGCCGCGTCAGCATGAAGCCGCAGCGCAAGATGCGTATCTTCCAGAATGACGCCTACATCTCGGTGGACTTCCAGGACAAGATCCTGAGCGTGCACCGCAAGGGCGAGAAGGAGATGTTCCCCGGCATCCCCGAGATCAAATCCGAGGAAAGCATCTTCGAGAACTCCGATGCCATCAAGGCGGAGATCATTGCCTTCCTCAACGCCATCACCACCGGCAGCAAGCCGCCGGTCACCGGTGAGGACGGCCGCGACGCCCTGGCTACCGCCATCCACATCAGCGAATTGTTCCAACAGCAGCCCGGACTGTAAGTCCGGCGGAGAAGAGACATGATCCCCATGGTAGACCTCAAGGGTCAGTACCTGACCCTCAAGGATGAAATCGACAGCGGCCTGTTGCAGGCGCTGGACAGCACCCAGTTCATCCTTGGCCCCAACGTGCAGGCCTTCGAGAAAGAGGCCGCGGCCTGTCTGGGCGTGGAGCACGCCATCAGCTGCGCCAACGGCACCGACGCGCTGCACCTCGCCGTGCGCGCCGCCGGCATCAAGGAAGGCGATGAGGTGATCACCTCCCCCTTCACCTTCATCGCCACCGCCGAGGCCATCGCCTACGTGGGCGCCACGCCGGTATTCATCGACATCGACCCGCGCACCTTCAACCTCGACATCAATCTCATCGAGGCGGCGATCACCCCGCGTACCAAGGCCATCATCCCGGTCCACCTGTTCGGCCAGCCGGCCGACATGGCGCCGCTGATGGCGTTGGCCGAGAAGCACAAGCTGCAGGTGATCGAGGACTGTGCCCAGTCCTTCGGCGCCGCCTACGGCGACAGAATGACCGGCGCCATCGGCCTGGCCGGCTGCCACAGCTTCTTCCCCAGCAAGAACCTCGGCTGCTACGGCGACGGCGGCATGATTACCACCAACGACGCGCAGCTGGCCGAGACCCTGCGCATGCTGCGCAACCACGGCAGCAAGGTGCGTTACCACCACGATATCATCGGCTACAACAGCCGCCTGGACGAGCTGCAGGCCGTCATCCTGCGCGTGAAGCTGAAGCGCATCGCACAGTTCAACGACGGCCGCCGTCGCGCCGCCCACCGCTACAGCGCCGGCCTGGCGCAGATGCCGGATGTCGTCCCGCCGTTCGAGGACGGCAAGGGTCGCCATGTGTATCACCAGTACACCCTGCTCTCACCCAGGCGCGATGCGATCCAGAAGGCGCTCAACGAGGCGCAAGTAGCCAACGCCATCTACTATCCGATCCCGCTGCACCAGCAGCAGGCCTTCGCCGACACCTGTCGCGGCGTCAAGCTGCCGGTGAGTGAGAAGGTTGCCAGCGAATGCCTGTCGCTGCCCATCTACCCGGAACTGACCGATGCCCAGGTGGATCAGGTGCTCGACGTCATCCGCGGCGCGGTTGGCGGTTAAAGATCAAATCCAACGCAAAGGCGCAAAGACGCGAAGGTCGCAAAGGGGATGAAGCAGAAAGGCAGATGTATTGGGTACCGATCGCCTACACCGCTCACGTCATCGTTCTGATTGGTTCGACTGGACCATGAAATCTTTGCGTCCTTTGCGTCCTTTGCGTCTTTGCGCCTTTGCGTTGGATGTGCTTTCACTATGAACGAAAAGATCATGATCATCGCCGGGGAAGCCTCCGGTGACGCCCGCGCCGCAGGGTTGGTGCGCGCCGTGAAGCGGCAGCGGCCCGACCTGCGCTTTTTCGGCATTGGCGGCGATCAGCTGCGCGCCGAGGGTGTGGAGACGCTGGTGGATTCGCGCGTCATGGCGGTGGTCGGCCTATTCGAAGTACTGGCACACTTCCCCACCATCTACGGCGCGCTGCAACTGATGCGGCGCAAGCTGCGCGAGGAACGGCCCGACCTGCTGATCCTGGTGGACTATCCCGACTTCAACCTGCGCCTCGCCAGAACCGCCAAGGAACTGGGCATCAAGGTGCTGTATTACATCAGCCCGCAGATCTGGGCCTGGCGCCAGGAGCGGGTACACCGCATCCGCGAACTGGTCGATCACATGGCGGTGGTGTTTCCCTTCGAAGAGCCGTTCTACCGCAACGCCCATGTACCGGTGACCTTCGTCGGCCATCCGCTGGTGGAGGAAGTGGGCAGCCCGTTCGATCGCAGCGCGGCCTGCCGCGAATTCGGCCTCGACTCCACGCGCAAGGTGCTGGGTCTGTTCCCAGGCAGCCGCCGCAGCGAGATCAAACGCCTGCTGCCCGTGCTGCTCGATAGTGCGGAACAACTGCACGCGCGGCATCCCGATCTGCAATTCATCCTGCCGCGCGCCTCGACCCTGCAGGAAGCCGATTTTGCTCCCCACTTTGCCAGCCGCCACCTGCCGGTGACGGTGGTGCCCGGCCGAGCCTATGACGTGATGGCCGCCTGCGACGCCATCGTGAGCGCCTCCGGCACCGCGACGCTGGAGATCGCCCTGATGCGTATACCGTTGGCAGTGATCTACCGCATTGCCCCGCTCAGCTATCAGATCATGAAGCGCATGGTGAAGGTGGATCATATTGCCCTGTGCAATATCGTCGCCGGCGCGCGCATCGCCCCGGAACTGATACAGCACGACGCGACGGCGGATCGGATCGCCGCCGAGGCCGCAAGCCTGGTCTATGATGAGGCGCGCAATGCGCAGATGCGGGAAGAGTTGAAATCGGTACGGGAAAAACTCGGCGCTGCCGGGGGGGCCGACAACGTCGCCCGCGTGGTGCTGGACCTGCTGACGATGACTGAAAACCGCACTGTCGCAGAGACGCAGAGACGCAGAGTTTGATACCTATGTTCTCTGCGTCTCTGCGTCTGGGAAATATGTTCCAGACATTTCCAACCGACTACATCCATGTAGTCGTCTGCGGCAGATTGTTTTTTTGTTAGCGGACGATGCTGCGCTTGGAGTTGTCGAGGAACTCGACGAAGATCTTCAACTCCGGGCAGGTCTGTGCCATTTCCTTCAGCCGCACCGTCGCCTCGTCCAGCGGCAGGCCGGAGCGGTACAGCACCTTATAGGCCTGGCGCAGGGTCTGGATGGCCTGCGGGGTAAAGCCGCGCCGCTTGAGGCCCTCCTTATTGATGCCATGCGGTTCAGCCGGATTGCCTGCCACCATCAGATAGGGCGGCACATCCTTGGAGATGGCGCTGCCCATGCCGGTAAAGGCGTGGGCACCGATGGAGCAGAACTGGTGTACCAGGGTGAACCCGGACAGGATCACCTGATCGCCCACATGGACATGGCCGGCCAGGGAGGCATTGTTGGAGAAGATCACCTTGTCGCCGATCTGACAGTCATGGGCTACATGGATGTAGGCCATGAACAGGCCATCGCTGCCGACGCGAGTCACGCCGCCGCCGCCAGGAGTGCCACGGTTCATGGTGACGCACTCGCGGATCAGGTTGCGATCACCGATGACCAGCTGCGTCGGTTCACCGTTGTACTTCTTGTCCTGCGGCGCCTCGCCGAGGGAAGCAAACTGGTGAATCCTGTTGTCGCGGCCGATACGGGTCGGGCCATTGATCACCACATGCGGACCGATCCAGGTGCCGTCACCGATTTCCACGTCAGCGCCGATGATCGTATAGGCACCGATGCTGACGCCCGCGCCGATGCGCGCCTTGGGATCGACTATGGCGGTGGGGTGGATGCTCATGCGGTCACCTGCTCCGCGCACATCAGTTCCGCACTGGCGACGACCTTGCCGTCCACCTTGGCCTCGGCGCTGAACTTCCAGATGTTGCGCTTGGTAGTAAGGAGTTTGACCTCCAGGAACAACTGGTCACCGGGTTCTACCGGCTGCTTGAAGCGGCAGTTGTCGATGGCGGCGAAATAGTACAGCGATGAGCCGTCCGGCTTCTTGTCCTGGGTCTTGAATGCCAGCAGGCCGGTGGCCTGAGCCAGTGCCTCCATGATCAGCACGCCCGGGAATACCGGACGCTGCGGGAAGTGGCCGGTAAAAAACGGCTCGTTGAAGGAAACATTCTTCACGCCGATGAGGTATTCGCCGGGCTTGTAATCAACCACCTTGTCCACCAGCAGGAACGGATAGCGGTGCGGCAGGTGTTCGAGAATTTCATGTATGTCCATCGTATTCAAGGCACTACCCTTTCTTTAGTTCTTCCAGTTCTTTTTCCAGCTGCTTCAGCCGCCGCGCCATTTCATCCAGCTGCTTGAAGCGCACCGCATTCTTGTGCCACTGATCATTGCGCTCCAGCGGCGTGCCCGACGAATAAACGCCCGGTTCCTTGAGCGACTTGCTCACCATCGACATGCCGGTGATGGTAATGCCGTCGGCAATTTCCAGGTGCCCGACGATGCCGGTGCAGCCACCGATCGCACAATGCTTGCCGATCACGGTGCTGCCGGCCACGGCCACGGCGGCAGCCATAACGGTATGGGCACCGATCCGCACATTGTGTGCCACCTGGATCTGGTTATCCAGCTTGACGCCGTCCTCAATCACGGTGTCCTCCACGGCACCGCGGTCGATGGTGGTGGTGGCGCCAATCTCCACATCATCCCCCAGCACCACCGCACCCAGCTGCGGCACCTTGACCCAGACACCGCGCTCATTGGCAAAACCAAAGCCGTCGGAACCGATCACCGCGCCGGCGTGTATCAGGCCATGGGCACCGATGCGGCATCCGTAATAGACGGTGACGTTGGCGACCAGGCGGGTGCCGGCACCGATACTGACGCCATGCTCCAGCACACAGCCCGGTCCGATATCGGCCCCAGCCCCGATGACGCAATCGGCACCGATCACGCAGTGGGGACCAATGCTGGCATCGGGCGCAATACGTGCAGAGTCCGCCACGATGGCGCTCGGGTGAATGCCGGCCGCGGCCGCGGGGCGCGGGGCAAACACCTGGGCGGCGCGGGCATAGGCGACATGCGGGTTGGCTGTGACCAGGGCGTTGGTCGGACAAAAAGGCAGATCGTCTTCCTTGAGGATGACTGCGGAGGCCCGGGTGGCCTGCAGATGCTTGCGGTAGCGTGGATTGGTGAGAAAGGTGAGGCCGCCCGGCTGCGCGCCGATCAGCGTGGCCACACCGGTGATGACGCAATCGCCGTCACCGGCCAGCCGTGCGCCGATGCGCTCGGCCAGTTCCGCGAGGCGGATGCTCACTTGGTCTTTTTCTTGGTCATGGCCTCGAACTGCTGGCGCAACAGCCCCAGCACCCGCTCCGTCAGGTCCACGCGCTCACTGGCATAGACCACGCCGGTTTCAAAGATCAGGTCATATCCGTCCTGTTTGGCAATGGCGACGATGGCTTCTCCCACCTCGCGCTGCATGCGGGCAAACTCTTCGTTGCGGCGCAGATTGAGGTCTTCGGTAAAGGCCTCGCGGGCACGCTTCAGGTCGCGTTGCTGGGTAAGCACGTCGCGCTCCAGCTTGCGGCGCTCGTCCTCGCTCATGATGGCGCCGTCACGCGCCAGCTTCTCTTCCTGGGTCTTGAGGGTCTTCTGGGCCGCGGCCAGTTCGCTGTCGCGCGGCGCGAACTCCTGCTCCAGGCGCTCCCGCGCCACCTTGGCCTGCGGGGCCTGCTCCAGGAGGCGCGGGGTGTTGACGAAGCCGACACGGGCCTCGGCAGCAATACCGGCTGCCGCAAAGCACAGCAGACACAAACTCAACAGCAGCAGAGGAATTCTGTTCAATGCGCCTCTCCTTAGTAGAGGGTACCCAGGTTGAACTGGAAGCTTTCGGTTTCGTCTTCCGGCTTGGCGTTTAGCGCCCTGGCCACGGTAAAGGTCATCGCCCCCATCGGGGTCATCCAGTACAGGGTCAAGCCGGAGGCGTAACGCAACTCGTTCAAATCCACCGACTCGTTGCTGGTATCGTATACATTACCGGCGTCAATGAAAGCCCCCAGCCTGAGGGAGTTGTTATTTTCCCCAAAGGGTCCGGGCAAAATCAACTCCAGGTTGCCCGCCACCAGGGCATTGCCGCCAACCGGGTCCCCCGTCGAATCCTTGGTAACCATAGACCCCAGGCTGCTGGAGCGGTAGCCGCGCACGGTACGGGCGCCGCCGGCGTAATACCGTTCGAACGGCGGCAGGTTGCCGACGGTTTCGCCGTAGCTGTGCCCATACCCCAGTT
The DNA here is from genome assembly GCA_024709225.1 of Gammaproteobacteria bacterium. Classification (GTDB taxonomy): domain Bacteria; phylum Pseudomonadota; class Gammaproteobacteria; order Thiohalomonadales; family Thiohalomonadaceae; genus Sulfurivermis. The sequence goes on along the minus strand of JANJXC010000038.1, from coordinate 15,390 downwards.
CGCCGCCTGCAGACAAGGTAATCGCGCTGCTGAGCGGCGTGTACCACTTGTGGCGATAGCGGAACTTGTAGAACTGCAGGTTACCGGCCGGGAGCGCCAGTTCGCTTCCCAAGGTTACCAGCTGCCCGGCCGTGGGGAACAGGAAGCGGTTACGGGTATCATGGGACCAGCTCAAATCGAGCTTGTAGGCGTCAAAGGTATCACCATTGGCCGCCACAAAGCCCTGAATCTGCTCCGAGGACTCTCCCACATTCTTCAGGTAGGTATTTTCGTAGGAGGCGCCAAACCGCACGGTGTTGAACTCGGTGACCGGAACACCAAAGGCAATGCCTGCACCGTAGCTGTCGGTCCAATAGCTGGCCAGACTGGCCTCGCTGGCATCGGTGGTGCGGTAGAAGAAATTCAGGTTGCGGCTGACCCCATCCATGGTGTAGTACGGATCGGTGACATCCAGGCTGTAGACTGTGGAGACGTCGCTGTTATTGACCTCGATGGAGTAGCGCTGCCCGGTGCCGAGAAAATTGTCCTGTGACACGCTGGCATTGAACAGCATGCCCTGAGCATCACCGTAACCGATACCAAAGCTCAGGCTGCCGAAGGCATCACGTTCCTGTATGCTGTAATTCACATCCACCTGATCGGCGGTACCCGGCACCGCGGGGGTTTCGACACTCACCCCCTCGATATAACTCAACCGTTCCAGGCGCATGCGTGAACGCTTGATGCGCTCGGTGGAGATCCAGCCGCCCTCCATCTGCCGCACCTCACGCCGAATCACCTCGTCACGCGTCTTGGCATTGCCCAGGACGTTGACCCGGCGCACATAGACCCGCTTCCCCGGATCGACGAAAAAGGTAAGCGTCACCTCCTTCTTCTCCTCGTCCAGCTCCGGCATGGCATTGATGTTGGCGAAGGCATAACCTTCATTGCCCAGGCGATCGCTGATGCGCGTCGTGCTTTCGGTGATCCGTCTGCGCGAAAAGGTATCGCCCGGCTGGATGTTGATCAGTTCGCGCAAGATGTCGTGCGGCACCAGGCTGTCGCCCGCCATCTTCACGTCGCGCACGGTATACCGCTCGCCCTCGCTCACGTTGATGGTGACGTAGATGTGCTCGTAATCCGGCGTGATCGACACCTGGGTGGAGTCAATCTTGAAGTTGATGTAGCCGCGATCGAGGTACCAGGAGCGCAGTGTTTCCAGATCGCCGGCCAGCTTCTGCTTGGAGTATTTGTCCTTGTCGCTGAACAGGGAAAACGCCGGACGGGGGCCGAGCTCGAACTGGCGCAGCAATTCATCGCGAGAGAAGGCCTTGTTGCCGACGATATTGATGCGGTAAATGGTGGCCACATCACCTTCCGCCACTTCGATGTGGATGGCGGCACGGTTACGCTCTTCCGGCGTGATGGTGGATTTGAGCTGCATGCCGTACTTGCCCATGGCCAGGTACTGGCGCCGCAACTCCTGCTCCACCTTGTCCAGCATGGAGCGGTCGAAGACGCGGCCTTCGGCAAAGCCGATGCGCTTGAGGTTCTCCAGCAACTGCTCGGTGGGGATGCTTTTATTGCCTTCGATGGTGATGGCCGCAATGGCCGGGCGCTCGGCCACGAACACCACCAGGGTATCGCCCTCGCGTTCCAGCACCACGTCCTTGAAGAATCCGGTGCGGTACAGGGCCTGAATCGCATCTACCGTGGCTTGGTCGTCGACCTTGTCGCCGCGCTTGAGCGGCAGATAATTGAACACCGTACCGATGGAGATACGCTGCAAGCCTTCGACACGGATGTCGTCGATGACGAAGGCCTCCAGTGCCGATGCCGCAAACGGCACTACGGCACAGATCAGAGCCACTGCACGCGCCAGTTGCGGGCTGCTCTTCTTCATTCTCCCCCCAACAAGCGTGCGAAATCGTTATAGAGCGCGAGCGTCATCAGCATCAGGATCAGCGTGATCCCGATCCGCGCGGCCAGTGCCTCGGCGCGCTCGGAGAGTGGACTGCCCTTGATCGCCTCGATCAGATAGAACAACAGGTGACCACCGTCCAGGATCGGGACCGGCAGCAGATTCAGCACACCAAGGCTGATACTGACGATGGCCAGAAAGGACAGAAACTGGGTAAAACCCGCCAGGGCGGAGCTTTTCGCATACACTGCGATGGTAATGGGGCCGCTGATATTCTCCGTCGATACCCGCCCTATCACCATTTCACCGAGCATGCGCAGCGTAAGCGTCGACATATCCCAGGTCTTGTGCAGCGCCGCGCCCAGCGCATCCACCGGGCCGAGACGCCACTCAGTACGCAGGCGCTCGCTGATCTGGGCATCGACACGCACGCTGGCGCCGATGCGTCCGCTCACCCGCCCCCCGGCTTCCTGTGCCAGCGGCCGCACCTGCACATCGAGCACCTCGCCACCACGGCGCACGGCAAAGGTCAGCGTCACGCCGGGGTTGTCGCGCACCATGAGGACCAGGTCTTCCCAGTCGTTCAGCGGCGTGCCGTCGATGGCGATAATTTCATCGCCCGGACGCAGTCCGGCCTGCGCCGCTGCCGACCCGGCACTGATGTCATCCAGGACCGGTGCGATATGCGGCCGATAGGGTTGCAGGCCGATGACCTTGGTGAAGGTGGCCGCATCGACCTCGCCAGCCAACTCATCCAGCGGCAGGCGATAGCGATATTCCACACCACCATCATCCACGGTGAGCACCACCGCCTCCTTGCGCAGGGTGTAGGGCAGCAATGACTCCAGCACCGCCGCCCAGGTCGGGGTCGCGCGATCGCCTACCGCCACCACCTCCTGCTCGGCGCGCAAGCCGGCCTGATAGGCCAGGCTCGCCGGCTCCATTGCGCCGAGCAAGGGCCGCACGCCGGGCGTGCCGCTAACGAACATCGCCCAGTAGGCCAGCACGGCAAACAGCAGATTGAATAGCGGGCCGGCCGCCACGATGGCGGTGCGCTTGCGCAGCGACTGGCGGTTGAAGGCACGGTCCAGTTCGTGCGGCGCCACCTCGCCCTCGCGCTCATCGAGCATCTTGACGTAACCGCCCAGCGGGATCGCCGCCACGACGTATTCCGTCTGATCCCGCCCACCGCGCCACACCCACAGCGGCTTGCCGAAACCGATGGAGTAACGCAACACCTTGACGCCCATGCGCCGCGCCACCCAGTAATGGCCGAACTCATGCACCGCGATCAGTACACTGATGGCGATGATGAACATCAACGGCGTGAGCAGGAAATCCAGCATCAGTGCTTGGTGTCCCGCAGCGTGACCTGCCGTTCGGCCGCGGCGCGCGCGGCCGCGTCATCCGCCAGGATCTGTTCCAGCGATTCCGCACCATGCGCGGTCGTCTCGGCCAGAACAGCCTCGATGACCTGGGGGATGGCGGTATAGGCGATGCGTCGTTGCAGGAAGGATTCCACCGCCACTTCATTGGCGGCATTGAGAATGGCCGAGCTGGTGCCGCCGGCCTCCATCGCCTCCACCGCCAGACGCAGGCAGGGGAAACGGTTCAGGTCGGGGGCACTGAAATCCAGTCGCGCCACTGCAAACATGTCCAGGCTGCTGACGCCGGAGTCCATGCGCTCGGGCCACGCCAGGGCATGGGCGATGGGTGTGCGCATATCGGGATTGCCGAGCTGTGCCAGCACCGAGCCATCCACGTACTCCACCATGGAGTGGATCACGCTCTGCGGGTGCAGCACCACCTGCACCTGGGCCGGGGTGGTGTTGAACAGCCAGCAGGCCTCGATCACCTCCAGCCCCTTGTTCATCATGGTGGCCGAGTCGACCGAGATCTTGCGCCCCATGCTCCAGTTGGGATGGGCCACCGCCTGCTCCGGCGTCACGGTCGCCAGTTGTTCCAACGGCGTGGTACGGAACGGTCCGCCCGAGGCGGTGAGCAGGATGCGGCGCACGCCGACCCGCGCGAAGCCGTCGGCAAAACCCGCCGGCATGCACTGAAAGATGGCGTTGTGCTCGCTGTCGATGGGCAGCAGCACGGCGTTACTCTGCTGCACCGCATCCATGAACAGGCGGCCGGACATCACCAGCGCCTCCTTGTTGGCGAGCAGCACTCGCTTGCCGGCACGGGCGGCGGCCAGGGTCGGCGTCAGGCCGGCGGCGCCGACGATGGCCGCCATCACGTAATCTGCCTCGGGCAGTGCCGCCACCTGCTCCAGCCCGGCCATGCCGGCGAGCACGGTGATCTCCGGCGCCTCGGCACGCAGGCGCTCGGCGAGCCGCTCTGCGGCGGCGGCATCGGCCATCACGGCGTAATCCGGCCGGTGCTCCAGGCACTGCTCGCAGAGCCTGTCCACTTGGCTGTTGGCGGTCAGCGCCACCACGCGATAGCGGTCACGGTGCCGCCCCAGCACATCGAGCGTACTGCGGCCGATGGAACCGGTGGCGCCGAGAACGGTAACGCCGATCAAAGCAGCGTCTGCCATAACAGTCCCAGGACGAAGATCGGCGCGGCGGCAAGCAGGCTGTCGATGCGATCAAGCATGCCGCCGTGTCCGGGCAGAATGTTGCCGCTGTCCTTGAGCCCGGCGAGACGCTTGAACATGCTTTCGGTGAGATCGCCCACCACGGAAATCGCTACGGCGAGCAGCGACACGATGATCAAGGTGGGCCAGTCCCGGCTGGGGAGCTGCAGCAACCATGCGCCGGCCAGCGCGATCACCAGTGCCGCGGCCAGTGCGCCGCCCACGCCGGCCCAGGTCTTGCCCGGGCTCACGTGCGGCGCCAGCTTGCGCCGGCCGAAGGCATGCCCGGCGAAGTAGGCGCCGATATCTGCGCCCCAGATCAGGCACAACAGCAGCAGCACATAACCGTGGCCGAGATTGGCATGCAAGCCGACCAGGGCGAGCCAGGCCGGCAGCAGGCTGAACAGGCCGGCAAAACTGATCAGACTGGGAAAAGACGACCACATTGCGCTGCCCCGCGGATAGGCGGACACAAACGCGAGGGCGAGCAGCCACCAGACTGCTGCGGCTGCCGCAACAGGCACCATGAGGCCGCGCAGCGTGCCCTCGTCAAACAGCATGATCAAAAACACCACAAACAATGCCACGTAGAAGTGGCGCAGCACCTTGTGCTCCAGCCGCGCCAGGCCGGTCCATTCCCAGGCGCCGATGCAGAAAATAACCCCGAGGATCATGGCGAACCAGCTGCTCGGCAGCAGCAACGTTGCGGCAACCGCCAGAGGCGCCAACAGCAGCGCAGTCAACACGCGCGATTTAAGCATCAAGCATTTGCTCCACCTGTTCGCCGGTGCGGCCGAAACGCCGTTGCCGGCCGGCAAAAAATTCAAGCGCTGCGGCGAAGGCCTTGTCATCGAACTCGGGCCACAGCAACGGGGTGAAATACAATTCGGTATAGGCCAGCTGCCAGAGCAGGAAATTGCTGATGCGCTGCTCGCCGCCGGTGCGGACAAACAGATCAGGTTCGGGCAGTCCGGCGAGGGACAGGCGTGATTCGATCAGCTCGGGGGTAATGGTGTCGGCGGCGATCTCGCCCCGCGCCGCCTGCTCGGCCAGCCCACGGGTCGCCTGGGTGATGTCCCAGCGCCCGCCGTAATTGGCGGCGATGATCAGCGTCAGTGCGGTGTTGTCGGCGGTCAGCTGTTCTGCCGCGGCGATGCGTTGCTGCAATTCGGGGGCGAAGGCGGTGCGTTCACCGATGATGCGCAGGCGCACATGGTGCTTGTGCAGTTTCTTGACCTCCCGATCGAGGGCGGTCATGAACAGGTTCATCAGCAGCCCCACCTCTTCTGCCGGGCGGCGCCAGTTTTCGCTGCTGAAGGCGAACAGGGTCAGGTATTCGACGCCTTGGCTGAGACAGACCTTGACCATGGCGCGCACGCTGTCCAGGCCGGCCTTGTGGCCGGCGAAACGCGGCAGGCCGCGCTTGCGCGCCCAGCGCCCGTTGCCATCCATGATGATGGCCACATGGCGCGGGACTTTGCGGGTATAGAGTTCGGAATCGGACATGGAAGGCGAGTTACAAGTTTCAAGTTGCAAGTTTCAAGAAAGAAAAGCTCCACGGTTGAACATTTCCGGCCAGCGACGTCTTTCCTGCACTTGCAACTTGTCACTTGCCACTTGTAACTGTCAGATTTCCATCAGATCCTTTTCCTTGACCTCCAGGACCTTGTCGACTTCGACAATGTAACGGTCGGTGAGTTTCTGGACTTCATCCTGACCACGGCGCTCGTCGTCCTCGCTGATCTCCTTGGACTTGAGCAGTTCCTTGAGATCGTTGTTGGCGTCACGGCGGATATTGCGAATGGCGACCTTGGCCCCCTCGCCCTCGTGACGCACCACCTTGGTGAGTTCACGGCGGCGCTCTTCGGTGAGCGGCGGCATGGGAATGCGGATTACCGTGCCGGCACTGTTCGGGTTGAGGCCCAGATCAGAGGTGAGAATGGCCTTTTCCACCGCCTGAATCATGTTGCGCTCCCACAACGTGATGGTCAGGGTGCGGGAGTCCTCGACACCGATATTGCCCACCTGGCTCAGCGGCACCATGGAGCCGTAATAGTCCACGGTGATGTGTTCCAGCAGGCTGGGGTGGGCGCGGCCGGTGCGCAGCTTGGTCAATTCACCCTTGAGCGCATCGACGCTTTTCTTCATGCGCGCTTCGGCGTCTTTCTTGATGTCATTGATCACGGATTTCCTCCACAGCCTTAGGCTTCGACCAGGGTGCCCTCGTCCTGACCCAACATGATGTTCATCAGGGCCCCGGCCTTGTTCATGTTGAACACGCGCAGCGGCATGGCGTGGTCGCGGCACAGCACGATGGCCGTGGCGTCCATCACCTCCAGCTTGCGCTCCAGCACCTCGTCATAGCTCAGACGTGCATAGCGGGTCGCCTTGGGATCCTTCACCGGATCGGCGCTGTAAACGCCGTCCACCTTGGTGGCCTTGAGCACCAGATCGGCGTTGATCTCGATGCCGCGCAGGCTGGCGGCCGAATCGGTGGTAAAGAAGGGATTGCCGGTACCGGCGGCGAAGATCGCCACCCGTCCCTGTTCCAGATGGCGGATGGCGCGGGTACGCACGTAATCCTCGCACACGGCGGGGATCGGCAGCGCCGACATCACCCGCACCGACACGCCCTCCTTTTCCAGCGCCCCCTGCATGTTCAGGGAGTTGATCACCGTCGCCAGCATGCCGATCTGATCGGCAGCCGCACGATCCATGCCGGACGAGGCCAGGCTGACGCCACGGAAGATGTTGCCGCCGCCAATCACCACGCCTACCTGAACCCCGGCCTTGACCACGGCGGTGATTTCCTGGGCAATACGCTGTGCGACTTCGGGGTCGATACCGAACCCCTGCTTGCCCATCAGCGCCTCGCCGCTCAACTTGAGCAGGACGCGGCGGTATACCGGTTTGGCGACGGCGGCACCCATGGATTACTTGCCCGTCGCGGCGGCCTGGGCGGCCACTTCTTCGGCGAAGTTGACGCTCTTCTTCTCGATGCCCTCGCCCACTTCGAAGCGGGTGAAGCCGATGACCTTGGCGCCGGCGTCCTTCACCAGCTTCTCCACGGTGATGTCCGGGTTCTTGACGAAGGGCTGGCCCAGCAGGGTGACTTCCTTGAGGAACTTCTTGATGCGGCCGTCGACCATCTTGGCGATGATGTCGGCGGGCTTGCCGCTGTCGGCGGACTGCGCGGTGTAGATCTCGCGCTCCTTCTCGATCAGCTCGGCCGGCACCTGCTCTTCGGACACGCACTGCGGACGGCTGGCGGCGATGTGCATGGCGACGTCGCGGGCCAGTTCGGCGCTGCCGCCCTGCAGCTCGACCACCACGCCGATGCGGGTGCCGTGCAGGTAGTTCACCAGCAGGTTGCCGCTGTTGTAGGCCACCATGCGGCGCACGGCGGAGTTCTCGCCGATCTTGGCGATCAGCGCCTTGGTGGCGTCGGCCACGGTCAGGCCATCGGCCATCTTGGCGGCCAGCAGGGCGTCGATGTCGTTGGCACCGGAGTTCAGCGCGGTGTCGCCCACGGCAGCGACGAAGTTGCGGAAGTCGTCGCCCTTGGTGACGAAATCGGTTTCGCAGTTCACTTCCACCATCACCAGGCGCTTGCCGTCGGCGGAGGTCTTGACCACGATCAGGCCTTCGGCCGCGGTACGGCCGGCCTTCTTGTCGGCCTTGGCCATGCCGGCCTTGCGCATGTGCTCGATGGCGGCCTCGATGTCGCCGTTGGTTTCCGTCAGGGCCTTCTTGCACTCCATCATGCCGGCGCCGGTGCGCTCGCGGAGGTCCTTGACCAGGGCAGCAGTAATTTCAGCCATCTTTGTAATCCTCGCTAAAAAATCAGAAATCTGTGGGCGGCCGGGGCCGCCAATTCGGCAATACATTCAAAAAAGGGGGCAAGGCCCCCTTTTTTGTGTCACTGGAAGGCTCCCGGCTTAACGGGCAGCTTCTTCAACCTCGACGAACTCGCCCGCCATGCCGCCGGTGGACGAGGCGCTGCGGCCGGCCAGGATGCTGTCGGCAGCGGACTGCACGTACAGGGTGATGGCGCGGATGGCGTCGTCGTTGCCGGGGATGACGTAGTCGACGCCGTCCGGGCTGTTATTGGTATCGACCACGCCGATCACCGGGATACCCAGGGTCTTGGCCTCGGCGATGGCGTTCTTCTCGTGACCGACGTCGACGATGAACAGGGCGTCCGGCAGGCTGGCCATGTCCTTGATGCCGCCGATGGAGCGCTGCAGCTTCTCGATCTCGCGGCGCATCAGCAGGGCTTCCTTCTTGGAGACGCGGTTCATGCTGCCGTCCGCCTCCATCGCCTCCAGGTCCTTCAGGCGCTTGATGGACTGCTTGACGGTCTTGAAGTTGGTCAGCATGCCGCCCAGCCAGCGGTGATTGACATAGGGCATGCCGGCGCGCTGCGCCTCGGCGGCGATGATGTCACGGGCCTGGCGCTTGGTGCCGACGAACAGGATGTTGCCGCGCTTGGCGGCCATGGAACCCAGGAAATTCATCGCGTCGTTGAACAGCGGGACGGTCTTTTCCAGGTTGACGATATGGACTTTGTTGCGGGCACCGAAGATGAAGGGGGCCATCTTCGGGTTCCAGTAACGGGTCTGGTGGCCGAAATGAATGCCGGCTTCCAGCATCTGACGCATGGTGACGTTTGCCATCTCTACTAACTCCTACTTAGGGTTGGGCCTCCACGTACCCCGTTGACCGACCCCGTGGGGCACCCCGGTCACCGTGACGGCACGTGTGCGGATTTACTGACTCTCAATAAAAGCGGGTTTGCCTATTGAAGCCGCGCTTTATACCATAATCACCGTTCCGCAACAACGGCATACCCGTCCCGACGCGGCCATCCCGCCGCCGACTACCCCCAGGAATCGCTGCATGAGCGTCACCATCAAGACCCCGGAAGAACAGGAAAAAATGCGCGTGGCCGGCCGCCTGGCCGCCGAAGTGCTGGACATGATCGCGCCGCACGTCCAGCCCGGGGTCACCACCGACCAGCTGGACCGGTTGTGCCACGACCATATCGTCAACGTGCAGCAGGCCATCCCGGCGCCGCTCAACTACCACGGCTTCCCCAAGTCCATCTGTACCTCCATCAACCACCAGGTCTGCCACGGCATCCCCAACGACCGCGAGCTGAAGGACGGCGATATCGTCAACCTGGACATCACCGTCATCAAGGACGGCTACCACGGCGACACCAGCATGATGTTCCTGGTGGGCAAGCCGGCCATCAAGGCCGAGCGGCTGGTGCGTGTCGCCCATGAATGCCTGCTGGTGGGTATCCGCATGGTGCGGCCGGGGGTGCGCCTGGGCGATATCGGCCACGCCATCCAGCACCACGCCGAGGCCAGCGGCTACTCCATCGTGCGCGAGTACTGTGGCCACGGCATCGGCAAGGAGTTCCATGAAGACCCCCAGGTGCTGCATTACGGCAACCCCGGCACCGGCCTGGAGCTGACCCCGGGCATGACCTTCACCATCGAGCCCATGGTCAACGCCGGCAAGCGCCAGATCAAACTGCTGCCCGACGGCTGGACCGTGGTGACCAAGGACCGCAGCCTGTCCGCCCAGTGGGAGCACACCATCCTGGTCACCGACAGCGCTTACGAGGTGCTTACCCTGCGCCAGGGCGAAGTGATTTAACCCATTGATGGAAAAGGACGTCCTCTTTGACGGCTCGGCCTTTGACGCCGCTCTTGCGGATACCACCCCTGCGCTGACGCTGTTCCGCAATACCCTGCGCCATGCCCAGGCGGTGCTGGCACGGCGCTTCGAACGCGGCGCCCCCATCGTCCAGCTGGTGCGGGGACGCGCCTGGGTGATGGACCAGCTGCTGGCCCGCGCCTGGCACCGCATCATGGGGAAATATGAGCAGCAGGCCGCCCTGGTGGCGGTGGGCGGCTACGGCCGCGGCGAACTGCACCCCCATTCCGACGTGGATCTGATGGTGCTGCTGCCGGGGGGGGAACTGCCGGCCCTGCACCCGGCGCTGGAGTGCTTTCTGCTGTTCCTGTGGGACATGGGGCTGGAGGTGGGCCACAGCGTACGCACGGTGGAGGACTGCGAGCGCGAGGGCCAGGCCGACATCACCGTCGCCACCAACCTGATGGAATCGCGCCTCCTGGGCGGTGACGCCAGCCTGTACTACGCCATGCGTCAGGTGGTCGGCCCCGACCGCATCTGGCCGGTGCGCGACTTCTTCGCCGCCAAATGGCAAGAGCAGATCGCCCGCCACCACAAGTTCCACGACACCGCCTACAACCTGGAGCCCAACATCAAGGAGGGGCCAGGCGGGCTGCGCGACATCCAGATGATCGGCTGGGTGGCCAAGCGCCACTTCGGCGGCCAGACCCTGGACGACCTGGTGGGGCACGGCTTTCTCAGCCCGGCCGAGTACCGCGCCCTCATCGAGGGCCAGAATTTCCTCTGGCGCATCCGCTTCGGCCTGCACCTGCTCGCCCGCCGCCGCGAAGACCGCCTGCTGTTCGACCACCAGCGCGCCCTCGCCCGCCAGTTCGGCTACAAGGACGAAAATGCGACGCTGGCGGTGGAGCAGTTCATGAAGCGCTATTACCGCACGGTGATGGAGCTGGGCCAGCTCAATGAAATGCTGCTGCAGCTGTTCCAGGAAAAGATCCTGCTCGCCGACGAGCCGGCACAGATCGTTCCCATCAACCGCCGCTTCCAGGCACGCAACGGCTTTCTCGAGGTCAGCAGCGACCTGGTGTTCCGCCGCCAGCCCTTCGCCCTGCTGGAGCTGTTCCTGCTGCTCGCACAGCACGAACACCTGAAAGGCATCCGCGCCGAAACCATCCGCCTGATCCGCAGCCACCTGCACCTCATCGACGACGATTTCCGCGCCGACCTGCGCTGCCGCAGCCTGTTCATGGAACTGCTGCGCCAGCCGCGCGGCGTGCATACCGCCCTGCGCCACATGAACCGCTTCGGCCTGCTCGGCGCCTACCTGCCCGCCTTCGGCCGCATCGTCGGCCAGATGCAGCACGACCTGTTCCATGTCTACACCGTGGACGAGCACACCCTGTTCGTGCTGCGCAACGTGCGCCGCTACGCCTATCCACAATACCGCGCGGAATTCCCGCTGTGCGCCGAATTGATGGACCAGATCCCCAAGCGCGAGGTGCTGTATGTCGCCGCCCTGTTCCACGACATCGCCAAGGGCCGTGGCGGCGATCACTCGGAACTGGGCGCCGAGGAGGTCGTGGCATTCTGCCGCAATCACCAGCTGTCCGACTACGACACGCGCCTCGCCGCCTGGCTGGTGCGCAACCATCTGCTGATGTCCGGCACCGCCCAGCGCCAGGACATCAGCGACCCCGACGTGTTGAATGCCTTCGCCGCCACCGTGGGCGACCGCGTGCATCTGGACTATCTCTACCTGCTCACCCTGGCCGACATCCGCGCCACCAGTCCCACACTGTGGAATTCCTGGAAGGCCACCCTGCTCAACACCCTGTACAACAGCACGCGCAATGCCCTGCGCCGCGGCCTCACCAACCCCATCGATGCCGACGAACTGATTGCCGAAACCAAGGAAGAGGCGCGCCGGCGCGTGCGTGACCGTGCCGTCTCGGCCGAGGCCATCGACGCGCTGTGGTCACGCCTCGACGACGACTATTTCCTGCGCTACACCATCGATGCCATCGCCTGGCATACCGAGGCCATCATCGCCGCGCCGGCCGACGCACAGCCGCTGATCCTGATCCGCCAGCAGACCCAGCACGGCGGCACCGAACTGTTCATCTATACGCCACGGCGCGACAACCTGTTCGCCCTCACCACCAGCACCCTGGACCAGATGGGCCTCACCATCACCGATGCGCGCATCATGCCCTCACGCGACGGCTACACCCTGGACACCTATATCGTGCTGGAGGAAGACGGCGCCCCGGTGAGCGAGGCCTGGCGCATCCAGGAACTGGAGAGCACCCTGCGCAGCGTGCTGGCACACCCCGACACGCCGCCGCAAAAGGTGGAACGGCGCCTGCCGCGCCAGTTGCGGCATTTCACCATCCCCACCCAGGTCACATTCCAGCCCGACCCCTACAACGACCGCACCGTCATGGAGGTGGTCAGCTCCGACCGCCCCGGCCTGCTGTCGCAGATCGGCAAGGCCATGATGGAATGCGGTGTGCGCCTGCAAAATGCCAAGATCGCCACCCTCGGCGCACGCGTGGAAGACATCTTCTTCGTCACCGATGCCGCCAACCAGCCGCTACGCGATGCCGCGCAAATGGAAAATCTGCGCCAGCGCATCACCGAGCTGTTGACGGCGTGAGAGACGAAATTCAAGATTCAAAACATCAGAAACCAGCCACGATCTTTTTAAATTTTGAATTTTCTGGGGCGAAGAAGAGAACGCCAAGATGCAACTGAACAGGGCAACCAATCTCGCCTGCCCCCTCGACGGGCTGCCGCTGGCTCCGGCGGAACGGCAACTGCGTTGCGCCAACGGCCACAGCTTCGATATCGCGCGCCAGGGCTACGTCAATCTGCTGCCGGTACAGAACAAGAAGTCACGCGAACCGGGCGACAGTACCGACATGGTCGAGGCGCGCCGCCGCTTTCTCGATGCGGGTTTCTATGAGCCCATCTCCCGGCAGGTCAATGCATTGGTCCAGCGCCACCTGCCCACGGGTGAGGTGTGTGTGATGGACGCCGGCTGTGGCGAAGGCTATTACCTCGATCAGCTGAGTCGCGCACTGGACGGGAGCGGACGCGAGGCCAGCCTCATCGGCCTCGATATCGCCAAGCCCGCCGTCATCGCCGCCACCCGCCGCAACAAAGACATCACCTGGCTGGTCGCCTCCAACAACAACCCCGCCCTGTTGCCGCAGTCCGTCGACCTGATCCTGTGCATGTTCGGCTTCCCGATTTACGACGCGTTCGCCAAGATACTTAAACCGGGCGGAAAACTACTCCTGGTCGATGCCGGCCCGGAACACCTGATCGAACTGCGCGAAGTCATCTATCCGGAGGTGCGGAAATCACCGCCACCAGGCCTCGACAAGGCACGTCAGGAAGGATTCGAGCTCATCGACAGCCAGACGCTGACCTATCAGACCTCCGAACTCAATCGTGCACAGATCGCGGATCTGTTGCGCATGACGCCGCATCTTTTTCGTGCCACACATGCCGGCAAGGAGGCGGCCGCGCAACTGGAAAGCATCCGGCTGACCGTGGACGTGCAGTTTCGGGTGTTGGAACGGGGTTGAACCGTGCCGCAGATATGCGGCGCTATGCGGCAACAACCGTGCACCGGCGGGACTGGCTGACGCCATAGGCGTGGGCCCCAGGGGGCGGTTCAGAGTGCCGCCATGACACCGTTCCCTGCCCCGCGGCACTGCAGATTCCGCGCAGGTTACCGCGCACCCCACACCCAGTCTGTCGATGCGGGCGCCGGAGTCGGTATGCCCGGGCGCCCGCAACGCCGGATGAAGGACCGTTACTTGGTTTCTGCCAGCTTGGTCTCAAGCACACCCTTCCTGCCTTCCGCGGCATCCATCAGGTGCAACTTGGTGCGCGCATACAGCAGCCCCATCTTCACCTCCTGCCAGATATAGCTCAGCGTGCCCGGTTTGGCGTCGATCTCGAGGGTGTCGGTGTTTTCCGCTTTCGACGCGATAGTGTGCTTGCCCGGCGTAACCTCCTTGTAGAGATAGGTCTTGGCCGCCGTCTGTCCGATGGGCACACCGTCAAGCTCCACATCCATCTTGACCGCCGCCCCCATCGCCTCGTTGCGGTAGATATAGACACCCGCCTTGTTCCCCGCCGGGGCCGCGAATGTCTTCAGTGCGGCATCCTGCTTTTCATCCCCCATCGGCACCGATGCACAGCCAACCAGGCTCGAAACGACAACAGCTGCCAGTAATATGCTTTTCATAAACACGCTCCCTTTTTGTGGTAACAAGCACACTCGAAATCGTGGCCGCCGTGCCCCAGGCCGGCAGAGACAAAGCCTGCAATTGCGGAAGGTACATGGCGGTCGCCCCACTGATTGCGGCACACCATCGCTGCAGACAATACGTGGAGCGGCTAAGACACGGCGGGGGGATGGCCTTGGTATACACAGCTGCACATCCTTTAGTTTGCAGCCCTGCCGGAGTGGCATGTGGGGCCGGGGCTATCCCTGCCTAGTCGTAGCGTTATACCCAGATTATTGTTCGGCGATCAACTCGACGGCATTGCCGTCCGGGTCGCGACAGAACAGCGCCGCGCGGCCGGAGCGGCTGCGGGTGTAGGGGATGCCGGCCGCCTCCAGGCGGGCAATGAGGGTATCCAGTTCGGGGCAGGTCAGGGCCACGTGGCGGTCGCGGCCACCATGGTCCGGGCGACCGGTGACCGGATCGGGGTTGGCCAGCTCCAGCAGGTGGATCTGCTGGCCGCCGACGTCTAGCCAGGCGCCGGGGAAGCCGAGGTCGGGGCGCGGCGCCTCGCTCAGGCCGAGGATGCCGCGGTAAAAGGCCAGGGCACGGGCGGTGTTGGCGACGAGCAGGCTGACGTGGTGCAACTTCATGAAAGTTCCTGACTTAATTGGACGGCCAGAAGGCATCCTCTTATACTACGGGGCCGTTTTTCAACTCCCAGTCTCCGGCCCCAAACCAGCGCCCGACAATGAACCCGGACCTCGACAGGCTACAGCCCTATCCCTTTGAAAAGCTTGCCCAGCTCAAGGCCGGGGTGACGCCGCCGGAGGCACTGTCCCCTATCGTGCTGTCCATCGGCGAGCCCAAGCACCAGCCGCCCGCCTTCATCCGCGACGAGCTGGTCGCCAATCTGGGCGGACTGGCCAACTACCCGCTGACCAAGGGCCGCGTCGAGCTGCGCGCCGCCATCGCCCGGTGGCTGACCCGCCGCTTCC
>JANJXC010000024.1 GCA_024709225.1 Gammaproteobacteria bacterium | reverse complement strand
AAGGCTATTACGGCAAGTTCTGACCCGCCTCTTTCCCTCCTCTGCAAGGGGGAGGGCAGGGAGGGGGCCTTCCTCCTCCCCCCCGCGTGGGGGAGGCCGGGAGGGGGAAAGAGGACACAACAACAGCGTTTTGCCAGGGGGAAAGCCACGGCGGGCACGGAGAAAAACCAAACCAGCTCCGTGCCCCCCGTTCTTAATCCCGGCTAAGGAGAAGACCACATGGCCATCAAGATCGAAAAGAAGATAGTCGGTTACGGCGTCGTCAAAGACGATGACAAGAAGGCACCGGCCGCCGTCGCCGAGGTAAAGAAAGAGAGCAACGTCGTCCACCTCACCGAGACGCTGGAGCGCCCGGAGATGCTGCTCGGCTCCACCTACAAGGTGAAGACGCCGCTGTCCGAGCACGCCCTCTACGTCACCATCAACGACGTGATCCTCAACGCCGGCACTGAGCACGAACTGCGCCGCCCCTTCGAGGTGTTCATCAACTCGAAGAACATGGACCACTTCCAGTGGATCGTCGCCCTGACCCGCATCATCTCCGCGGTGTTCCGCAAAGGCGGCGACGTCACCTTCCTGGTGGAAGAACTGCGCTCGGTGTTCGACCCGCGCGGCGGTTACTTCAAGAAGGGCGGCAAGTACATGCCCTCCCTGGTGGCCGAGATCGGCGACGCCATCGAATGCCACCTGCGCATGATCGGCCTGATCAAGGACAACGACCTCGACGAACACCAGAAGAAGCTGATCCAGGAAAAGCGCGCCCAGTACGACGCCACCGTCAAGGACGCCGAGGCCAAGGAACCGAGCGAATTCCCGGATGGCGCGCAGCTGTGCGGCAAGTGCCACACCAAGGCGGTGATACAGATGGATGGGTGTATGACTTGTCTAAACTGTGGCGATTCCAAGTGCGGTTGATGTAAGTTGCAGGCTCGCGGAGATATAACGCAACCGCTACAGGAGAGAAGTCGCCCTCAATGGACTGCACCGGCGTCATGTTCAGCGGTCATGCACTGCGGCGGATGTTTGAGCGCAGGATTGAGCGTCTGAGCGTTTCCACAGTGATCAGGGCGGGAGAGGCCATCGTCGACTACCCTGATGATCGCCCCTATCCCAGCCGGCTCCTGCTGGGCTGGACCGACGGCAAACCGCTCCATGTGGTCGTCGCCCAGGACCCCGGCAACGGAATGTGCTATGTCATTACGGTGTATATTCCCGATGCGGTATTGTGGAGCGACGACTTCAGGACGAGGAGGTAGCCATGCAGTGCGTACTCTGTAGACAAGGTGCGACCCAGCCGGGCCATGTCACCGTCACCCTCGAACGGGGCGGCAGCGTGGTGATCTTCAAGGATGTGCCGGCAGAGGTCTGCGAGAACTGCGGCGAATACTACCTTTCCGATGAAGTGACTGATCGGCTCATGAACCGCGCGGAAGAGGCGATCCGCCAGGGCGCAGAAGTGGAGATTGTGCGCTACGCGGCGTAGCTCATGCTGCCCGAAGCGGACACCTACAGATATGATGGGCGCGAGGGACGCGATTCAGTGACAAGGAAAGTTGACAGGAAATAAATCAGAAGCCGGTACCTGCGGGAGTGGGTGCCGGCTTTTTTTTGAAGGTGAGAAGATGTCGTACGAAGATGACAGTTTTTTTGAGGACGAAGTTAGACGTATCGCCCGTGCTCGTTGGCCACAAGCGCAATATGATGGCGCAAAGATTTTGGACGGGCGCGAGCGCGATGGTGTATTTGAGACAGATGATGTAATTCATTATGTCGAGGCAACGACCTCCCGCAGGTCCGATAAAGCAAAGGATGACGCAAAGAAGCTCTTCGCGCTCATGAGCCAGCAACAACGTGGCGGATCTATGAAGGGCGCAATCGGTTGGTTTGTTACTCGAGACGAACCTACGGCTGATCAACGAGAAGAGGTGCGTCAATATGGTAAGCAACAAGTAAAGGCTGTATCTTTCGCTCAATTCCAACAAGCAATCGTCGATGTTGGCTCCTACCTGTCTCACAGAGAAAATCATTTCTTTGGCAGTGTTCTCGATCCTGAAACGGGGTCAATTAACCCTTCGATAAATTACATCCCCATTGATTTGGTCCAGCCAACATCAAATGACCTGTTCTCGATTGAGCAATTAGCTGATGGCCTAGCAGCAGGACAAAGTTATTCAATTTTAGGTGACTACGGTGCCGGAAAAAGCATGACACTTCGGCAACTGTATTTCAGTTTAAGGGATCGGTATAGGTCAGGGAATACTCCAATTTTCCCTTTGTATATCAATTTGAGGGAGCACTCAGGTCAAGATGATCCGGCAGAGGTGCTTGAGAGGCATGGAAGACGAATTGGTTTCGAAAAGCCACATAGCCTTGTTAGTGCATGGAGAGCAGGATTCGCCATCCTAATATTGGATGGATTTGATGAAATAACTACGTTAGGAATATCCGGCGTCCGTACGAAGCTGAAAGAAACGCGTCGACGGTCGTTAGTGGCAGTGCGGCAATTGATTGAACAAACACCCAAGAGTGTCGGTGTCATCGTCGCAGGTAGAGAGCATTTTTTTAACAATGCAACGGAACGAAATAGCGCCCTCGGGCTTGAGTTAAACGCTATAACCTTGTCAGTCGGGGAATTTAATCAAAAGCAAGTTGCAAAATATTTGGATCGGGCTGGCGCGAAGTTCAATTTCATTCCCGGATGGATGCCGACGCGCCCTTTGTTGGTCGGGTACATTGCAGCACGAGGATTATTGTCCGCATTAAATGATATAAGTGAAACAATGGACCCGGTTGATGGGTGGGATCTTCTTCTCGATAGGATATTCGAGCGAGAGTCAAAAATAAGCCCTAATCTCGATGGCCCAACGCTGCGTTCTATTTTGGAGAGGCTGGCCACGATCGCTAGGTCGACGTCTGACGGACTTGGTCCTGTTACACAGCAGCAGATACGGACCGCCTTTGTTCAAGTCTGTGAGACCGAGCCAGATGAACAGGCAAATCTATTGCTTCAACGGCTGCCTGGGCTGGGCGTATATAGGGCGGAAGAGGATTCTCGTACCTTTGTTGATGCTGAGTTAGCCGAAGTGTGTCGGGCACACGACATCGTAGAGTTTATCGCCAATCCATATGGTTCAGTGCAAGACGAAGGTTGGCGTTCGGCAGTTTCTGTCGCAAGCTTATTTGTTGGACCAACGGCCGTTACTCGAATAGCACGCGCACTGAAGGAACGCATGGGGGCGTCATCTTCATTGTTCGATAATGCATATACACTAATTCAGCAAAAAGGTGATATTGGTGTAATTGCTTCTGACGTGGCCGCTGTTTGTATCGATATGCTGTGCGCGCCAGCTATAAATTCAGTTGCGGAAGGTGCGTTTTATGAAGGATATACATTCTCTTTTACCGAAGAAATGCCCGATCTCTCATCAATGACATTTCGTGACTGTTTTTTTGATGCTATTGAGATTTCACATGGCGCGCTAATGGAGCGTATGCCGAGGTTTCAAGGTTGCGTCTTTATGACTGTTAGGGGGCGTACTGGTGTAGATGAGTTATCAAAAGATAAATTTGATGCGTACTGCGTGTTCGAGCACTTTTCAGATTCCGTTCAAACTCAGTCCAATATATTGGGTTCGTCCTTAGCCAAGGGCGAGAAGATTGTATTGACTGTGCTCCGGAAGTTGTTTGTTCAAAGCCTTGGTGGTCGTGCGGAATCGGCGTTATTTAGAGGGCTTGATCTAAATGACCGACAGTTTGTTCCCGGTGCTCTTAAGCTGCTTCAGCAACATGGCTTTGTTGAGATATATAACAGAGGAGATGGAAACATCTGGTTGCCGAATAGAAAGAATATTGCCAGGGCTAGAAAAATTCTCGCTGCCCCTAATTTGTGTAATGACGACTTATTGATCGCAGCCAAAGAACTCGATCTATAAAAGATTAATGAGATCAATTGTAAATGCTAGATCAGCCCCCAATAGTCGGGGGCGCCTCAGACCACGGTTTCAGACATGGTAGGTTGGGCTGAGTTACGAAGCCCGACGAAATGGCTGTATTGTTTGTCTTCCTGCGTCAGCGCCAACCTACGGCGACGGTAGAGCAGTGAAAGGTGACGAGCAGCAATGGGCGGCAGATATATTTTCGCAGTCTGCTCCAGGTCGGTTCTTGCAGGCAAAGGGCGCGCAGTAGTGGACGCATGGGATGAGTTTCTGCTGTTGGTGTATGGGTTGCCGCCGGCCATTATCGTCGGTGCCGCGCTGGTCGCTAAACTGGCCGCCGGGCTTATGAGGAAACCCCTGGGTTGGGGGAGGGCATTTGCCATAGGCGTGGCCGCACTCGTGATCGGCTTTGCCGGCATGCTGATTCATTGGCTGTCTAAAGGATGAGCGTGTCGATTTATTTGATTGTTCTGCTTGGCGCGGGGTTCCTTGTCCTGTGGTACACGACCTACCGCGTGATGCAGCGTGACGGCGGTGCGGAGCGGCCTGCCGATGCATTCTCCTCGCTCAGGAAACTGACGCTCGCTTTATTGTTGCTATTCGCGTTCATTGCAATGCAATTGCTGGTTGGCGCAGCCGTTTGGTTCGCCACTGGATTCTTCTTTCCCGGCGTGTCGGACGAATGGCGCAGGCAGATTGCTGTTGCGGCCGCGATGATGGTCTGGGTGCTGGTTTTCACCGCGCCGTGGAGAGCATTGTCGAAATAGGTAAAGAACGCCAGTGCGGTTGGGTTGAAATACATGATAAAAGCGGACGCAGAGATTAAGAGGCAGGGCGGCAGGGGCTAGGCTTGCGTTGTTGGTGCCCTGCGGACGCCGATCGTTGGGCTTCCTGCGTCAGCGCCAACCTACGAATAATCTGGAACAGGTAACGGTTTTGTGTCTCGGCTGGGCAGTATATTGAGTCCGGTTAACCTTGATTGCATCGTAGGGAGCGGAATTAAATTGACTAGAAAAATCGGTTTCCTCGTGCTGGGCATTTGGCTTGTGTTGAATGGCCTGATTCCACTGCTGCACCTCAGCTTTTCCGGTATCGGTGTGGTTATGGCCGGGTTATCGATCGCTGCCGGCGTGTTGATCGCGGTGGGGCGCTAGCTGTTCCAGGGATATTCTCGCGCTTTGCCCTTGGTGGGTGCTGGTATTGTTGGGCTTCCTGCGTCAGCGCCAACCTACCCTGATGCGTGGGGCGTTGGCGCTGCAGGATGAATGGGGGGCTGCGTAATCCGTCAACGACAGAATAGGGCGGGTGTCGTTGGCACTCCACCCATCCTGCGGGTTGGCTCAGGGTTCGAGTTCCATGTGTTCGATGGTGATGATGCGGCCGGTGGACGGGCTGTAGCTGAATTTGCCGACCACGCGCAGGGTGCGTCCCACCAGCGGGGGCAGCTGGTCTTCCGGCTGGAGCGCGACGCGGTTCAGCTTGTCGTCCTCGATCCAGTAGTGGCGCGGATGGTCGTAGGTACGCAGCACGCCGCGGGTGGCGACGCGCTCGCCGTTGTACTCGTTTTGCATCTCTACCAGCGTCTCCAGGGTGACGCCGCCGGAGTGGGTGCCGCAGGCGGTCAGCAGAACGGCGCACAAGGCGGCAAGCAGCGGTTTCATCAAGGTCTTCATCATGTTCCTGTGGCGACGGTGGATTGCGGCGTGGGCGCCGGGATTCCTGTCGTGCGATAGCGTGCGTAGGATGGGTGGAGCGCAGCGTAACCCATCAATGTGGGCAGGTAAAGCAAGGCGGGATGGCGCGATTTTGGCCACCCTACGGATGTCATAGCGGGGTATTGCATGGAGATGAAACCGATCAACGCCGGCAAGCTGCGCGCCATCGGCTACGACGCCCGTGAGCGGCTGTTGCAGGTGCGACTCGATGACGGCACGACGCTGCAGTACAGCGGCGTGGGTGAGGCGGTGTGGCGGCAGTTCAGCGGCTCGGGTGTGGCGTGGAGTTTCTATCGCGACAACATCGAGGAGCAGTTTGCGGTGCAGCGGGTGTCGTCGGCGTCGGCGCAGGACACCAGCGCGCTGGAGGCCTTGTTCGGGAAGAAGTAGCTGTGCGGCAACTCCTCCCCCGAGAGCGGGGGAGGCCGAGAGGGGTATGCATCAGCGCCGTTTCGGCGCCAGGTGGCTGAGACCGAGGCCGGCCTGCTGGGTGAAGTGCTTGAAGCTCTGAAAGCTTTCCTCGTCCAGTGCGCGCTCGCTGAGGGCGCGGTCGGCGAAGAACAGGCCGATGGCCTTGTCGTTGACGATGATGGGGGCGACGAAGAAGGGCGCGCGCCCCACGGCGCGGTTGAGTTGTGGCGTGACCCAGCGGCGTTGTTCCGCGTTGCGGGCGGGGTCGAACCAGAGTGCCGCCGGCTTGTCGAGCAGGTAGAAGAAGAGGTTGTCCCCCTGCACCGTGCGCGAGAACTGAAATGTCGTGGTGAGGGTGTCGCGGCCGCTGCCGAGGGCGAACTTGGCGGCGAGGCGCTGGCGGTCCGGCGTGAGCAGGGCGAACAGGGTGCGGTCCATGCCGGTGCCGCGGTAGATCCCTTCCAGCACCAGCTCCAGCAGCAGGTTGATGTTGGACAGCGGTTCTTCCAGCAGCAGGGCCAGCTCGCGCAGGATGCGCAGCTGCAGCATGCCGTCGGGCTCCGGGTATTCCGGCAGGCTGAGTTCCTCTTCGGTGACGACGCGCTCGCCGCGCGGCAGCGGGATCACCGCCGCCGCCGCCGCCGCGCCGTAGTAGCCGGCGATGCGCGCCGCGTCGCGGGCGTTCTGGTGCAGGCGGGCGCTGGTGGTCTTGTCGTTCTGTCCGGTCAGTTCCCCGAGCTGCGGCGTGAGCTCCAGCACCTGGCGGCTCTCCCAGCCCTTCTCCGCCGCGCGCGCCAGCTGGTGGCAGAGGAGAACGATGCGGCAGCGCAGGTCCTTGCTGTCGGGTTGCGTCAACACGGTGATGAGCAGTTCGTTGATGCGCCATTCCCTGACCAGGGCGATGGTGAGCTGGCGCAGCGGAAAGCCCAGCACCTCCATCTCGGCCTGTTCGGCGCTATAGCCCGGCTGCTTCAACAGGGCATCGAGCTGGTCGCCGGCAGCGTTGCCGAAGCACCAGAAGGCCAGGTCACCCAGACGATAGAGCAGGGCGGCGATGAACACCTCTTCCGGCGATTCGACCTCACAGGCCAGGGCCAGCGCGCGCGCCTGCACGGCGGCGTGGACGGAGCGCGCCAGTTCGCGGGTGAGGCGGTCGCGCGACGAGCCCTGCACGAAGGAGTCCACCAGGGCGATGGACAGGCACATGCTGCGCACGGTGGTGAAGCCGAGCACCACCACGGCGCGGCTGATGGTGCTGATCTGCTGGGCGTGGGGATTGTAGTAGACGGTGTTGGCCAGCTTGAGCACGCGCGCGGTCATGGAGGCGTCCTGCAGGATGACGCGGGCCAGGGCGGCGGTGGGCGCGTTCTCGTCCTCGGCCACGCTCACCACCTGCTGCACGGTGTGGCCGAATATCGGCATCTCCTCTTCGCTGATGCGGCGGACCCATTCATCGAGGGAACTGCGTTTGGCGGTCAAGGGAGTGCGTCCAGGTTGTTGATAATTGTCGTCCAGTATACACAAGGGCAACCGGCCAGGAAGCGGCGCCGCTGCCGGCGCTCATGCATAACCGCCTGCGGGATTAGTTTCCGCGCCAGGGCGGCGGTAATATGGCCGCCGGTCCACGTTACGGTTGCACAGCGAGAAACATCTTCATGACAGTACTGCAAGCAGCGGCCCGCGCCTGGGGCACGGATGCCTTCAAGCCTACCCTCAAGATGGAACTGGAACGCCTGCGCAGCGATGTGCTGCCCATTGCCCATGCGGTCGGCGCCGGCAATCGTCTCGACGACAGCGACCTGGGCGTCATCGTCAACGCGGTGCGGGATGATGCAAGCTGCATCTATGCCACGGTGGGCGTGTTCTTCGCCGAGGTCATCGACTGCCTGACCTGCAGCGGCGGCAGCGGCATGTGCGATGAGGCCTATTGCGAGCTGCTGGTGACCATCGACAAGGCCACCGGCGCGGCACGCTTCACGCCGCAGTGAGGCGGCTCGCCGGCAATGGCGCCGCCATATTTTGATCCCGCCTGGAGAGATACCGTCATGTGCCTGGCCATCTATGCCGCGCTGTTCGCCCTGTTCATCTACTACAGCCACTTTGTCATTACGCAGTACGCGCTGGCCGTCCCGGCGGGGAACGGCGAGCTGATGGTGGTGGCGCTGGGATGGGAATTGCTGCCGCTGCTGTGGCCGCTGCTGGTGGCCGCGATGCTGCTGTCCAGTGCAGCGACGGTGTGGGTGATGCGGCGGCGCGCCTGTCCCGTTGCGGCCTGATGCCCCGGCAGCCGGACGCCGGTCCCGATGTCTGTTGCCGTTGCCAGTTACCTTGCCGTATTCGCCGTGTCGGCGTTGCTGGTGTTGGCCTTTCACCGTCTGCTGCGGCGCGGCCTGGCGCCAACACGCCTGGTCGAGACGCGCACCCCGGCGGACCTGGGCCTGGCGTATCGCCAGCAACGCATTCCGACGGCCAATGGACGGACGCTGCATGGCTGGCTGGTACCGGCGCCCGCCGCTGCGCCGGCGCCGGCGGTGGTCCTGCTGCATGGCTGGGGCGGTAATGCGGAGACGCTGTTGCCGCTGGCGCCCTTTCTGGCGCAGGCGGGGTTTGCCGCGCTGCTGTTCGATGCGCGCTGCCATGGGCGCAGCGATGAAGATAGTTTTGCCTCGATGCCCCGTTTTGCCGAGGACCTGGAGCATGCGCTTGCCTGGATGCGCCGGCAGGACGGGATCGATGCGCGGCGTATCGCGGTCATCGGCCACTCGGTGGGCGCCGCTGCGGCGCTGCTGGTCGCCGCGCGACGTGATGACCTGGCGGCGGTGGTCAGCATCGCGGCCTTTGCCCATCCGCGCACTGTGATGTGCCGTCTGCTGGCATCATGGCATATTCCGTATTGGCCGCTGGGCTGGTACATCCTGTACTACGTGCAACGCGTCATCGGCCATCGCTTTGATGCGATCGCGCCGCTCACCACCATACGCCAGGTGCGGTGCCCGACCTTGCTGGTGCACGGCGCGGCGGACACCACCGTACCGGTCAGCGAGGCCGCGGCGATCCATGCCGCGCGCGGTGCCGCGCCGGTGCAGCTGCAGGTCATCGCCGGCAGCCACGACGATTACGGCGAGGTCGCGCAGGCGGCGCCGCCGCTCGTCGCTTTCCTGCGCGCCGCCATGCCGACCGGTGGCGCCGGGCCGGGCGCGCCGCTTGCCCCGAACTGCTAAGATGGCGCCCCTTTCCCACTCAGCGGAGTCTCCATGCGTCGTCTGGCAGTCGTCTTTCCCCTGTTCCTTGCCGTGTTCCTGCTGTTGACCCTGCCCGATGCCGCGGAGGCCAAGCGGCTGGGCTTCGGCGGCAACATGGGCAAGCAGTACAGCGTGCCCAAGCGCACCACCACCACGCCGGCCGCGGCGCCGCGTCAGGATGCGGCCGGCGGCACCGCCGCCGCCGCGCCGCGCCAGAGCGGCGCCAGCCGCTGGCTGGGGCCCCTGGCCGGACTGATGGCCGGCGGCCTGCTGGCCTCGATGCTGTTCGGTGACGGTTTCGAAGGCTTCCAGATGATGGACTTCCTGCTCATCGCCGCGCTGGTGCTGGGGGCCGTCATGCTGTTCCGCTCCCTGCGCCCCCGCCCGGTGCCGCAGCCGGCCGGCGGCCCGGCCTTCGGCGGCGGTTTCCCGGAGAGTCCGGCTGCACCCGCCTACGCCGCGCCGGCGGCCGGGCGCGGTGAGGGCGAGGCCCCTGCCTGGTTCGATGCCGCGGGTTTCCTCAAGGGCGCGCGCGTGCACTTCATTCGTCTGCAGGCGGCCTGGGATCGGGGCGACATGAAGGACATCGCCACCTACACCACCCCGGAGCTGTTTGCCGAACTGCAGGCCGAGCGCCTGGCCCGCGGCAGCGAGACGCACTACACCGAGGTGGCCTATCTCGATGCCGAGCTGCTCGGCGTGCAGCGCGACGGGGACCATGCCGTCGTCACCCTGCGGTTCTTCGGCGGTATCAAGGAGGAACAGGACGGCGCCACGCAGGAGTTCTCCGAGCTGTGGCATGTGGTGCATGCCTGGGACAGCCCGGCAGGCGACTGGTACGTGGCCGGCATCCAGCAGGGCTGAGGCGCCGGGGCGCAATCCTGGGCTATAGTTTGGCGGCGTGAACCCGGCATGTTTTCCGTTCCGCTGCGCCGGCGCCGGGCCGCGCCGCCGTCCACCGCGAGGTCGTCCGCATGAACCTGCATCGTGTCCTGCTGCCGTTGCTGCTGGTAGTGGCGGGGGCGGGCTGCGTCTCGCTGCCGTACGGTGCGCCGCCGGACACCACGGACCCGTGGGAGCTGATCGGCAGCGCGCGCCACTGGCTGCAGCAGGGGCGGCCGCGCGCGGCCGTGCCCAGCCTGGAGCGGGCGCAGGTGGAGGTGGAACGACTCCGCGCCGATGCCGCGGCCTACGCCCATGCCCGCGCCGCCATCCACAACGAGTACGGGCGCGTCTACGAGATGACCAGCGCGCTCGAGGCCGCAGAGACGCAGTTTCTGCAGGCCGCCGCGCTGGCGCAGGGCGTGCCGGAGCGGCGGCCGCTACACTTCGATATCAGCTACAACCTGTCCACGGTCTACGAGCGCATGGGGCAGCCGGTGCAAAGCTGCACCCAGCTGGACCGCGTGGCCGCCTTGTATCGGGACCTGCTGGCCCGTCCGGCGGAGCCGCCGGCCGGCTATGGGGACGCCGGGGCAGCGTTTCTGCGCGATATTGCCGCGCCGCGCATCCGCGCCCGCGCCGAACGTCTGGGGTGTCCGTTAGACCTCGGCGAGTAGCGCCGCCGCCTCCGGCGGGGCGTGCAAACGGCGCGGTCCGCGGCGCCATGCAGGGACGAGTCACGAGGGGGAGGGAGTCCATGCCCATCAATCCGCACAAGCAGCGCAAGATCCTGGTGGTGCACGGTGTGCAAACCGGCGACGACGCCGATCTCCATCAGGACCAGCTGATCCGCACGCTGTTGCAGCAGCGCCTCGGCGACCTGGCTGTCGACTATGCCGTGGAACTGTACCGCTACGAAAATCTCAACAATGCCGTGCTCGACAAGTATCAGGAGCTGATCAAGCTGCTGATCAGCGTGCCCCTCGGCAAGACCGTCGCCGCGGCGGTCCTCGACCTGGCGGGCGATGTGGTGATCTCGCTGGCGCAGGGCAGCACGGCGGCAAAGATCCGTCAGGCGCTGCGTGACAGGATACTCGGCCACTACGAGGCGGGGCATCCCACCTACATCGTCGCCCACAGCCTGGGCACGGTGTACTCCTTCGATGTGATCAACCAGCTGATGCGCGATGCCGCCTATTTCAGCCGCGCCAGCCGCCTCAACTGGCCGGTGCTGGGCTGGACGACGCTGGGCTCGCCGCTGGGCCTGGGCCTGTTCAAGGCGACGGGGCGGCGCCGGGTATGCGATCTGGGGCCGGGGGAGAAGGTGTTTCGCTGGCGCAATTACTACGACCCCAATGACCCGGTGGTGTCCGGCAACATCTTCGGCGCCGGCATGGCCGATGAAAAGGTGGCGGAGGCCTATCTCGATGGCAGCGACACGCAGGGCTGGTCGATCAGCGATTACGTGATCAATACCGGCAAGCTGCACCTGCTGGCGCACACCGCCTATTGGGAAAACGCCGCCGTTGGCGACGGCATCCGCAGCATGGTCGCCGAATAGCGCGGCGCAGCGGCCGCTGCGATGTGACGACACCACCACGGGGGACACCTGGACATGAAGGGACTCTATATCTGCCTGCTGGCCTTCACGCTGTCGGCCTGTTCCACCCACATGTATGTGGCGAAGACCGAGTTCGCCGATGGCGACCGGACCTGTCTGGCCCAGGCCTACTGGTACAAGACCGACTATGTGATCGGCAGCAAGGCCGATCGCGTGCTCACCGTCATGGCCGGCGGGCAGCGCACGGCGGTGCAATATCAGGAGCGTGACGGCGCGCTGGTCTACATGGGCGAGGCATCGCGCGATGTGAAGGTGTACGGCGCCGCGCCGGTGGGGCGGGAA
Source organism: Gammaproteobacteria bacterium (assembly GCA_024709225.1). GTDB lineage: Bacteria > Pseudomonadota > Gammaproteobacteria > Thiohalomonadales > Thiohalomonadaceae > Sulfurivermis. The sequence goes on along the minus strand of JANJXC010000024.1, from coordinate 4,189 downwards.
TTTCCCTGCGGCCACGTGCTCGGCCTGCACAGCCTGCGGCAGTTCACGGGCGAGCGGCTCAGCCTGAGCATGCATTGCCAGGCAAGGCGTGACGAGCTGTCCGTGGGCCAGGGCTATCTGCCGGCACAGGAGGCGCCGTATCAATTCACCGTGCAGCGGGAAACCCTGTTCAGTTTCACCGGCGCCGTGCCGGCGGCGCCGCGCCCGCCCGGCTGCAGCCCGCGCTGATGCATTGCGGCGGTGGCGATGGCCCATCAATTCCGGGAGGTGGCAGATGACGATGACACGGGCGCGGTTTGAGCTGGTGGCGCTGGTCCTGTTGGTGCTGGCGGTGCCGCTGCAGGCGGCGGATGCGCGCAGCAGGGCCGATGCGGCGGTGGCCGACATCCTGTTCGACTATGACGGGGCGGAGGAATTTGCCTCCTATGCGGTGCGCGCAGACGGCTTTGTCGACATCACCTTCGCGCGCAACATGCCGGACACGCTGTATAGCGAGTTGCTGGCGAAGCTGCAGAACCATGCCCACATCCCCGGCGTGCTGACCGGCAAGAGCGGACGCGCCTGCCGGCTGTGGTAGGCGCATCATGGCGCCGCGCGCGGGGCGGCGGCACAAATCCGCCGCGGTCAGGAATTGCCGGCTTGTGGGGGCCGATAGCCTCGCGTATTGTAAGATTGTTTCCGACAGTTCGGGCGCACAGGGAGGCGGTTGACGCCTAGGTGGGCGCATCTGGCCGGCGCCGGTGCGGGCCGCTTCCCGCGCAACGTTGTCCGGTTCTTTCGGCTCGGTTCATCGAGGGCGGTATGCGTAACCCACAATTCTGGCAGGTCCTCCGCTCCGCTTTTGTGGACTGCGTGAGTTCACGCGATCACAGCCATGATTTCAATCACTACCGCAGCGAACTGCTCATCCTGCGCGTGCGCCTGTTCGCCGTGCTGTTCGGCCTGGCCTCGCCGGTGTGGATCCCCATCGACCGCTGGCTGCTGCCCGCAGAAATCCTTGGTTCCATGATGGCGCTGCGCGTGGTGGCGGGGCTGGCGCTGCTGTCCCTGGGGCTGCTGCCGGCGCGGCCCGCGCTGTGGAGCGCGCGCCTGCGCGCCGCGCTGCTGGTGCTGATCACCCTGCTGTTCTATCTGATGGTGGAACTGCTCACCGGCGCCACCTACACCATCCCCTCCCTGATCGGCTACACCGCGCTGCCCCTGCTGCTGGTGGCGATCCTGGCCCTGCTGCCGCTCACCCTGATCGAGAGCGTGGTGCTGCAGCTGCTGGTCGGCGTCACGGTGATCGCCATCCACATGTGGCTGGGCGAACTGGCCGACCGCGGTGTGCTCGGCCTGCTGTGGGTGTTGCTGCTGTTCATCGGTTTCAGTCTGCTGGCGCAGGCCTTCCAGTTGCACCTGCTGCTGCTGATCCATCGCCAGGCGACGCGCGACAGCCTCACCGGCCTGTTCAACCGCGGCGCCCTGCTGCGCCATGCCGCCGTGGTGCTGGAGGACGGCAAGACCAGCGGCGCATCCTATGCGGTGCTGATGATCGACCTGGATCGCTTCAAGCAGATCAACGATACCTATGGCCATCTCGGCGGCGACAACGTGCTGCGCGCGGTGGCGGGCGTGCTGGCGCGGGAGGTGTCGGCGGACAAGCTGCCGGGCCGCTTCGGCGGCGAGGAGTTCCTGCTGCTGATGGGCCATACCACGCTGGCGCAGGCCATGGAGCAGGCGGAACGGCTGCGCAGCGCCATCGCCGCGCTGGTAGTGGAAACCGATGTCGGCCCGCTGCGCGTGACCACCAGCATCGGCGTGGCCGAGGGCCAGCCGGGCGAAGCGCTGGAGCAGGTGGTGCGCCGCGCCGATCAGGCGCTGTATACCGCCAAGGAGAAGGGACGCAACCTGGTGGTGTCCTAACTAACTGTTGCGCAACCGCCAGCTAGCCGTTGAGGCCGCCGCCGGCCACCCGTCAGACCCTGCGCCGGCCTGGCAACCAGGGCAGACGGCCGCGATGCATTGCTTTGTGCCGTGACGATGACAACCATGCCTGCCGACAAGCCGCCCCTGTACGACACCGCCATTTTCGCCGCGCGCGCCGAGGTCCTGGACATCGTCCTCGATCACGTGCCGCAGGGCATCGTGGTGGTGGGGCGCGACTACCGCCTGCTGGCCTTCAACAAACCCATCGAGCCGATCTTCAAGCTGACGCCGGGCACCTTTGCCATCGGCAGCGACTTCCGCGACATCATCAACACCTGGGCGCGGGAGAACGGCCAGGACGAGGCCATGCGCCGGCGCGCCCTGGCGGAGCTGGATGCGCCCGAACCGTTCAGCTTCGAGCTGCAACAGCTGGTGCAGGGCGAACCGCGCTGGATGGTGCTGACCCATACCCCGCTGCCAGGTGGCGGCTTTGTGCGTACCTTCACCGACATCACCGAGCACAAGCACCTGCTGGCGCAGCTGCTGGAACTGTCGCGCACCGATGCCCTCACCGGCCTGCTCAACCGGCGCACCTTCTTTGAGGCGGCGGAGAACGAGGTGGAGCGCGCCTCGCGCTATCACCGGCCGCTGGTGCTGATGAGCCTGGACCTCGATCACTTCAAGCAGATCAACGACCGGTACGGTCATCCCACCGGCGATCGCGTGCTGCAGGTATTTGCCGAGACCCTGACGGCCTGCCTGCGGCAGGCGGACCGCATCGGCCGTGTCGGCGGTGAGGAGTTTGCCGTGCTGCTGCCGGAGCAGACGCTGGCGCAGGGGGCCGAGACGGCGCTGCGCATCCTGGAGATGGTGCGGGCACTGGCGGTGCTGGCACCGGATGATACGCCGGTGTATTTCACCGCCAGCATCGGCCTGGCGGAATGGGCACCGGGGGCCGGCGTGGCCCCGCTGGTGTCAACGGCAGATCAGGCGCTGTACCAGGCCAAGCGCGATGGCCGCAACTGCTGTCGCGTGGCGGATACCGCGTAGCCGGCGGCGGCGTTTCAGGCGGCGTTGCGCGCCGCCCGGCGGCGCTGGTAGGCCGCAACGTAGTGATCGATGAGCGCAAAGACGATCAGGGCGACCACGTACTCGACGGTGAAGATCAGCACGGTGAAGGTGGTCTCGCTCACCACCGGCCGATCGGCCAGCAGCCCCCACAGGTTCGTGACCTGACGTGTCTCCACCATCTGGCTGACCATCTTGGCGGACAGCATGGCGATGCCCAGGCCGATGGCCTTCTTGTTCAGGGTCGAGCCGCAGCGCTGCAGCCAGTTGTGGCTGCGATAGATGGTCACCGCCTCGCGGCACATGCAGCGCGCGCCGTGGCAGGTGGCGGGCACCACCCGTCCGCGCAGAAAGGCGTAGGCCCGGCAGCCCCCCTGTTGCAGCGCCGGCCACAGCCCGGTGCGCAGGCGCTGGACCAGGGCCTGCCCGCGCCGTACGGCCGGCGCCAGCCTACCTGGTTGCAGATTCTCAACTTCAGACACGGCGGCTCTCCCCGACACGCGCTCATGCATTGTTTACCGCCGGCCGCCCGGCGGCCGATTTTGCGACCGGATCATAGAGGAGAGACGGCCCGGCGTGGTGGGATGCAGGCCACGCTTTGCAGGGGCGATGCGCCGGCCGGCGCCGGCGGCAAGCGTGATGCAGGTCACGCCGGTGGGGCCGTGGTGTGCGCTCTACTGTGCCGGCGTGCGCGGGGCGGGGAGCAGTGCGCCAGGCGCCGTAATCCATATGCATATTCACCAGGGAGGTATGTGATGTCCGATTTCAATCCTTATCAGGCACCCAGTTCCGATGTCGCGGCGCTGTCTGACCCGCAGGCGCTGTTTGCCGGCCGCGGGCAGCGGCTGGCGGCGGCCATCATCGACGGCATCATTTCGCTGATGTTGGTGGTGCCCATCATGCTGGCGCTGGGCACCTTCGACTACACCCAGGCGGGCGAGGAGCCGCCGTTCATGCTGACGCTGATCGCCACGGTGTTTGCCTTCGTGATCTTCGCGGCGGTCCACTTCGTCCTGCTGCGGCGGCACGGTCAGACCATCGGCAAGTGGCTGCTGAAGATCCGCATCGCCGATATGAACGGCGACAAGCCCGACATCGGGACCATTCTGTTCCGGCGCTATCTGCCGGTGAGTGTGGTGGGCCTGATCCCGGTGGTCGGGCAGTTCCTGCCGCTGGTGGATGTGCTGTTCATCTTCCGCAAGGATCGCCGCTG
>JANJXC010000004.1 GCA_024709225.1 Gammaproteobacteria bacterium | reverse complement strand
TCTCGTTGCACCTAATTTTTGTCGCGCGCGCCCCCCCACCGTGCCCCCTTATCCCTAATCCTATTCGCTCCTACCTTTCTACCCCGGCGGCGGCCAGGTCGGCATGCACGTCGGCAAAGGGCCGGATCCAGGGCGATACCCGCCGGAGCGGGGCCGGCAGGGCGGCCGTGGCACGCTCGGCGGCGGCGCGGTCGGCAAAGTCGCCCCAGAACAGCACGAACCAGGGCTTGTCATCGCGTCGAGTGGCGGCCAAGGCGATGGTGCCGCTGACATCGTAACCACGCAGATGGGCGCGCACCGCCTCCTCCGTGCTGGCCGCCACCAGCTGCACGGTGAAGTGGCGCGGGTTCTGCCCCCACAGCCAGGCGGCATCACGGAAACCGCCCACCGCCGCCGGTGCCGGAACTGGTGCCGGCGGCGATGCCGCCGGCGCCGCTGCGGCGACCTTGAACTGCAACGGCGGCGACAGCTGGCCGTCGGCACCGGCCACCGCCACCGACCAGGTGGCCGGCGTGATACCCGTGGTGATCTCGATGGTGATGCGCTCACTGTCCAGTACGCGGACCTGGCTGGCGGCCAGGGTCTTGCGCTGGCCGCGCCAGCTCACCGTTACCTGGCCGTCCGGCGTGAAGTGCTTGCCGTGCAGGGTCAGGGTCTGTACCTGGCGGCTGCCCGGCACCGGGTCCGGTTCGATGCGCTCGATGACCGGGGCCGGCGCGGTCTCGACGGGCGCGGGTTCTGCCACTGGGACAGGCGCAGGCGACGCGGCTGCCACGGGTTCAGTTGCCGGTGTCTCGGCGGCCGGAGGCTCGGGCGCCTCGGCTGGCGCTGCAGCGGGGACCGACTCGGACGGAGCGGGAACTGCCGCGCCCTGCGATGCAGGCGCTGCGGGCTCGCTCGGCGCCGCAGCCGGCTGCGCCGGGACGGCAGCTGCCTCCGCCGGAGATTCAGCCGGCATCGCTGCCGGGACCTGCGCCTGCGGCTGCACTGCCGCAGGCGGGGGCAGCTCGCGCAGCAGAGGCGGCGGCAATGGCGCCAGCGGTTCGGCAGCGGCCGGCGCGACACAGGTGATCTGCACCGTCTCGCCGCCGCGCACCACCAGGGCGGTCTGCGCCGCGGAGGCCGGTTCGGCGTAGCGCACGATGGGCCGCTCCGGCACGGCCGCCGCCGGCGGCGGCACAGGAGCCGGGGCGCCGTTGGCGAAGGGCAGGCCGCTGCCGGAAAACTGCAGCCAGGCGCCGACACCGGCTGCCACCGCCAGCGCAGCGGCAAGATAGGTCCAGGGCAGTGTGCTGCCGCCTTTACGCTTGCTCATCAATACCTCATGGGCCTGCAGATTGATGCCGCCGGGCCAGCCCTGCGACTGCTTGAGGATGCGTTTCAGATCGCGCGGCTGGAACAGCGGGCCGCCGGCAAAGCCGGCGGTGGTCAGGCGATGCTGCAGATAGGCGATGGTCTGCGCCTCGTCCAGCGGTTTGAGGTCAAGGCGGTGCGGCTTTGGACCGGAGGCAAAACGCGCGCTGTCGAAGCGCGGCAGGATCGCGGCATCGGCGAACAGAATGGTGCGCACCAGCTTGCCGTGCTCGCCGGGCAACTCGGTCAGGCGTACGACGATCTCCAGTGCATCGTCGGACAGCCGGTCGGCATCATCCACCACCAGCACCGGCGTCATGGTCTGCTGCAGCTGGTTGAGATGCTCGCGCAGGGCATCGAGCAGTGCGTCACCTGCCACGCCGTCGGTAGGCAGGCCGAAGCAGCGCGCGGCGCTGAGGAACAACTGGCCAGGGTCGGGGGTTTCGGTGGCGCTGACGCGACAGACCTTCCAGTCTTCATCGGCGCGCGCCAGGTACTGCTCCAGCAGGGCACTCTTGCCGCTGCCGGCCGGGCCGCTCACCAGCAGCAGCTCCTCGCTGTACTGGGTCAGGTGCTGCAACATGTTGAGGGTTTGCGCACGCTCGGGGTCGGCGTAGAAGAAGCGGGCGCCGCCGGCGAAGGGGCTTTCGCGCAGTTTGTAACGGGAAAGATAGGGTGGGGCAGCCAGCGGGTCCTTGTTGCGGCGTAGGGCCCGGATCATGTGGGTCGCTCCTGGTCCGCCTGTTCCCGGCCAGGACAACCGCCTACATCCCTGTAGGTGTCACCCTGCATGAACATCACGCGATATCCCCGTTTGAGCTGCGCATCACGCCCGCTGATGATGGCGGACTCGGCTGCCTCCCGGGTCGCGAAATGGTCGCGCAGCACGCGCCCGGAAGCCCCCTGGAACCCCCATTCGCGCACCACGCTCCAGCCACCGAGCAGATCTTCCTGCAGAAACAGGTGGTAGTAGCGCGGCGGGCTGTCATCGGTGACGGGTGTCTGCATGTAGATACGCATGTGCCGATGACGCGGGTCCCTGTGTGTTGTTATGTCAGCCCCCGGAGGGACTGCCCGTGATTGGGCGAAAGTATGCCGCCAAGACGCTGATTTCTCAAGGTAGAAACGCCAATAAGCGCACAAGATGTGGTACTGCGGAGGGGTAGTGAACACCAAAAGGTGTGTTGGTGGGCGCTCGCTTCACAAAACAGGGGCCCGGGGGCCGGCGGGGCGGGACACCCCGCCCGTCCTGGTTCAGGTCAGTTCGGTGGGCGTGAACAGCTTGCTGTGCTCGGCGATGGCGTAGCGGTCGGTCATGCCGGCGATGTAGTCGGCCACGGCGCGGGCACGGCCGGCGGGGCCGTGCTGCTGTTCCAGCAGGGCGACGTTGTGCTGGTGCGGCACCGGCAGCAGGCGCGGGTCGTCGAAGATGGCGCCGAACAGGTCGCGCACGATGCGCTGTGACTTCACCGTCATGCGATGCACGCGGTAGTGCTGGTAGAGATTGACGCGCAGGAAGCGCTTGAGGGTCTGGTGCTGCTGCTGCATCGCCTCGCTGAAGCGCAGCAGCGGCTCGCTCTGGGCGCGCACCGCGTCGACATCGGCAGGGGCGGCGGCGTCGATGAGGCGGCGGCTGGTATCGAGCAGGTCCACCACCTGGCGGTTGATCATGCGGCGGATGATTTCGTGGATCAGGCGGCGGCCGGCGATATCGGGATAGGCCTGGCGCACGGCGGTGTGCTGCGCCGCGAACAGGTCCACCTCGCACAGCTGCTCCACCGTCAGCAGCCCCGCGCGCAGGCCATCGTCCACGTCATGGTTGTTGTAGGCGATGGCATCGGCGATGTTGGCGATCTGCGCCTCCAGGCTGGGCTGGCCCTTGTTGAGGAAGCGCGCGCCCAGTTCGCCGAGCTGGCGCGCGTTCTCCAGCGAGCAGTGCTTGAGGATGCCCTCGCGCGTCTCGAAGGTGAGGTTGAGGCCGCGAAACTCGGCGTAGCGATCCTCCAGCTCGTCCACCACGCGCAGCGACTGCAGGTTGTGCTCGAAGCCGCCGTAGTCGCGCATGCACTCGTTGAGCGCGTCCTGGCCGGCGTGGCCGAAGGGGGTGTGGCCGAGGTCGTGGGCCAGGCTGATGGCCTCGGTGAGGTCCTCGTTCAGGTGCAGGGCGCGGGCGATGGCGCGGCCGATCTGTGCCACCTCGATGGAATGGGTCAGGCGGGTGCGGAACATGTCGCCTTCGTGATTGACGAACACCTGGGTCTTGTACTCCAGGCGACGGAAGGCCGACGAATGCACGATGCGGTCACGATCGCGCTGGAATTCGCTGCGGTACTGCGGGGCGGGTTCGGGGAGACGGCGGCCGCGGGAATGGGTGCAGGCTGCTGCGTAGGGGGCCAGACCGTCCATTCAGAAAACCTCTCTTATGAAGCAGATACAAGAGTAGAGAGACAAGATACAAGGGGCGGAGTGTGCTGCGCGCACGGCCGTTTTGATTCAAAACAGCACGAGCGCAGCGAGTTCATTCCCTTGTATCTTGTCACTTGTATCTTGTATCTCTGTTCTTGGTGGATGCGCTGCGCTTATCCACCCTACCACTGAGTCATCAGCCACCCTTACGGTGCAGCGCGATGCCGGCGCTGATCTGTTCCGGCGTGGCGCTGTCGCTGATCACCGCCTGGCCGATGCCGCGCAGCAGAATGAGCCGCAGCTTGCCCGCCAGCACCTTCTTGTCCACCGCCATCAGTTCCAGGAAACGGGCGGCGTCCAGTTGCGTCGGCGCCTGCACCGGCAGGCCGGCCGCCGCAATCAGGCGGCGTGTGCGTGCCACATCATCGGCGCCCATCCAGCCCAGCTGCTGCGACAGCTCCGCCGCCATCACCATGCCGGCGGCGATGGCCTCGCCGTGCAGCCACTCGCCGTAGCCCATGCCGGTCTCGATGGCATGGCCGTAGGTGTGGCCCAGGTTGAGCAGGGCGCGTACCCCGCCCTCGGTCTCGTCGGCGGCGACGATGGCCGCCTTGTCGCGGCAGGAGCGCTCGATGGCGTAGCTCAGTGCCTCCGGCTCGCGCGCGAGCAGCGCGCTCATGTTCTGTTCCAGCCAGGCGAAGAACTCCGGGTCGTTGATCAGGCCGTACTTGATCACCTCGGCGATGCCGGCGCGCAGCTGGCGCTCGTCCAGGGTGTTGAGGGTGTCGGTGTCGGCCAGCACGCAGCGCGGCTGGTGGAAGGCGCCGATCATGTTCTTGCCCAGCGGATGGTTCACGCCGGTCTTGCCACCCACCGAGGAGTCCACCTGCGACAGCAGGGTGGTGGGGATCTGGATGAAGGACACGCCGCGCTGGTAGCAGGCGGCGGCAAAGCCGGTCATGTCGCCCACCACGCCGCCGCCCAGGGCCACCAGGGTGCACTTGCGATCGAAACGGTGCGACAGCAGGCCGTCGAACACGGTGTTGACCGTTTCCAGGGTCTTGTACTGCTCGCCGTCGGGCAGGATCACCGCCTCGGTGCGGATGCCCTTGAAGGCCGCCAGGGTGCGCTCCAGGTACAGCGGCGCCACCGTCTCGTTGCTGACGATCATCACCTGGGTGCCGGTGAGATGAGGGATCACCAGGTCGGCGCGCCCCAGCAGTCCGGGACCGATATGGATGGGGTAGCTACGCGCCCCGAGGTCGACATGTAAGGTTTTCATGCGCAGGAAGTTCAGCAGCGGAAACAGGCGCCTACTATAGCGGATCGCGTCAACAGGCGTCATGCGGGCAGGCGGCTGCCCGCTGCCGCCGTTGGGGGGGGGGTAACGGCCTTACTGCGGCTTGGCCGCCAGCTCGTCCAGCCGGATGAGGATTTCCTTGATTACGCTGCGTACCGAGCGGTCGTCGGTATACAACACCATGTCCGCCACCTCGCGGTAGAGCGGGTCGCGCACCGTCATCAGCTCCTCCAGCTTGGCGCGCGGATCGGCCGTCTGCAACAGCGGGCGGTTGCGATCGCGGGCGGTACGCTTGAGCAGCTGATCGATGGAGGCATACAGGTAGACCACCACGCCGCGCTCGCGCAGGTGGCGTCGGTTTTCCTCGTGCAGCACGGCACCGCCCCCGGTGGCCAGCACCAGATTCGGCTCCAGCGTGAGGTCGGCGATGACATCGCGCTCCCGCTTGCGGAAGCCCTCCTCGCCCTCGATATCGAAGATCAGCGGGATGCTGGCCCCGGTACGGCGCACGATCTCGTGGTCGCTGTCCTTGAACTCCCGCTGCAGGACATTGGCCAGCTGGCGTCCGATGGTGGTCTTGCCGGCCCCCATGGGGCCGACAAGAAAGATCCCTGCACGTGGCATCAGTTGGGATTACTGCAAGAGCTTCCCGTGCCGTACGGACTGACCACACCCGGCGGGCTGGCCGCATCCCCTGACGACATGGGCAGCAGGAAGCGGGTGGATTTCGCGGATTCCGTGCCGCTGACCTGCACCGAGGCCGTGATCTTCACATTCACCCAATCGGCATAGTCCTTGGGATAGACCACGTCAAAGACGGCATTGCCGCTACTGTCCGTCGTCACCGACGGGGTGATGGTCGCCGGGGTGCCCGGCTCCAGGGTGCCATTGAGGTTTACATCGAGGTCATCGGCATCAAGGATGCCATTGCGGTTGATGTCCTCGTTGAGGCAGCTCAGAAAGCCGTTGAGAACGAATACGCCAAAGGTGCTGATGCCGGCGTTCACGCTGGAGGTTGCGATGCCATCGATATCGCGGTAGCCCTTGTCGTAGGATTCGGTATCCAGCTGCAGGGTCACCGTCTTGTCGGCGACCGGGTTGCCTGCGGCGTCGGCCACCTGTACCGAACCGCTGTAGCGATAGGTGGCGTTATTGGGCGACTCGATGCGCGTGGCCATGCCGATGCTGATGGACACGCTGGAACCACCCACCGTCAGGCTGATGGTATCGCTGATCACCGTGCCCGCCACCGTGGCGCGAATCACGATGCCGTCCAGCTCGGAGGACTGGCTGGTGGAGCTGTAGACGGTATTGGCCCGGCCCAGGGAATCGGTGGTGTCGTAGGGCGGGCTGATGCTGCCCCCGGTGGTATCGGCGTCGATGGCGAACACCACCGTCGCGCCCTTGACCAGATTGTTGTCCGCATCGCGTACCGTGGCGGTGAGGTCCACGCTGTCGTTCAGGCCCAGCGTGGTGCGCGAGGCCTGGATCACCAGGCTGGCCGGCGTGGTGGCAATGAATTCGGAGTTGGCCGTGGCCGTGACCGAGGGCGCCGTGGCGATCACCTCGGTGGGACCGGCATTGGGCGACATTATGTAAATAGTACCGCTACCGGCATTCACGTTCAGCTGGCCCGCGGCACTGGGGGTGGTGCAAAGGGTGTCCGTATACAGTGTGCCGCGGGTGGGGGAGATGGTAACCGTACCGTTTGCCAGGGACCCGCCCGAGGACCAGGCCACGGTGATGGGCGCGCAGGTGTTGATGGTGATCTCCGGCGCCATGGTCACGGTAAACGCATCGCTGGAAATACCGATGCTGTGCGTGGCGGAGGCACCCAGCGCGGTGGCCGTGACCGTATCCGTACCGCCCGCAGTTGCAGTAAAGGCGACACTGCCCTGACCGTTGTTGTCGGTCAGCAGGCTTGCCGGCTCGAGCGTATTGCCGTTCGCCGAGCTTATCGCAACCGCCGCCCCCGGGACCGCGGCACCGCTGGAATCACGCACGGTCACGGTCAGCTGTGTCGGCACACCCGACACCGCCGAGCTGGCACCGGAGATGTTCACGCTGCTGCCGGTCATGGTGACCGTGGTCGAGGCGCTCATGCCGCCCGCCGTGGCGGTAACCACCACGGTGCGGTTCTCGGCATTCGTGCCCGGCGATACGGTGGCGGTCGCCTCACCGGAGGCATCGGTTGTTGCCTGGGTGACCACCAGGACGCCGGAGCTCGCGCTGAAGGAAACCACCTGATCGGCAAGTGCCAGATTGGAGCCATCCTTCACGATTGCGGTGATGGTCGAACTCGCCGCCGGATTGGTGCCGATGGTCGCCGGACTGGCAATCAGCTGGATACTGGCCACCGTGCCCGTGGCACCATCGGCCGTGGTCAGCGTATCGCCACAGCCACCCAGCAACAGCGCCATCAGGGGCGTCATCCACTTAAGCCAGCGCATGCTCATATCTCTTCCCGTGCGGTTAGTCATTAATTATCTCCCCGGCGTTGGCGTGTTGCTTCTGCCGGTGCCATCCCTGTCAATGCTTGACCCCGGACTCCTTCAGGATCTTCGGCGTCACAAAGATCAGCAGCTCCGATTTTTCATCCTGGTTATAGGTGTTGCGGAACAGGAAGCCGAGCAGCGGAATGTCACTCAGGAACGGCACACGGGTGACCTGCTGCTGCTTGTCCTGCTCGTAGACACCACCCAGCACGATGGTCTCGCCGTTCTCCACCAATACCTGGGTGCTGACATTCTGGGTATTGATCGGCGGCTGACCGAGGACCGCGCGTCCGTAGTCCGGGCTGTCCTTGTTGACCTTCAGGTCCATCACGATGCGGTCATCCGGGGTGATCTGCGGGGTGACCCGCAAACTCAGCACCGCCTTCTTGAAGGTCACGTTGGTGGCGCCGCTGGACGATACCTGCTGGTAGGGGATCTCCACGCCCTGCTCGATCAAGGCTTCCTTCTGGTTCGAGGTAATGACACGCGGGCTGGAAATGACCTCCGTCTGCCCCTCCGCCTGCGCCGCCGACAGTTCGAGCTCCACCAGGGTGCCGATCGGCAGCTTGACCAGGGCAAGACCTAGGGACGCGGCACTGCTCGCCATATTGCGTACCGGCAAATCCACATTCCAGCGGTCCGGGGCCATGATGGTTTGCCCATTGATGACTTGGGTCGTGGCATTCAGATTGCCGGAAGTCACGGTGGAGCTGGGCGTACCCAGCGGGTTGTCATTGGAGACGTCGGTCACACCGAAACGCACACCCAGCTCGCGGTTGAAATTGTCCGTCGCCAGCACCACGCGCGACTCGATCAGCACCTGGCGCACCGGCACATCCAGCTCGGTGACCAGACGGCGGATGGCCGCCAGATTGTCGGCGGTGTCCTTCACCAGCAGCTTGTTGGTGCGCTCATCGATGGTCACGCTGCCCATCTCCGACAGCAGGGAGTTGTTTTTCGACTTCAGCAGCGCCGCCAGGTCGGCGGCCTTGGCGTAGTTCACCTGGATGCTGTCACTGAACAGCGGCGCCAGCTCCCGCAACTGCTTCTGCGCCTCCAGCTCGATCTTTTCACGCGCCGCCAGCTCGTCGGTAGGCGCAATCATCATCACATTACCGGACTGACGCAGCCCGAGGCCGCGGGCCTTCATGATGATATCCAGCGCCTGATCCCAGGGCACATTCTTCAGGCGCAGCGTGATATTGCCGCGCACGGTGTCGCTGGTCACCAGATTCAAGCCGGTAAAGTCCGCCAGCAACTGCAGCACCGCACGAACCTCGATGTCCTGGAAATTGAGCGACAGCTTTTCACCGGTGTAGAGTTCTGCCGCCTTGCGCGAGGCCGCCTCCTCTTCCGGCGATACCGCCTGCACCTCGATGGTCAGGGTGTCACCGGCCTGATAGGCGAGGTGCTGATACTTGCCGGTTGCGGATATCTCCATGCGCACGTTATTGCCGCGCATGAACGTATCGATCGTGGTCACCGGGGTGGCAAAGTCGGTGACATTCAAGCGGCGCTCGAGCTGCTCCGGCAGCTGCGTCGTCAAAAACTCAACGATGACCTTGCCCGACTCCTCGGTGATGTCCGCCACGATGCCCGGGTTGGACAATTCGACGACGACCTGTCCTTCACCCTGTACGCCACGACGAAAATCGACATTCTTCAGCTGCTTGCCCGCCACCTTCCTGGCCGGCGCTGCAGTCGGGTCTGACACTGTGGGAGTGGGAGCATCCGCAGCCGCTGCAGCGCCCAGGGAAACGACGATGACATTGCCTTCCGCCTTGACGTCATAGGGCACCAGCCGCACCAGGTTGAGAACCACCCGGGTACGGTTGCCTGCCTCTACCGCCTGTACGCCGCGGGCAACGCCAACGCCGATGGACTGGTTTTTCTGTGCCGCGCCGATGGCCGTGTCCGGCAGGTCCAGTGCGATACGGGCGGGGTTGTCGATAGTGAACGTGCCGGGTGTCGGTGCGGTTCCGGACAGCACCAGACGTACCTGCACGTTGTCTCCCGGCAAGGTCGCGTAAGTGATTTCATCCAGCGTGAGTGCCGCGGCATAGGCCTTGCCCGTCAACACCAGCACGCACGACACCACCAGCCCCAGCCAGCGACTCATACCCATCGCACTTCGCATCTGCGTCTCCCGCGACTCAACATCTGCCTGCAATCTATTGCCCATGTTCATTCGTGTGTACCCCATGGCGTTCATTCTGCCAGCGTTAATATAGCGTCACGCTCCACCCATCCCCCCAGGCCGTTGGGGACGATTTCCCTGATATCAATCTGGCTCTCGCTTATGCGCACGATGCGTCCATAACTTTGGCCAACGTAGTTGCCTTCCTCCACGCGGTACACCAAAGCATCCGGGGCAGTCACCACCGCCCAGACGCGGCCTTCTTGCTCCATATGTCCGACGAAACGCAGTGAGTCCAGGGGGAAAGACTCGAGGGGCTCGCGATTGCGCTGCATATCGGGCTGCAGCCCGTCTCCGCCTGCGGTATCCAGGACAGCCTCTTCCTCGGCGATCTTGAACGGGTCGCGTAAATCGTCCCGCTTATAGGCGTAGGCGCCATAGACCTTTATTTCGGGCAACGGCGGTATACGGCCAGCCTTGCGTGCCTTCACCTCCTGCACATAACTGGCCAAGTCACCATGACTGTCGGTGCTGCACGCAGTTATCGCCATCAGCGGCAGGCAAATCATCAATGCTGCCCGCACCAATTTGGCTGGTGCTTCCATTGCGTGCATTATCCCACCACTGTCAGTTATCGACATCTGCTTGCAACCCCCGCTGTATGCCTGCAGCATTCAGCCCTCACCATTTTCCGTTACTCAGCTTGTATGCCGGCCCCATAGGGTGCCCGCTACTTCCTCTTGGCCTTTTGCTTTGCTGATTGCGTCTTGCGTGCTGCCGCCAGCTCTTCCTCGTCCAGATAACGATACGTCTTGGCGTTGGCCTGCATAAGCAGCACACCCGTCTTCTGGTTGGCCATGGATATCTGGATATCGTGCAAGGTCACGATACGCGGCAAGGCCGCCACGCCACTGACAAATTCACCGAACGAGTGATAGGTGCCGTTGACCGTCAGCTGAATCGGCAGCTCGGCGTAGAACTCCTTGGGAATGTCCTTGCCCGGCTTGAACAACTCGAACTCTAGGCCGCTGGCCAGGCCTGTCTGGGTGACATCGACCAGCAGGTCGGCGACCTCGGTCTTGCTCGGCAATTGCCTCAGCATGGTGCCGAAGGACTCCTCCATCTCCGTCATCTGCTGACGGTAGGCCTCCAGATTGACGGCCTTGGCCTGCTTGGTTTCAAAATCTTTCTTGAGCGTCCCTTCGGTCTCGCGCACCCGCTCCAATTGCGCCCACTGTTCCTGGGTATCGAACCAGTAGCCAAGACCGAGCACTGCGGCGCATACGACAAGGATTACGCCGCCTTTGGCGAGCGGCGGCCAACCACCGATATTATTGGGGTCAAGATTCTTGTACTGAGACAGATCCAGTGCCATCACTTACCCCTTGTCCGCACCAGTGGCCTGCGTCACGCGCATGGTAAAACTGCGGCTTCCGCGATCCTTCTTGTTATCGCTCTGGATAATTTCCAGCACCGGGTTTTCGAACCAGGGCGAGGCATCCAGATTGCGCATCAGCGTGGAGACCCGGGCATTGGATTGCGCCATACCCTGAATGGTGAGCGTTCTTCCGCTCTGCTTCACATTCACCAGATACAGGCCTTCCGGCACCGCCTTGGTCAGCTCTTCAAACAGATGCACGATGACCGAGCGATCACTTTGCAGCTGCTCGATCACGCGCATGCGCGCCAGCAACTGTTGCCGCTGGCGCTCCAAATTGTCGATTTCCTTGATCTTGGATTCGACTTCCTTGATCTGTCCCTGCAGATAGCTGTTACGCGACTCCTGGGTTTCTATCATGCCGTTGATGTGCAGGTGTACATAACCGACCACCATCAACGCCAAAATGGCAGAGCCGCCCAAGACCACAAAGAATTGCCTGCGCTGTTCCTTGCGCAGATCATCACGCCAGGGAAGTAGATTTATGCGTGCCATCAGTCAAAGCTCCGCAGGGCGAGGCCACAGGCGATCATCAGAGCGGGGGCGTCATTGCTCAACACCTGCGCCTTGATCCTGGGGGCGATACTCATATTGGTGAAGGGGTTGGCCACCGTGGTGGATACACCCAACTTGGCCTCGATCAGCTCATCGACACCAGATATCGAGGCCGAGCCGCCGGCGAGGACAATCTGGTCGATATTGTTGAACTGACTGGAAGAGAAGAAGAATTGCAGCGAGCGGCTGACCTGTTGCGCCATCGCCTCCTTGAACGGCTCCAGGACCTCCGGAATGTAGTTGTCCGGCAGACCGCCCTGGCGCTTGGCCATGCCCGCCTCTTCGTAGGACAGGCCATAACGGCGCTGAATTTCCTCGGTTAACTGCTTGCCGCCGAATACCTGCTCGCGCGTATAAATGGTCTTCAGGTCGTGCAGCACATTGAGGGTGGTCATGGTGGCGCCGATATCGACCACGGCGATGGTCTTGTCCGCCCCACGCTCGGGCAACTGGGCTGCAATCAGGCTGAAGGCATTTTCCATGGCGTAGGCCTCGACATCGATCACCTTGGCCGTCAGGCCGGCAAGCTCGATGGCGGCTACGCGGACATCCACATTCTCGCTACGGGATGCAGCCAGGAGTACATCGACACGGGTGGGATCGTTGTCGGAAGGCCCCAGGGTCTGGAAATCCAGGTGCACTTCCTCCAGCGGATAGGGGATATATTGGTCCGCCTCCAACTCGAGCTGGCTTTCCATTTCGTCGTCCGACAGGTTGCCGGGCATGGAAATAACCTTGGTGATGACCGCCGAGCCGGCCACCGCGGCAGCGGCATATTTGGCCTTGCTGCCGGAGCGTTTTACGGCACGGCGAATCGCCTCGCCCACCGCGTCGACGTCAGAAATATTCTTTTCAATCACTGAGTTAGGCGGAAGCGGCTCAACGGCATAACTTTCCACCCGATAGCGATCACCACTCTTGCTCAGCTCCAGCAGCTTAACCGCCGTCGTGCTGATATCGAGCCCGAGAATTGATGGCTTACTTCCCTGCAAGAGCTTAGGTAGCGAGAGCATTTTTCCTTTATAAACCCCTGAGTTAGGAGATATATATGTTTTACAACATTAAATACCAGTGTCAACTGTCGGTCAACAAATAATTTCGCCGACCTCGTCATAGTTCCCCAAGAATAAAACCTTTATACTGCGAACCTTTCTTACGGTCCGTTTAACCCGTCGCAAAGCGGCTATCTGATGAAACTCCTGGCGAAACTCTCGCGCCTGCTGCTGTGGGCGGTACTTTCCTCTGCATTCCTGGGCGGCCTGACGGCCGCGGCCCTCTACTTTCATCTCGCCCCCACCCTGCCATCGACCGACGTTCTGAAGGATGTGCGTATGCAGGTACCGCTCCGCGTGTACTCCCGCGACGGTATGCTGATCGGCGAGTACGGCGAGATGAAGCGTACCCCCCTCCTTTATAAGGATATACCTGAGCTGATGATCAAGGCGGTACTTGCCGCGGAAGATGATCGCTTTTTCGAGCACCCCGGTGTCGACTATCAGGGCCTGCTGCGGGCCGCCGTCCACCTGCTGCGTACCGGTGAAAAAGGCCAGGGCGGCAGCACCATTACCATGCAGGTGGCCCGCAACTTCTTCCTGACCCCGGAAAAGACCTATACCCGCAAGATCACTGAAATCCTGCTGGCACTGAAAATTGATCGCGAATTGAGCAAGGAGGAGGTCCTCGAGCTCTATCTCAACAAGATCTTCCTTGGTCAGCGCGCCTATGGCGTCGCGGTAGCGGCGCAGACCTACTATGGCAAGGACATCCGCGATCTCAATCTGGGCCAATACGCCATGCTTGCCGGCCTGCCCAAGGCGCCTTCCACCATGAATCCGGTCAGCAACCCTGCCGGGGCGCTGGCGCGCCGCAACTACGTGCTCGGGCGCATGCTGGAGCTGGGCTACATCACACCCGAGGAGCACCAGGCCGCGCAGGCCAGCGGCGTCACCGCCAGCCTGCACGTGATGGCACCGGACGCCGAGGCGCCGTATGTGGCAGAGATGGCGCGCAGCTGGATGGTCGAGCGCTACAGCGAGGATACCTACACCGCCGGCTACAAGGTCTATACCACCGTCGATACCCGGCTGCAGAGCGCCGCCAATCAGGCCCTGCGCGAGGCCCTGCTGGCCTACGACAGGCGCCATGGCTACCGCGGTGCCGAGGGGCACATCACCTTGGCCAAAAACGCCTCGTTCGACGAGTGGGATCACGCCCTCAACGGCTACGGCACCCTGGGCGGTCTGCGTCCTGCCCTGGTGGTCGCCCTGGAGGACCAGGCGGCCATCGCCTACCACCCGGCCGTCGGCATGGTGCTCATCGAATGGCCGGGGCTGGTCTGGGCCCGCCCCCACGTCGATGAAAACACCCTTGGGCCGCTGCCCACACGCGCGGCTGACATCCTCAAGGTCGGTGACATCATCCGCATCCAGTTGCACAACGACTGCAGCTGGCACCTGGCCCAGGTACCCAACGCCGGTGCTGCCCTCGTCGCCCTGCGCCCCCAGGACGGCGCGCTGCAGGCGCTCACCGGCGGCTTCGACTTCTCCCTCAGCAAGTTCAACCGCGCCATCCAGGCGGAGCGCCAGCCCGGTTCCAGCTTCAAGCCGTTTATCTACGCAGCCGCCCTCGACAAGGGCTTCACACCCGCCACCGTCGTCAATGACGCCCCGGTGGTGTTCGAGGATGCCGAGCTGGAAAGCGCCTGGCGACCGGAAAACTACAGCGGCCGCTTCTATGGCCCCACCCGGCTGCGCGTGGCGCTGACCAACTCGCGCAACCTGGTGTCGATCCGTGTGCTGCGATCCATCGGCATCGGCTATACCACCGAATATCTGGAGCGCTTCGGCTTCGTGCGCACGAAAATGCCGCGCGATCTGTCACTGTCCCTCGGCAGCGGCAGCCTGACCCCGCTCGAGCTGACACGCGGCTATACCGTATTCGCCAACGGCGGCTTCCTCGTCGAGCCCTATTTCATCGAACGCGTGGAAGATGCCACCGGCACGGTAATTTACCAGGCCGATCCGCTGCAGGCCTGTCCGGAATGCGACGTGGACGCCGACACTGGCACCGCCACCGCCACCGCGCCGGAGCCGAGCACCACGGACATGACCGTGGCAACCCGGGCACCCAACATCGCGCCGCGCACCCTGGATCCACGCACCACCTATATCAGCACCAGCATGATGCAGGACGTCATCCGCCACGGCACCGGCCGGCAGGCGCTGGCCCTCGGCCGTAACGACCTGGCCGGCAAGACCGGTACCACCAACGAGCAGCGTGATGCCTGGTTCACCGGCTATAACCATGCCCTGGCGGTGACCACCTGGCTCGGCTTCGATACCGCGCGCCCGCTCGGCAACCAGGAAACCGGTGCCCGCGCCGCGCTGCCCATGTGGGTGGACTTCATGGCCGAGGCCCTGCGCGACGTGCCGCAGCAGCCCCTGCAGCAACCCGCCGGGCTGGTCACCGCGCGCATCGACCCGGAGACCGGCGAGTTCACCAGCGGAGCCAACCCGAATGCGATCTTCGAGGTGTTCCGCAGTGAAGACGTGACGACGGAATCCGCACCCGCCACGGCCAACGGCAGCGTCCCGGGCAACGACGGCGGCAACCTGTCGGAACAACTGTTCTAGCAATGCGGCGGCGGCGCAGCCCCGGCAATGGCGCTGGCGACTCCCGCCCCTACCAGCAGGTAGTGCAGGAGGCCGCCCGCCTGCTGGCGCAAGGGGAGGCCGCCGGCTTCGATGACGCGCGGCGCAAGGCGGTGGCGCGGCTGGGCGTTTCTCTGCGCCCACTCCCGCCCAACACCGAAATCGAACAGGCCCTGCTGCAGTACCGCGCCCTGTTTCAGGCCGATGACCAGGCGACGCAATTGCGTCACCTGCGCCAGACCGCGCTCCACGCCATGCGCCTGCTGGCCCCGTTTGACCCGCGCCTGGTGGGCCCGGTGCTGGCAGGGACCGCACCGCCCCACTCCCCCATCCATCTCCATCTGTTTGCCGACACGCCGGAGTCCGTGGCGCTGTTTCTGCTGCAGCACCATATTCCCTGTGAACACGATGAGCGCCGCGTGCGCTACACCGTCGATAGCTGGGAGGCGCTGCCGCTCTACCGTTTTGTCGCCGGCGACACCACGCTGGAGCTGACGGTATTTCCGCTGCAGAAGCTGCGCCTCCGTCCGCTCAGCCCGGTCGACAGCCGACCGATGCCACGTGCCGATGCGACGGCAGTGGAGCACCTGCTGGACGCGGCGGCATCCACCTCCTGAACGCAGGGACCAGAAACACCAAGGCCGCAGACTCGACAAGCTCTGCGGCCTTGGTATTTCGTTCGATGGCGGAGAAGTGCCGGCTAGAACGCCGGATAGTGCGCCGGCCACGGCGCGCGGGCCACGCCGGTCGTGATGGCGGCCCGCGCCACCGCCGGCGGGACATGGGCGATCAGGCGCGGGTCGAACGGCTTGGGAATGATATAGCCGGGACCGAAGGCCAGGCTGTCCACACCATAGGCCTGCAACACCTCCGCCGGCACCGGCTGGTGCGCCAGCTGGCGCAGGGCCTCCACCGCGGCGATCTGCATCTCGCGATTGATGCTCTTCGCCTGCACATCGAGCGCACCGCGGAAGATGAAGGGAAATCCCAGCACGTTGTTGACCTGATTGGGGTAGTCGCTGCGCCCGGTGGCCATGATCAGGTCGTCACGCACCTCGCGCGCCAGCTCCGGCCGCACCTCGGGCACCGGGTTGGACAGGGCAAACACCACCGGCCGGGGGGCCATTGCCGCCAAGGCCTCGCGGCTCACCAGATCGGGACCGGACACGCCGATGAACACGTCGGCGCCGGTCATGGCATCGACCAGGGTGCGGCGCTCGGTGGCGACGGCAAACTCCTGCTTGTAGACGTTGAGGTCGTCACGCCCGCTGTGGATCACCCCCTTGCGGTCCACCAGCATGATGTTCTCGCGCGTGGCGCCCAGCGCCACCAGCAGACGCATCGAGGCGATGCCGGCAGCCCCGGCACCGAGACAGACGATACGCGCGTCGGCCAGCTTCTTGCCCTGCAGCTCCAGCGCGTTGAGCAGGCCGGCGCCGATGATGATGGCGGTACCGTGCTGGTCATCGTGGAACACCGGGATATCCAGCCGCGCCTGCAGTGCCGCCTCGATCTCGAAGCAGTGCGGAGCGGCAATATCTTCCAGGTTGATGCCACCGAAGGTGGGGGCGATGCGCGCCACCGTGTCGATGAAGGCCTGCGGCGACTCCGCCTGCACCTCGATGTCGAATACATCCACGTTGGCGAAGCGCTTGAACAGCACGCCCTTGCCTTCCATCACCGGCTTGCCGGCGAGAGGCCCGACATTGCCCAGGCCGAGCACGGCCGTGCCGTCGCTGATCACGCCGACCAGGTTGCCCTTGCCGGTATACAGATAGGCAGCACGCGGGTCGTCCTTGATGGCCAGCACCGGCACGGCGACGCCGGGCGTGTAGGCCAGACTCAGCTCCGCCTGGGTGGCGCAGGGCTTGGTGATGGCCGTGGCAATCTTGCCCGGCATCGGCTGGGAGTGATAGTCGAGCGCGGCCTGATCGCGCGCAGAAAGGGTCGGGGTCGTCATGTGGCTTGCGCTCCGCGGGTCTGGCAGCCAAAAAATGTCCGACGCAAACGACAAGGGGTGCCCACCGGACACCCCTCGCGTCAGCGCCGGTACCGGTGCTGTTACTTCTTCATGCCGTACTTCTGGCGGAAGCGATCCACGCGGCCGGCGGTATCGACGATCTTCTGCTTGCCGGTATAGAACGGGTGGCAGGCGGAACAAACGTCCAGGTTCAGGTTACGACCCACGGTGGAGCGGGTCTGGAAGGTATTACCGCAGCTGCACGTCACGGTAATTTCTTTGTAATCGGGGTGAATAGCCTGCTTCATGGTCACAACCTCTGTGTAGGATTCCTTGCGTGCCGCTACCCGCGCCGTTGCCGGGCACCGCATGCGAAAAAGGCGGTAATCATACGTAAAATCCCCGCCGCCGGCAAGCTGCCCGGCCGCCGCCGGGTATATCGACGGCACGATAGAGTAGTATCCTTATACCCTTACGCTCAGGCCACGGACCCGGACATGCCCAACAAGCCCTCCTCACAGAGCTTCAAGTACGACTATCAGGGACTGGACGCGGCGTCCATCAAGCATTCCCTTGCCAACCGCATGATTTTTACCGTCGGCAAGGACTCCTATACCGCCACCGACCGTGACTGGTTCCACTCCCTGGCCTACGTGGTGCGCGACCGCCTCATCGAGCGCTGGATGGAAACCATGCGCAGCTACTACACCGCAGACTCCAAGCGCGTGTATTACCTGTCGATGGAGTTCCTCATTGGCCGCACCCTCACCAACAGCCTGCTCAACCTGGGCTTTTACGAGGAATGCGCCCGCGCCCTGCAGGAACTGGGGCTGGATCTGGAGGAGGTGGTTGAGCTGGAATACGACGCCGCCCTCGGCAACGGCGGCCTCGGCCGTCTGGCGGCCTGTTTCCTCGATTCCCTGGCCACCCTGCGCCTGCCCGGCTACGGCTACGGCATCCGTTACGAATACGGCATGTTCCGCCAGAGTATCGAAAATGGCCGCCAGGTGGAGCACCCGGACAACTGGCTGCGCTACGGCAACCCCTGGGAGTTTTCCCGCCCGGAGGTCCTCTACCCCATCAAGTTCGGTGGCCGCGTGGTGGAATACCCCAACGAGCGCGGTGAACTGCGCCACCGCTGGGTCGATACCGACGAGGTCATGGCCATGGCCTACGACACGCCGATCCCCGGCTACGGCGTGGATACCGTCAACAACCTGCGCCTGTGGTCGGCCAAGGCCACCCGTGACTTCGACCTCAAGTACTTCAACGAAGGCAACTACATCAAGGCCGTGGAGGACAAGACCCGCTCGGAGAACCTGTCCAAGGTACTCTACCCGGCGGACAGCACCACCGTCGGCCGCGAGTTGCGCCTGATGCAGCAATACCTGTTTGTCAGTGCCTCGCTGCAGGACATCCTGTACCGTTATCGCAAGGTGCACGGCAACTTCGATCTGCTGGCGGACAAGGTCGCCATTCAGCTCAACGATACCCACCCCTCCATCGCCATTCCGGAGCTGATGCGCATCCTGCTCGATGTCCACCACCTCAACTGGGACAAGGCGTGGGAACTCACCGTCGGCACCTTCGCCTACACCAACCACACCCTGCTGCCCGAGGCGCTGGAGACCTGGCCGGTGGAGATGTTCGAAGAACTGCTGCCGCGTCACCTGCAGATCATTTACGAAATCAATCAGCGTTTTCTGCAGGATGTCATGCACAGCCAGCCCGGCGACGTGGAACTGCTGCGCCGCATGTCGCTCATCGACGAAGGCGGCGGGCGGCGCATCCGCATGGCGCATCTGGCCATTGTCGGCAGCCATCGCGTCAACGGCGTGGCTGCCGTGCATTCCCAGCTGATGCGCGACACCATCTTTGCCGATTTCCACCGCCATTTCCCCAACAAGTTCATCAACATCACCAACGGCATCACGCCGCGGTTGTGGCTGAACCAGGCCAACCGCCGTCTCGCGGCCCTGATCAGCAGCCGCATCGGGGATGACTGGAAGACCGATCTGGAGCAACTGCGCCAGCTGGAGCCGCTGGCGGATGATGCGGCCTTCCGGGCCGAATTCCGCGCCGTCAAGCAGGCCAACAAGGTGCGGCTGGCCGAGCGCATTGCGCGGCAGATCGGTGAGGAAGTGAGGATCGATTCGCTGTTCGACGTGCAGATCAAGCGCATCCACGAATACAAGCGCCAGCTGCTCAATGTGCTGCACGTCGTCACGTTATACAACCGCATCCGCCACAACCCGGAACTGGACGCCGTGCCGCGCACAGTGATCTTCGGCGGCAAGTCCGCACCGGGCTACACGGCAGCCAAAATGCTGATCCACCTGATCAACGCCGTGGCCGACATCGTCAACCATGACCCGCAGGTACGCGGCCTGCTCAAGGTGGTGTTCCTGCCCAATTACGACGTCAGTTCTGCCGGCGAGATCATCCCGGCAGCGGAACTGTCGGAGCAGATCTCCACTGCCGGCACCGAGGCCTCCGGTACCGGCAATATGAAACTGGCGCTGAACGGCGCCCTGACCATCGGCACCCTGGACGGTGCCAATATCGAGATTCGGGAGGCTGTAGGGGAAGACAATATTTTCATCTTCGGCCTGGACGTGCCGCAGATGAAGGAGGTGCGCGCGCGTGGCTACAATCCCTGGGACCACTACCACGGCAATGCGGAACTGCGTGAAGTACTGGATATGATCAGCGGCGGCTATTTCTCGCCTGATGCACCGGAGCGTTTCCGCAGCATCGTCGATACCCTGCTGCAGGGCGGCGATCACTATCTGCTGCTGGCAGATTACGCTTCGTATGTGGAATGCCAGGAACGGGTGGCGGAGCTGTACCGCGACAGCGAGGAGTGGACGCGCCGGGCCATACTCAATGTGGCGCGCATGGGCCGCTTTTCCAGCGACCGCACCATCGGCGAATACGCCAGGTCGGTGTGGGATATCAAGCCGGTCGGGCGCTGAGCGGCGGAATCATCCCGCGCCGTTTCCGGCGGGAATGATTCCGCTGCCGGCCAATCAACGCTTCATCGAATCAAAGAAGTCGCCGTTGGTCTTGGTGGCCTTGAGCTTGTCGAACAGGAATTCCATCGCTGCCAGTTCGTCCATCGGATGCAGCAGCTTGCGCAGGATCCACATCTTCTGCAGCTCATCCACGTCGGTGAGCAGCTCTTCGCGGCGGGTGCCGGAACGGTTGATGTTGATGGCGGGGTAGATGCGCTTCTCGGCAATGCGGCGATCCAGGTGGATCTCCATGTTGCCGGTGCCCTTGAATTCTTCGTAAATCACGTCATCCATGCGCGAACCGGTTTCTACCAGCGCGGTGGCGATGATGGTGAGCGAACCGCCTTCCTCGATGTTACGCGCGGCGCCGAAGAAGCGCTTGGGCCGGTGCAGAGCGTTGGCGTCCACACCGCCGGTGAGCACCTTGCCGGAGGACGGGATCACGGTGTTGTAGGCACGGCCCAGACGGGTGATGGAGTCGAGCAGAATCACCACGTCCTTCTTGTGCTCCACCAGGCGCTTGGCCTTCTCGATCACCATTTCGGCCACCTGCACGTGGCGGCTGGCCGGCTCGTCGAAGGTGGAGGACACCACTTCGCCGCGCACGGAGCGCGCCATTTCCGTCACTTCTTCCGGGCGCTCGTCGATGAGCAGCACGATGAGGAAGCATTCGGGGTGGTTGTGGGTGATGGAGTGGGCGATGTTCTGCAGCAGCATGGTCTTACCGGCCTTGGGCGGTGAGACGATGAGGCCGCGCTGACCCTTGCCGATGGGCGCCACCAGGTCGATGACGCGGGCGGTGATGTCTTCGGTACTGCCGTTGCCCAGTTCGAGGTTGAGGCGCTCGTTGGGGTGCAGCGGCGTCAGGTTCTCGAACAGGACCTTGTTCTTGGCGTTCTCCGGCGGCTCGTAGTTGATGGTGTCGACCTTGAGCAGGGCGAAGTAGCGCTCGCCTTCCTTCGGCGGCCGAATCTTGCCGGTAACGGTATCGCCGGTGCGCAGGTTGAAGCGGCGAATCTGGCTCGGCGAGACATAGATGTCGTCCGGCCCTGCCAGGTAGGAACTGTCGGCGGAGCGCAGGAAACCGAAGCCGTCCTGCAGGATCTCCAGCACGCCATCGCCGCAGATATCCTCGCCACCCTTGGCCGTCGCCTTGAGCAGGGAGAAGATGACGTTTTCCTTGCGGGAGCGCGAGGCGCCCTCGATGCCGAGGGATTCGGCCAGTTCGATCAGTTCAGCTGCGGGTTTTCTCTTGAGTTCGGTCAGATTCATGGTCAAGCCGTTGGAAGGAGCGTGGATTGAAACGTGGCAATGGGGATATTCGGGATCGACAGAATGGCCGCATCGGGCCCTTAGGTTCTGTCTTGGGGAATGGCCGTTCGGCCGGTGTTAATTCTTATGTCTTAAAGGGGAACTGCGGGAAATCTACCACCAACTGCACACGGCGTCCAGCCCCGGGCCGGACGCCGTGCCGCAATTACAGGTTGCTGTCGATGAAGGCGGTCAGCTGCGACTTGGAAACGGCGCCGACCTTGGTCGCCTCGACATTACCGCTCTTGAACAGCATCAGGGTGGGGATGCCACGGATGCCGAACTTGGGCGGGGTATTGGGATTCTCGTCGATGTTCAGCTTGGCGACCTTGAGGCGGCCGCTGTATTCCTCGGCGATCTCGTCGAGGATCGGGGCGATCATCTTGCAGGGACCGCACCAGTCTGCCCAGTAATCCACCAGCACCGGGCCTTCGGCCTTGATGATTTCCTGCTCGAAGGTGTCGTCGGTAACGTAAACGATTTTGTCGCTCAAGGGTATTGCCTCCATCATGCCCGTGACCGCAGGCAACACGGTCCGGCTTGTTTGTTGTTGAGCCTTGGACCCACATTTGAGCCGAATCCGTCCGTCAATGCAAGCCCACAACCGGCGCGTTTTTGGTATGCTCCTTGCCCCATGAGCGAAACGCATCTGACGGACACCCGCTTCAAGGACTTCGATCTCCCGGCATCGTTGATGCAAGGCATTGAAGAGGCAGGCTTTTCAAACTGCACCCCGATTCAGGCCAATACCCTGCCCTTGTCCCTGCAGGGCATGGACGTGGCGGGCCAGGCGCAGACCGGCACCGGCAAGACCGCGGCCTTCCTGGTGGCCGTCTACAACCACCTGCTGCGCGACCCCGGTGCACCGACACGGCGCATCGATCAGCCGCGCGCGCTGATTCTGGCGCCGACGCGTGAGCTGGCGATCCAGATACACCACGATGCCGCCAGCCTCGGCCGCCACACCGGCCTCAAGCTCGGCCTCGCCTACGGCGGCACCGGCTACGAGCAACAGCGCACCACCATCGAACAGGGCGTCGACATCCTCATCGGCACGCCCGGCCGCCTGATCGATTATTTCAAGCAGCATGTGTTCGATCTGAAAGCCATCCAGTCGATGGTGGTGGACGAGGCGGACCGCATGTTCGACCTCGGCTTCATCGCCGATCTGCGCTACATGATGCGCCGCATGCCGCCGCCAGCGCAGCGCCTCAGCATGCTGTTCTCGGCCACCCTGTCGCTGCGCGTGACGGAACTGGCCTACGAACACATGAACAATCCGACCCTGGTGGAGGTGCAGCCGGACAAGGTCACCGCCGATCGGGTGAAACAGGATATGTACTTCCCCGCCAGCAACGAGAAGATTCCGCTGCTGCTCGGCCTGCTGCACAAGTTGCAGCCGACGCGCGCCATCGTCTTCGTCAACACCAAGCGTGTCGCCGATCGGGTATGGGGCTATCTGGAGGGCAACGGCTACAAGACCGCCATCCTCTCCGGCGACGTGCCGCAGCAGAAGCGCCAGCACCTGCTGGCCCAGTTCGAATCCGGCGCCTTCCCCATGCTGGTGGCCACCGACGTGGCCGCACGCGGCCTGCACATCCCCGACGTCACCCATGTATTCAATTACGACCTGCCGCAGGATGCGGAGGATTACGTGCATCGCATCGGCCGCACCGCGCGCGCCGGCGCCAGTGGCGAGGCGATCAGCTTTGCCTGCGAGGAATACGCCTTCTCGCTGATGGACATCGAGGCCTACGTCGGCCACAAGATCCCGGTCAGCAGCATCTCCAGTGAACTGCTGCGGGAACCGCAGCCGCCGGTGAAATCGGAATACCGGCCGCGTCCCGACCAGCGCGGCGGCCCGCGCCGCTCGGGCGGCGGCAGTGGCGGCGGACGCCGCCGCCGCTGAGAGGATGGCATCCGGGCAGCCACGGCGGCGGCCCCGGCGCTAAACAAGTGTTCCGAATGGGTAGCCCGGCCCATGACGCGCCGCAGTGAAGATGGATATCCATGCGGAACAACTATCTAGTCGAGGCGCGCCAGCAGATCCAGCAACTGCTCCTGCTCCACCGGCTTGGACAGGAAGGCATCCATCCCCGCCGCCAGGCACCGTTCCCGATCCTCCACCGTGGCATTGGCGGTGAGGGCGACGATGGGCGTACGGTGATCGGGCGACTCCTGCATGCGCCAGCGCCGCGTCGCCTCCAGACCGTCGACCTGCGGCATGCGCATATCCATCAGTACGATATCAAAGTGACTGCGCCCGAGCATGGCCAGCGCATCGGCACCATTCTCCACCCACACCACGCGATGTCCGGCCTGCTCGAGGAAGCTGCGGATCACCAGCGCATTGATGCGATTGTCCTCCGCCACCAGAACGCGGCGCGACACCTCGGCGAGCGACGGCGTCGCCGGCATGGACGCCGACTCCGGCGCGGTGGCATCCAGTGCATGCGGATGGCGCAGCAAGGCCAGCAGCCCGTCGCGCAACGACTCCAGCGTCACCGGCTTGTTCATGTGACCATCAAACAGTTCGGCATCACTGTCGCCGTTGAAGAATGTCACATGGCACAACAGCGGATGGCTCCCCTGCTGCCGGCGCAGCTGGCGCGCCAGCGGCAGCCATGAGGCCTCGCGCCCGTGTTCCACCAGCAACACCAGCACCGGCGCCGTGGCGGCGGCCAGCAGCGCCGGCACGGCCGCCGCATCCGCGCTGACCTGCACCGCGAGCCCCAGGCGTTGCGCCAGCTCCTGCAATACGCGCCGCCCTTCATTGTCCTGCTGCACGATCAGCAGCGACTTGCCGCGCAGGGGCTCGGCTTCCAGCCGTGCCGGCGCCGCCTGCTCCACGACCCAGGGCAGCTCGAACCAGAACAGACTGCCCTGACCCTCGGCGCTGAACAAGCCGATGCGCCCCCCCATCAACTGCACCAAGTCCCGCGCAATGGTCGTGCCCAGACCGCTGCCGCCATAACGACGGGTATTGGAGGAGTCGATTTGGGTGAAGCTGTCAAAGATGGTCTGCTGCCGCTCGGCCGGAATACCGATCCCGCTGTCCTCCACCTCGAAACGCACCCAACTCCGCTCATCGGGCACCGTGCCTGCCGGCACGGGCAGGGCACGCACCACGATGGCTCCGGCCTCGGTGAACTTGATGGCGTTCGACACCAGATTGATCAGTACCTGACGCAGGCGCAGCGAATCGCCGCGCACCTGTTCCGGAACCTCTGGCGCCATATGACAGATCAGATCCAACCCTTTCTCATGGGCGGAGCTGGCCAGCATCAGGGTCACCTCGTCCAGCAACTGGCGCGGCGAGTAGCTCTGTTCCAGCAACTGTAATTTGCCGGCCTCGATGCGCGACAGATCGAGTATGTCATTGAGCAGGGTGTGCAAGGCATCCGCCGCCAGCGACAGATTGGTGATGTAGGCACGCTGATTGGGCTGCAGCTCGGTCTTTTCCAGCAGCGCCAACATGCCGATGATGCCGCTGAGCGGCGTGCGGATCTCGTGGCTCATATTGGCCAGGAACTGGCCCTTGGCATGGCTGGCGGCCTGGGCGCGCATCCGTTCCTCATCGAGGGCGAGGTTTTTCTGCTCCAGCGACGACAGCGTTTCACGCAGCTGCGCCGTGGCATTGTCGATGCGGCGCAGCATTTCGTCTCGCCCCGAGGCCAGCGAGGCGATCATGCCGTTGATGCCCTGGGCCAGCGAATTGATCTCGCCGCCGCCGCGAACCTGGGCACGTACATCGAGATTGCCGCGCGCCACCTTCTGCACCGTCTCGGTCATGGCGATGATGGGGCGGGAGATCTGGTAGCCGATGTAGATGGCAAACAGGCTGGTGATGAACAACAGCAGGCTGGTCAGCACCATGGATTGCGCGATGACCTCGATGCGGCGACGCGTATTGGCCTCGGTGGACATCTCCACAAACACCCAGCCAATCACATCCTCGACCCCGGCGGCATCATCGGCCTCAGGGAAGTCGCTGACCTGCAGCCGGGTCTTGCGGATCGGCGCGCAGAACAGCAGGGACTTCTCGGTTTCGCTGCAGACGCCGTCGGCGTTGGCTGCGGTGCCGAGCTGATGCCAGTCGAAACGCACCCGCCCCACCTGCTGCGCAACAATGCCCTCGTTGTCGCGGATACCGATCCAGGTGACATCCTCCCGCTGCAGCATGGCCGTCGCCAGGCGCGCCAGCATCTCCTGATTGCCGGAAACCACGCCGTATTCACTGGCCGGCGCAAACTGCGCAGCCAGAATTCCGCCCTCCTCGCGCAGGGCACGATCCAGCGCGTCCAGCTGCAGGGAGGTGAAATACGCGGACAACACCAGTGCGATGACCGTGCCCGGCAGCAGGGCCAGCAACAACACCTTGCGCGTAATGCTCCAGGCCTTCATCGCGCCGCCTCCTGTTGCTGCAACTGGTGCATCAGCTGTCCTTCCGGCGGCAGATTCAGTTCCAGCGCACGCGCCACCTGATAGTTCACCGACACCGTGAAATAGGATGGAAAGCGCGCAGGCGGCAGGCGCAGCGGTGCGGCCGTCAGGGCGGCCTGCACCATCTCCCCGGCCTCCTGGCCAAATTGCTCCGGCGTGGTATGCACCGCCATCAGCGCGCCGGCCTTGGCCAGGGCCTGGGAGTAACCGACCAGGGCGATGCCGCGGTGATAGGCCGTCAGGATCAAGGTACGCGCGGTATCGGCATTCACCACCACCGGGTCGGGCAGGGCCAGCAACACGCCGGCCGGTGTGCCTACCTGCTCCAGTGCCGCGGCCAGCTCACGCTCTGCGCCGATGGTGACAGTGTTGACCGGTGTGCCCGCCGTCTGCAATTCACCGCTCAGGGAGGATGAAACGGGACCGAGCACGGCGCCGATGCCTGTGCGCTGCGGCAGGGCCAGCCGCACCAGGGCCAGATAGCGCGGCACGGGCTGCTCGATATACAGGCCACTCATCTCCGCCGCGCCCGCCCGGGGCAACTGCAGATACTCATCCCGCGGCAGCAGCGTGCACAGCAGGGGGGCGCTACGCGGTGCCGCGGCCAATGCCCGCGCCGCCGCCGTGCCGACGCTCACCAGCATGGCCGGGGCCGGCTCAGCGGAAGATTGATATTGCTCGAGGGTACGGTAGGTCAGTTCATAATCGGCCGGCGTCCGCTCCAGTACCTGGCGCATGGCCGCGAATACGGCGCGGTGATAGGTGCTCTCTCCCCCCACCACCACTACCCGCAGGGGCGTCGCCGCGGCCGCCAGCGGCAGCAGGAGCAACCCGAGCAGCAGCGTCAGCGCAGGGATCCAGCCCACACCCGATTTCGGTTTCCATCCCTCAAGTACGCGCATGATTAACGTGCTGCATCCAGCAGCGATCCTCTCCCTCAGGGTACCTGCAACTCGATTCCGAAGTAGACGCTCTGCTCCAGAAAGGTGTCATTCACATAATCGTAATATGGCCCGAGCAGATTGCGCACGGTGACAAACATGGAACCCTTGGCGCCGTGGTCCTGATACAGCCGGCGCAGGGTGACATCGGCCGTGGTGTAGGCCACCGGATCACCGGCGCCGGGCCACTCGAAGTGGGAGACGTGGTACAGGCCCAGGCTGCCGCGCCAATTGCCGGCGAAGGAGCTGGCCAGCAGCAGGCTCAGGGTATGTTCCGGCGTCGCCAGCGACATGTCGTGATACTGATCCGGCGTCACGCGCTCCCGCATGTATCCGGCGGCATTGGCATAGGAATAGGCCACGCTGATCAGGCCGGTGTCCGTCGGCTGGATGCGTCCCTGGATCTCGAAGCCGGTGATGGTGGTGCTGCCGTCATTGGTGAATTTGTAGGTGCCGTAATTGAGCAGCTCATCCTGCGACTGTGCCGGATCGACATAGGGCGCGATCACGTCGCGCAGCTCCTCGCGGAACAGCTTGATCTCGTAGCCGACCCGGTGGGTGGCGGAGTAACTGCCGAAACCCAGCTCATAGGAGGTCATGTGCTCGGGGCGCAGGTTGCCGTCGCTGTAATAGATCTGATCCATGACCGTCCCTGCAGGGAACGGCGCGAAGGGCTGCTGCAGCAGCACGGCGGCATCGGCCCGCTCCTCGAACACTGCCGGTGTACGGTAGGCCTCGGTATAGCTGGCGCGCAGATAGTGGTCGTCGCTCAGACGGTAGTTCAGTGCCAGACGCGGCGAAGCGTTCTCGCCGTTGAATTCGTTGTGCTCCAGCAAGACGCCCATATTGAGGGTCCACCGCTCATCCGGCCGCCACTCGCCGTTGGCGAACACGCGATACAGATTGTGCTTGTAGGCCTCGGGCGTGCCCAGATAACCGGGGGCGCGGCTGTAATCGATACGCGCCTCGGCGCCCCAGGCCAGGCGCCAGTCTTCCGCCGGTGCAAACAGGTGCTCAAACTCCAGGTTGTAGCGTTCGGTTTCGATGGTGTAATCCAGGCCGAGCACGAACGGCGGGATATCCGCTACCACGCCGTCCGCATGCAACTGATAATTGCGATACAACTGCACGCTGAACTCTTCGCTCGAGCTGCGGATATGCTTCCAGCGCAACTGCTGGAAATCACCGTGTGACTGCTGCTGACGGATGGGGTCGTCTTCCGACGGGCCGTAGCCGCGCTCACGCGGCCCTTCGCTCCCACCCACATGAAAGTTCAGATAATCGTTCACCGTGGCACGGTAGTCGCCGCGCAAGGTCAGGGCCGAGGTACGCTGGTCGTCATTGGCCTGCTTCGGGGCGCCGCCATCCCAGTTGAGGTCGGAGTGGCCGCTGTCCTGCCGATGCTCCACGGTGATGCGATAGTCCAGCGCGCCGCTGTTACCGGCGTAGCGCAAGGTGCCCTTGCGGAAACTGTCCTCGCCCAGGGCGCTCTTGAAGGTAAAGCCCTGCACCTCGGCCGGGTGGAAGGTGATGATGTTGATGACGCCGAGAAAGGCATTGGCGCCGTAGGCCACGCCGTTGGGTCCGCGCGTCACCTCGACACGGGCGATATCCTCCAGCGACACCGGCAGGTCCACCCAGTCGACGCCGCCGGTGATGGGCGTGTAAATGGAGCGGCCATCCACCAGCACCTGCATGCGGCGGGCAAACTGATCGCTGGCGCCGTGATAGGTCACCGTGGTGCGGGATTCGCGGTCATGGCCCACCTGAAAACCGGCCACCAGCCGGAACAGGGACGGAATATCGGTCACGCCGGCCGCCTCGATCATCAGCCGGTCGATGACCGTCACCGCCGCCGGCACGTCGGCCACCGCCTGCGGCAGGCGGGTGGCCGTCAGGATCACCGGCAGCTCGGCAAAAAAATCCTGCTCGCCCAGGGCAAGGTCCAGGCCATCGGACGCCCGCGCGTGGTCGCCCAATGCCGCCAGCCCCAGCAGTGCAGCGAAAACTTTGACCCTGTTGTTATTTGTGATCCCCACCCGCTCTCCCCCGGACACCGCAACGCAGGCGGCGTGCTAACATAGCATGCACCTGCCCCTCGGGCCCGTCCCAACTATCGTGAAGCAACCTCCGATGTCTGTAGAAAACAAGTGCAGCCTCTGCCGCAACTCCAAATGTTGTACTTATATAACCCAGCAGATCGATACGCCGCGCACGATGCACGACTTCGACCATCTGCTGTGGCAGATTTCGCATCATAACGTGTGCATCTACAAGGATGAAGACGGCTGGTACCTGCTGGTCAACACCACCTGCCGCCACCTGTTGCCCGGCGGCGCCTGCGGCATCTACGAGGAACGCCCCAACATCTGCCGCCAGCACTCCAACGACTACTGCGAATACGATGCGCCGGCGGAAGAAGGCTTCAAGAAATTCTTCGACAGCTACGAAACCCTGCTGGCCTACTGCCGCAAGCGTTTCAAGAAATGGGACAAGCGCTTCAAAAAGGCATGATGTCGCCGAAACCGGCGATGGCCGGAAACTCGGTCACCTCGCGCAGCGGTTGCCGGCTGTCCGGCTTGGCCACCGCGCACAGGTGGCCGATGCCGTAGCTCTGGGCCGAACGCAGCACCGGCAGGCTGTCGTCCACCAGCAGGGTATGGCGCGGCGCAAACGGCTCGCGCTGCTGCATGCGCTCCCAGAAGGCGAGATGCTCCTTGGGCAGGCGGAAGTCATGGGAGCAGACGATGGCGTCGAAGTGGCCGGCGAGCCGGGTGCGCTCCATCTTCAGTTCCAGACTCTTCATGTGGGCATTGGTCACCAGCACCACCCGCTTGCCGGCCCCGCGCAGCCGCTCCAGAAACTCCGGCACCTGCGGATGCACGGCGATCAGATGGTCCACCTCCTCCTTGAGCAGGGCGATATCCAGCCCCAGCTCGCGCGTCCAGTAGTCCAGGCAGTACCAGTCCATGGTCCCCGCCACGGCGTGAAAGCGCGGATAGAGCTGGGCCTTGGCCTGCTCCAGCGCCATGCCGTTCTTCTCGGCATAGCGCTGCGGCACATGTTCGCTCCAGAAATAGGTGTCGAAATTGAGGTCGAGCAGGGTGCCGTCCATATCGAGCAGGACGCTGTCGATCTCTTCCCAGGGCAGGGGACGGGTATTGGGCGTGGTCATGGGCGGCATTGTACTGCGGGGCGCACCCGGCATGTCACCCCAACCGGGCAGGTTTCACCTGCCCATGGGCTCAGGTATCATCGGCCGGCCGGGGCTGCGGCCTGTTGATTGACTGCCTGATGCGCGAAAAACCCAGGATTCTGCATACCAAGACGCTGGTCCAGACCCGTCTGTTCCGTATCGAACAGGTCGACCTGCGCTTCGCCAACGGCGTCGAGACCCGCTTCGAGCGGCTCATCGGCGGCCCGCGCGGGGCGGTGCTCATCGTCCCCCTGCTCGATGACGGCACCGTGCTGCTGATCCGCGAGTACGCCGCCGGGGTGGACCGCTACGAGCTGGGCCTGCCCAAGGGCCGCATCGAGGGCGAGGAGACCATCACCGCTGCCGCCAACCGCGAGATCATGGAAGAGATCGGCTATGGCGCCCGCCATCTGCACCACCTCACCTCCCTGTCCCTGGCGCCGGGCTATCTCGGCCATACCACCCACGTGGTGCTGGCGCGCGGCCTCTATCCGCAGCGCCGGCCGGGCGACGAGCCGGAGGAGATCGAGGTGGTGCCCTGGCCGCTTGAGCGCCTGACAGAACTATTACAACAAGATGATTTCACCGAGGCGCGCAGCATCGCTGCGCTGTTCCTCACCCGGGAGCACCTTCAGCATGAGTCAGCACCCTCATAACGATCCCTGCAACCTGCTGACGCCGGCCATCGAGATCGCCATCGAGGCCGGGCGCAAGATCATGGAGATCTACGAGAGCGACTTCGCCGTCGAGCACAAGGACGACAGTACCCCGCTCACCGCCGCCGACACCGCCGCCCACCACATCATCGACGCCGGCCTGCGCGAGCTGACCCCGGACCTGCCCATCCTCTCCGAGGAATGCGCCGACATCCCCTACAGCGAGCGCGCCGCCTGGCGGCGCTACTGGCTGGTGGACCCGCTGGACGGCACCCGCGAGTTCGTCAAGCGCAACGGCGAATTCACCGTCAACATCGCCCTCATCGAAGACCATATGCCCTTGCTCGGCATCATCTACGCGCCGGTACTGGGGGTGTATTACTACGCCTGCCGCGGCCAGGGGGCCTGGAAACGCGACGCCGTGAACCAGCCGGTGCGGCTGCACTCCCGCCACTGGCAGGGCAACCGCGCCATCATCGCCGGCAGCCGCTCGCACCGCGGCACCGCGATGGAGACCTTTCTCGCCAATCTGGGGGAGTACGAACTGATACCGATGGGCAGCGCCCTGAAATCGTGCCTGGTGGCCGAGGGCAAGGCCGACATCTACCCGCGCCTCGGCCCCACCTCGGAGTGGGACACCGCGGCGGCGCAGTGCATCGTGGAAGAGGCCGGCGGCCGCATCACCGACACCGCCATGCAGCCGCTGCGCTACAACACCAAGGACTCGCTGCTCAATCCCTACTTCTTCGCCTACGGCGACGCCACGGTGGACTGGTCGCAGTATCTGTAGGATGGGTGAAGCGCAGCGCAACCCATCATGAACTTTGGCCGATGGGTTTCACTTCGTTCCACCCATCCTACCAAACCTGGAAATACCATCAGTCATAGGGCGGGCCGTGCCCGCCGCAACACGGCGCCCATGGGGTGCCCTATGCCGGGCTAGTCCCTAGTCCCGAGTCCCGAGTCCCGAGTCCCTAGTCCCTAGTCCCTAGCCCCTAGCCCCAAACCCCCAACCCCCAACCCCCAATACCAAATACCAATTACCCAATACCCAACCCCAAACCCCCAAGAAAAACCCCCCAAATGGGCAGAAACAAC
>JANJXC010000092.1 GCA_024709225.1 Gammaproteobacteria bacterium | reverse complement strand
GTGTGTTGTTTGGCCTGTGCTTGCCGGCCCCCGCCGGCGCCGTTCCCTCCCCCCCCCGCCCCTCGCCGGCCCCCCGCCCCCCCCCCCGCCCCATCTCCATCATGCGCGTGAACAAGCACAGCGGTGAAGTGGACTTCCTCTACAAGGTATTCGGCGAGGGCACCACGCTGCTGTCGAAGCGACAGGTGGGCGAAAAGCTGAGCATCCTCGGCCCCATCGGCACGCCGTTCACGCTGCACATGGACCGGCCGCGTCCGCTGCTCATCGGCGGCGGCGTCGGCATCCCGCCGATGGTGTTCGTCGCTGCGGAGACGCTGGCGGTGAAGGGTGCGTATCAACCGTTCGTGATCATGGGCTCGGAGGTGCCGTTCCCGTTCAAGGCGCAGCCGTCGCAGATCATGGTGCCGGGCATGAGCGCCGAGGTGATCGCCGCCATGCCGCTGCTGGAGGACTGGGGCATCCCCTCGCGCCTCGCCAGCCGTCAGGGCTATGCCGGCTGCCACGACGGCTTTGTCACCGACGTGGCGCGCAATTATCTGGAGGCCCTGACGCCGGAGCAGCGCAAGGAGGTGGAGGTGTTCGCCTGCGGTCCGCACCCGATGCTGGAGGCGGTGGCGAAGCTGGCGCGGGAATACCATCTGCCCTGCCAGGTGTCGATGGAGGAGTTCATGGCCTGCGGTATCGGCGGCTGCGCCGGCTGCACCATCGAGGTCCAGACCGACAGCGGCCCGGCCATGAAACGCGTCTGCGTCGACGGCCCGGTATTCGATGCCAGGACCGTGTTCCCCGCCTGATTCCGCCCTGCCGGGTGCGTCATAGGGCGGGCCGCGCCCGCCGCCGCACGGCGCCCATGGGGCGCCCTATGCCTGGTTACTGTTTCGGAACACTTGCTTAGCGCCTGAGCTTGCCGCCGAGGGGGATCTTTTCCTCCTCATCGGCCTCCAGGGACAGGCCCTCCAGGCCGGAGGTCAGGTCTTCGGGGGTTTCGATGTCGCCGAGCTTGATCATCAGGCGTACCTCGTTGGCCGAGTCGGCGTTGCGCAGCGCCTCTTCCACGGTGATATGGCCGGCACGGTACAGCTCGTACAGGGCCTGGTCGAAGGTGCGCATGCCGGCCTGGCCGCCTTTTTTCATCTGCTCCTTGAGGCTGTGTACCTCGCCCTTCAGGATCAGGTCGGCGATGAACGGCGTGTTGATCAGCACTTCCACCGCCACGCGGCGGCCCTGGCCGTCGGCACGCGGGATCAGGCGCTGCGCCACCACGGCCTTGAGATTGAGCGACAGGTCCATCAGCAGCTGTTGCCGGCGATCTTCCGGGAAGAAGTTGATGATGCGGTCCATTGCCTGGTTGGCGTTGTTGGCATGCAGGGTGGCCAGGCAGAGATGGCCGGTTTCGGCGAAGGCCACCGCATGTTCCATGGTTTCGCGGTGACGGATTTCGCCGATCAGGATGACATCGGGCGCCTGACGCAGGGTGTTGACCAGGGCGTCCTCGAAGCTGTCGGTGTCGATGCCCACCTCGCGCTGCGTGACGATGCAGCCGGCGTGCTGATGGACGTATTCGATCGGGTCTTCGATGGTGATGATGTGACCGTGGCTGTTCTTGTTGCGGTAATCCACCATCGCCGCCAGCGAGGTCGACTTACCGGAACCGGTGCCGCCGACGAACAGCACGATGCCGCGCTTGGTCATGGCGATGTCGGCCAGGACCTGCGGCAGATTGAGATCGGTGAAGGTGGGGATCTTGGTCTCGATCTTGCGCAGCACCATGCCAACCTGATTGCGCTGCTGGAACACATTGACGCGGAAGCGGCCGATACCGGAACGCGACAGCGCAAAGTTGCACTCGCGCGTACTCTCGAAGGTCTGGCGCTGCTCCTCGTTCATGATGCTGTACACGATCTGCTTGGCCTGGTCCGGCGTGAGGCTGGCCTTGGCCACCGGCGCGATCTGGCCGTTCACCTTCATGCTGGGTGGAATACCGGCGGTGATGAACAGGTCGGAGCCGTTCTTGTGTACCATCAGTTTGAGCAGCTGATCAAAATCCATGGCAGGTGTATCCCCGAATGATTACTTGAAGGCGTCCTTGTTGGCGGCGCGCACACGTGCCTCCTGCTTGCTGACCGTGCCTCGCTGCACCAGCTCCGCCAGATTCTGATCCAGTGTCTGCATGCCGAACTGCTGGCCGGTCTGGATGGCGGAATACATCTGCGCCACCTTGTCCTCACGGATCAGGTTACGGATGGCCGGCGTGCCGATCATGATTTCATGGGCCGCGACGCGGCCGCCGCCCACCTTCTTCAGCAGCGTCTGCGAAATGACCGCGCGCAGCGACTCGGACAGCATGGAACGCACCATACTCTTTTCCGCTGCCGGGAACACGTCGATGATACGGTCGATGGTCTTCGCAGCGGAGCTGGTGTGCAGGGTGCCGAATACCAGGTGACCGGTTTCCGCGGCGGACAGCGCCAGGCGGATGGTTTCCAGGTCACGCAACTCACCCACCAGGATGATGTCGGGGTCTTCACGCAGCGCCGAGCGCAGGGCTTCGTTGAAGCCGAGGGTGTCGCGGTGCACCTCGCGCTGGTTGACCAGGCACTTCTTCGATTCGTGCACGAATTCGATCGGGTCCTCGATGGTGAGGATGTGGCCGTACTCGGTGTTGTTCTTGTAGTCGACCATGCCCGCCAGGGTGGTGGACTTGCCCGAGCCGGTAGGGCCGGTCACCAGCACGATGCCGCGCGGGTTATCCGCGATCTCCTTGAAGATCGGCGGACAGTTCAGTTCTTCCAGGCTGAGGATCTTGGAGGGAATGGTACGCAACACCGCACCGGCGCCGCGGTTCTGGTTGAAGGCATTGACGCGGAAACGGGCCAGCCCCTTGATCTCGAACGAAAAGTCGGTCTCGAGAAACTCTTCGAAATCCTTGCGCTGCTTGTCGTTCATGATGTCGTACATCATGCCGTGCACCTGCTTGTGCTCCAGCGGCGGCACATTGATGCGGCGCACGTCGCCATCGACGCGGATCATCGGCGGCAGCCCGGCAGAGAGATGCAGGTCTGACGCACCGTTCTTGACCCCGAAGGCGAGAAGTTCGGTAATATCCATATTGTTCCCCCACCAAGATTAATCGTTATTCGCCCGCCTGTGCGGGCGCTGGATACGACTAAAGTATAACGCCCGCGCATGACGCACAACCTTGACAACCTTCACGCCCGGCTCGCCGCAGTGCACGCTGCGATCGCGGCGGCGGCGGCGCGCCACCAGCGGCCCGCGGCGGCGGTAGCGCTGCTGGCGGTGAGCAAGACCCAGCCGGCGGCGACCATCCGCGCCGCCGCGGCGACCGGCCAGCGCCGCTTCGGGGAAAACTACCTGCAGGAGGCCCTGGCCAAGATGGCCGAACTCGGCGACCTCGACCTGGAATGGCATTTCATCGGCCCGCTGCAAAGCAACAAGACGCGGCCGGTGGCGGAACACTTCGCCTGGGTGCACAGCGTCGATCGCCTCAAGCTGGCCGAACGGCTGTCGGCCCAGCGGCCGGCCGCCCTGCCGCCGCTCAATGTCTGCCTGCAGGTGAACATCAGCGCCGAGGCGAGCAAGTCCGGTTGCAGCCTGGCCGAGCTGCCGGCCCTGGCACGCGCGGTGGCGGCCCTGCCGCGCCTGCGGCTGCGCGGCCTGATGGCCATCCCGGCGCCGGCCGAGGGGCTCGAACAACAACGCCAGCCTTTCCGCCGGCTGCGCGAGGCGCTGGAGCAACTCAATGCGGCCGGCCTGCAGCTCGATACCCTGTCCATGGGCATGAGTGACGACCTGGAGGCGGCCGTCGCCGAGGGGGCGACCCTGGTGCGGGTCGGCAGCGCGATCTTCGGCGCCCGGCCAGTGAGACAGTAAATCTGCGGCAGAGACGCGGAGGCGCAGAGTATTGGCAGTTACCCCAACCGGCCGACGCCCAACGAATACCTTTGATTACCCTCTGCGTCTCCGCGCCTGGGAAATATGTTCCAGACATTTCCAACCGACCACATCCATATAGTCGTCTGCGGCAAACTGGTTCTGACGGTATACTTTTGGCCCCTACGACCCAGGCACGGATTCTTCGAATATGAAAGACACCAACATCGGCTTCATCGGCGGCGGCAACATGGCGCGCAGCCTCATCGGCGGCCTGGTGGCCGACGGCGTGGCGCCGCAGCGCCTGTGGGTGGCGGAGCCGGACGCCGAGCGCCGTGCCGGACTGGCCGCACAGTTCGGTGTGAACATCACCGCCGGCAACAGCGAACTGGTGGCGGCCGTGGACACGCTGGTGCTGGCGGTCAAGCCGCAGCAGATGCAGGACGTCTGCCGCGAGATCGCCGCGGCCGTGCAGGCCCGCGGCTCCCTGGTGATCTCCATCGCCGCCGGTGTGCGCCTTGCCGCGCTGCAGCAGTGGCTGGACGGCGAACCGGCGCTGGTGCGCACCATGCCCAACACCCCCGCCCTGGTGCAGAGCGGGGCCACCGCCCTGTACGCCTCGCCCCAGGTGAGCAAAACGCAGCGCGAACTGGCCGAGGGCATCATGCGCGCCGTGGGGCTGACCCTGTGGCTGGACGAAGAGGCCCAGATGGACGCCGTCACCGCCCTGTCCGGCAGCGGCCCGGCCTATTTCTTCCTGGTGATGGAGGCCATGCAGCAGGCCGGCATGCAGTTGGGGCTGACCGCCGACATGGCCCGCCTGCTCACCCTGCAGACCGCCTTCGGCGCCGCCAAGATGGCGCTGGAGTCGCGTGAGGACGCCGCGGTGCTGCGCCGCCAGGTGACCTCGCCCGGCGGCACCACCGAGCGGGCCATCGGCATCCTGCAACAGGGCGGACTGGAGACCCTGTTCACCCAGGCCCTCAGCGGCGCCCGCGACCGCTCGCAGGAACTGGCCGCGCTGCTGGGGGGTGGAAAATGAACGGCTATCTGGCCTCCCCGCTGACCTTCCTGATCTCCACCCTGATCAGCCTGTACATCCTGGCGGTGATGCTGCGCTTTCTGTTCCAGCTCACCCGGGCCGATTTCTACAACCCGCTGACCCAGTTCATCGTCAAGATCACCGGCCCGGCGCTGCGCCCGCTGCGCCGCATCATCCCCGGCTGGGGCGGACTGGACATCGCCGCCCTGGTGCTGATGCTGGCGCTGCAGATGCTGTCGGTGTGGCTGGTGTTCCTGCTCGCCGACCGCGCCATCGACCCGCTCAACCTGCTGATCGTCGCCCTGGCCCAGCTGGTGGACCTGGCCTTCAGCGTGTTCATCTTCGCCATCCTGATCCAGGCGATCCTGAGCTGGATCACCCCCGGCACCTACAATCCGGTGACCTCGGTGCTGTTCAGCCTGACCGAGCCGGTGCTGCGGCCGGTGCGCCGCTTCGTGCCCCCCATCAGCGGCTTCGACCTGTCGCCGCTGGTGGCGCTCCTCGGCCTGCAGGTCATCCGCATGCTGGTGATGCCGCTGTTCGGCGCCCTGACCGGGGCCGGGCCGCTGGCGCCATAATGAGCTGGTACCGCTGGCAGGGCGCGGACCTGCTGCTCACGATACGCCTGCAGCCGCGCGCCAGCCGGGACGAGATCGTCGGCCCCCACGGCGACGCCCTGAAGATCCGCATCACCGCCCCCCCGGTGGAGGGGCAGGCCAATGCCCACCTGATCCGTTTCCTCGCCGCCGCCTTCGAGGTCAGCCGCAGCCAGGTAAGCCTGGTCAGCGGCGACACCGCCCGCAGCAAGCAACTGCGCGTCAATAGCCCCCGCCGCCTCCCTCCCGAAGCTATGATTCAACCTGCAATTTGAGCTACTACTCATTGTCATGGCTTACATTTTCGATATATTGGCCTTACGATAACTATCTCCAGCGCCCGCCCCGGACTAACCACGACCCCAAGGGCGCACCATAAGGACAGAAGGCGAATCATGGCGAACCAACGCTTCGACCGACAAATGCAGGCCTACGGCCAGTGGAAAACCGCGCTTCTTGCCGGTATCGAGCGCTATCAGCACTGGCTGGACAGCAACAAGATGGGCGAGGCCGAGGACGAGCTGCGCATCTACGAGGTACTGGAGGCGCTGCGCGCCGATCGCCTGACCATCGCCTTTGTGGCCGAGTTCGCCCGCGGCAAGACCGAACTGATCAACGCCATCTTCTTCTCCGAATACGACCGCCGCCTGCTGCCCTCCGAGGCGGGCCGCACCACCATGTGCCCCACCGAGCTGTTCTGGGACAACTCCAACGACAAGGCCTACGTGCGCCTGCTGCCCATCGAGACGCGCCTGTCCGACACCTCCATCGCGGAATACAAGCTGGAGCCGGTGAACTGGACCCACATCGAGCTGGACCTGTCCTCGCCGGACAACATGGCCGAGGCCTTCCAGGAGATCGTCAAGGTCAAGCAGGTACCGCTGGAAGAGGCGCGCAAGCTGGGGCTGTACAGCGATGCCGACGCCCACATGCACATGAAGAACGGCAAGATGCCGGACAAGATCGACATTCCCATGTGGCGTCATGCCCTGATCAGCTTCCCCCATCCGCTGCTCAAGCAGGGACTGGTGATCCTCGACACCCCGGGCCTCAATGCCCTCGGCTCCGAGCCCGAACTGACCCTCAACATGCTGCCCAACGCCCAAGCGGTGGTGTTCGTGCTGGCCGCCGACACCGGCGTCACCAAGTCCGACCTGGAGATGTGGCAGCACAACGTGAAACCGCTGCGCAGCGGCCACAAGAAGGGCCTGTTCGTGGTGTTGAACAAGGTCGATACCCTGTGGGACGAGCTCAAGACCGCCGCCCACATCGAAAAGACCGTCATCGATCAGTGCCAGCGTGCCGCACAGACACTGGGCATCGAGGCCGAGCAGATCTATCCGGCTTCGGCGCAGAAGGGCCTGCTGGCCAAGATCCGCCATGACAAGGACCTGCTGGCGCGCAGCAACATCCTGGCGCTGGAAAACATCCTTGCCGGCGAGGTGTTGCCCTACAAGCAAAGCCTGGTGCGCGAGCACATCCTCAGCAGCATCGGCTCCATGGTGAAGGAGTCGCACGACATTCTCGCCACCCGCCTGGCCTCCGCGCGCAAGCAGCTGGAAGAGCTCAAGGGCCTGTCCGGCAAGAACAATGAAGTCATCGAACTGCTGATGAAGAAGACGCGTGACGAACAGGTGGCCTATTACAAGAACGTGGAAAGCTTTCAGGGCAACAAACGCATCATTCAGGAACAGGCCAAGAAGCTGTCCGATACCATCAACCTGGCCTCGCTGGATCAGCTGGTGGCGGAGACCCGCAAATCCATGTCCGACAGCTGGACCACCCACGGCCTCAAGGCCGGCATGAAGACCTTCTTCGACGGCATCAGCTCGCGCCTGTCGGAGGTGTCCGAATTCGCCGATCAGCTCAACCGGCTGGTGATCACCATTTACCGCACCTTCCACCAGGAGCACGGCATCGCCGAGATCAAACCGGCGCTGTACTCGCTGACCAAGTACAAGCAGGAATTCCAGCAGCTCTACCAGGAGGCCGAGGCCTTCCGTACCAGCCCGGTCACGACCATGACCGAGCAGCATTACGTCATCAAGAAATTCTTCATCTCCATGGTCAGCCACGCGCGCAACATCTTCTTCAAGGCGCAGCGCGATGCCGAGAACTGGAGCAAGGCGGTGATGTCGCCTCTGGTCAAGCAGATCAAGGAGCACAAGGAAACCATGGAGCAGCGCCTGGAAAATCTGCGCAAGATCAGCGAGTCGCGCGACACCCTGCAGGCCCGTATCGACGAGCTGGAGAAGTCCAGCGCCTCACTGATGAAGCAGTACACCGAGGTGCGCAGCATACTCAATATCATCAATCAGCCGCTGGAGATGATCGAGGAAGCGGAGCCCGCCGCCAAGGTAGGTTGACGGTCCCGCACAGGCATCATCCCAGCGGCACACACCTGACCTGCAGCGCTAAGGAATGTCTGAACAAGTCCATCCTGGACTTCCCAGACCACGCCAATCGAAAGTGCGATTTTCGATTGACTTCATTTTCCAACGACTTATCGTCGTTGGAAAACACATCCCTGTGCCGCGGAAGTTCTGCACCTGTTCAAAGCT
This sequence comes from Gammaproteobacteria bacterium, assembly GCA_024709225.1. Lineage (GTDB taxonomy): Bacteria > Pseudomonadota > Gammaproteobacteria > Thiohalomonadales > Thiohalomonadaceae > Sulfurivermis. Next base: position 33,658 of record JANJXC010000092.1, on the reverse strand, counting down.
TCCCTAAAGCAGATCGCGCAGACGGTAATAAAGCATGCCCAGCACCAGGGCCGGCGTGCGCAGCCACCGCCCACCGGGAAAGACGCGGTGCCGGATGTGCGTGAACAGGTCGAAGCGCTCTGCAGTGCCGGCCACGGCTTCCGCCACCAGTCTTCCCGCCATGCCGGCCAGCGCCAGGCCGTGGCCGGAGAAGCCTTGCAGATAGTACACGTTGCCGCCGAGACGGCCGAAATCCGGCGCCTGATTCATGGTGATGTCGACGAATCCGCCCCACACATACGGCACCTCGAGATCCGCCAGCTGCGGAAATACCTCGAGCATGCGCCGACGCATCTTCTCCTTCAAACGTAGCGGTGTGGCCGTGGTGTAGCTTTCACCGCCGCCGAACAACACGCGGTTGTCGGCGGTGATGCGAAAATAGTCCAACACCAAATTGGTATCGAAGGCGGCGGAACGCTGCCGGATCAGGGTCTCGGCACGTGCCGGCGGCAACGGTGCCGAGGCGATCACGTAGGTTCCCACCGGCATGATCCGATCAACGAGCGACGGCGCCAGGGCACGACCGAATTCACCCAGATAGACATTGCCGGCCAGGACCACGTACTGACAGTCCACCACCCCGTGTGCCGTCTTCACCGCAGGCCTGCTGCCCGGCTCGATGGCCAGTGCCGGCGAGTGCTCGAAGAGGGTGACTCCCGCGGCCTGCGCCGCCCGCGCCAGGCCCAGGCAATACTTCAGCGGATGCAGATGCCCCGACCCGGGGTCGAAGGCACCGGCATGAAAGCGCAGACTGGCGATCCAGTCGCGCACCTCGGCGGGGGGAATGAACTGCAGCTCATAGTCGTAGCGTTGCGCGAGGTGGGCCACCCAGCGCTCCAGGGCGCGGGCCTTGCGCCGGCCAATGGCCAGACTCACATGACCGGCGACATATTCACACTCGATGGTATGACGGGCGATCTGTTCGCGCAGCCACTGCACCCCCTGCAGAGATATGTCCCATGCCCGCCGCGCGTCCGCGGGTGAGAGCTGTACCTCGATGGCCTCCTGGCCGGCAAAACCGAAACCCGTCAATACCTGGCCGCCGTTGCGCCCGGAGGCGCCCCAGCCGACTTGGCACGCCTCCAGCAGGGCAACACTATAGCCCCGCTGCGCCAGCTCCAGCGCCGCCGCCAGGCCTGCGTAGCCGCCGCCGACCACACACACGTCGGCAGTGACCCTGCCCGCCAGCGCCGCGGCCGCGGGACTGCGCCTGACCGTCGCCTCGTAGTAGGAGTGACGCGTCAGTGCCGCTTCTTTTTCCAGTAGTGCCATGATGCAGCGCAGCCCACCTCACCGGCAGTCGACAGGGTACATAAACCATAGTAGGAAACCGTGGCGAACAGCTGTGGAAACCATCGCCTGCATGCAGAATTTTCTGCCGTGGGCACTCCCGCGCCGGTGTTCTCTTCGCCCAGGCAGTCAGCGTGATACTATCGCCGCTGCGGTAACACCCGCTCAGGTACCCTAGGGACCAAGGCCCTTACTTTCTGCGCCCGGAACTTGGCATGCACATGCGCAATCACCTTGTCATCAAGCCCGCCGGCTGGCGCCTCGCCGCCCTCATCCTCGCCTGCAGCACCATGCCGCTGGGTGCCCAGTCTAGCCGCCTGTCGCTCGGCCCCCATGAGCACGGCATCGGCCAGCTCAATGTCATACTGGACGGCACCGTGCTGTCGCTCGAGCTGTTGCTGCCGGCGGGGGATGTTGCCGGATTCGAGCACCTGCCGGTCACCGTGAAGGAGCGCATGACGGTGCGCCGTGTGGCGGCAGAGCTGGGCAAGGCGGAGCGCCAGTTCGCGGTGCCGGCGGCGGCCGGCTGTGTGGTGGTGACAGCGGAGGTGGATGGCGAACAGATGGAAGCCATCGGCCACAAGCACGAACATGACCACGGCCATGCCGCGGCGGCGCAGGGTGCTCATGCCCACGCCGAATACCACGCGACGTACCGCTATACCTGTCGTAAGCCACAGGCGCTACGCCAGTTGGAGGTAAAGGTCTTCGCCGCCTACCCGAAGCTGCAAAAACTGCGCTATCAGGCGGTGCTGCCCGGCGGCGGCGGGGCCGGCATGCTGACCCCGGCGGCCGCCCGGCTCACGCTGGAACAGTAGCGTGACGGACGCCACCACGCCGGCAGCGCAAACCGGCCCGGCGATCCAGCTTGCCGAGGTGCAGTTCCGCTGGCGGGCCCGCGCGCCGCTGGTACTGGATATTCCTGCATTGACAGTGGCGGCGGGTGAGCGGCTGTTTTTGCGCGGCCCCAGCGGCAGCGGCAAAAGCACCTTGCTCGCGCTGCTCGGCGGCGTGACTACGCCGCAATACGGCACGGTGGAGGTATTGGGTCAGCCGCTGCATCGCCTCGGCGGTGCGCGCCGCGACGCCTTCCGTGCCGATCATATCGGCTACATCTTTCAGATGTTCAACCTGATCCCCTATCTTTCGGTGCTCGACAATGTACTGCTGCCATGCCGCTTCTCACACCAGCGCGCCCAGCGCGTCGCCGCACGTGGCGCGGCCCGCAGCGAGGCGCTGCACCTGCTGCGGCGCCTCGGCCTGGACGGCGCACTGGCGGCGCGGGCGGTAACCGAATTGAGTGTCGGCCAGCAACAGCGCGTGGCCGCGGCACGGGCGCTGCTCGGCGGCCCGGAGCTGATCATTGCCGACGAGCCCACCTCGGCGCTCGACGCCGATCACCGCGCGGCCGTTGTCGAGGTCCTGCTCGGCGAGTGCGCCGCCCTCGGCAGCACCTTGGTCTTCGTCAGCCACGACCGCGCACTGGAGCCACTGTTCCATCGCGCCCTGTGCCTGACGGAATTGAATCGCGCGGGCACGGTTTAAGCCATGGCCATGCTCAGCCTCACCCTGCGCAGCCTGCTCAATCGCCGCTACACCGCCTTGCTGACGATCAGCGCCATCGCCCTCAGCACCGCCCTGCTGCTCGGCGTGGAGCGGGTGCGCGTCGAGGCGCGGGCCGGTTTCGCCCAGACCATTTCCGGTACCGACCTGGTGGTAGGCGCGCGCAGCGGGCAGGTGCAACTGCTGCTGTATGCGATCTTCCGTCTCGGCAATCCCACCAACAACATGCGCTGGGACAGCTACCGCGCCATCGCCCGTCATCCCGCCGTGGCCTGGAGCGTACCGCTGATGCTGGGTGATGCGCACCGTGGCTTCCGCGTGCTCGGCACCACGCCGGACTACTTCACTCACTATCGTTACGGCCGCGGTCGCGCGCTGGAGTTTGCTGCCGGACAACCGTTCGCCGACGTGTTCGATGCGGTGCTCGGTGCCGATGTGGCACGACAACTGGGATATGCGCTGGGCCATGACATCGTCATCAGTCACGGCACCGGTGCGGTGAGCTTTGTGCAGCACGACACGCTGCCATTTCGCGTGGTGGGCATCCTCGCCAAGAGCGGTACGCCGGTGGACCGCACCATACACGTCGGCCTGGCCGGTATCGAGGCGGTACATCTGGGCTGGGAGGGGGGCACTGCGCCGCGTCACGCGCCGACGGCCGCTGCTGTGCGTGCCATGGAACTGACACCCCAGGCGATCAGCGCGGTGCTGGTTGGGCTGGAGTCGCGCCTGGCGCTGTTCGGCGTGCAACGCGAGATCAACCACTATGCCGGCGAACCGCTCACCGCAGTGATCCCCGGCGTGGCCCTGCAAGAGTTGTGGGACCTGATCGGCGTGGCGGAGCGCGCCCTGCTCGCCATCTCCGCCTGCGTGGTGGGCGTCGGCCTGCTGGGCATGCTCACGGCGATACTCTCGGGCCTCAACGAACGCCGGCGCGAGATGGCGATCCTGCGCTCGGTCGGCGCCCGTCCGCTCCAGGTGTTCGGGCTGCTGATGAGCGAGGCCTGGTTGCTGGCACTGCTCGGCGCCATCCTCGGCGTGGTGCTGCTGTACGGTGCACTGTGGCTGGGCCGGCCCCTCATCGAGGCGCAGTGGGGTCTGTATCTGGCCATCGGCCCGCTGGCGCCGCGTGAATGGGCCGTGCTCGCGATCATCCTGGGCGCCGGTACATTGATCGGCGCCGTGCCCGGCTATCGCGCCTATCGTTATTCACTGGCCGACGGCCTGACTGTACGAGTGTGAAGATGAAAGCGTTATTGCTGCTATTCAGCGTACTGCTGCTGCTTGCCTGCAGCGACGACACCGCCACACCATCCGTGCCGCCGCCGCAACAGCCCACGGTCGATCTCTCTCACGCCCTCAAGCTGGAATGGTATGAGCTGGTGCCGCAGGACTGGCAACCCGAAGCGGCCTTCGACGGGCTCGGGCTGGAGGCCATGGAAGACGACGACCCGCGGGTGCAGGAAATGATGGCGCGGGTACGCAAGGAGTGGGATCAGGCGCCGGTGATCGCGGCGCTGGACGGCCTGCTGGTGAAACTGCCCGGCTTCGTGGTACCGCTGGAGGGTGATGGGCGCAGCGTGGATTCATTCATCCTGGTGCCCTATTACGGCGCCTGTGTGCACGTGCCGCCGCCACCGGCCAATCAGACCGTGTATGTCACCACCAAGGAAGGCGGCCAAGTGCGCGGCCTGTTCGATACGGTATGGGTAATCGGCAAGCTGCGCGCCGTGGCGCAGAGCACGCCGATGGCGCAGGCGGGTTACACCATCGAGGCACTGAAGGTAGAACCCTTCGAATAGCGCGTCAGCCGCGCACCAATCCCACCTCCACCTCGTCGCGCTTGGCGCGCCCCGCCAGCACCTCGACAAGGTGCAGGGCAAAATCCATCGCCGTACCGGGACCGCGCGAGGTGATCACCTTGCCGTCCTGCACCACGGCGTCGCTGAGATAGGTGACGCCGGGCAGCTGCATCCTGTCGACAAAACCCGGGTAGGAGGTGGCGCGCTTGCCGGCCAACAGGCCGATGCGGCCGAGGACCTTGGGCGCGGCGCAGATGGCGGCGGTATATTTTCCGTCGGCAGTCATTTTCTTCAGCAGCGCCTCGATGCGGACATCCTTGTCCAGCCGCTCGGCACCAGGGCCGCCGCCGGGCAGGACCACCATGTCGTAGTCCTGCCCGAGGGCCTGATCCAGCGTGGTGTCGGCCAGCAGCACGACGCCGCGCGAGGCCTTGACGGGGCCGGCATCGAGGCCGGCGCTGACCACGTCGATACCGGCGCGGCGCAGCAGGTCGATGATGGTTACGGCTTCTAGTTCTTCGCAGCCGGGGGCGAGGGGGACCAGGACGCGCGCCATAGTTGCGGACTCCTCTCCTGTCGGGTGGTGATCAGTTTCGATACCGGGACCAGACGCACGCCGTACATGTCCAGCTGCGGCAGTACCTCGGCGAGGACCTGCAGGGTGCCGGGATAGGGATGGCCGATGGCCAGCGCGCTACCGTGCTGGTGGGCGACGGCCAGCAGGCGGGCGAACTGGCGGCGGATGCTGTCGGTATCGGTGGCGGAGTCGAGGAAGACATCGCGCCGCGTGCTTGGCAGGCCGTGCTCCAGGGCCACGTGCGCGGCCACCGTGCGTACGGTGGTCACGCTGTCCACAAAGAATAGTCCACCCTGCGCATTCATCTCGCTCATCAGCCAGTCCATATGGCCCGGGTGACGGGTGAGCAGGCTGCCCATGTGGTTGTTGATGCCGCGGGCATGGGGCACGGCGGCGAGGGCCGCGCGCACGGTGGTGCGGAAGGCCTGCTCGCCCATGTCCAGGGTGACGCCACCGGGACCGAGGCGATTGCCGGCCTCCGCCTGCATCGGCAGGTGCAGCATCACCTCGCGCCCCTGGCGGTGGGCCAGCTGGGCGAAATGGCCGGCATACGGGGTATGCGGCAGGATGGAGTAGGTGAGGGCGCCGGGCAGTTCCAGCGCACGGCGGCCATAGTCGTAGCGGTCGCCGATGTCGTCGATGATGATGCTGATCAGCGGCTGCGCCTGCGCCGTAACGACGGCGCAGGCCAGCAGCAGCGCGGTGAACACGCGGTGCATGGGGTTACTGCCCGCGTGCTTGCAGGATATGCAACCCCTTGAGCAGGTTGAGCGCCTCGTGCAGGGCGTAATCCTTGTTCACTAGGTCGTCGGCCTTGGCTTCACCCTTCGTGCCCTTCGGTTCCTTGGCGTCCTTGGGCTTCTTGCCGTTGCCGTTGGCCAGATGACCGGACAGGTCGGCCTCTTTCAGGCGCTCGCCTTCGCTGTCTTCTGCATCCACCAGCCTCACAGCCTTGAGGGTGATGTCCGGCTCGATGCCGTCGGCCTGGATGGAGCGGCCACCCGGCGTGTAGTAGCGCGCGGTGGTGAGCTTGATGGCGCTGCTGTTGCTCATCGGGAAGATGGTCTGTACCGAGCCCTTGCCGAAGGTACGGCTGCCCATGATGATGGCGCGCTTGTGGTCCTGCAGCGCGCCGGCCACGATCTCCGAGGCAGAGGCGGAGCCGCCGTTGACCAGCACCACCATCGGGGCACCGTTGAGCACGTCGTTGGGGGTGGCGGTGTAGCGCAGCTCGGCGTCCTTGGCCCGCCCTTCGGTGTAGACGATCATGCCCTTCTCCAGGAAGGCGTCCGACACCGCCACCGCGGCGCCGAGCACGCCGCCGGGGTTGTTGCGCAGGTCGAGCACCAGGCCCTTCAGTTCGCTGCCGTGCTCCTTCTTCATGTCGGAAACGGCCTTCAGCACCTGCTCGCCGGTCTGGTTCTGGAAGCTGGTGATGCGCAGGTAGCCATAGCCCGCCTCCAGCGGCTGGAACTTCACGCTCTTCACGCGGATCACGTCGCGGGTGATGGTGAGCTTGAGCGGCTTCTGCACACCTTCGCGCATGATGGTGAGGTCGATCTTGGTGCCCGGCTTGCCGCGCATCATCTTCACCGCATCGTTCAGGCTCATGCCCTTCACCGGCGTCTCGTCGAGACGGATGATGAGGTCGCCGGCCTTGACCCCTGCCGCCTGGGCCGGGGTGTCATCGATGGGGGAGACCACCTTGACGAAACCGTCCTCCATGCCGACCTCGATGCCGAGGCCGCCGAACTCGCCGCTGGTGCCCACCTGGAGTTCCTTGAATTCTTCCTGGTTGAGATAGGCGGAATGCGGGTCGAGGCCGGACAACATGCCGCGGATGGCACTCTCCAGCAGGGTCTTGTCATTGGCCTCCTCGACGTAGTCGGCCTTGATCTTGCCGAACACCTCGGAGAAGTTGCGCAGCTCATCCAGCGGCAGGGGCGCCGCCTGGTTGTTGGCCCGATCGGCCAGCACGCTGCCGCCGAGCGTGAGCGACACGCCCAGCACCAGACCGGTGGCGAGGACCAGTAGAGAACGGGTGGCTTGTTTCATTGCATGGCTCCGGGTTGCCCCTGTTTTGCTCGCGCGGCCTCTGCCGCGCAGGTTTCCGACGATATTACCCCAAATATGAGCACTAGATGTGGGGCGCCCCAATCATCCCGTGCATCACCTTGCAGGGCTCACTTCCTACGACACCAGCGGGTAGGGTCCTGCGGCTTGCCGTCGTGACGGATCTCGAAGTACACGCCGCTGCGCTCGTTGCCGCCGCTGGAACCGATACTGGCAATGGTCTCGCCGGCCATCACCCAGTCGCCGACATCCTTGTGCAGGCTCTGGTTGTGGCCGTACAGGCTCATATAGCCGTCGCCGTGGTCCAGGATCAGCAGATAACCATAACCGCGCAGCCAGTCGGCGTAGGCAACGCGGCCGTGCGACACGGCGCGCACCGGTAGCCCATCCTTTGCGCCGATCACCACGCCCTGCCAGCGCAGGCTGCCAAGGCGGGTACTACCGAAGCTTTCCACGATGCGGCCGCGTACCGGCCAGGGCAGCTTGCCGCGCATCTGGCCGAACGGACGCTGATTACCGGGCTCGGCGGGGATGTCCTCCAGCGCCTGGGCCAGGGCCAGGATCAGCGACTCCAGCTCTTTTTCATCCGCCAGCAGGCCGTTGAGACGGCGATCCTTGCTGTTCAGTTCCTGCTCCAGCTCGGCCAGCAACTCGCCGCGCGCCGTCTGGTTCTTTTCCAGCTCGACCTTGCGCAGGCGCTGCTGCTCGCGCAGCCGTTCCAGTTGCATGGTTTCCGCCTCAATGTCGTGCTGCACCTGTTCCAGCTGCTGCACGGTGCTCAGCAGCGAGGTGATGCGTTCGGAGCGGGCGCGGTTGAGGTAGTCGTAGTAGGTGAGGGCGCGGCCCAGGGTGGCCGGGTCTTCCTGATTGAGCAGGATCTTGAGGTACTCCTGCCGTCCCATGGCGTAGGCGGCACGGATCTGCTGCTCCAGGTAACGACGCTGCTGGGCGATGGAGGCCTCCAGGTCACTGCGTCGTTTCTGCAGTGCGCCCAGGCGGCGTGACTGTGCCACCAGGCGGTCATCCAGGTCGCGCAATTCCTGGCTGATGCGAGCCACCGCCTGTTCGACACCGCGCAATTCCTCGCGCAGGCTGTCGTAGCGGTTGCGGACCTTGTTGAGTTCGCCGCGCAGGGCGGCGATGCGCTCGCGCAGTTGCAGCAGTTCCGCTTCCTTGACGTGGCGGGTGGCGCTGCGTTCGGGGCCGGAACCGCTGCGCTGGATGGTGCCGGAGGCCAGGGCCAGCGCCGGCAGCAGCAAAACCAACAGCAGAGCAGCACCCGACCTCACGGCTGTGCGGCTTCCTCCACGGGACCGGCGGCAAGATTGTGGCCGGTCATCTCGCGCGGCACCTCCAGCTCCATCAGGCCCAGCATGGTGGGCGCGATGTCCGACAGGATGCCGGGGCTGAGACTGAGCTGGCGCGGGCCGAAATACACCAGCGGCACCGGGTTGGAGGTGTGGGCGGTGTGCGGCTGCCCGGTGTCCTCGCCCACCATCTGCTCGGCATTGCCGTGGTCGGCGGTGATCAGCATCTCACCGCCGGCCTGCTCCACCGCCGCCGTCAGGCGGCCGAGGCAGGTGTCGAGGGCCTCGATGGCCTGCACCGTGGCCTCGAAGTTGCCGGTGTGGCCCACCATATCGGGGTTGGCGTAGTTGCAGATGATGACGTCGTACTTGCCGCTCTGCACCGCCTCGACCAGCTTGTCGGTCAGCAAGGGCGCGCTCATCTCCGGCTTCTGGTCGTAGGTGGCCACCTGGGGCGAGGGGATCAGGATGCGGTCCTCGAACTCGAATGGATCCTCGCGCCCGCCGTTGAAGAAGAAGGTGACGTGGGCGTATTTCTCGGTCTCGGCGATGCGCAGCTGCTGCAGGCCGAGGCGGGAGATGTATTCGCCGAACACGTTGCGCAGGCGCTCCGGCGGGAAGGCCACCGGGATGTCGAAGTCGGCGCTGTATTCGGTGAGGCTGACGAACATGCCCAGCCTGGGCTTGCAGCGGCGCTCGAAGGCGTCGAAGGCCGGTTCGATGAACGGGCGGGTGATCTGGCGCGCCCGGTCGGAGCGGTAGTTCATGGAGATCAGTACGTCGCCGTCCTCGAAGCTCACCGGTTTCTCGCCGGCGGGGACGATCCAGGTGCCCTTGACGAATTCGTCGGTCTCACCACGCTCATAGGCCATGTTCAGGGCACTGATGGCGTCCGGCGCCTGGAAATCGGCGGCACAGCCGGTGATCAGGTCGTAGGCGGCCTGGATGCGCGGCCAGCGGTGGTCGCGGTCCATGGCATAGAAACGGCCGATGATGGAGGCGATGCGGCCGCCGCCCAGCTGGTCGATCTTCTCCTGCATCAGGCGCAGGGATTCCGTCGCACTCCTGGGTGGGGTGTCGCGGCCGTCAAGGAAGGCATGCACGTAGACCTTCGTGGCCCCGCGCTGGATCGCCAACTCCACCATGGCGTGGATGTGTTCCTCGTGGCTGTGCACGCCGCCGGGAGACAGCAGGCCAAGGATGTGCACCGCCTTGCCATTGTTCACCGCCAGGTCCACCGCATCGGTGAGGGTCTGGTTGGTGTAGAAGGAACCGGTCTTGATGGCGCGACTGACACGGGTGAATTCCTGGTACACCACGCGGCCCGCCCCCAGGTTCAGGTGTCCCACCTCGGAATTGCCCATCTGACCCGCGGGCAGCCCCACCTCCGCGCCGGAGGTACGGACGAAGGTGTGCGGGTACTCACTCCACAGGCGGTCCCACACCGGGGTGCGGGCGCTGAGCACGGCGTTATGGGCGGGATTTTCGGAATAGCCCCAGCCGTCGAGCACGATGAGTAGGAGCGGACGGGGTCTTGGGTTCGCTGACATGTTCAGGGTGTCGGATGGTCGTTGATGAGTTTAGACAAAGTCTAACGGGAAAGATGCCGTCCCGCCACGCCCGCCATGAGTCTGCCGGGAACGGTGATTCCGGTGCTGACAGGGCGCGGATAACTGCATCAATGTATTAGAATAAAACTCTTCTCAAATGAGGCTTTATTGTATATTGTTTTGCTGTGCAAAGGCAGCATCAGCCGCGGAGAAAAACAGGAAAATCATGACGCAACACAACGTGTGTGCGATGCCAGGTGGGGGAACGATGGCAGCAGCGGAATCGGATAACAGTAGCCTGATCACCCGTGATGAGGATATCGACCGCGCCTCCCGCTCCCTCAAGGCGATGTCCCACCCCCTGCGACTGAAAATCCTCTGCACCCTGGGTGACCAGGAAGTAAGCGTACAGGACATCGTCGAGCGGGTCGGCACCTCCCAGAGCAATATCTCCCAGCACCTTGCCATCCTGCGCGACAAGGGTATCCTGTCGGCGCGCAAGGACGCCAACCGGGTCTATTACCGGGTGGAGGACAACCGTACCCTGGCCCTGATCCGGATGATGCGCGACGTATTCTGCACCATGACCTAGGCCTAGCGTGCGGGCAACGCGCCCCATCCATCCTCTACCCAGAATCCAGCGCTTTTGAGGTTAGTTACATGAATGTCGAACGTATCGTGCGTATCGTGGCCGGTTTCTTTGTCCTGCTCAGCCTGAGCCTTGGTGTCGAAGCCAGCCCCATCTTCCATAACGTCAACTGGCTGTGGTTCACCGCCTTCGTGGGCCTGAACCTGTTCCAGAGCGGCTTCACCAAGTTCTGCCCGCTGGACACCATCCTGAAGAAGCTCGGTGTTCCCTCCAGCGGCGGCGCTGCCTGCTCCTGATCGCTCCGCATCTGCCGGCGGCGTCCGCCGCCGGCCTCATTTCCCCCGACGAAGTCACCACTGACCCATGCAGCAATTCGGCGAATTTTTTCTCAATCACTGGGACCTGTTCCTGGCCCTGTTCGTGACCCTGGCCATGCTGGCCTACACCAGCTTTGGCGCGCGCCTGCGCGGTTACCAGGAAGTGCCGCCGCTGGAAGCGGTACAGCTCATCAATCACGAGGATGCAATCATGGTGGATGTGCGCGAGGACAGCGAATACAGCGCCGGCCACGTGCAGGACTCCATCCACATCCCGCTCGGCAAGCTGGGCGAGCGCATGGGTGAACTGGAGACGTACAGGAGCCGTGCCGTGGTCGTCGGTTGCCGCAGCGGCCACCGCTCGGCCCGCGCCTGCGCCATGCTGCGCAAGCAGGGCTTCGAGAAGGTCTACAATCTGCGCGGCGGCATCCTGGCCTGGGAAAGCGCCAATCTCCCGGTGAGCAAGGGCGGCAAGCGGAAGAAGAAGTAACAGGTTCGTGAGAACGTAAGAGAGAGGTTCACATGGCCAAAGTCGAGATCTACTCCACCGGCAGCTGCCCCTACTGCGTGCGCGCCCGCAACCTGCTGGAGCGCAAGGGCGTACCGTACATCGAGTATCGCGTCGACCTGAAGCCGGAGCTGCGCCCGGAGATGGAGCGGCGCGCCAGCGGCGGCAACAGCGTACCGCAGATCTTCATCGATGACCGCCACATCGGCGGCTGCGACGACATGCACGCCCTCGACGCCGACGGCCGCCTGGACCCGCTGCTCCAGAACTAGGCTGCAACCATGAGCGACGGTCTGCACATCGTCTGCCCTCACTGCGACAGCATCAATCGCGTGCCGCGCGACCGGCTGGGGGCCGGCGGCAAATGCGGCCGCTGCAAACAGCCGCTGTTCACCGGCCATCCGCTGGCCCTGCGCGAGGCCGGTTTCACCCAACACCTGAGCCGCAGCGACATCCCGCTGCTGGTGGATTTCTGGGCCAGCTGGTGCGGCCCGTGCAAGATGATGGCGCCGGTGTTCGAACGCGCCGCCAGCGAACTCGAACCGCACATCCGGCTGGCCAAGGTCGATACCGAAGAACAGCAGGGCCTGGCCGCCCGCTACGGCATCCGCAGCATCCCTACCCTGATCCTGTTCCAGGGGGGGCGCGAGACCGCTCGCATTGCCGGCGCACAGGATCTGCAGAATCTGCTGGCCTGGGTGCGGCAACACATCGGAGGGTGACGCATGGGATGTGAGAGGTTAAGCGTTACAGCGAACCGCCACGTCTGATTCCTCACGCCTAACGTCTAACACTTAACGTCAAAAAGGCTCGAACATGTCCGAAAAAGAAAACATCGCCGCGGAAAATCAGACGGCCCAGCCGCAGTTCGCCATTCAGCGCGTCTATCTGAAGGATGTGTCTTTCGAAACGCCCAATTCCCCGGCGGTGTTCGCCACCCAATGGCAGCCCGAGGTCAACGTCGAGCTCAACTCCGGCGGCAGCCGCCTCAGCGAGGATGTCTTCGAGGTGGTGCTGACCCTAACGGTTACCTGCAAGGCCGGTGACAAGACCGCCTATCTGGTGGAGGTGCAACAGGCCGGCATCTTCACCATCGCCGGTTTCGATGAGAACACCCTGGCCGGTATGCTGGGCAGCTACTGCCCGAACATCCTGTTCCCCTATGCCCGCGAGACCATCACCGGACTGGTGAGCAAGGGTAGTTTCCCGCAGCTGCTGCTGGCGCCGATCAACTTCGACGCCCTGTACGCCCAGCATGTGGCGCGGCAGCAGGAAGAGGCCGGCAAGGAAGCCCCGGTGCACTGATGAGCCAGCCGACCATCGCCGTCCTCGGCGCCGGTTCCTGGGGTACGGCGCTGGCCATCCTGCTGGCACGCAACGGTATCCCCACCCTGCTGTGGGCGCGCGATGCGGCCCAGGTGGCGGTCATGCAGGCGGAGCGGCGCAACCCGCGCTACCTGGCGGACCACCCCTTTCCCGCCGGCCTGCGTGCCACGGCCGACCTGGAGGAGGCCCTGGCGGCGGCGGACGACCTGCTGCTGGCCGTGCCGAGCCACAGTGCCCGTGCCACCCTGCAGGCCATCGCCCCCCAGGTCACGGCCACCACCCGCCTGGCCTGGGCCACCAAGGGCCTGGAACAGGGCAGCCGCAAGCTGCTGCATCAGGTGACGGCCGAGGAGCTGGGTAGCGATATCGCATCGGCGGTGATCTCCGGGCCTACCTTTGCCCGCGAGGTGGCCGCCGGCCTGCCCACCGCCGTGACCGTCGCCTGCCGCGATGCGGGGGTGGCGCGTTATTTCGCCGCCTGCCTGCACGACACCACCTTCCGCGCCTATACCAGCGACGACGTCGTCGGCGTCGAGCTGGGCGGCGCCATCAAGAATGTCCTGGCCATCGCCGCCGGCATCGCCGACGGTATGGGCATGGGCGCCAACACCCGCGCCGCCCTCATTACCCGCGGTCTGGCCGAGATGATGCGCCTGGGTGTGGCCCTCGGCGGGCGGCAGGAGACCTTCATGGGCCTGGCCGGCCTGGGCGACCTGGTGCTCACCTGCACCGATGATCAGTCGCGCAACCGCCGCATGGGTCTGGCCCTGGGCCGCGGCAGCGATCAGCAGCAGGCGCGGCAGGAGATCCGCCAGGTGGTGGAGGGCGTGCAGACCGCCGCCGAGGTGTGGGCGCTGGCCAGTGAGGTGGGGGTCGAGATGCCCATCACCGAGCAGGTGTGGCGCGTGCTGCACCAGGGGCAGCCGGTGCAGCTGGCCGTGCAGGCCTTGCTGGCACGGGAACAGAAGGAAGAAAGGGACGAGGGGCTAGGGGCTAGGGGCTAGGGGCTAGGGGCTAGGGGCTAGGGGCTAGGGGCTAGGGGCTAGGGGCTAGGGGCTAGGGGCTAGGGGCTAGGGGCTAGGGGCTAGGGGCTAGGGGATGTAACTCGCTGCGCTCGTGTCTGTTGTAATAAATAGTGCGCGCAGCGCTCCTTCCCTAGCCCCTTAACCCTAGACCCTAGCCCCTTCATACCCATTCTGCCGCCACGCCTCGTACAGGATCACCGCCGCTGCGTTGGACAGGTTGAGGCTGCGGTTGCCGGGGCGCATGGGGATGCGCAGGCGTTGCTCCGGCGGCAGGCTGTCGATGATCTCCTGCGGCAGGCCGCGGCTTTCCGCCCCGAACAGCAGCACATCGCCGTCCCGGTAGGCCACCGTGCTGTAGTCCTGACGGCCGCGCGTGGTACAGGCGAACACCCGCTGCGGCCGCATCTCGCGCAGGAAGTCCTCATAGCTGTCGTGCACCTTCAGGGTGGCGTATTCGTGGTAGTCCAGCCCGGCCCGGCGCAGGCGCCGATCGTCCAGCTCAAACCCCAGGGGTTTGATCAGATGCAGCTGCGCGCCGGTGTTGGCGCACAGGCGGATGACGTTGCCGGTGTTGGGCGGAATCTCGGGCTGGAACAGGACGATGTGAAACATAGGGGCAGATACAAGAGGAAAGTTACAAGATACAAGAAAAACCCCTGTTCCTCCCGATTCTTCCCTTGTATCTTTTAACTTTCCTCTTGTATCTGAGCTCTCATGCATACCGAAGACAAACAATTGCTGGCCGTGGATTTCTGCGGCATGAATTTCGCCTCGCCCCTGGTGCTGCTGTCCGGCTGTGTCGGCTTCGGCGAGGAGTACACCCGGGTCAAGGGCTACTCCAACCGCGAGGTGGGGGCGGTGTGCCTCAAGGGCACCACGCTGGAGCCGCGCCTCGGCAATGCCCCGCACCGGGTGTATGAAACCCCGCAGGGCATGCTCAACGCCATCGGCCTGCAGAATCCCGGCGCGCGCTATGTGGTGGACAAGATCCTGCCGACGCTGGACTTCGAGGAAACCCGCTTCATCGCCAACATCTCCGGCTCCACCGTGGAGGAATACGCCGAAGTGGCGCGCATCTTCGACGACTCGCCCATCGATGCCATCGAGATCAATATCTCCTGCCCCAACGTCAAGGCCGGCGGCGTGGCCTTCGGCAACGACCCGGCGATGTCCGCCCGGGTGGTGGAGGTGGTGCGCAAGGCCACCAACAAGCCGCTGATCACCAAGCTGTCGCCCAACCAGACCGACATCGCCGGCAACGCCCGCGGCTGCATCGAGGCCGGCACCGATGCCTTTGCGGTGATCAACACCCTGATGGGCATGGCCATCGACATCGAGAGCCGCACCCCCATCCTGGGCAACAACCAGGGCGGTCTGTCCGGCCCGGCGATCAAGCCGGTGGCCCTGCTGCGCACCCACCAGGTCTACCAGGTCTGTCGCGACCACGGCATCCCGATCATCGGCCAGGGCGGCATCACCACCGCCGAGGATGCCCTGGAATTCATCATCGCCGGCGCCACCGCCGTGGGCATCGGCACCGCCCTGTTCTATGACCCGCTGGTGTGCGGCAAGATCAATGCCGGCATCGCCGCCTACCTCAAGCGCCACGGCCTGACCGAGGTGGCCCAGCTCACCGGCACCCTGACCCTCAACACCCCGCCGGTGCGCAACAGCTGCTGCACGGTCAAATAAGGGGAAAACCAGCGCGCTTTTCAGAGGGTTAGGGTCGGTATTTGGAGTTGATTGTTATCAAGAATCTGTATTAATGTAGGGCCAATGTGAACCGGGTCACACTTTTGCCCCGGCTGGGTATGCAACCAAGGAGATAGGGCCCTGTTTTCGCTAATAAAACGAAGGAAACGCGTCAGCGGATTGACAGGGATTAGCGTCCACAGTGAAGGAATCGGCATCGCCCGCATCGTCCGCGGCGGCGCTGACGCGCGCCCCCGGGTCGTACTCTGTGAATTTCACCCCGCCACCACCATCGACCAGCCCGCCGTCCTCGCGAACCTGGCCGGCCAATACCAGCTAAACGCCGCCGACTGCACCAGCCTGATGGATGCCAGCCAATCCAACCTGCTGCTGGTCGAGGCGCCGGAGGTGGACCCCACCGAGCTGAAGGCCGCGGTACGCTGGCGCATCAAGGACCTCATCGATTTCCATGTCGACGATGCCGTGCTCGATGTGTTCGACGTCGAGGGCCAGCGCGGCCGCACCAAGATGATGTATGTGGTGGTGGCGCGCATTGCCTCCGTACAGGAGCACATCGACCTGCTGGAAGAGGCCGATGTGAACCTGGGCATCATCGACATCGCCGAGCTGGCGCAACGCAACATCGCCGCCCTGCTGCCGGAGGATCAGAGCGGCGTCGCCCTGTTGCACCTCACGCCGCGCGGCGGCCTGCTCACCCTCACCCGCCAGGGCAGCCTGTTCCTGGCGCGCAATCTGGAATTCGGTACCGATCAGCTGGCCGCGGAGCTGCCAACGCCGCAGGAAAGCGAGTTCACCCTGGACAGCGAGGACGACGGCCCGTCACCGGGACTGCGCCGCCTGATGGACTCCATCGTGCTGGAGATCCAGCGCTCCGTCGATTATTTCGAGAGCCACTTCGGCCTGCCCCCCATCAGCGGCCTGGTGGTGGCGCCGCTGGCACGGCCCATTCCCGGCCTGGCCGGCTATCTGGGCGGCAATCTCGGCCTGCCGGTGCGCATGCTCGACCTCAATACCACCCTCGACTGCGACCAGACCCTGAGTGACGAACTGCAGGCCCGTTGCCTGCCCGCCATCGGCGCGGCGCTGCGCGTGGATGAGAGGGCGCTGTGATGCAGCAGATCAATCTCTACCAGCCGCTGTTCCGCAAACAGGAAAAGATCTTCTCCGCCAAGACCATGCTGCAGGGCGCCGGCCTGGTGGCCGTGGGTATGGTGGTGTTCTTTGCCTATGCTCTGTGGCAGACACGCGGCCTGGAGGCACAGGTCGGACAATTCCAGCGCCAGCGGGACGATGCCGCCAGGCGGGTGACCGAGCTGGCACGCACCCTGCCTGAGCGCAGCAAGAATGTGGCACTGGAACAGGAAGTGACGCGGCTGCGCGGCGAACTGCGCAGCAAGCAGCAGGTGGTGGCGCAACTGGCCGATCGCCGCAGCGGCAATACCGGCGGCTACGCCGCCCATCTGGAAGGGCTGGCGCGGCAGCGCCTGCCGCAACTGTGGCTGACGCAGATCGCCCTGCGCGCGGGCGGCAGCGTGATCGAGCTGCAAGGCAGCGCGCTCCAGCCGGAGCAGGTGCCGCAATATCTGCAGCGCCTGTCCGCCGAGCCCGCCTTCGCCGGCGCGGAGTTCCGCCAGTTCACCCTGAGCCGGACGGAAAAGGCGCCGCAGCAGGTCGACTTCGTGCTGCAGACCGAAAAGAAGGAGGCGCAGCGATGACATCCTGTGCGCGGCGACACAAGGTGCGGCCGCCGGCCGCCGGCATGATCGCGATACCGGGTGGTGCCGCATGAAGGCACGCATCGAACAACTGCGCCTGCGTATCGACGCGCTGTCGCTGCGCGAACGCGGCATGCTGTTCCTGGTCATCGTCGCCGTGCTCTATATGCTGGCCCAGCTGGCGCTGTTTGGCCCGCTGGAGATGCAGCAGAAGGACGCGCTGCAGCGCATCGGCCTGCTGCAGAAAGAGATTACTGCCTTCGACGAACAGACCCAGGCCATTCTGCGCCGGCAGAGCGTCGACCCCGATGCGGACAATCTGCGTCAGCAGCAGCAGCTCACTGCGCAGATCGCCGCGCTGGATGGCCAGATCGGCGGTGCGGTACAGGGACTGATTGCGCCGCAGCAGATGGCACGGGTGCTGGAGGAGGTGATCCTGCGCCAGTCCGGCCTTACGCTGCTGCGCATCGAGAGCCTAGCGGCACAGCCGCTGCTCGAGACGCCGGAAGGTGAGCCGCCGCTGAATGCCGGCATCTGGCGCCACGGCGTGCGCCTCGAGTTCAAGGGCGACTATCAGGCTGCACTGACCTATGTGCGCGAGCTGCAGGCGCTGCCCTGGACCCTGTACTGGGATGAGCTGGAAATCGCCATGGACAAATATCCGCAGGCGCGCATCACCATCGTGGTGCACACCCTGAGCCTGAACGAGGGCTGGATCGGTGTTTAGATACTGGATTTTCCCCCTGCTGCTGGCCCTGCTCATGGGCAACGCGCAGGCGCTGGACGACCCCATGCGCCCGCCCGGCGGCGCGGCCGTCAGCAGCGGCAAGGCTGCCAGCGGTACACGATTCGTGCTCAGCTCCACCCTGATCGCACGCGAGCGGCGCAGTGCGGTCATCAATGGCCGCAATGTAGGGATAGGCGACCATGTCAACGGCGCGCGCGTCGTTGAAATCCAGCCGACGCAGGTGCGCCTGCAACATCAGGGACGACAGATCACCCTGTCACTTCTGCCCGTCGCTGTGAAGAAACCAGTATCCGCCGAGTGATGCCCATGAACCCAGGATCCAAGCTCATGCCCCGTTTGCCCCTTTACCTGCTGGTGCTGCTGCTGGCCGGCTGCGCCAGCCAGGGCACGCCACCACGCGGTACGCTCGACGAGATTCATGCCGCCTTCCGTGATGACGACGGCGCTGCCCGCACAGCGCAGACGACCACACCTCCCGCCGCGGTAAGCGATGCACTGCTGCCGGCCATTCAGCTCAATATCCCGGGCACCGACCTGACCTCTGCCGAACCGCGTTTCGACGTCAAGGTGCGCAACGCCGGGGCGCGCGACTTTTTTCTCAGTCTGGTGGAGGGCACGGCCTACAACATCATGGTGCACCCGGATGTCAGCGGCCGCATCAGCCTGGACGTGAAGAACGTCACCGTGCCGGAGGTGATGGGCATGGTGCGCGATACCTACGGCTATGACTTCGAGCGCCGCGGCAATTACTTCCAGGTACTGCCCAACGTGTTGCAGACCCGCATCTTCGAGGTCAACTATCTGGACATCAAGCGCAGCGGCAGCAGCAAGATCAGCGCCGGCGCCACGCAGATCTCCCGCAGCGGCGGCACCAGCAGCGACGGTACTTCCAGCAGCACCACCAGCACATCGGAAACCAGCACCATCACCACCGATTCGCAATCCAATTTCTGGCCGGCGCTGGAGAATACCCTGCGCATGATCGTCGGCAGCGAACCGGGCCGCTCGGTATCGGTCAATGCCCAGGCCGGGCTGGTGGTGATACGCGCCATGCCGGGCGAACTGCGTGCCGCCAAGCGTTATCTCGACTCCACCCAGAACGCCACCCAGCGCCAGGTCATCCTCGAGGCGCGCATCCTCGAAGTGGAACTGGCCGACGGCTTCCAGTCGGGCATCAACTGGTCGTCGCTGACCCGCCACAATGGCGACGCCATGGTGCTGGGACAGATCGGCGGCGGCAGCGTGTTCAGCGGCACCGGTGTCAGCAACAGCGCCGGGTCGACGGTCAACATGACCCTGCCGACGGGCGCATTCGCCGGCAGCACCCTGCCTACCACCGCCTTTGGCGGCGTTTTCACAGCGGCCTTTACCGCCGGAAACTTCGCGGCCTTCATCGAACTGCTGAAGAGCCAGGGCAATGTGCAGGTACTGTCCAGCCCGCGCATCTCCACCATGAACAATCAGAAGGCGGTGATCAAGGTCGGCTCCGACGAATTCTTCGTCACCGACGTCAATACCAGCACCACCACCACCACCACCACCGCCACCCCCAACGTGAGCGTCGAGCTGACCCCGTTCTTCTCCGGTGTCACCCTGGATGTCACGCCGCAGATCAGCGAGGAGGGCGACATCATCCTGCACGTGCGCCCGTCGGTGTCCGAGGTGCGCGAGCAGATCAAGGACGTCACCGTCACCACCACCACCCTGCGCATGCCGCTGGCCTCCAGTACGGTGCGCGAATCGGACAGCATGATCCGGGCGCAGAACGGCCAGATCGTGGTGATCGGCGGTCTGATGCAGAACAAGACCCGCGACGAACAAGCCTCGGTGCCGCTGCTCGGCGATCTGCCGCTGGTCGGTGGCCTGTTCCGCCATACCCGCCAGGCCACCAGCAAGAGCGAACTGGTGATCCTGCTGCGGCCTACCGTGGTCGAGGGCAACGAGCAGTGGTCGCGCGAGCTGCGCCGCTCCTCCGCCGGCTTCCGCCAGTTCGACGAGCAGCCGTGAGGAAGACACCCGCAGCGGTGCGATGCAGGGTTGCCGTGGGCGGCGGTGCGCGCACTTGCCTGCCACCCGCCGCCGCACGTATCTCTGAGGCGGCGTGATGTATCTGCAGCACTACGGCCTGCGTGAATTCCCCTTCAGCCTGACGCCGGACACGCAATTCTTTTTCGAGTACGGCCACTACCGTGACGCCCTCGAAACCCTGCAGGTGGCCCTGGATGGCGGCGAAGGCTTCATCAAGGTCACCGGCGAAGTCGGCACCGGCAAGACCCTGCTGTGCCGCAAGCTGCTCAACTCGCTGGATCGGAACGCGTTCTACACCGCCTATATCCCCAACCCCTACCTGACCCCGCCGGCCCTCGGCCTGGCGCTGGCGGAGGAGCTGGGTCTGGAGCTGGCGCGCAACATCGGCCAGCACCGCGCGGTGAAGGAGGTGACGCGCCGCCTGATCCAGTTGCATGCCGAGGGCAAACAGGTGGTGCTGCTCATCGACGAGGCCCAGGCCATGCCGGGGGAAACCCTGGAGGCACTGCGCCTGCTGACCAATCTGGAAACGGAGAAACGCAAATTGCTGCAGGTGGTATTGTTTGGCCAGCCGGAACTGGATGAGCGCCTCGACGAGCGCGCCAATCGCCAGCTGCGCCAGCGCATCACCTTCTCCTACCGCCTGCCGCCCATCGATCGGCAGGGGATGGAGGCCTATGTCGCCCATCGCCTGCTGGTGGCCGGGGCGCAGGGCAAGGTGCACTTCGCGCCCGAGGCCCTGGACGCGCTGCACCATTTCAGCCGCGGCATCCCCCGCCTGGTGAACGTGCTTTCGCACAAGGCGCTGATGGCCGGCTACGGGCAGGGAATCAGGGACGTCGCCCGACAGCACGTGGAGATGGCGGCGCAGGATACGGAAGATGTGCATCGGCAGCGCCGCGGCCACAGCCAGCCGTGGCTGATCGTGCTGGCGCTGCTGGCCGTCGTTGCGCTGGCCGCCCTGGCCTGGTGGCTGGGGCAGCCCTGGCTTGCGGAGCCGTTACAACCATGAGTCTGATCAACGACATGCTGCGTGACCTCGAGGCGCGCCGGGCCACCGAGCAGCGCGTGCCGGCCGGCCTGCTGCACGCCACCGGCCATGCGGCCCCCGCCCGCAGCCCGCGTCGCCTGCTGCTCATTGCGCTCACCCTGACGCTGCTGTTGCTGGCCGCCGCCGTCGCCTGGCTGACCTGGCAGCGCTACAGCACCCCCGCACCGGCGGTCGCGATGGCACCCGCCATCGCCCCCGTGCCGGCATTGCCGCCGACCTCCACGCCGGCCCCCGATCCCGTCGCAGACGGCAGTGCGCCCGCCGTAACGGAGACACCTGCGCCCGCAGCGGTCGAGCCCCCACCCATGGCAGCGCCCGCCCCGGACGTCGCCCCTGTCGCATCCGTCGCCGTCGCCACGCCACCGCCCGAGGCCGCGCCGCCTGTGGTGATCAGACCGGCGGCGGAACCCGTGCCGCGACCCGCGGCGCGCCCCGCAAGCGCCCCGGTGGCGGTGGAAAAGACCGTGCGGCCGCCCACACCCCAGCTTCAGGCCGAGACGGAATACCAGCGCGGCGTGAACGCCCTGCGCGGCGGCAATCAGGCCGCGGCGGAAACCGCCCTGCGCACGGCGCTGCGCCTCGACGGCGAACACCTGCTGGCGCGCGAAACCCTGGCGGCCGTGCTGCTCGGCGCCGGACGCCTGATCGAGGCCGACGAGGTGCTGGAGCAGGGACGGCGGCAGTTTGCCCGCAACCCGACGCTGGCCCTGCTGCTGGCGCGCCTGCGGGTGGAGCAGGGACAGACCGGCGCTGCCGTGACGATCCTGGAGCAGACCCTGCACGCCGCCACCGCCCGCGCCGACTATCTGGCCTTCCTGGCGGCGCTGTATCAGCGCGAGCTGCGCTACGAGGAAAGCATCGAGAGTTACGGCCGCGCCCTCGCGCTGCAGCCGCAGCAGGCCAGCTGGTGGGTGGGCATGGGGATCTCGCTGGAAAACGCCGGTCGCCGCGCGGACGCCGTCAAGGCCTATGAACAGGCCGCCGCCGGCGCGCTGCCGCCGCAGTTGCAGGACCATGTGCGTAATCGCCTCAAGGCACTGGAATGATGAAGGGCGGATGCCGGGCGCTATGTCGCCTCCGCAACAGGTGATACAGAGATGAGTATTCCGAAAAAGAAGATTCGCATCGGCGACCTGCTGGTCGAGCACAAGGTCATCTCAGAGGCGCAGCTGCAGAGCGCGCTGGCGGAACAGAAGAAGAGTGGCCTGAAGCTGGGCCGCACCCTGATCGCCCTCGGCTATCTGAGCGAGGATCAGCTGCTGGAATTCCTGTCGCGCCAGCTGCAGATCCCCTTCATCGATCTCAAGCACTACAAATACAAGCCGGACACAGTACGCCTGATCCCGGAAACCCTGGCGCGGCGCTACCGCGTCATCGTGCTGGACGCGGCGCAAGAGGCCGTGCTGGTCGGTATGGCCGACCCGACCGACATCTTCGCCTACGACGAACTGGTGCGCATCCTCAAGCGGCCGCTGCGCGAGGCCGTGGTGCGCGAGGCCGATCTGCTGCGCACCATCGACCAGGTGTATCGCCGCACCGACGAAATCACCTCGCTGGCCGAGGAGCTTTCCGAGGAGTTGTCGGAAACCGACTTCGATCTCGCCACCCTGGCGCAGAGCAGCGACGTCACCGAGGCGCCGGTGGTCAAGCTGCTGCAGTCGATCTTCGAGGATGCGGTGCAGGTGGGCGCCTCCGACATCCACATCGAGCCGGATGAAAGCGTGCTGCGCATCCGCCAGCGCATCGACGGCGTGCTGCACGAACAGGTGATGAAGGAAAAGCGCATCGCCACGGCCCTGGTCTCGCGCCTGAAGCTGATGTCGGGCCTCGACATCTCCGAGAAGCGCCTGCCGCAGGACGGCCGCTTCAATATCCGGGTCAAGGACCACAACATCGACGTGCGTGTCGCCACCATGCCGATCCAGTACGGCGAGTCGGTGGTCATGCGTCTGCTCGATCAGTCGGGCGGCATCCTCGACCTGGATCAGGTGGGCATGCCGGCAGACATCCTGCAGCGCTTCCGCCGCAACATCCACCGCCCGCACGGCATGGTGCTGGTCACCGGCCCCACCGGCAGCGGCAAGACCACCACCCTGTACGCCGCGCTGTCCGAGATCAACTCGGCGGAGAAGAAGATCATCACCGTCGAAGACCCGGTGGAATACCGCCTGCCGCGCGTCAATCAGGTGCAGGTGCACGCCAAGATCGGCCTCGGCTTCGCCAGCGTGTTGCGCACCGCGCTGCGCCAGGACCCGGATATCATCCTGGTGGGTGAAATGCGCGATCAGGAGACTGCCGAGATCGGCCTGCGCGCCTCCATCACCGGCCACCTGGTGCTTTCCACCCTGCACACCAACGATGCCGTGAGCACCGCCATCCGCCTCATCGACATGGGCATCCCCGGCTACATGGTGGCCACGGCATTGCAGGCGATCATCGCCCAGCGCCTGGTGCGCCGCATCTGCGACGGTTGCACAACGGTCTATACGCCGACGCCGCAGGAGATGGTGTGGCTGCGCAACCTGCTCGGCAGTCAGGCCGACAGCCTGCAGTTCCGGCACGGCACCGGTTGCCCGCACTGCAACAACACCGGCTATCACCGCCGCGTCGGCGTGTTCGAGCTGCTGGAACTGGACCAGGCGATGGCCGACGCCCTGCGTCAGAACGATGCCACGGCCTTCGGCCGCGCCGTCGCGGCCAGTCCGACCTTCCGTTCCCTCGCCCTCAATGCGCTGGATTATGCGGTGGCCGGCATCACCACGCTGGAGGAGGTGCTGCGCATCGCCGGCGAGGATGAGCTGCTCGCGCCTGGCACGAGCGGGGCACACGGCTGATGCCGCAGTTCTACTACAAGGCACGCAACGGCCGCGGCGACCTGGTCACCGGACAGGTCGAGGCCGGCTCCGCCGATGCCGTCGCCAGCCAGTTGTTCAACAGCGGCATCACCCCGGTGGAGATCCGCGAGGTCAAGGAACAGCACGATGTATGGGAGGAATTCAAACGCCGCCTCGGCGCCAGCAATCCCACACTGGATGACCTGATCCTGTTCTGCCGCCAGATGTACACCCTGGCCAAGGCCGGCGTACCCATCATCCGCGGCATTACCGGTCTGGGAGAGACCTCGCGCAACCTGGTCCTCGCCGAGGCGCTGCGCCAGATCCGCATCGAACTGGAGAGCGGACGCGAGCTGTCCACCGCATTGAGCCGCTATCCGCAGATCTTCACGCCGCTGATGGTGAGCATGGTGCGGGTCGGCGAGAATACCGGCCAGCTCGATACCGCCTTTCTGCAGCTGTCGCAATACCTCGAGCTGGAGCGCGATACGCGCAACCGCGTCAAGATGGCGCTGCGCTACCCGGTATTCGTGCTGGTGGCGATCAGCATCGCCATCGGCGTGATCAACGTCTTTGTCATTCCGGCCTTCGCGCAGGTCTTCCGCGGCATGCACATGGATCTGCCCTGGCAGACGCGCCTGCTCATCGGCACCTCGGAATTCTTCGTCAACTGGTGGCAATTCATGCTGCTGGGTGTGGTGCTGCTGGTGCTGGGCCTGCGCTATTACGTGCGGACCGAAGACGGCAAATACCGCTGGGACAAGCTCAAGCTGCGCCTGCCCATCGTCGGCAACATCATCCTGCGCGCCAGCCTGTCGCGCTTCTCGCGTTCCTTCGCCATGTCGACCCGCGCCGGCGTGCCGCTGATCCAGGCGCTCAGCGTGGTGGCGCAGGCGGTGGACAACGACTTCATCGGTGAGCGCATCCGCAACATGCGCAACGGCATCGAGCGCGGCGACAGCCTCACACGCACCGCCGCCGCCAGCGCCATGTTCACGCCGCTGGTGCTGCAGATGATGGCGGTGGGCGAGGAGACCGGCGCGGTGGACGATATGATGGAGGAGGTGGCCGGTTTCTACGAGCGCGAGGTGGATTACGATCTGAAGAACCTCAGCTCCGCCATCGAACCGATCCTGATCATCGCCGTCGGCATCATGGTGCTGATCCTGGCCCTGGGCGTGTTCCTGCCCATGTGGGACCTCACCCAGATGGCGCGGCGCTGACCGGGTATTTTATGCAGACGGCAGCAGGGTATGCGCGAGCCCGATTTTTTGCCATGGAAGGCATTATGTGGCGCGAGGACAGGAAGTCCGAAGCCACCAGCGGGCGATCGATGTCTATCGGCGCCGCACTCGCCCGGTAAATCGGGCCCCCATAAATACCCATGACCATGCAGCCCATGCCCCATGCACTGGACCACGACCGCGCCCCGCGCCGCCTCGGTCAACTGGTGGTCGTCACCCTGCTGATCCTGATCTTCATCGTCATCGCCACGCATCGTATCTGGGAGCTGCGCATCGTGGCCGAGCAGACCCACGTCATCCATACCGTCGGCGCCCTGCAAAGCGCCGTCGGCATCCAAGTGATGGAACGCGTATTGCGTGACGGCCTCAACAGCGTGGCCGGCATGGAACATGCCGATCCCATGGATTACCTCGATCCGGATCGCCGCCCGCCAAACCACCAGCGCCTCGACGGCCCATTGCCGCCCGAGCAGATGGAGCCACGCCAGTGGTATTACGAACCGCAGCAAGGCATCCTCGTCTACCGCGTCGCCCACGGTGACTATCTGGAAACGGAGCTGCCCGGTCCGCCGCGTATCCGCTTCCAGCTGCAGCTGCGCTACGAAGACCGCAACGGCAACGGCCGCTATGACCCCGACGGCGAGAGCCTGGGCGGCGTGAACCTGGTGGCGTTGGAGCCGTATGGTTGGCGGGAACCGTAAGACCACCTCCCCGCTAAACAAGTGTTCCACATTGGTAGCCCGGCAGAGGGCGCCCCATGGGCGCCGTGTGGCGGCGGGCACGGCCCACCCTATGACGTGCCGCAGAGAAGATGGATACCATTCGGAACAGCTGGTTGGAGCAGATGAGGCACGCGCGGCGAGGTGAAACACCGCCTCATACGAACTCCAGACGGGTGAAGCGCAGCACAACCCATCTGTATTTCTTCGCATGAGGCCAAATAGCTATTGTTCGGGGCGATACGCCGGGACGCTGGGCAAAAGGACGCCGTTGTCGTATAAACAGGCGAGGAATTGCCGTCTTTCCCTACCGCCGAGGGACGCCATGGAGATCATCATCACCGCCCTGTACTGGAGCGCCAGCGTGCTGACCGTCTTCGCCCTTGCCACCGGCATCGGCCTGCTCCTCGCGCCGGCGCAGCTGCGCGAACTGGCCCGCCCGCTCGATCGCTGGCGCTCCCTGCGCCCCATGCTGGGGCAACTGGACAAGCCGCACTACACCGAAAGACAGCTCTATCACCGCCACCGCCTCGTCGGCGGCCTGATCGTCGCCGGCGCCGGTTACACCCTGCTGCGCCTGTCCGGCATCGACCATCAGGCCACCCTGGCCCTGCTGCCGGACCACTGGGATCACGGCCTGCGCTCCCTCGCAGCCGCCAATACCTATTGGTTCCTGCTCATCACCAACCTCGCCGCCCTCGGCGTCGGCCTGGTCGTCTACTTCCGCCCCAGCCTGCTCAAGCACCTGGAGACCCGTTCCAACCACTGGCTCTCCACCCGCCAGGCGATCAAGCCGCTGGACGTCTCCCATGGTGAATTGAACGCCTTGCTGTGGAGCCGCCCGCGCACCACCGGGATCATCCTGGTGCTCGGCAGCCTGTATATCTGGAGCGTGCTGCTCGCCTATCGCCACGGCATCCTGTAACCGAGGCCGGCTCGATCGGGTGCCTGGCGGACGCAAGGGTGCATGAAATATCAACTTTTCATTGAAACCCCAGCGGGCGTATGTTAAGAAATGCGATAGAATTCACGGAAGTTTTCACCGCCACATGGAAGACCCCGTCGGGCCGCGGCCCAAGGTGAGGCGGTATTTCCCCCGGAGGCTGCGGCCTCGCTACAAAGCAGGAGTCTTGAAATGAACAAGCAACAGGCAGGTTTCACCCTGATCGAACTGGTCATGGTGATCGTGATTCTGGGCATTCTGGCGGCGACGGCGATTCCGAAATTCGTCGACTTGACTGACGATGCAAACCAAGCGGCTGTAAAGGGTTATGCGGGTTCCATCAATGGCGGAAATGCCATCAACTATGCGACCTATTTGACGCGTCGCACCGTGACTGATGGCTCTGTTGTTACATCAGGCGTAATTGATACTACTGCTGGATGCTCCACGGCGACTGCAAACGCACTGCTGCAGGAATCCATGACTGGCTACACCGTAACAACGGCGGCGGCGGCATTGACCCTCGGCACCAACACCACCTGCACCCTAGAACATACAGCTAGCGGCAAGACCGCTGATTTTACTTTGACCGGCGCAAAATAAGCGCTGTATCTCGGCTTAATTTTTACGAGCCGAAATCACGGTGATTATGAGCCGCGACTAGAAGGGCGGGAACTTTATTTCCCGCCCTTTCTCGTTCATGTATTCAGGTCATACGTGCCACATACGCTACCGAATTCTCATACACAAGGCTTCACCCTCACCGAACTGGTGATGGTGATCGTCATCCTCGGCGTGCTGTCGGTCAGCGCGCTGCCGATGTGGTTCAACCGTACCGATTTCGAACAGCGCGGTTTCTTCGACGAGCTGCTCCAGGCGACGCGCTATGCGCAGAAGCTCGCTGTCGCCTCCAATTGCGATGTACAGGTCACCCTCAACAGCGGCGACTTTGCGCTGGCTTTTCTGAATACACCCTATGCGCACTGCGCCAATGCCGCCATTTCGCTCCCCGGCAAGCAGCCGCCCTATGATGCGCCATCCGGTGTCACCCTTAGCGCCGGCACCGGAACCATTACCTTTCATCCGTCCGGTCTCGCCTCCGCCGACAGGACGGTCACTGTGACGGGCACCGGTCCGTTGAGCTTCCGTGTTTATGCCGCCACCGGTTACGTGGAGCGGCAATGATGCACTCGCAGCGCGGCGTCACACTCATTGAGCTGGTGATCAGCATGGTGATCATCGGCATCGCCGTGGTGGGCATCCTCAAGGTGATGGAGGTGACCACGCGGCACAGCGCCGACCCGATGATCCAGCACCAGGCGGTGGCCGTGGCCGAGGCCTATCTGGAGGAGATCCTGACCAAGAGTTACAGCGTGCAGCCCGGCTCGGGCAGCCGCGACAATTTTGATGACGTGGCGGATTACGACGGATTGACCGACAGCCCGCCAACGGATCAGAACGGCAACGCCATCGGGCTGATCGGCTATACGGTGACGGTCGATGTAGGTGCGCCGGCGGCACTGGATGGCGTCATGGCGCGCCGCATCGACGTCACCGTCACCCACAGCACGCTGGTGGACATCACCTTGACCGGCTACCGCACGAGCTATTGATCACGATGATGACCCTGCCTCGCCACCATCGCGGCTTCACCCTGATCGAGCTGATCATGGTCATCGTGATCAGCGGCATCATGGCCGCTGTCGTCGGGGTATTCATCCGCCATCCGGTGGAAGGCTACATGGACCTGTCACGCCGCGCCGAGCTGGTGGATGCCGCCGAATCCGCTCTGCGGCTGATGGCACGCGACGTGCGTCGCGCACTGCCCAACAGCATCCGCTGCGACCCGGACTGCAGCAACGGCACCGCCATCGAGCTGATCAATTCGATAGCGGGCGTACGTTACCGCTCCGAGCCACCCGGTACGCCGGATCAGCGCCTGAGCTTTACCAGCCCCGACACGGCATTCAATGCCGTCGGCGTATTCAGCAACATCAGCAAGCCCTTCACCTCCAGCGGCGAGCGCCTGGTCATTTACAACCTCGGCGCCGCCGGCGCCGATGCCTATGACGAAACCACCGGGGTGATCACCCCTGCCGCCCTGAGCTTCTCGATTGACGCCGATCCCGCGCCGCCGGCCGGTAGCGGCGCCGAGGATCGAATCACGCTGAGCGGTGCCGGCCACCTGTTTCCCTTTCAGTCGCCGCGGCAGCGCCTGTTCCTGATCGATGGGCCGATCAGCTATATCTGCAATTCCGCCAGCGGCCATCTGCGCCGCTACAGCGGATACAGCCTGCAGGCAACGCAGCCGGTGCCGCCAGGCGTCGGCGGCGTGCCGCTGGCGCGTCATGTGAGCAACTGCCGCTTCAGCTACAGCGCCGGCACCGCCACCCGCGCCGGCCTGGTTACGCTGGCCCTGACCCTGACCGACAGCGGCGAATCGGTGCGCCTGCTGCACCAGATGCATGTGGATAACGTGCCATGATGCCCCTGCGCCGCAAGCCCCCGCAGCATGGTTTTTCCCTGGTCAGCGCCCTGTTCCTGCTGGTGGTGCTGGGCGCACTGGGCGCCTACATGGTCGGCATCAGCGGCACCCAGCATTTCACCACCCTGCACGCCCTGCAGGGGGCGCGGGCCTATCACGCCGCGCGCAGCGGGGTAGAGTGGGGGATCGGCGACGCCATCAATAATGGCAACTGCGCTACCGGCACGATACTCAGCGGCGGCGACCTGCACGGCTTCCGGGTGCAGGTCGACTGCACGTCCACCATGCATCAGGAGACCGGCATCGCGTACAACGTCTACGACATCACGGCCTTTGCCCAGACCAACAGCCCCGCCTTCGGCCAGCCGGGCTATGCCGCGCGCACCATCGGCGCCACCGTGACCGACGCCCCGTAGCCTTCAATCCTGGTTGCGGCGGTGGTTGATCTTGCACCTGAGCTCCAACATACTGTTGTTGAAGTTTTCAACAATGGAGGGCTGGCCATGGCGACAGTCAATTTCAGCGTCCCGGACGATGTCAAAGAAGCCTTCAACGCGACGTTTCAGGGGCAGAACAAGAGCGCCGTCATTGCCGAATTGATGCGCGAGGCGGTGGAACGGGCGCGGCGCAAGCAGCGCAGCCACGAGGCCATCGGCAGAATTCTGGCCCGTCGGGATCACGCCCCCGTTGTTTCACAAGACGATCTGCAAATGGCCCGGGAGGCTGATCGCTCGTGATCGTGGTGGTGGATGCCAGCATCGCACTCAAGTGGTTCTTTCGCTTGCGTGACGACGAGGCGGACGTGGATCGTGCCTTGCTGCTGCTCGAGGATATTGACGCCGGCCACATCCGCATGGCGCAGCCACCTCACTTTCTTGCCGAGATGGGCGCTGTGCTCGCCCGTGAAAAGCCGGGGGACGCGCAGGCCGATCTGGCAGACCTGCTGTTGATCGAATTCAGTCATATCGACGACCCGGCTATCTATGCCACGGCGGTGGATCTGGCATGCCGTCTGGGGCAACACATGTTCGATACCCTTTATCATGCCGCCGCCCTGCACATAGCCGGGGCTACCTTCGTTACTGCGGATCGACGCTACTACGATAATGCCCGGGACATCGGGCAAATAGCCTTGCTGTCGAACTTTCACCTCCCGATGGCATAAGGCCAGCCGCAGACCATGCCCGACGCCGGGGAACTCATCCGCCGCTATTGCAACAGCCGGGACCAATCCGCCTTTCGCCGCTTCTACCGCCAGGAAGCCCAGCGGCTGTGGAAATACTTCATCGCCCGCGGTTGCGATGCGGACACCGCCTACGACCTCGTGAGCGAGACCTTTCTCCGCTTCATCCAGACGGTCTGCAACACCCAGGCGCCGCCGCTGCCGCTGCTGTACCGCATCGCCCTGAACCTGCGCATCGACCTGCACCGGCGCGCGCAGCACCAGCCCATCCTGCTCGAGCCGGCGCAGCTGGCGGCCATCGCCGGGCCGGCCGATGAGGCCGAAACGGACCCGGCCGTGCTGCAGGCCCTGCAGACCCTGCACGGCGATGAACAGAATCTGCTGCTCATGCGTTATTGGATAGGACTGACCCATGCCGAGATCGCCCAGACCATCGGCCTGCCGGAGGGCACGGTGCGGCGGCAGGCGGCGGCGGCGCTGCACAAGCTGCGGGGCATGCTGGAGGGGTGACGGTGGGCGTGGCCCACCCTAACTAGGCCTAGCCCTGTGGGCGGCATCACGGACACAACCCGGACTGGACATGGAAGCGGAACGACTGGAACAGGCCATCCACCATGCTGTCGCGGCTATCGCCGCGCCGGATGAAGCGCGCCTGGCCGCGATCCTGGCACGCCTGGAACAGGTTCCCGCGTCCCGGCCGGCGCCGCGCCGGACCGTCTGGCCCTGGCTGTTGCTCGCCGCCGCCGGCGCGGCGGCAGCGGGGGGCGGGTACTGGTATGCACAAAAGACGGCGCGCCCCTCGCAGGCTGTCGACACCGGCCGTCACAATACCGAGACGCTTGCGCCAGCACCCATATCACCGCCGTCATCCCTGCCCGCCGGTACTGAGGCAGAAAACGAAAACACCGTCCGGCAACGCAACGCGCCTATCATCTACCGACAATGAATCACATGCGTGCCAGTTCGCACCCGACCCCACGTTTACGCGGCGGGGCCGGCAACCCCGGAGCTGACGCCCGGACAGACGGCGACAATTTTTCGCAACTCGACTTCATGGCCGCTGCGGCGTGAGCGGCCAGGAAAAGGACAAGACCATGCTGGGGACACGATACAGTACCGCTCTGCCGCGGACAGGCCATGGGGTGTGGGCACGATGCGCGCGCGTGATGAATGCGTTCCGTAGCCTGGGCCATGTTGCGCCGCACCGATGCCTGCGCACCCTGCGGCACACGCTGGCGGCGGCCGTCCTCGCGCTGCTGATCGGACCGGCCGCACTGCTGGCCGCCACCTATCCCATCAACCAGTGCCCAGCCGACCGTTACGGCGACACCCTGGGATGTACCGCCGGCGACGTATCGATCACCGGCCTCAAGGTGGTGGGCGACATGTCCTCCTGCACCGGCGGCACCAACATCAGCCTGGACCTCGAGGTCTCGATCAATTTCGCCACCCCCGATCGCTGGGACGTCGGCGTATTCATCTCCAACGACGGCAAGGACCCGCAGATCCTCTCTGCCAGCGGCGGCGCCAGCAGTTGCTCGGTGGCGGTACTGCCCAACGAGAGCCCGTTCCTCGACCTGGACCCCGGCCCCCATGGCGGCGTGTACGACACCTGCGGCGACGGCAACGGCACCATCGGTGGCGGCACCGGCAACGGCGTGTTCTACATGACCGATGTCACCGTGCCCTGCCAGTCCGCGGCAGGGGCGGGCGGCAAGCTGTATGTGCCGTTCGTGGTGAGCTGGGACAACCAGAAGAGCCCGACGGGCGATGTGTGTACCTCCAACGCCAACCCGGTACCCAATACCAAATCCAAGTGCAACGCCCCCACCATCCTGCAGGGCTCCATCGATGTGGTGGTGCTGCCGGAGATCAGTATCGATGACGGCGAAACCTTCATCAGCTCCGGCAGCACCGTCGACTATGCCATCGTGGTGAGCAATACCACCGGGGCCACCCTGAGCGGAGCGGTGCTCACCGACCCTGCCGTGGCGGGCCTCACCGCCAACAGCCTCGGCTGCAGCGCCGCCGGTGGCGCCACCTGCCCAGGCGGCCTCACCGTGGCCGCGTTGCAGGGGGCCGGCCTTACCCTGCCCGACATGCCGGCCGGTGGCAGCCTCACCTTTACCCTCAACGCCACCCTCAGCGGCAATCCCCCGGCGACCCTTACCAACACCGCCTATGTCACGGTGAACAGCCAGGTCGCCTCGGCCAGCGATACCGACACCTTCGCCGGCGTCGTCGCCATCGACCCGGCCAGCCAGGCCAAGCAGGGCGCCGCCGGCTATTCGGTGAGCTACACCTATACCGTCTACAACTTCGGCCCCACCACCGACACCATCGGCCTCGCCGCCGTGTCCAGCCATGGCTGGACTACGACGCTGAGCACGCCCTCGGTCACCGTGGCCGCCAACGGGTCGGCCAACGTGACGGTGACCGTGCAGGTACCCTCCGGCGCCACCATCGGCACCGCCGGTGTCACCACGGTTACCGCCACCTCGGGCATCAGTCCGGCCAACCGGGCCACGGCGACCGCGGTCACCACGGTGAGCGATGTGCTCACCTTCGTACCGGACAATGCGGGCTCGGGGGCGCCGGGCGCCACGGTGTGGTACAGCCACCGGGTGCAGAACAATTCGGATGCGCCATTGACGATGGGTTTCTTCAAAAGCTCATCGGGCTCCTGTTGGGGCTGGGACGCGACCGTCTACAGGTCCGACCGGACCACCGAGCTCACATTGTTGTCCGGCCTGACCCTCGCCGCCGGCGGCTATGAGGACATCTACGTCAAGGTCACCATCCCGTCTTCCGCGGCCAGCAACGACACCTGCACCTACACGACCACGGCGCTCTGGAGCGTGATACCTTGGCGTACGGCAAGCGTCAGCGACACCACCACGGTGAAGAAGCTGATCCTCTTTTCCGATCCGGGCTACACCGACGAGAGTTACATCTATCCGCAGGGCAACAGCGTGTATGCCAAGGCCTACGGCCTTGAATGCACGGACTGGGACCGTCACGGCGACTGC
>JANJXC010000107.1 GCA_024709225.1 Gammaproteobacteria bacterium | reverse complement strand
CCGCCCATGATCTCGGCGAACTGCTGCGGGTGCAGCGGTGCCTTGTCCGGTTCGGCATAGCCGTCGGGATGGATGGGCTGGTTGCTGGCAAGGTCGTATTTGTCCGTGGCGCCGAACAGGTGCAGCAGCTCGTGGGCGATGATGACGTTGTTCTGCTCGGCCTGCCGCTCGCTGGCATAGGCGTGTACCACGCCGATCAGCCCCTTCTGCAGGCCGAGGGAATGGTCCACGCGCTCGGTGTGCTCCGGGTCGTGATAGACCACGAACATCTGCTGGTTGCCGGGGCCGTCGTAGCTGTCGTTGCGCCAGGCCCACCAGCGCAGTTGCAGGCTCCACAGCGCCACCTCCAGCGGCTGACGCGATGGCGGCGGTGCGGGCGGCAGGCTGTGCACCTGGGGGGCGAGGCGTATCTCGATGGGCTGTGCAAGCGGCAGGCCGTAGTGCTCGGCCTCGCGGGCGAGAAATTCGGCGATGGCGCCGTAGCTGTCCTCGCCGAGGGTGTCGATGTAGGCGGCGGTGCCGACGCGGCCGTCGCCGTTGATGGGGTAGATCACCAGCCACTGGCTGCGGCTCCAGTCGGTGCTGCGCCACTGGGTCAGCCAGGTGGTGGCGGCCACCATGAACAGAATGAACAGCAGGGCGGCGATGCGGAGCTTGCGGAACATGAAGGTTTATTTATTTTCGCCGCGTGAGACGCGACGCAGCACCCAGTCCAGGCCGCGCGTGGACAACAGGCGCTTCAGCGTGCCGAACAGCCAGGTGGGAAAGGTGACGTAGTAGCGCGCCCGGGGCCGCGGCGACTCCAGGGCGTGGATCACCCTGGCCAGCACCGCCTCCGGCGGCAGGGTGAAGGGGGCCGCCGGGCCTTCCTTGGTGAGGCGGTGTTCCATGCGCTGGTAGGTGGCACGGAAAAAGCTATTGTCGGCGTCGATGTTCTGCCGGTACATGCGCATGGCGTTGGCGCGGAAGCGGCTGATGATCGGTCCCGGTTCGATGAGACTGACGTGGATGCCGCTGCCGTGCAGTTCCAGGCGCAGGGTGTCGGTGAGGCCTTCGAGGGCGAACTTGCTGGCGTTGTAGGCGCCGCGGAAGGGCAGCGCCACCAGGCCGAGCACCGAGCTGTTGTGGATGATGCGGCCGTGGCCCTGGCGGCGCATCACCGCGATGGCAAGACAGGTGAGCTCGTGGGTGCCGAACAGATTGGTCTCGAACTGCTCGCGCAGGGCGGCACGGCTCAGGTCTTCCACTGCGCCGGGCTGGCCGTAGGCACCGTTGTTGAACAGCGCGTCCAGCGTGCCGCCGCTGCGCTGCAACACGGCATCCATGGCGGCATGGATGGACAGGGAGTCGGCCAGGTCGAGCTGCAGTGCTTCGAGCCCTTCCTGTTGCAGGCGTGCCACATCTGCGGCCTGGCGGGCGCTGGCGAAGACGCGCCAGCCGCGCGCCTTGAGGCCATGGGCCACGCACAGGCCGATGCCGCTGGAGCAGCCGGTGATGAGGATGGTGCGGGACGGCGCGGAGGTAGTGGGCATGATGCCCGCATTCTACCTCAGTCCTCAGCCGAAGGCGTCTTCCTTGAACTCGGCCTGGATACGTTCCACCTGGTCGAGGTTGTTGGCCAGGGCGTTGACGCAGTCGCTGTCGAGGATGTGGCCGCTCATGCAATACAGCGCCTCCAGCGCCTCGGCATTGCTCCAGGCCTCCTTGTAGGGGCGCCGGCTGGTGAGGGCGTCGAAGATGTCGGCGACGGCGACGATGCGCGCCTCGATGGGGATGTCTTCTGCCTTGAGGCCGTAGGGATAGCCGCTGCCGTCCAGCGCCTCATGGTGCAGCTCGGCGATGTTGCGCAGCATGTGGCCGTGTTCCAGGTCGTGCAGGCGGAAATTCTCCAGCATGGTTTCGATCACCTCGCGTCCCTTGCGGGTGTGCGTCTTCATGACCTCGAATTCTTCCGGGCTGAGCTTGGCCTCTTTCAGCAGGATGCTGTCGGGAATGGCGATCTTGCCGATGTCGTGCAGCGGCGAAAACATGAAGATGTGCTCGATGAAGCTGTCGTCCAGGCCGTATTTGTCGGCCAGGTGCACGGCGATGATGCGGGTGTAGCGCGACATGCGATCCAGATGGCTGCCGGTTTCGTTGTCGCGGTGGCGCGTGATGTCGCGGGCGGTGATGATGGCGTCGGCCAGGTTCTGCATCTTCTGCAGTTCGTGGATCACCGTCAGCGACAGTAGGTGGCCGAACAGATCGAGTTCGTGCAGTACCGCCTCGGTCAGCACGCCGCGTTCGCACGAATTGAAGAATACGAAGCCGCAGAAGTTGCCACTTTGGTACATCGGCATGGTGTAGCTGGCGCCGAAGCCCTGCGCCAGGATGCGGCGGCTGTGCTCGTGCGGGCTGTCGGCAAAGATGGCGAGGTCATTGACCACGCGCGGCCGGCCCTGCTCGACGATCTGGCGCAGGGTGGCGCTGCCCTCCAGCGGCGCCTGGTAGTGACGCAGCGGCGACTCGCCTTCGCTGCTGTAGATGAAGGTCTTCAGCAGATCGGTCTTGTCATCGTAGAGGGCGACGGCGATACGGTGGATCGACGGACAACGGGCGGCCACGGCCTGGTGCAGCGCTGCCAGCTTGTCGGCCAGCGGCTTGTTCTCATTGAGGAATCCCAACGAGTCGTTACGGTGATAAATCACCTCTTGCACAGCATCACCCCTGCATCATGCATTCCGCGCCGCCTGGCCCGCTCCGGTAAAAAATAGAGTATGGAACGGGGATTGTGCGGCGGGATTGTTGTGTTTTTCCTACGCGGATTTATACCAGTACATTACCGGCAATGCCAGCGCCGGGCTCAGGCCAGCAGCACGGCGACGATGCCGGTGATGAAGATGCCATCGAAGGTGCCGGCGCCGCCGATGGAGGCGAGGGGCGCGCCCAGGTGGCGGATGTCCTTCAGACGCAGCAGGTCGGCGCCGATGAGCACGCCCACGGTGCCGCTGATATAGGCCAGTGGAGCGCTTTGCTCGGGATTGATCAGGAGCGCCGCCAGGGCGGCGCCGATGGGGGCGACGAACAGCGGCATGCCGATGCCGAGGCCGGCGATGGGGCGGCTCATGTGATAGCTGAGGACGGCGATGACGACGATGCCGAGCAGGGCGTGGAACAGCGGCAACGGGTTGTTCAGCAATAGATAGAGGGAAAAGGTGAGCGGGATCAGGCAACCGCCGGCGTTGACCGCGACGATGGTGCGGCCGGTGAACGGCGGCAGCCGGACCGGCCAGAACACCGGCAGCGGCGGCGGTTCCGGCGGCTGTTCGGCGCGCACCGAAAACAGCGGCAGGTTGATCAGGCTGCCGGCCAGCGAACTGAACAGCAGCAGAAAGGCCGCCTGCTGCGACAGCCCCAGCTTGTCGAAGGCGATGCTGACCAGTCCGACCTGCAGGATACCGAGCAGGAAGGCGACGGCGAGGACGAACAGCAACAGCTTGTGGGGCGAGCGGAAGGGGGACATGTCTCAACTCTCACCGCAAGGAAGCAAAGGGCGCCAAGTAGGCCATAGATAGTTTCGTGCAGGGTGCGCACGACGCACCGGTGCATGGTTCGGCGCTGCACGGTGCGCCGTGCACACCCTACCGAAGCCCTGCGCAGTTACCAGAGTCAAACTGCCTGCCGTAGATGACTACATCCATATCGTCGTCTGCGGCAGGTGTTCAGGATTTGAGACGGCGTACCGCATCGGCCAGCAGCGGCGCCAGGTGAATGACGTTGCTGGGGTGGCTGATGCTGTCGGTGCTCCAGATGTGTTCGATACCGGCCTCGTGCAGCTGGCGCGTGGCGTCGTCGGCGAACAGGGCGTGGGTGACCAGGCAGTGGATGGCGGCGGCACCGCGGAACTTGAGCTGGCTGGCCACGGCGATGAGGGTGCGGCCGGTGCTGGCCATGTCGTCGACCAGGACGATGGTGCGGCCCTGATAATTCGCTTCCGGCAGTTTGGTGCGTACGCTGCGATCGCCGAGGCGCTCCTTGGTGGCGACGGCGTATTCGAGTCCGGCGGGCTCGGCCATGGCGCGCACCCATTGCTCCGATTCGGCGTCCGGGCCGATGAGCATGGGGTTCTGCACGTGCTGCGCCAGAAATTCGATCATCGCCGGGGCGGCGGTGAGGGCGACGGCCTGGCCGTGCGGGATGGCCTGTTCCAGACGCTCGATGCGGTGCAGGTGCGGGTCGACGGTGATCACCGCATCGAACAGATCGGCGAGGAAGGCGCCGATGATCTTCTGGCTCACCGCCTCGCCGGCGTGGAAGGCGATGTCCTGACGCATGTAGCACAGGTAGGGAACGACGAGGACGATGCGTTTGGTGCCCAGTTCGCGCGCGGTGCGCGCCACCAGCATCAGCTCCACCAGTTTGTCGTTGGGCTGATCCAGCGTGCGGCACACCACCACCTGCTCGGGCAGCGCCGCGGGCAGCGTCACCTTGCTCTCGCCGTCGGGGAAGCGGTGGATCTCCACCGGCGCGAAGGGCAGGCCGAGGGCGTCGGCCAGGCGTTGTCCCTGGGCCTCGTAGTCGTGAAAGCCGAGCAGCATCATCGAGTCCTTACAGTTCCATGTAGGTCTTGGCCACATCCTCGGGCGCGCCGATGAGGTAGCCGCTGTTCTGATCGGTGAGCGCCTTGGCGAAGGCGTAATCGGCCTTGTACTCGGCGTAGACGCGGTACAGCGGCTCACCCTTGCTCACCGGATCACCCAGCTTTTTCAGTACGTCGACACCGGCGCCCTTGTCGATGGGCGCGCCGGCCAGCCGCGCCACCTTGGCCACCACGTAATTGTCGATGCTGGTGACCACGCCATCCTGTGGCGCGCACACCTCATAGGTGAGCTTGCCCGGCAGGTACTGCACGGTCTGCCGGCCCTGGGCGGCGATGATCTCGTCCATCTTCTTCAGGGCGCGGCCGGAGTCGAGGATGTCGCGCGCAATGGCGTAGCCGTAGCCGCCGCGCACGTCCGGATCGAACTCCAGCAGGCGGCCGGCCAGGCGCAGGGATTTTTGGCGCAGATCGGCCGGCGCCTCCGGATCATTGTTCAGCACCTGCATCACGTCGCGCGCCTCCAGCACCGGGCCGATGCCGCGGCCGACCGGTTGCGAGCCGTCGGTGATGATCACCTCCAGGTGGATGCCCATGCGATCGCCGGTGTACTCGAACAGCTTGCGCAGCTGCAGCGCCTCGCGCATGTGGCGCACCTTGGCGGTGGGCCCGACCGGGATGTCGATGAGCAGGTGGGTGGAGCCGGCCGCCAGCTTCTTCGACAGGATCGAGGCGATCATCTGGCCCTGCGAGTCGATGCCGAGGGGGCGCTCCACCGAAATCAGGATGTCGTCGGCCGGGGCCAGGCGCGCGGTGCCGCCCCAGGCCAGGCAGGCGCGGTGGGCGCGCACGATCTCGCGCAGCTGTTTCGGCGACAGGTCGACATGCGCCAGCACCTCCATGGTGTCCGAGGTGCCGGCGGGGGAGGTGATGGCGCGGCTGGAGGTCTTCGGCATCAGCATGCCGTGAGCAGCGACGATGGGCACTACCAGCATGGACGTGCGGTTGCCGGGCAGGCCGCCGATGCAGTGTTTGTCCGCCACCACGCTCTCGTGCCAGTCGATGCGCTCACCTGATTCGGTCATGGCGCGGGTCAGGTGCAGGATCTCCTCGCGGTCCAGATTGTTCTGGCCCGAGGCCACCAGGAAGGCAGCCATCTCCATCTTGGAGTAGCGGTTGTGGACGATGTCCTGGGTGATGGCCTGGAAGTCGTGCAGGCGCAGGCGGCCGCCGGCGATCTTGTGGCGCACCGAGTCCATGGACGGTGGCGGTTCGGCCTGGGCCACGGCGACGCTGTGGCCGGCCGGCAGGTCGAGCTGGTCGAAGGCCTGTTCCGACAGGCCCAGCTCGCACGGGTCGACGATGCCGGTGTCGTCCACCACGTTGAGCACCGCAAAGATCTTCTTGCCGTTGGCGGTGATCTCCACCTTGGTCAGGGCCTGAAAGCCCTCGGCGCGGTAGATCTCGCACTCGCGGTGCATGTAGGCGACGTTTTCGCGGTAGGTATCGATGGCGACGCGGCGCAACTGGAGGGTGTCGGGGGCGGCAGGGTGTTTTTTGGTCATGGTCAAACGATATCACAAGGTTTTGGGAATGGGTGTGCCCGGCTTGGCGGAGGCTGCTGCCGGGCCAGATGCCGCCGTCGCCCGGCCTATCGGGCTCGCGCGTTATGTCGCTGCCGGTTCGGGCAGGGCCTCGCGGGCGCGCTCCTCCTGCTGCAAGGCCCACAGTTGGGCATAGCGGCCGGACTGCTCCAGCAGGGTACGGTGGGTGTCGCGCTCGACGATGCAGCCGCCTTCGAGCACCAGGATTTCGTCGGCGTCGACGATGGTCGACAGGCGATGGGCGATGACCAGGGTGGTGTGGTCGCGCGCCACCAGGGCCAGGGCCTCCAGGATGGCCTGCTCCGAGCGCGAGTCGAGGGAGGAGGTGGCCTCGTCGAACACCAGGATGCGCGGCCGCTTCAGCATGGCGCGGGCGATGGCCACGCGCTGCTTCTCGCCGCCGGACAGCTTCAGGCCGCGCTCGCCCACCAGGGTGTCGTAGCCATGCGGCAGCGACTGGATGAAGTCGTGGATCTGCGCCAGGCGCGCCGCCGCGAAGATGTCCTCGCGGCTGGCGTCGGGCCGGCCGTAGGCGATGTTGTAGTACAGCGTGTCGTTGAACAGCACGGTGTCCTGCGGCACGATGCCGATGGCCTCGCGCAGGCTGTGCTGGGTCACGTCGCGCACGTCCTGGCCGTTGATCAATACGCGGCCGCCGCTGACGTCGTAGAAACGGAACAGCAGACGCGCCAGGGTGGATTTGCCGCTGCCGCTGGGGCCGACCACGGCCACCTTGCGCCCGGCGGGGATCGCGAAGTCCACATCGAACAGGATGGGGCGCTCGGTGTTGTAGGCGAAGCTGACGTGCTCGAAGCGGATGGCGCCGTCGCCCACCGCCAGCTGCGGTGCGCCGGGGCGGTCGGTGATCTCGGGTGGACGGTGCAGCAGGTCGAACATCTGCGCCATGTCCGACAGCGCATGCTTGAGCTGGGCGTAGACCACGCCGAGGAAGTTGAGCGGGATGAACATCTGCAGCATGAAGGCGTTGACCAGCACCAGGTCGCCCAGCGACATGCTGCCGTTGATGACGCCGCGTGCCGCCAGGCCCATGATCAGGGTGACGCCCACGGCGATGATGGCGCCCTGGCCGATGTTCAGGCTGGACAGCGAGGTCTGCGTCTTCACCGCCATGTCTTCCCAGCCGGTGAGCGAGGCGTCGTAGCGGCGGTGTTCGTAGCCCTCGTTGTTGAAGTATTTCACCGTCTCGAAATTGAGCAGGCTGTCCACCGCCTGGGAGTTGGCCTGCGAGTCCAGCGCATTCATCTGATGACGGTACTGCATGCGCCAGTCGGTGATGGCGAAGGTAAAGGCGACATAGATCGCCACGGTGACGAAGGTGATGATGGCAAACCACGGGTCGTACTTCACCAGCAGCACCGAGGCGATCAGCGTCACCTCGACCAGCGTCGGCAGGATGTTGAACAGCATGTAGTTGAGCAGCGAGGACGCGGAGCGGGTACCGCGCTCCAGGTCGCGGGTGATGGCGCCGGTCTTGCGCTCCAGGTGAAAGCGCAGACTGAGGGCGTGCAGGTGCTCGAGGAAGGTGATCGACAGCCGGCGCATGATGCCGTGGCGCACGCGGGCGAACACCACGTCGCGCAGTTCGTTGAAGGCCGTACTGCCCAGGCGCAGCACGCCGTAGGCGAGCAGCAGGACCATGGGCAGGGCCAGCTCGCGCAGACCCGGGGTGTCGAGATAGTCGACGATCTCCTTCAGCGCCAGCGGCACGCCGACGTTGGCGAGTTTGGCCAGGATCAGGAACAGCACCGCCAGCGCCGCACGGCCACGGTAGGCCCAGAGGTAGGGCAGCAGGAAGCGGATGGTTTGCCAGTCGCGGCGCGGCTGGGCGGGGGGTTCGGTATGGCGGTAGTGCATCGGCATCGGTCGTAGTTTTTTGACATTATACGGCAGAGCGAGGAGTGAGGGCTTGGGACTGGGGACCGAGGACTGACCCGGCATTCAGCATTCAGCACTCAGCGCTCAGCCCCTAGCCGCTGCCCCTCGCCCCCCGTATACTCCGCAAATCAGTCATTTAGCCGGAGTCATCGACGATGGGCATGCCCACCGACCAGGAATTGAAACAGGCGCTGGCCGAGGCCGGCCGCATGCGCGAGCAGGGCGAGGACCCGCACCATGTTGCCAAGGCGCTGCTCAACCTGAATTACCGCGTAAAGAGTCTGGAAAAGGTGCTGGAGGCGGCCGAGCTGTTCTACCGTTCCGGCCAGTCGGTGACCGAACACCAGCGGCTGCGCAAGGCCATCGCCGATGCCCATGCGGCCGTCGAGCGTTCCGGTGCCATCGAGCCCGGCTGCTTCGGGCTGGAATAGCCCGCCCGCTTGAATTTTTGCCCTTTAACCCTATGTATCCGCCGGAATATCTCCGGTAGCTCTTGATGAGGTGATCACATGCCCATTTACGAATATGCCTGCAAGGCCTGCGGCCACCAGATGGAAGCCATGCAGAAGATGAGTGATGCCCCGCTC
Organism: Gammaproteobacteria bacterium; assembly: GCA_024709225.1. Taxonomy (GTDB): domain Bacteria; phylum Pseudomonadota; class Gammaproteobacteria; order Thiohalomonadales; family Thiohalomonadaceae; genus Sulfurivermis. The sequence goes on along the minus strand of JANJXC010000107.1, from coordinate 1,041 downwards.
AGCGAGTGCCCCGCCTGCGGCAAGCCGGAGCTGGAGAAGCTGATCTCCGCCGCCGGGTTCCGCCTCAAGGGCGGCGGTTGGTATGAGACCGACTTCAAGTCCGGCGCCAAGAAGAATGTCGCCGAATCCAGCCCGTCTTCCGCCCCGTCCGCCTGCGGCGGCGGCGGTTGCGGTTGCGCCGCCAAGTAGGGCCGCTGCCTGATGCATCATTTTCGGCGTTACCTGATCGCTGGCCTGCTGCTCTGGCTGCCGCTGGGGGTTACCGTGCTGGTGGTCCGGTTGCTGGTCGGCACCATGGACCAGACCCTGCTGCTGCTGCCGGAGCGCTACCGCCCCGACGCCCTGCTGGGGTTCCATATCCCCGGCCTCGGGCTGGTGCTGGCGGTGCTGGTGGTGCTGATCACCGGTATCCTGGTGGCCAATCTGTTCGGCCGCCGCCTGGTGGGTCTGTGGGAGCGGCTGCTGTCCCGCATCCCCCTGGTGCGCTCGGTCTATTCGGCGGTGAAGCAGCTGGCCGAAACCATGTTTTCCGGCGGCGGCCAGTCCTTCCGCAAGGTGCTGCTCATCGAATACCCGCGCCGGGGACTGTGGACCCTGGCCTTCCAGACAGGTACTGGGGTGGGCGAGGCGCAGCAGAAGACCGGCCGCGACGTGGTCAACGTCTACGTCCCCACCACCCCCAATCCCACCTCCGGCTTCTTCCTGATGGTGCCGCGGGAGGACGTGGTGGAGCTGGACATGAGCGTCGATGACGGTCTGAAGATGATTATCTCCATGGGTGTCGTCGTTCCCAATGGCGGCAAACAAGGTACGAGGGACGAGGTACAAGGGACAAGGGAATGAGCTCGCTTCGCGAGCGCCTCATATAAATGGGCCGTGTGCGCAGCACACTCAATCCTTGTATCTCGCACCTTGTCCCTCGTACCTGGCCCCGCCCGCCCCGGGCGCGGGCGGGGCGCGGGGCCGACCCATCCCGCCCATTATTTTTGTTTTTACACGCCTTTTTGCCCCGCCGCCGCCCCAAATGGGGGCAGGTGCACG
>JANJXC010000105.1 GCA_024709225.1 Gammaproteobacteria bacterium | reverse complement strand
AATTACTCCGCCGGGCGTGGTGTGGCGGTGTTTTGCGCGTACTGGCGGAAGGCCTCGCGCACGGCGTGCAGCAGTTCGGCATCGTCCCACGGTTTGGTGAAGAAGCGGAAGATCTCGCCGCGGTTGATGGCCTGGGTCAGGCTGTCGATGGCGGTGTAGCCGGACAGCACCATGCGCACGGTGCGCGGGTGGATGGTGCGCACGCGGGCGAGCAGTTCGGTGCCACCCATGCCGGGCATGCGCTGATCGACGATGAGGACACCGACATCGTGCTGCGCCAGCAGGGCGAGGGCCGCGTCGCTGTTGCCGGCGGTGAGGATATGGTAGTTCTCGCGCCGCAACAGGCGGGTGAGCGAGGCCAGGACATTGGTGTCGTCGTCCACCAGCAGCAGGGTGGACGTGCCTTCCTGTTCACTGGTCATGGCCGGCGGCTGATAGTCGCGAAGAAAGGTGGTTGCTTCATCGGCAGGCATCGGCGGGCTGATCATGTAGCCCTGTGCCACATCGCATTGCAGCGAACGCAGATAGCGCGCATGCCCCAGTTCCTCGACGCCTTCGGCGATGACCTCCAGACCGAGGCTGTGGCCCAGCACGATGATGGTCTTGACGATCGAGGCGTTGCCGCTGTTGGTGGTCATGTCGCGCACGAAGGACATGTCGATCTTCAGCTTGTGCACCTCCAGTTGCTGCAGATAGCTGAGCGAGGAATAGCCGGTACCGAAGTCATCGATGGACAGGCGCACACCCAGCGTCTTGAGCTCCGCCAGCGACTGAAAGGCGGTATCGCGATCGGCCATCAGAAAGCTTTCGGTTATCTCCAGCTCGAGCTGATGCGGCGGGATGCCGGTTTGGGCCAGCACCTGCCGTACCGAGTCGACCAGGTGACCATGGCTCAGTTGCACGGCGGAGACGTTGACCGCCATCAGGCGCGGTGCCAGGCCGACAGCGGACCACTCCTGAAGCTGGCGGCAGGCCTCGCGCAAGACCCAGTCGCCCATCGGCACGACGAGCCCGCTTTCTTCGGCCAGCGGGATGAACTCATCGGGCGGCACCATGCCGCGTTCCGGGTGTTGCCAGCGCACCAGGGCCTCGAAGCCGACGATCTCGCCGCTGAGCAGGTCGACCTGGGGCTGGTAATACAGGCGCAGCTCGTTGCGCTCCAGGGCATGGCGCAGTTCCGCCTCCAGGGTCAGACGCTCCAGGGCACGACTGCTCATTTCCGGCGAGAAGAAGCGCAGTACGCCGCGCCCCTGCGTCTTGGCCCGGTGCAGCGCGGCATCGGCGTTGCCTTGCAGGGTTTCCGCATCGCGGCCGTCGGCCGGATACATGGCAATACCGATGCTGGCGCCGACGTAGATGCTGCGGCCGCCCAGCAGGAAGGGTTCGGCCAGGGCATCGATCATGCGCTGCGCCAGCAGGTCGATGGGCATGTCGCCGCTGCGATAGAGGATGATGTTGAATTCGTCGCTGCCGATGCGGGCGATGGCGTCGCGTTCCGGCAGCAGGTTCTGCAGACGCTTGCCGGCCTCGATCAGCAGCTGGTCGCCGAGGCTGTGGCCGAGGCTTTCGTTGATGGTGGCGAAGCGGTCCAGATCGACCAGCAGCAGGGCGAATTCCGTCGCGTTGCGTTCGGCATGGACTATGGCGTGGGCGAGCATCTCCGTGAACAGCACACGGTTCGGCAGGCCGGTGAGGGCGTCGCGATAGGACAGGATGCGGTACTTCTCTTCGCTGATCTTCAGCATCGCGGTGCGCTGCGCGACCAGGTCTTCGAGCACATGGCGCAGCCGCGCCAGCTCCAGGTGGGTGCGGATGCGCGCGTGCACTTCATCGATGTCGAAGGGCTTGGTGATGTAGTCGGCGGCGCCGAGCGCGAAGCCCTTGACCTTGTCCTGGGCCGAGTCCACCACCGTGACGAAGATGATGGGGATGCGGTTGCCGGCCGGCGTGGCCTTGATGCGGCGGCACACTTCGTAGCCGTCCATTCCCGGCATGACGATGTCGAGCAGCACCAGATCCGGCGGCGAGGCGCCCTGTACGATTTCCAGCGCCTTGCTGCCGCTGTTGGCGACCATGATGCGGTAGTCGTCCTGCAGTGCCGCGAGCAGTTCGTGGATGTTCTCCGGGACGTCATCGACCACCAGCAGCGCCGGCTGGTAGTTCGGGTCGCTGTGGGCGGCGATGTCGAACAGCACGGGATGCCGGCGGAAGCGCCGCAGTTCGAGCTGGTTGCGGATGCGCGTCTTCAGCAGCTCGGGATTCACCGGCTTGGTGATGTAGTCGGCGACGCCGAGGGCGAGGCCGCGCGCCTCGTCCGCCGCCTCGGCCAGGGCGGTGACGAAGATGACGGGGATGTCGGCGGTTTCGGGCGCTATCTTCAGCGCGGCGAGCACCGAATAGCCGTCCATGCCGGGCATCTTGATGTCCAGCAGGATCAGGTCGGGCTGGGGTTGGCGTCGCGCCAGTTCCAGGGCCTTGTCGCCGTTGGTCGCGGCGACGATGGCGTAGTCGTCGCGCAGGATGTTCATCAGGGCGTGCACGTTCTCGTGCACGTCGTCGACGATCAGGATGCGGTGGCGCGTCGCGGCCGGTCCGCTGGCAGGTTCGGTCATGGTGTCGTTCCCGGGAGCGAGGCGTCGATCTTTTCCAGTCGCGCCAGCGCATCGTCAATGTCGAACACGTCGACCCGCGCCGCCAGTGCGGCGACATCACCTTCGAGTGCGGTGCCGGCGACGCCGGCGCGCAATTGGGTCAGCATTGCTTCCGCCGCCCCCAGGTCGTACTCCAGCACGTGCTGCAGTTGCCGCAGCAGCGTGCGCAGGGCCTCACCGGCGAGGGGCGCGGCGGCAGGCGGCGGCGGTGGGATGGTGCCGGCGGCGAGGCCGTCGATTTCGTCCATGACCTGTCCGAGCAGGGCCTCTGCCTGGGACAGCGCTGTGGTGTCGGGCACGTTGCCCTGCTTGAGCGTGCCGTCGATGGCGGAGATCTGTTCGAACAGCGCCTGGGCGCCGATGTTGCCGCTCACCCCCTTGAGGCTGTGGCAGTGCTCCTCGGCGCGTTGCAGATCGCCCTGCTGGATCAGGCGCCGCAGTTCGGTGATGGCGTCGGGGTAATGTTCGCGGAAACGGTGCAGTTGCCGGCGGTAGGCTTCGGCCTTGCCGCCGATGCGACGGACGCCTTCGTGGGCGTCGAGGGCCGCCAGCGCGCGCAGATCCGCCGGCAGCTTGCCGCCGTGCGCCGCGGCAGCGGTCGGTGCCGGCGCGGCGCTGCGCTCCGCCGGCAGCCGGACCCAGCGTGTCAGCGCCGCCAGCAGCTGCTCCGGTGCGATGGGCTTGGTGATGTGGTCGTTCATGCCGGCGGCGTGGCTTTGTTCGGCATCCTGCACCATGGCCAGCGCGGTCATGGCGATGATCGGCAGTCGGGCGTAGCGTTCGCCGCCCGGCGCGGCGGCCAGGGCACGGATGCGGCGTGCCGCCTCCAGGCCGTCCATCACCGGCATCTGGATGTCCATCAGCACGGCGTCGTAATCGTGGTTGCGCACCTGCTCGATGGCCTCCTGGCCGTTGACCGCTTCGTCGACCGCGATCCCCTCGCTGCGCAGCAGCTCGGTGGCGAATTCGCGGTTGATTTCATTGTCCTCCACCAGGAGCAGGCGTGCGCCGGCCAGGTTGTCGGTGGCGGGCGTGTCGCCGCGGCGCGGTTCCCGCATGCCCGGCAGGCGGCCGCGCCCGAGTACCGGCAGTATGGTGTCGAGCAGGGACGAGGGCGACACCGGCTTGATGAGAAAGCCGTCGACGCCGGCCTGTTCCGCCAGACGGATCACCTCTTCGCGGCCGTAGGCGGTGATCATCACCACCCGGGGCTTGTGGGGAATGTCCCTGTCGCTGTGGATGCGCTGGGTGACTTCGTCGCCGTTCATGCCGGGCATGCGCCAGTCCATCAGCACCAGATCGTAGGGGCTGGTGCTGGCGGCCTGCAGTGCGGCGAGCGCAGCGGCGCCGTTGGCGGCGGTTGCGACGTCGAGATGGAAGTAGCGCAGCAGCTCGACCAGGATGTCGCGCGACACCTCGTTGTCGTCCACCACCAGCACGCGGACCCCCTTGAGCAGCGGACCTGCCTGCTCGACCAGTTCGCGTGCAAGGGCCTGCGCCTGGTGCGCGATGGGCAGGTGCACGGTAAAGCAGAAGGTCGAACCCTGGCCGGGCTGGGAGTCCTCCAGCCACAGGCGGCCGCCCATCATGTCGACCAGGTTCTTGCTGATCGCCAGGCCCAGGCCGGTGCCGCCGAAGCGGCGGGTGGTGGTCTGGTCGGCCTGAGTGAATTTCTCGAACAGCTTCTGCTGCACCTCCGGCGTCATGCCGATGCCGGAGTCGCGCACGCAGATCTGCAGGGTGATCTCGGTTGCGCTGCTGCTGAGGCTGCGGAAGGCCAGCTCGACCTCGCCCTGCTCGGTGAACTTGATGGCGTTGCTGCACAGGTTGAGCAGGATCTGGCCCAGGCGCAGCGGGTCGCCGATCAGGTGGCGCGGGATGGTGGGGTCGTAGCGGATGAGGAACTCGATGCCCTTCTGCCCGGCGAGATAGCCGACGGCATTGGTGAGCTGCTCCAGCACCATGTCGAGGCCGAACTCCACCTGCTCGATGGTGAGCTTGCCGGCCTCGATCTTGGAGAAGTCGAGGATGTCGTTGATGATGCCGAGCAGCGAGTGGGCTGCGCTCTGCGCCTTGGTGAGGTGATTGCGCAAATGGGGCGGCGGCTCCGCCTTGAGGGCCAGATAGAGCATGCCGAGGATCGCGTTCATCGGCGTGCGGATCTCGTGGCTCATGTTGGCCAGGAAATCGCTCTTGACCCGCGTCAGCCGCTCGGCTTCCTCTTTCGCGGCGCGCAGTTCCGCGGTGCGGGCCGCCACCTCGTGCTCCAGATTGGCGCGTTGCAGTTCCAGTTCCCGGGTGGTCTGCACCAGGGCGCGGGTGCGCTGCCCCACCTGCCAGCGCAGCAGCAGGCTGAGCGCCAGCAGCAGCAGCAGTCCGCCGCCCAGCACCAGCAGCGACCAGCGCACCCAGTGCGGCACCAGCACCTCGGGCCGCGCCGCCATGGCGCGGTGCAGGGCATCGAAATAGAACGACTCCGAATCGCTGCGCCAGGCGCCGAGATGGGCGTCGATGCGTTCCAGCAGGTCGGCATTGCGGCCCTTGGCCGTCACGTAATAGAGATTGCTGGGCAGAAAGACGATGGGGGTTTCCTGCAACTGGTATTTGGCGCCGTTGCGTGCGGCGAAGAAGCTGTTGGTCACCACCGCGTCGGCCTCGCCCGCCACCACGGCGGCATAGGCCTGCTCCAGCGAAGTGACCGGCACCGGCTGATACGGATAGCCAGCGCCTGCCATGAGCTGGGCAAAGAAGGCCTGCTGGATGCCGCCCTGCAGCATGGCGACGCGCTTGTCCGCCAGATCGGCCAGGGAGAAGACCTTGCTGTGGGGGGCGACGTAGATCTGCGACCAGCTGCTGGCGACCGAGGCGGTATGGAAATCGTAGTCCTGCGTGCGGTCCACGGAGAAGGCCACATCGGGCATGAGATCGATTTGACCCTGCTGCAGCATTTCCAGACACCGCGACCACGCGCAGGGCACATAGCGCAGCTGCCAGCGTTCATCGCGCGCCATCTGATTGAGCAGCTCGACGAACAGGCCGGCCGGGCGGCCGTTGGCCCCGGTATGGACTTTCGGTTCGTTCTCGTAGAGCCCGACTCTGACCTCCCGTGCCGCGCCGCCGGCGTCCGTGCCGCGCCACGACGGCCAGACGGCGACGATCAGTACGACAACGGCGGCAAGGGCGCCTAGCAGCGGGAGCAGTCGGGAGCGTTCCATGGCGATGTTGTTGGTTATGTCCTGTGTGCTGTCACTATAGCGCCATTCCTGGTGCGTCGCGTGGCCGCCGCAGCGCTTGTCTCGGGTATTGTGCGCGTGCGCCACGAATCGCCGAGCGGTGCGCGCGTTACGCCGTGGTATCGGCTTGCAGAGTCTGTCGCGTGGCCAGCACCTGATCGACGCGGTTGCGATCCACGTCCACCACCTCGAAGTCCCAGCCCTCCCAGCTGAAGCGCTCGGCCTTGCGCGGGATGCGGCCGAGGGAGGCGAGCACGAAGCCGCCGACGGTGTGGAAGTTGCCCAGTTCCTCGTGCGGCACGCTGCCGATCTCCAGTTTGTCCTTCATCTCGTCGATGGCCAGCAGGCCGTCGAGCAGCCAGGAGCCGTCGGCGCGGCGCACGGCAAGCGCCTCTTCCGGGCTGTCGGCCAGCGGCATCATGTCGCCCACCAGCGACAGCATCAGGTCGTCGACGGTGACGATGCCCTCGGTGTGGCCGAACTCGCTGACCACCAGGGCGATGGTGGTCTTCTGCTGACGGAAGGTGCGCAGCAGGTCGAACAGCGTCAGTGTGGCCGGGACATACAGCGGCTGGGCCAGCGGGATCTCGGCGAAATCGATGTCGCCGGCGATGGCCGCCTGCAGGATGTCGTGGCTTTCGGCGATGCCGATCACCTGTTGCAGGTCGCCCTTGCACACCGGCAGCTGCGAGTGCGGCGCATCGCGCAGCACGCGCAGGTTGTGCTCGCGCGGCGCGGTCAGGTTGAGCCAGGCCACGTCGGCGATGGGCGTCATGATGGCGGCGAGGCGGCGATCGTCCAGGCGCAGCACATTGCCCACCAGCAGGCTTTCCTCCGGCGCGATGGTGCCGGAGCGCTCGCCTTCGTCGATATAGGCGAGGATGTCCTCGACGCTGGTCAGTGCCGGGGCGGAGCGTATCGGCAGCAGTGCCAGCACGCGATCGGCGGACCAGGACAGGAAATGGATCGCCGGCGACAGCAGGCGGATGAACAGCGCCATGGCCGGGGCGCAGAAGGCGGCGACGCGCTCGGGATGGGCGATGGCGATGCGCTTGGGCACGATCTCGCCCAGCACGATGGAGACGGCGGTGACGATGCCGATGGTGATGGTGAAGGAGATGCCTGCGCTCCAGCCGGACAGCATGGGCAGGGTGGCGGCAATGGCCTGCTCGATGGAGGCGGACAGCGCCGACTCGCCATAGATGCCCATCAGCAGGGCCGCGGCGGTGATGCCGGTCTGGGTGGCCGCCAGCAGGCGGCTGGGATGGTCCTTGATGGCAATGGCTGCGCTGGCGCGCCGGTCGCCTTCTTCCGCCATCTGCGTCAGGCGCGAGCGGCGCGCCGAGGCGAGGGCCATTTCGGCCAGGGCAAAAAATCCGGACAGCACGATCAGAAAGACAAGAATCCAAAGGGCGCTCATGGCGACACCTCCGTGGCGGTGGTCGCTGCCATTCTAGCAAGCGCCGCCGCAGGTGCGCGGCGGGCGGCGCTTTTCTTTGCCGCTGCCGCGGCGGGCGGCAGACCGGGTAGAATGGCGCCATGACGATACGACCCTTCTGGCAGCTTCCCCTGGATCAGCTCACCCCCGCGGAGTGGGAGCAATTATGCGACGGCTGCGGCCGCTGCTGCCTGCACAAGCTGGAGGACGAGGACAGCGGCGAGGTGTTCTACACGCGCGTCGCCTGTGCCCGTCTCGATCTCGACAGCTGCCGCTGCACCGTCTATGCCGCACGGGCGCAGGCGGAGCCGGAGTGTGCGGTGATCACGCCGGCCAATCTTGATGCGCTGGATTATCTGCCGGAGAGCTGCGCCTACCGCCTGCGCCGCGCCGGCCTGCCGTTGCCGCCGTGGCATCCGCTGCTGAGCGGCGACGCGCAGAGTGTGCATCGGGCCGGCATCTCGGTGCGCAGCTATGCGCTGCCCCTGTCCGCCGTGCCCGACCCGGACGACCTGGAAGACTACATCATCGATTTCCCCTAGCCGTCATGCCAGAGGCCGAACAGAAACAGTGTCCGCGCTGCGGGGCAGGATTTGCCTGTCACCGCGCGGCGGTGGCGCAGTGCCCGTGCCGCAAGGTGGAGCTGACGGCGGCGCAGCGGGCGTTCATGGCCACGCACTATGACGACTGCCTGTGCCCTGCCTGCCTGCAGCAGATGCAACGGGAAGGTACGAGCTAGACCTGCGGGACGTAGGCGCAATAGCCGGGCCGCGGGCCGATGCGCGGATGGTTGCGGCAGGTGTCGGGGCGACGTTCGTAGATGGTGCAGCGGCGCGTGGCGGCGTCGAGATAGACACAGTCGCCGTTGGCGTGCCGCGCCAGGGTGAACAGTCCGCTCTTGAAGTTGAAGTGATCGATGATGCCGGCCTTTTCCAGGCGGCGGGCAATGGGCTTGAGCGGCTCCTCCGCTTCGAAGGCATCCACCACCCCCATGCGCACCAGGTCGCTGATGCGCGCCTCTGCCGGCAGGGTACAGCAGCTGGCGCGGCAGTCGTCGCACAGGCCGCTGCGGTACCTGTGCCAGGTAGCGAGGCGATCGAGATCGGCGCTGGGGCGGGGTTTGCTCATGCTGTTCCGGGGCGGAAAAAGGGGGCGGCATTATAACCCGCAGGTAGGCGCCACGGCGGCCTTCCCGTATACTTCCCGCCATTATTCGATATGTGTGTCGTGCCGCCCCGTGATGGCCCCAAGCACAAGAGCCCCCGCAGGAAACCCCATCTTCCATGAGTCTTTGCCACCGCCTGTTCACGGTCGTCGTCTGCAGTCTTGTCCTGGGCCTGCTGGGTGGCTGCGGTTCCGATGACGCGCCGGAATATGCCCCCACATTTTCTCCGGCCGCCGCCTCGACGGAGACAGTGTATGTCTTCGGCGTGCATCCGCTGCACAATCCGCAGCGGCTGCACGAGGTGTTCGGCCCGCTGATGGCCTACCTGAGCACCAACGTTGAGGGCGCCCGTTTCCGCCTGGAGGCCTCGCGCAACTACGCCGCCTACGATGAGAAGCTGTATGCGCGCCGGTTCCATTTCGCCCTGCCCAACCCCTACCAGACCATCAACGCGGTGAAGCAGGGTTACCGCATCTTCGGCAAGATGGGCGACGACGACAATTTCCGCGGCATCATCCTGGTGCGCAAGGACAGCGGTATTCGGGAGGTGGCCGACCTGCGCGGCAAGACGGTGAGCTATCCGGCGCCGACGGCGCTGGCGGCGACCATGCTGCCGCAGTACTTCCTGCACAGTCACGGCATCGACGTGATGCGCGATATCGACAACCGCTACGTCGGTTCGCAGGAGTCGTCGATCATGAACGTCTATCTCGGCGACGTGGCGGCAGGGGCCACCTGGCCGCAGCCATGGCGCGCATTGAGTCGCGAGCGGCCGGAGCTGGCGCAGGAGCTGGAGGTGAGCTGGCAGACCGACTCCCTGCCCAACAACGGCCTGGTAGTCCTGCCCGAGGTGCCGGCGGCGGTGGTGGCGCAGGTGAGCCGCCTGCTGTTCTCCCTGCATGAAAGCGAGGCAGGCCGACGCCTGCTGGCGCCGATGGAGCTGTCGCGTTTCGAGCCGGCGGATGACGCCACCTACCAGCCGGTGCGCGAATTCATTCAACGCTTCAATGCCGAAGTGCGTCCGGTCGAATAACCCCATGCTGCGCTATCTGCATCGCCTGTACACCGCCTCGATCACGCGTCAGCTGATGCTCGGCATCGCCGCCGTGCATGCGCTGCTGATGACCGTGTTTGTGTTCGACCTGGTGGGGCGTGAACGCGCCTTCCTCACTGCCCAGAGCGAGGCGCAGGCGCTCAGTCTGGCCTCCACCCTGGCGGCCAACGGCACCTCCTGGGTGCTGGCCAATGACATCGTCGGCATGGAGGAGGTGATCACCGCCCAGGCGCACTATCCCGGCGTGCGTTATGCCATGTTTGTCGATCTGGATAACAAGGTGCTGGCCTACACCGATCGCAGCGTGATCGGCCAGTATCTGGCCGATGCGGTGAGCCACACCTTGCTGGAGGCCGCGCCGGCGCCGCATCTGCTCGTCAATCAAACGGAATTCAATGATGCCGCGGCACCCGTCTTCAGCAACGATGTGCACATCGGCTGGGCCCGTGTCGGCCTGAGCCGCGGTGAGATTGCCGCGAATCTGCAACAGGTCACGCGCGATGGTCTGCTCTATACCGTGATTGCCATCGTCATCGGTTCGCTCTTCGCCTGGCTGATGGCCCGCGGCCTGGGCCGCGGCATCCGCGGCCTCGCCGAGCAGGCCGAACGCGTGCGTCAGGGAGAGCGCAGCGTGGACTTCACCTGCCAGCGCAACGACGAAATCGGTCGGCTGGCCGAGGTATTCGGCCGCATGGTGACGACGGTAGCGGAGCACGAGCAGGCCATTGTCAAGAATCATGCCCTGTTGCGCTCGATCCTGAACACCTCGCCGGACCTGATCTTCTTCAAGGACAGCAGGGGCGTCTATCTGGGGTGCAACAATGCCTTTGCCGAGTTCGTCGGCCGCAGCGAGGCGGAGATCGTCGGCAAGACCGACTTCGAACTGTTCGCGGCCGAGGTGGCGGAGTTCTTCCACGACAACGATCGCAAGATGCTGGAGCTGGGCGAGCGGCGCAGCAACGAGGAGTGGCTGACCTATCCGGATGGGCGGCGCATCCTGGTGGACACCCTGAAGACCCCCTATTACGGACCGCAAGACACGGCGCTGGGCGTGCTGGGTATCAGCCGCGACATCACCGCGCGTTACCAGGCCGACGAGCAGATGCGCTACACGCAGAAGATGCTGGAGAACGCCCAGCGCATCGCGCGCATCGGCTCCTGGGACCTGGACCTGGTGACCAACCGCCTGCGCTGGACCCCCGAGGTCTACCATATCTTTGAACTGGACCCGGCCGAGGTGACACCCAGCTACGACGGCTTCCTGGCGGCGATCCATCCCGAGGACCGTGACATGGTCGATCAGGCCTACCGCGACTCCCTGCACACGCGCCGGGCCTACAAGCTGGAACATCGCCTGCAGATGAAGGACGGCCGCATCAAGTATGTCGAGGAGCAGGGCGAGACCACCTATGACACCTTCGGCAAACCGGTCCATTCCTATGGCACGGTGCAGGATATCACCGAACGGCACCTGACCCATGCCCAGTTGCAGGAGAAGCAGCAGCATCTCGATCGCCTGGCCCATTACGACTCGCTCACCGGGTTGCCCAATCGGGTGTTGTTCCGCGACCGCCTGGAGCAGTCGCTGCTCAAGGCGCGGCGGCGCCGCGAACAGCTGGCGGTGCTGTTCATCGATCTGGACGAATTCAAGCAGATCAACGACAGCCTGGGTCATGCGGTCGGCGACCTGGTGCTGCAACAGGTGGCACGCCGCTTCCTGACTGTGGTGCGCGAGGAAGATTCGGTGGCCCGGCTGGGCGGTGATGAGTTCACCGTGATCCTGGAGTCGGTGCAGTCGGTGGAGAGCGTGTCGCAGATCGCGCAGAAGCTGATCCATGTGACGCAGGAGCCACTGCATATCGATACGCGCGAGCTGTACATCACCACCAGTATTGGCATCAGCCTCTATCCGGGGGACGGCCAGGATGCGGAGACCCTGCTGCGCAATGCCGACACCGCCATGTTCAAGGCCAAGGAGCAGGGGCGCAACGCCTTTCACTTCTACACCGAGGACATGACGGAGAAGGCCTATGACCGCATCCTGATGGAAACCAATCTGCGCAATGCCCTGCGCAATGAAGAATTCGTGCTGTATTACCAGCCCAAGCTGTCGCTGCGCACGCGCAGGGTGGTGGGCATGGAGGCCCTGATCCGTTGGCAGTTGCCCGAGGGCGGCATGCTCTCTCCGGGGCGCTTCATCCCGGTGGCGGAGGAATCGGGCCTCATCATTTCGCTCGGTATCTGGGTGTTGCGCGAGGCCTTCGCGCAGGCACGCATCTGGCATGAGCAGAATCTGCTGAGCGGACGTGTTGCCGTCAATCTATCGGGCAAGCAGCTGTATCAGCGTGATCTCGTGGAGGTGATTCGCAGCGTGCTGGCGGAAACCCGCTGCGACCCGGCATGGATCGAGCTGGAGGTGACGGAGGGATTCGTCATGAAGAACCCGGAACAGTCGATCGAATTGCTGGGTGAGCTGCGCACCATGGGATTCGAGCTGTCCATCGACGATTTCGGCACCGGCTATTCATCGCTGGCCTATCTCAAGCAGTTGCCCATCTCCAAGCTGAAGATCGATCAATCCTTCGTGCGTGACATACCGCATGATGGCGACGACGTGGCCATCGCCCGAGCAGTCATCGCCCTGGGCCGCAGCCTGGAGCTGACCACCATCGCCGAGGGTGTGGAGACGGTGGAGCAACGTGATTTCATGTTGGCGGAAGGGTGTGACGAGATGCAGGGCTTTCTGTTCAGTCACCCCCTGCCCAAGGACCGGGCGACGAAATTCCTGGCGACGCACAAACCATGAGTCCCGTACGGCACCGTCTGGAGCTGCTCGCCCCGGCCAAAAATGCCGAGTTCGGCTGCGAGGCGATCAATCACGGCGCCGACGCCGTCTACATCGGTGGGCCGTCGTTCGGTGCGCGTGCCGCGGCGGGCAACGATGTGGCCGGGATCGCGCAGCTGGCAGAGTACGCTCACCGCTATTCCGCCCAGGTCTTTGTCGCCCTCAATACCATTCTCAAGGATGACGAACTGGAGGCGGCGCGGCGCATCGCCTGGCAGGTGTACGAGGCCGGTGCCGATGCCCTGATCATCCAGGACATGGGCCTGCTGGAGCTGGACCTGCCGCCCCTCGCCCTGCACGCCAGTACCCAGGCCGACAACCGCACCGCCGCCAAGGCGCATTTCCTCGAGCAGGTGGGCTTCTCCCGCGTGGTACTGGCGCGCGAGCTGTCGCTGCAGCAGATCCGCGAGATTGCACAGGCCACCACCGCGGAGCTGGAGTTCTTCGTGCACGGCGCGCTGTGCGTCAGCTACAGCGGCCAGTGCTATGTCAGCCATGCCCAGACCGGGCGCAGCGCCAATCGCGGCGAATGCTCGCAGATGTGCCGCCTGCCGTTTACCGTTGCCGACAGCAGCGGCGCGATCGTGGTGCGCGACCGCCATGTGCTGTCGCCCAAGGACAACAACCAGAGCGCCAACCTGCGCGCCCTGGCCGAGGCCGGTATCAGCTCGTTCAAGATCGAGGGCCGGCTCAAGGACCTGTCCTACGTCAAGAACATCACTGCCCACTACCGCACCCTGCTGGACGGGATCATCGAGGAGGTGCCGCACTACCGCGCCGCCTCCGCCGGCCGCTGCACCTACTTCTTCCAGCCGCAGCCGGAGAAGAGTTTCAACCGCGGCTTCACCGATTACTTCACCCAGGAGCGCCACCAGGATCTGCTGGCGCTGGACAGCCCGAAATTCGTCGGTGAGCCCATCGGCAGTGCCACCCGTGTCGGGCCGGACTGGTTCGAGGTGGAGAGCGATGCCGAGCTGCACAACGGCGACGGCCTGAGCTGGTATGACGCCGCACAGCAACTGGTGGGTGTGCGCGTCAACCGTGCCGAGGGCCGGCGCCTGTATCCGGCGGAAAGGAATGTGCTGCCCGCCATCGGCACCACGCTGTACCGCAACCGCGATCAGGAATTCGAGCGCCTGCTGGAGAAGAAGTCTGCCGAGCGCCGCATCCGCGTGCAGATGCAGCTGGCCGAGACCGTCGCCGGTTTCGCCCTGACCCTCACCGATGAAGAGGGCATCAGCGTCACCGTGGAACTGGAGCAGGCGCATCAGCCGGCGCAGAACGCCGAGCGTGCCGCGGCCAGCCTGCGCGAACAGCTGGGCAAGCTGGGCAATACGATCTTCACGGCGGAGGGCGTCGTGCTGGAGCTGTCGGCACCGTGGTTCATCCCCGTCGGTGCATTGAATGCCCTGCGCCGCGAGGCGGTGGAAAAACTGGAGGCCGTACGTCGTGTGACCTATCGCCGTCCCGCCCGCGCCCAGGCGGTCGAGCCTCCGCCGGCCTATCCGCAGACCGAGCTGAGTTATCTGGGGAACGTCTACAACCAGCGCGCCCGCGAGTTCTACCAGCGCCACGGCGTCAGCCTCATCGAGGCGGCCTATGAGGCCAACCAGGAGCGCGGCGAGGTGTCGCTGATGATCACCAAGCACTGCGTGCGCTACAGCTTCAACCTCTGCCCCAAGCAGGTGAAGGGCATCCGGCCTGATCCCATGACGCTGATCAGTGCCGGTGAGAACCTGCGCCTGGAGTTCGACTGCAAGCGTTGCGAGATGCATGTGATCGGGCGGCTGAAGCCGCAGAAGGTGGTGTTGGGGAGTTTGAAGCGGGGATAGCGCGCAGCGCTGTTTGACTTTGTTGTTGTGGTGCGCTGTCGCGCGG
>JANJXC010000068.1 GCA_024709225.1 Gammaproteobacteria bacterium | reverse complement strand
CCCTTGTGTCCTTACCACATGGCCGGCGCGGGTGCAAAATTTGATTTTTACCCGGGGCGCGTTTTGGTTTTTTTTCTTTTCGCCCGCCTTCCCCTCGACTATAGTTGCAGTACCAGGCCCACCCCGCAGGAGGCCGTCATGCGTACTGCACTCTTCTCCCTGTTGTTGCTGTCATCATGCACCGTCGCCGCCGAGGCGCGCGTCACGACGCCGCCCTACGAGCCGCCGCAGGTGGTGTATGACTTCTATCTCGATCACCCGGCCAAGATGGGCCCCGCCCTGTACTGGATCCGGGCGCTGCTCAATCCGCTGTCGGCCGAGCCGTATGGCTTTGCGCCGGAAATGATGTCCATCAAGGTGGTGCTGCACGGCACGGAGATCGTCACCGTGGCACGGAAGAACTACCAGAAATACCGCGACGAGGTGGAGCGCATGCGCTATTACGCGAGTCTCGGCGTGGAGTTCAAGGTGTGCGCCCTGGCGGCGGCGGATTATCACTACGTGCCGCAGGACTTCCACGACTTCATCGAGCTGGTGCCGTCTGCATTCACCGAGCTGGCGCACTGGCAGATGCAGGGTTATGCGCTGATTACGCCCCAGGTTCCGCAGCGTAACCACACCATCGAGGATATACGCTGACCGGTTGCGCCTGTGCCGCGGGCACGGGGCGCGCGCATTGCGCAGACATGACCAAAGCGCTAGCATCCATCCACTGTGCAGGGTTATTTGGCTGGCACAGGGCAATTTTGCGAAATCATAACAACTGGAACAGCGGGGGATGTCGGCCCGGTCGGCGGCATAGCTATGGCGGTATTCAAGCTCAAGGCACGTATCCTTCCTTCCTTTGTGCTGGCCAGCCTGCTGTTGTTCGTTTTTCTGCTGGTGATGATCTACCGGGAGGAGAGCGACCATCTCCAGGATGAACTGCAGCGCAACGGACATGCCTTGCAGACGGTCTATGCGGCGCAGTTGCGCGCCCATGCCGAGAAGATGCAGGCGGCGCTCGGCTTTCTGGAACAGGATGGCGAGCTGCAGCGTGCCTTTGTGCTACGGGACCGGCAGCGCCTGCTGGCGCGCGCGGAGCCGATCTTCGAACGCCTGCGCCGCGAACTGAACATCACCCATTTCTATTTCCTCGATCCGCGCCGCGACTGCTTTCTGCGGGTGCACCAGCCGCAACGTCATGGCGACCTCATCAATCGTTATACTGCGCGGCAGGCGGAACGCAGCGGCACGCTGGCATACGGCGCGGAGCTCGGCCCTCTCGGCACCTTTACCCAGCGTGTGGTGTTGCCCTGGTATGTGGATGGCGAGTTGCTCGGCTATCTGGAACTGGGTGAAGAGGTCGAGGCCTTGCTCACCGACGTGGCGGCGGCATTCGGAACCGAGCTGCTGCTGCTGATCGACAAGCATTATATAAACCGCGCCGATTGGGAGGCGGGGATGCGCATGCTGGGCCGTGCTGCGGACTGGAACCTGCGCAGCGATGCAGTGGTCTCGTTCCATACGCTGTCCCGCCTGTCGGCCCAGACATTCGAGGCCGGGTACCAGGTGCCCTTGCCGCTGTTTGACGACAGTGGCGTACAGCGGTGGAGTCTGTCCCTGCCGCTGCGGGATGCCGATGAGCGCGCGGTGGGGAAGATCATCCTGCAACGCGATATCTCGCAACGGTCGGCACAACTGTTCGACTCTACCCTGCTCATCGCCCTGGTGACAGCGGTGGTCGGTCTGCTGTTGCTCTTCTCCTACTACCTGATCCTGGGGCGTGCCGAGCGGCAGATGGCCGATTGGGAGGCGCGTCTGCGGCAGGAGGCGCACGAGCGGGAGCAGTTGCAGGCGGCGCATATACGGGAACTGGAGCATGCCGCGCTGTATGACGCGCTGACGGATCTGCCCAACCGCAAGCTGTTGCAGGAACGCATAGCGCAGGCCATCGCGGCGGCCGCCGCGTCGCCGGCGACATTCGCGCTGATCGCGGTGGAGCTGTATCGCCTGCGCGAGGTCAACGACACCCTGGGGCATGAGGTCGGCGATCTGCTGTTGCAGCAGATCGCCGCGCGCCTGCGCCAGGAGCTGCGTCCCGCCGATGTCCTGGCGCGCCCGGGCGGCGGCGAGTTTCTGTTGCTGCTCGATGGCGTCGACCGGGGCATGGCGCTGCATGCCGCCCAGGGGCTGCACGCCTTGTTGAGCAAGACCTTTGACACCCAGGGCCTGAGCCTGGACATCGGCGCGACCCTGGGCATCGCCCTGTATCCCGAGCATGGCGCGGATGCCGGTACCCTGCTGCGCCGGGTGGATGTCGCCTTGCGTCATGCCAAGCGCAGGCGTGAAGGCTATGCCGTCTATGAGAGCGAGCACGACCCGCACAGCCTGCGTCGCCTGCAACTGTTCGGCGAATTGCGCAAGGTGATACACAACGACGGCCTGCAACTGCACTACCAGCCGCAGCTGGTGCTGGCCAGCGGCCGCGTGGAGCGGGTGGAGGCGCTGGCGCGCTGGCAGCATCCGGAGTTCGGCAGCATTGCACCCGATGAATTCATTCCGCTGGCGGAAGACACCGGGCTGATTCGACCGTTCACCACCTGGGTACTGAACGAGGCGCTGCGCCAGTGCCGCGCGTGGCAGGAGCAGGGGCTGCACCTGCAGGTGGCGGTGAATCTGTCGGCCCATAACCTGTTGGACGGCGAACTGCCGGTGCTGGTGGCGGGATTGCTGGCACAGTGGCAGTTGGACAGCAGCCAGCTTGCGCTGGAGATCACTGAGAGCGCGTTCATGCAGGAACCGGCGCGTGCGTTGGATGTGGTGCATCGCCTGCACGAGATGGGGCTGTCCCTGGCCATCGATGACTTTGGTACTGGTTATTCCTCGCTGGCCTATCTCAAGCGCTTACCGGTGGCGGAGCTGAAAATAGATCGCAGCTTCGTCGGCGAGATGCTGCAGGACGAGAACGACGCGATGATCGTCGCCTCGACCATCGACCTGGCCCACGACCTCGGGCTCATGGTGGTGGCGGAGGGGGTGGAGAGCGCCGCGATTCAGCAGGCACTGGTCGCGCGCGGTTGCGATGTGATCCAGGGCTATCACGTCAGCAGGCCGCTGTCGGCACCAGCGCTGGAGGCCTGGCTGCGCTCACGCCTGGGCTGAGCGCGGCCTCCATTCTTTCTCAGGTCGTATTCAGCGCTTGATTCGGCGCATCATCGGGGCGCCACAGCACAGTGCTCCATGCCCGATTACTTCACCGGTAGTTGTTGTGGTTAACGCCCCGCGTCGTTGGCCAGTCTGTGCCATCCCCCCAGGCCGTGGGCAAATTTCTGCAGGGCGGCCACGCCGGAGGCCTCGGCCTCGCGCCGCCATTGTTCAAGCGCCGCCAGTGCCTGCTCCTGACTGTGTGCCGCGTCCTGCCAGATGGCCTGGAGGTGGTCGCGGAAGCGATAGACGGTGGCGAGGATTTCGCTGCGCGCCAGTACCTGTTGCAGGCATTCCCGCGCGCCCTGGTCGTTGAGCGCATCATCACGCAACAGCAGATGGCGCGCCTGCCGCAGCAGGCCGGCGTTGTCGCTGCCGCGGCGCAGCTCGGCGCGGTAGGCGGCCTTGATCACGCCGCGGTAACGGCCGAGCACCTGCATGCGATGGGCCGCCAGGGTGCGCAGCGTTTCCAGTCCGGGGCCGTTGTGCGTGTGCTGCAGCCGCGCCGGGCGCGGCGCCACCTTGTGCACGTGCGCCAGCCCCAGTCCTGCCAGAATCCGGATGTAGAGCCAGCCGATATCGAACTCCCACGGCTGGCTGGAGAGTCGGGCCGAGCCGGGATAGGCGTGGTGATTGTTGTGCAGCTCTTCGCCGCCGATGAGGACGCCCCAGGGCACGATGTTGGTGGCGGCATCGGGGCTGGCATAGGTGCGGTAGCCGAAATAATGGCCGACGCCGTTGATCACGCCGGCGGCGAACAGCGGGATCCAGATCATCTGCACCGCCCACACGGTGATGCCGATGGGGCCGAGCAGCAGCAGGTTCAACATCAGCAGCAGCACGATGCCGCGATAGGGGTGGCGGCTGTACAGGTGGCGCTCCAGCGCATCGTCGGGTGTGCCCTTGCCGTATTGTGCCAGCGTAGCCGCCTGGTCCGCTTCGTGGCGATACAGTTCGGCGCCTTGCAGCAGTACCTTCTTCAGGCTCAGTACCTGCGGGCTGTGCGGATCGTCGGCGGTCTCGCACCTGGCGTGGTGCTTGCGGTGCACCGCCACCCATTGGCGGGTGATCATGCCGGTGGTGAGCCAGAGCCAGAAGCGAAAGAAGTGGCTCACCACGGGATGCAGCGTCAGGGCGCGGTGGGCCTGATGACGGTGCAGAAAGATGGTGACGGCGGCGATGGTGATGTGGGTCAGCAGCAGCGTGTAGACCACCACGCCGAACGTGCCCAGGTTCAGCAGACCAGAGTGCAACACGGGAAGAACCTCACGGATAACAGGGGCAACGGGAGCCGCGCCACTATGCTTGGAACACGCCGCCGGCGAAATGTTGCAAAGGGTAGACGCGTCCGCGGTGTGGCGCCATATGACAGGCAGATGACCGGGTTATTGCCGCGGCACAGGGTTTGTGCCCCTGCGGGTAATCTGGGTATAGTGTTCGCACATTGCGCGCAATCCGCGGCGCGGAGCCGACGACCAGGCAGGGCGTGAGGACGGTCAGTCACCATGGATGATATCTACGTCGGGCGTCAGCCCATCTACAACCGCAAGCTCGAAGTCGTCGGCTACGAGTTGCTCTATCGCAGCAGCCTCGACAATCAGGCGCAATTCCTCGATGGTGATCAGGCGACCGGCGAGGTGATCCTCAATACCTTCCTGGAACTCGGCCTGGAAAATATTGCCGGCCGTTATCCCGCCTTCATCAATCTCAGCCGCAGCTTTCTGGTCGGCGACAAACCGCTGCCGTTCTCGCACAAGCGGGTGGTGCTGGAGATCCTGGAGGATACGGTGCCGGATGCGACGGTGATCGATGCCCTGCGCCGGCTGGTGCAGGCCGGCTATATCATCGCGCTGGATGATTTCGTCTATCGCCCCGAGCTGGAGCCGTTGCTGGAGCTGGCGCACATCGTCAAGCTGGATGTGTACGGCACCGCCTCCGACGTGCTGGCGCAACGCGTCGCCCAGCTGCGCCCGCGCAAACTGCGTCTGCTGGCGGAGAAGGTGGAGACGCACGAGGAGTTCGAGCGCTGCAAGCAGCTGGGGTTCGATTACTTTCAGGGCTATTTCTTCAGCAAGCCGAACATCATGCGCGGCCGCAGCCGCCCGGCCAACCGTCTGGCGTTGATGACCCTGCTGGCCGAGCTGCAACACCCCGATACCGACATCAACAAGCTGGAGGCGCTGGTGGCGCAGGATGCGGCACTGACCTACCGCCTGCTGCGCTATGCCAACTCGCCCTGTGTCGCCATCCGTCGCAAGGTGGAATCGCTGCGCCGCGCGCTGGTGATCATCGGCGCCAACAC
Source organism: Gammaproteobacteria bacterium (assembly GCA_024709225.1). Taxonomy (GTDB): domain Bacteria; phylum Pseudomonadota; class Gammaproteobacteria; order Thiohalomonadales; family Thiohalomonadaceae; genus Sulfurivermis. The sequence continues at coordinate 4,612 of JANJXC010000068.1, read as the reverse complement.
CATCAAGAACTGGATCACCCTGATCCTGTTCACCCGTATCGACGACAAGCCGCGCGAACTGGTGGTCACGGCGCTGGTGCGCGCGCGCATGTGCGAGCTGCTGGGCGCGGCCCAGCATCACGATGGCCTCGACCGCTTTTTTACCGTCGGCCTGCTGTCGGCCATGGACGCGCTGATGGATCAGACCATGGAGGAGGTGCTCGACGGACTGCCGCTGGTGGACGAGGTCAAGGTGGCGCTGCGCAGCCGCGACGGCAAGCTCGGCCAGGTGCTGGAGCAGGTGCTGCTGTACGAGTGGGGCGCCTGGGAGCGTCTGTGCCAGAACCTGGATTGCCGGCTCTACCGGCAGGCCTATCTGGACGCGGTGCGCTGGGCCGGTGAGAGTCTGCCCACGCTGCTGGGGGCCGATGCCGACGGCGCGGTGACGCAGCCGGCCTGACTCGCCGTTGCGCTACACGCCGCGATAATCCAGCACCAGATTGCCGACCCCGTCGACGCGGCAGCGCCAGCCCGGCGCCAGATAGGTGGTGGCCACCTGCTCGGTGATCAGGGCCGGGCCATCGAGCACCTGGCCGGCGGCCAACCTCTCCCTTGCCCACACCGTGGCCTCGCTGCCGATGCCGTACAGGGTGGCCTGTCCCATCGCCTCGCCCTCCTGCCGTGGCGCCGGCGCGAGAGCCAGCGCCAGCGGCGACGCCGTTGCCGCCAGCCGCACGTTCACCAGCTCCACCGGCAAGTCCAGGCGATGGCCGAAGCGGCTGTGGTGGGCCAGGTGAAAGGCGGCGCTGGCGCCGGCCACATCGCTCCACGGAATGTTCAGTGTGTAGGACTGGCCGCGATAGCGCAGGTCGAGGCTGCGCTGCAGCTGGAGCTGGTGCGCCGCAATGCCCTCGGCGGCGAGGGCCGTACTGCCCTCCTGGCTCAGCTCGCCGAAATGCCGTTCCAGCAGCGCGGGGTCGATGTCGGCGAGCAGGCCGGTGACGGTGCGCGACAGCTGGCGCCCGCGCGGCGCGGCCAGCATGCCCAGCGCCGACAGCACGCCGGCATGCACCGGCACCAGGGCCTGGCGCATGCCGAGGCTCTGCGCCAGGGCGCAGACGTGCAGGCCGCCGGCGCCGCCGAAGGACACCAGGGTCAGGCGGCGCGGGTCGACGCCGCGCTGCACCGACATCACGCGCAGCGCCCGGGCCATGTGTTCGTCGGCCAGGCGTATGATGCCGGTCGCCGTCTCCTCCAGGCCGAGGCCCAACTGCGCGCCCAGCCGCGCCACCGCCTCCCGGGCCGCTGCCGCATCCAGGCGCATGCCGCCGCCGAGAAAGGCCTCGGGCAACAGCCGGCCCAGCACCAGGTTGGCATCGGTGACCGTGGCCGCGCTGCCGCCGCGGCCGTAGCAGGCCGGGCCGGGGTCGGCGCCGGCCGACTGCGGCCCCACCTGCAGCAGGCCGCCGCCGTCGATCCACGCCAGCGAGCCGCCGCCGGCGCCGATGGTGTGCATGTCCACCTGGGCCACGGCCACCGGCCAGGGGCCGATGCGGCCTTCGTTGGTGAGGCGCAGCGCGCCGTCGATGAGGGCCACGTCGGTGGAGGTGCCGCCCATGTCGAAGGTGAGCAGCTGCTGGCGCCCGGCCTGCGCCGCCACGAAGCGGGCCCCCACCAGGCCGCCCGCCGGCCCCGACAGCAGCATGCGCACCGCCTGGCGTCCGGCCTGGGGCGCGGCCACCGTCTCGCCGGAGCTCTGCATCACCGCCAGCCGCGCCTGCGGCAGCGCCGCGCTCAGGCGCTGCAGATAGCCTTCCACCAGTGGCCCGACCCAGGCATTGAGCCAGGTGGCGATGCCGCGCTCGTATTCGCGGATCTCCGGCAGCACCTCCGATGAGCGGGAGATGAACAGGGCGGGCGGCAGCGCCGCCGCGATGGCGCGCTCGAAGCGGTCGTCGCGCCAGGAATAGAGCAGGTTGATGGCCACGGCGCGCGGCGCCAGCCGGGCGATGGTGCGTTGCAGGGCGGCGAGGTCGTCGGCGCCGAGCTCCTCGACCACGCTGCCGTCAGCGGCCAGGCGGCCGCCGGTTTCCACGCACAGTTCGGCAGGCACCGGCGGCGGCACCGGCAGGGGCTGCAGGTTGTACAGCTCGGCCCGTGCCTGGCGGCCCAGGGTCAGCAGGTCGCGCAGGCCGCGGTTGCCGATATAGACGGTGCGCACGCCCTTGCCTTCCAGCGCGGCATTGGTGGCGACAGTGGAGCCGTGCACCAGGTGCAGTGCGTGCAGACGCTCGCTCAGGCCGAGTTCGTCGATGCCCTGCAGGATGGCGCGCTCGGGCGCAGCGGGCGTGGACAGCACCTTGTGGATGCGCAGCCTGCCGTTGTCGTACAGCACGAAGTCGGTGAAGGTGCCGCCGGTGTCGACGCCGAGAAGCAGCATGTGAGGGAGGATTCCGTGCAGGGGCAACGGCGCCTATTGTACGGTGCGCGGGCGCAAAACCCCATGCGCCGCGCCGGGACGCCGCAATCACCGCTGCGACCGGCATGAAGGGCGGGGGCCGGCAATGCGGCGCAGCTGTTTGGTCGCGGGATACTCCCGACACGGACCGTCCCACCGGTAGGAGCGCATCGTATGCGCGATGGGGGTGGCGTCGCCGCGGCGCTGTATCGCGGATGCCATCCGCTCCTACGCGGGCCCTGCCCCTGGTTCACGTCGGGCTTCAGCCCGCCCCAGGGAACGCTGGCCGGCGATGCGGAGCAGCGGTTTAGATCACCACCACGCGGTTGCGGCCCTCTTCCTTGGCCTGATACAGCGCGTCGTCGGCGCGGCGGATCAGGTTGCGTATGTCGTCGCGCGCTGCGGCCTGGGTCAGGCCCAGGCTGATGGTGAGGCGGATCTGCTGTTCGTCGCATTGCACCAGCTCATGTTCGACGCCCTGACGCAGGCGCTCGGCGACGGTGCGCGCGACGGCCAGCGGGGTGTCATCCAGCACGATGATGAATTCCTCGCCGCCGAAACGGCCGACGACGTCGAACTCGCGCAGCAGTTGCTGCAGCTTGGCGGCGATGCACTGCAGCACCTTGTCGCCGACCAGATGGCCGTAGGTATCGTTGATCTGCTTGAAGTGATCGACGTCGGCCATGATCAGGCACAGTTCGGTGCCGCGCGCGCCCACGGCATCCAGGGCCGCCGCCAGCTCATCCATGGCGGCCTCGCGGTTGGCCAGGCCGGTGAGGGCATCGCGCCCCACCTTCTGATGCAGCCGCCAGTGTTCATGCTGCAGATTGTCCACCGCCTCGCGCAATGCGGTCACCCGCGTCGAGTGGTAGGTTTCAATCGCCAGCGTCATGTCGAGGGCAGTGATCTTGCCGATGAAGCGGCACAGCGCCGCGTGGTCGGCGCTGCCGGGCGTCAGCGCGGCGGGGATGGCGTCGATCAGCAGTTGCTGCATCTGGCGGTAGGAGGCCTGATACAGGCTGAGGGAGATATTGCGCAGGGCATGGATCTCGCCGACGCGCAGGCGTTCGGCAAAATAATCGGCGCTGTCGAAGTGCTGGCCGAGGCTGAGCAGGTAGCGGCGCTGGGTGCCCTTCAGACGCGCCAGATTGGCGCGGTTGCCGATGGCCTGCATGATCTCGGGGAAGCGCTGCTGGAAGTCGTAGAAACGATCCACCAGGGCATCGACCTGCGGCGCAATCACCTGCCGATGCAGCAGCTGCGCCCAGTGATGGTCGCCCGCGTCCAGTTCCAGCAGTCCCAGGCGATGTTGGCGCGCCGCCGCCGCAAAGCCGTAGCGCGCACAAACCACCTCGGCCCCCTCCGCGGTGTGTACGATATCTTGTGTCATGACGTATTGTGGTGTGAACTTACGGCCCGTTTATAGTGTCTTTGGCAACTGACTGCGTCGCCTGATTTTGGCTGGACCGATCGGCCGCGCAAGATGTTAAACTAAATTTGCGATAAATCAATAACTAACCCGATACCATGGATACGGATACCCTCATCGACGTACAGCACCTGACCCGTTTTTTTGGCACCCACCGTGCCGTGCACGGCCTCAGCTTCCAGGTCCGTCGCGGCGAGGTGCTCGGTTTCCTCGGCCCCAACGGCGCCGGCAAATCCACCACCATGCAGATGATCACCGGCAACCTGGCGCCGAGCGAGGGCCGCGTGCTGATCAACGGCGTCGACCTGCTCGACGAGCCGCTGCGCGCCAAGGCGGCGCTGGGTTATCTGCCGGAGCAGCCGCCGGTGTACCGCGAGCTGACGGTGGACGAATACCTCACCTACTGCGCACGCCTCAACCGCATCCCCGGCCCGCGGGTGCGCGCGGCGGTGGCGACGGCGCGCGAGCGTTGCGGCCTCGCCGACGTCGGCTCCCGCCTCATCGGCAACCTGTCCAAGGGCTATCAGCAGCGCGTCGGTATCGCCCAGGCCATCATCCACGCCCCGGCGGTGGTGATCCTGGACGAGCCCACCGTCGGCCTCGACCCGATCCAGATCCGCGAGATCCGCGCCCTGATCCGCGAGCTGTCGGCGGAGCACAGCGTGATCCTCTCCACCCACATCCTGCCCGAGGTGCAGGCCACCTGCGACCGCGTGCAGATCATCAACCAGGGCGAGCTGGTGCTG
>JANJXC010000058.1 GCA_024709225.1 Gammaproteobacteria bacterium | reverse complement strand
CCGGATTTGGCGCCGATTATTCCTTGACTTAACGGGCGCCTGCCGTTTAAATAGGCGCCCTCTTGGCCAGGTAGCTCAGTTGGTAGAGCAGCGGATTGAAAATCCGCGTGTCGACGGTTCGATTCCGCCCCTGGCCACCATCTTCATTTCATTCCGCAAAGAGGCCTGCAAGCAATTGCAGGCCTCTTTTGCTTTCCGGACCGTCTGCGCAACCTGACGCGCGTCAAGGTGGTCGGTGCCGGCGCCACGTAAGCTGTGTTCTGCTACCTCCAATCCCCTGTGGTTCTACCGTGATTGCAGCGGCCCGCTGCAGGCCGGGTATGTCGTTGGCCGATGTCGCGGCCGGCCGGTATACTGCGGCGACGGGCCGACACCATTCTGAAGGAGCGCTGTCCATGGTTTTCGAGCGCGCCAAACGGATCCGTTTCTCCCATTGCGATCCCGCCGGCATCATCTTTTATCCGCGCTACGCCGAACTGCTCAACGAAGTCGTCGAGGACTGGTTCGCCGATGGCATCGGCATCGATTTCCGCACCCTCATCGCGGAGCATCGGCTCGGCGTGCCCGTGGTGCGTCTGGAGTGCGACTTTCTCGCCCCGGCCCGTTTCGGCGACACCTTGACCTTCCGCCTCGCGGTGAGCGCCATCGGCGGCTCCTCGGTGCAGCTCGCCATCGAGGCGCTGCGCGGTGAGACGCCGTGCCTGCGCGCGGCGCTGAAGATCGTGTTGACCTCCCTGGACAGTTTCCGCGCCGTGCCCATCGACGAGCTCTGGCGTGGCAGATTCGCCGCCTTCCAGGCCGAGACATGACCCTGCCCGCCGCCGCCACCCCTGCCGCACCGTCTGCCTGGCGCATCTGGAGCGCTGCCGCCCGGCCGCGCACGCTGCCGCTCGCCGCGGCGCCGGTGCTGGCCGGCACCGCCCTGGCCTGGGCGGAGGGCGCCGCCCTGCTGTGGGGGCCGGCCCTGGCGGCGCTGCTGGCGGCGCTGCTGATCCAGATCGGCACCAACCTGCACAACGATGCCGCCGACCATGAGCGCGGCAACGACCTGCCCGATCGCCTCGGTCCGCTGCGCGTCACCGCCGCCGGCTGGGCCAGTGCCCGCACGGTGCATTTCGCCGCCCGCGCGGTGTTTGCCCTGGCCCTGTTGCTCGGCCTGTATCTGGTCGCCGTCGGCGGCTGGTTCATCCTCGCCATCGGCTGCACCTCGCTGCTCGCCGCGCTGGCCTATTCCGGCGGGCCGCGCCCCATTTCGCACACGCCCCTGGGCGAGCTGTTCGTGTGGGTGTTCTTCGGCCTGCTGGCGGTGGCGGGCAGCTACTGGCTGCAGGCCGGTGCTGTCTCTGCTTCCGCCTGGCTGGTCGGCGCGGCGCTGGGCCTGCCGGCGGCGGCGGTGCTGCTGGTGAACAACCTGCGCGACCGTGACACCGACCTGCGCGCCGGGCGGCGCACCCTGGCGGCCGTGCTGGGCGATGGCGGCGCGCGCCGCGCCTATGCGGTGATGATGTTGCTGCCGTATTTTTCCGTGCCGCTGCTGGCGCTGTCCGGCCGCGGCGGCGCCTGGCTGGCGCTGTTGATGTTGCCGCCCAGTCTGCTGCTGGTGCGCCGCCTGCTGAACGGCGCAACCGGTGTGGCGCTCAACCGGCAACTGGCGCAGACCGCACAGGCGGCGCTGGGCTTCGCCCTGCTGCTGGCGCTGGGAGTGTTGTACTGATGGCGGCGGTGATGGGGGCAGGCGCGCTCGCGGCGCGGGAGCCGCTGGCCGATGCGGTGTGCCGGCTGGTGCGGCAGGCGGTGGATGCCGCGGCGCCGGAGCTGGCCGGCTCCGCCGGACTGGTGTCCATCGCGTTGCCCCTGCCCGTCGCCCTGCTCGATGGCGCCGTCATCGGCGGCGATACCCGCTGGCGGGCGCCGCACGGCGAGCTGGAGTTGTGGGCGGCGGGCGCTGCGGCGCGCTATGACGACACGGCGCATTACCGGCGCGATTGCGCGCAGTGGTACTGCCGGGGCGATGCCGTGCCGCTCGCCTTCTTCACCGTGCCGCCGGCCACCGAGCCGGCACGGCCGACGCTGTGGCTGCCGCAGGTGTTGCTGCGCCGTGATCGTTCGGGCTATGTCCTCACGCTGAGTGTGCAGCGCGGCGGACAGACACCGGCGCAGACGGTGGCGGCCTGGCTCGATGCCGTGCGTGGGCTGTTCACCGTGCCGGCGGCTGCGGGGCACGGTCGCATCGTGGCGCAACAGATCACGCCCGCTGCGGATGTCTGGCAGGGACGCGTGGAGGCGACGCGCACGGCGATCCGCGCCGGCCGTTTCGCCAAGGCCGTGCTGGCCCGGCGTCTCCATGCGCGGTTGTCGCAAGCGGTGGATGTGGGCGGTGTGCTGGCGCGCCTGGCGCAGATGTATCCCGGCTGTCATGTGCTGTCCCTGCCGCATGGCAACGGGCAGGTAGTGGCGGCCACGCCGGAGCAGCTCGCCATCAAGCGCGGCGGCGAGCTCGTCAGCCACGCCCTCGCCGGTACGGTGCGGCGCCGCAGCGGCAGCCAGGAAGAGGCGCTGGCGGTGGCGGAGTTCTTTGCCTCCCCCAAGGAGCGGCACGAGCATGCCCTGGTGGTGGACCGCATCAAGGAACGCATGCTGCGCTTGTGCAGCAGCGTCGAGCATGCGGCGGTGCCGTCGCTGCTGCCGCTGCGTTTCGTGCAGCATCTGTGGACGCGGGTGCATGGGCGTCTGCGCGAAGGTATTGGTCTGCTCGATGCGGTAAGCGCATTGCATCCGACACCGGCGGTGCTGGGCACGCCCACCGATGCGGTGCTGGCCTGGCTGACGGAATGCGGCGAGCGGCGCGACGGCCTCTACACCGGTGTCGTCGGCTGGATCGATCGGCAGGGTGACGGCGATGCAGTGGTGGTGTTGCGCGCTGCCTATCTGGAGGACGACAGCGCCGTGCTGTGGGCCGGCGCCGGCATCATGGCCGAGTCCGACCCGGCCACCGAACTGGTGGAAACCGAATTGAAGCTGCAAACCATGCTGGAAGTGCTGGGCTCCAGCGCATGAACGACATCGCCGCGCGCAATTACCGCTGGGCCTGGGCCCTGCTCGACGGTCTTGCCGCCGCCGGCGCGCGCCGCGCCGTCGTCTCGCCCGGTTCCCGCTCCACGCCGCTCACGCTGGCCGCGCTGCGCCATCCCCATCTCACCGTGCAGGTCTGCATCGACGAGCGCGCCGCCGGTTTCTTTGCGCTGGGCCTCGCCAGGGCGGAGGCCGCGCCGGTGATCCTCATCGCGACCTCCGGTTCGGCCATCGCCAACTGGCTGCCTGCCGTGGTGGAGGCGGACATGGGTTGTGTGCCGCTCATCCTGCTCTCCGCCGATCGTCCGCCCGAGTTGCAGGACTGCGGCGCCAACCAGACCATGGATCAGAACGGCCTGTTCGGCCGCCACGTGCGCGCCTTCCATGCCCTGCCGCCGGCGGAGGACGACAGTGCCTGGCTGGCGGCATTCGCCGCGCGCGTCGTCGCGCAGGCCTGCGGCCCGCTGCCCGGTCCGGTGCACTGCAACGTGCCGCTGCGCGAGCCGCTGGTGCCGGACCCGGTGCCGGCATTGCCGGCAACGGCGCGGGTGCCGCAGGCGCTGCGCACGGTGATGCAGCCCGCCGCGGAGACCCTTGCCGCGCTGCAACAGATCATCGCCCGCGGTCCCGGCGTCATCGTCTGCGGGCCGCAGGACCTGGGCGCGCCGGCGCGCGCGGCGATCATCGCGTGTGCGCAACGCCTGAACGTGCCGGTGTTCGCCGATGTACTGTCCGGCCTGCGCTGCGGCACGGAGGCGGCGCAGGTGTTGCAGCATCCCGACAGTGTGGCGCGCAACGCGCCGGCACCGGCCTGGCTGCTGCGCCTGGGCGGCGCGCCGGTCTCGCGCGCCGTGAACGACTGGCTGGCGCGCTGCACGCAGGCGGCGCAGGTGGTGGTGAGCGCGCAGCCGCGCCTGGCCGACCCGGTGGCCACGGCCACCCATGTGCTGCATGCCGATGCCGCGGCGTTGTGCCATGCCCTGAACGGCAAACCGGCGACGGAAGACTGGCTGCAACGATTCACTGCCGGCGATGCCGTTATGCGCAGTGCGGCAGTGACGGCCTGTGCCGGTGAACAGCCCTTTGAAGGCGCCGTGCTGCGCGCGCTGCTGCACGGCCTGCCGGCGCAGACGCCGCTGTTGCTCGGCAACTCCCTCAGCGTGCGCGCCGCCGACTGGTTCGCCGGCGTCACTGCCGCGCCGCTGCGCCTGTTCGGCAATCGCGGCGTCAGCGGCATCGACGGTAATATTGCCACCGCCTGCGGCATTGCCGCGGCGCTGGGGCCGGCCGTCGCCGTGGTGGGCGACCTCGCCTTCCTGCACGACCTCAATGCCCTGGCCCTGGGACGGCACTGTCCGCTCACCGTCGTGCTGCTCGACAACGGCGGCGGCGGCATCTTCGAGCACCTGCCGCAGGCGACGCTGCCTGAATTCGAGCAGGGCTGGCTGACGCCGCAGAACATCGATCCGGCCCAGGCCGCGCAGGCCTTCGGTCTCGGCTGCACGCGCGCGGACAGCGTCACGGCGATGCTGGATGCGATCCGTTCTGCCCTGCAGTCGCCGCATATGCACCTCGTCCACATCCCCATCGAGCGCGCGCACAGCCTGGCGCACATCCGCAACTTTCACACGCAAGCAAGGAGTTTGCCCGCATGAGCACAGTGCACTGGCAGCCGGTGTCCGGCGCCGAGTACGGCGACATCCTCTATCACACCTGCGACGGCATCGCCCGCATCGCCATCAATCGCCCGCAGGTGCGCAACGCCTTCCGCCCGGAGACGGTGATGGAGTTGCAGGATGCCTTCGCCCGCGCCCACCGCGACCCGCAGGTCGGCGTGATCATCTTCACCGGCGTCGGCCCCGATGCCTTCTGTTCCGGCGGCGATCAGAAGGTGCGCGGCGACGACGGCGGCTATCACGATGCCGCCTCCGCCACGCCGCACCTCAACGTGCTCGATCTGCAGATGCAGATCCGCCGCCTGCCCAAGCCGGTGGTGGCGATGGTGGCCGGCTATGCCATCGGCGGCGGCCATGTGCTGCACCTGGTGTGCGACCTCACCATCGCCGCCGACAACGCGCGCTTCGGTCAGACCGGCCCGCGCGTCGGCAGCTTCGATGCCGGCCTCGGCGCTGGCCTGATGGCGCGCACCATCGGCATGAAGCGGGCCAAGGAGATCTGGCTCATGTGCCGCCAGTACGATGCGCAGACCGCGCTGGACTGGGGTCTGGTCAATGCGGTGGTGCCGCTGGCAAAGCTGGAAGAGGAGACCGTCGCCTGGTGCCGCGACATGCTGAAGCTGTCGCCCACCGCGCTGCGCCTGATCAAGGCCGGCTTCAACGCCGACACCGACGGCCTCGCCGGCATCCAGGAACTGGCCGGCAACGCCACCGGCCTGTTCTACATGACCGCGGAAGGACAGGAGGGGCGCGATGCCTGGCTGGAAAAACGCCCGCCCGACTTCGGCAAGTATCGCCGCCGGCCCTGACGAGGGTAGGGTGCGCACCGCGCACCATGGTGCCTGTATCGGGCGTTCATACGGTGCGCGGTGCGCACCCTACGAAACTGCTGCCTGATCTTTCGTGGATGAGACCATGCGTATCGTTGCCGCACACGTACATCCCTACGCCCTGCCGCTGAAGCGGCCCTGGTTGGCGGCGCGCGCGGTGTTGCACGAGCGCCGCGGCACGCTGCTGTCGCTGAGCGGTGACGACGGCGTCACCGGCTGGGGCGATTGCGCGCCCTTGCCCAGCGCCGGCAATGCCGCGCAGACCTTCGCTGCGCTGACGGCACTGGCGCAGGAACTGCCCGGTCTTGAACACGAAGCGGTACTGGCGCTTGATGCGTCACTACCCGAGCTGCGCTGGGCGTTGGAGACGGCGCTGTTCGATCTCGCGGCGCGGCAGCGTGGCGTGCCGCTGGCCGTGCATCTCGGCGCGCAGAGTTTCACCGGTAATGTGCCGGTGAATGCCGCCCTCGGCGCGCTCGATGCGCAAACAGCACAGCGCGCCGTTGCGGCGCTGGCGCAGGGTTATGCCAGCGCCAAGATCAAGGTGGGTGTCGGTCGTATCGATGACGAACTGGTGTTGCTGCGGGAAGTGAATGCGGCAACGACGGGCAGACTGCGCCTGCGCCTCGATGCCAATCGCGCCTGGGGCGAGAGCGATGCGCGGCGCTTCCTGACGGCGATCACCTCGCTGCCCATCGATGCCGTGGAGGAACCCCTGGCGCAGCCGACCCTGTCGCAGTTGCGTGCCTTGCAGCAGGCCCTGCCGTACGCCATCGCAGTGGATGAATCGTTGCCGCAGTTCGGCAGCGATGCGCTGCTGGCTGCCAACGCCGTGCGTCGGCTGGTGCTCAAGCCGGCGCGCATCGGCGGCATCGTTGCCACCCGCACGCTGGCGGCACGGGCACAGGCGGCGGGCATGGAGGTGGTGCTCACCTCGGTGGTGGATTCTGCTGTCGGTGTGGCCGCCGCCGCGCATCTCGCGGCCGCCGTCGCCCCCGATCTCGTCCACGGTCTCGCCACCCTCGACTGGCTTGCGGCCGATGTGGCGCCGGCGCCACTGCTGCGTGAGGGCCGCCTGTGGCTCGGTGCTGCCCCCGGTCTGGGTCTTTCACCGACACCGTAGGATGGGTTGCGCTGCGCTGCACCCATCCTACATAGCTTCCGCCAGTTGCCGGATGGCCTGCCGATCCGGTTTGCCGTTGGACAGTTGCGGCAGCGCGGCCACGCGCAACGCGGCACGTGGCCGCAATGCACTGCTGATGTGCGCGCGGCACCAGGCCAGCAGCTCCGTTTCATCGAGCGTACCGCTGTAGACGGCGGTGACGATCTCGCCCCAGGTTGCATCGCTGCGGCCGGTAACGGCGACTGCCGCCACGCCGGGACAGCGCAGCAGCTGCTCCTCCACCACTGCCGGATGCACCTTCTTGCCGCCGCTGATGATCACCGCATCGGCGCGGCCGATGATGCGCAGTTCACCCGTGTCGTCGATCTCCGCCAGGTCGTTGCTGACGAACCAGCCGTCTTCGAGACCGTCACCACGCCGGTGCCCGGGATTGGCATAGCCGGCCATCACCATCGGGCCGCGGATCTTCAGCTTGCCGTCCTGCGTCACCGCCAGCTCGACGCCGGGCAGGGGAGGGCCGAGCTGCCCCGCGCGCCACGGCAATGACAACCGTTCCAGCGTCGCCACCTGCGAGGCGGTCTCGCTCATGCCGTAGGTGGGTTGCAGCGGCCAGCCGCGGCGCACGGCGCGCTGCGCCAGTTCAGCGGACAGCGCCGCGCCGCCGATCAGCACGTGGCGCAGCGTTGCCGGCGGCGCCTCCGCACTGCATTCCAGCAGCTGCGCCAGCATCGCCGGCACCAGCGAGAGGTGCGTGATGCATTCCGTGCGCAGCGCCTGCCAGACGCGGGCGGCATCGAAGCCCGGCAGCAACACCGCGTCGGCACCGGCCAGGGCGCAGCGCGTGAGGATGGAAAAGCCGCCGATGTGAAACAGCGGCAGGCAGGCCAGCCAGCGATCGCCGGGGTGCAGTGGTGTGCGCGTTGCCGCGGCCTGCGCCGCCGCTGCCAGATTGCGCGCCGTCAGCATCACCGCCCGGGGTTGTCCGCTGCTGCCGCTGGTCGCCACCAGCAGGGCGATATCATCGGGGCCGAGGCGCGACGGCGGCACTGCGGCCGTGGCCCGGCAGGCGAGTATCTCGTCGACAGCGATGTGGCCATGGCCCGCATAGGCCCGTTCCGCCACCACCACCCCGGCCCCGGTCTGCGCCAGCAGCTGCGCAATGATTTCCTCCGGCAGCGCCGGGTCCAGCGGCAGCAGCGGCAGGCCGAATGATGCCGCGGCAGGGGCCAGCACGCCGATTGCCGCCGGTGACGCCGACACCACCGCCAACGGCGCGGTGCACGCGCCTGCACGCTGCAGCAGCGCCGCGGCAGCGGCGGCGCGGGCGGACAGCTCACGGGCGGTGATCAGGGGCATGGACGGCGTGCGTGCGGGCATGGAGCGGATCATACGCGCCGCTGTCGACAGTGTGGGCGCAGGCGGCAGGAAATATCCGGCCCGTTGCCTGCCGTGCGTGAGATCCTGCGCGGCAATCTGCCGCAGAGGGAACGCGGTATAGTGTTCGGTATATCCGCCCTGTTTGCGCAATGGAGTCGTCCCATGCCTGCCTATGTCATCGGCCACATCACCATCAAGGACACCGCCAAGTGGGACGAGTACCGCCGCCGGGTTCCGGCGACGCTGGCGCCCTGGGGCGGCGAGGTGATGTTGCGGGGGCGGCGTATGGCGGTGCTGAGCGGTACGCATGCGCATGCCGCTGCGGTGGTGATTCGTTTTCCCGACAGCGCGGCGATCGATCACTGGTATGCCTCATCTGAGTATCAGGCGCTGCTCCCGCTGCGGCTGGCGGCGGCGGAGATGGACCTGGTCAGCTTCGCCGACGGCACATGACGGGGCCGCGCGCTCTTGCGCGTGACCCATGCGTATTAGCGTTCGCTTCTTAATCCTTGTTCTGGTCCAACATTTATTCTGCCCGACTGACAGTTATCAATGCGGTTGCCGCGTGCATGTACCACACTGAACAACGTGCGAAGTGATGCAGGTTTTCCCGGTGAGGTGGCGCGATGGGATACAGAACACTGACGGCATTGTTGGGCCTCCTGTGGCTGGCGGGGCTCCCGGTCCAGGCGGCGCAGGAGGCGCCGCCTGCCGCGGCGGACATGCGCTTTCGCATTGTCGAGGACACCACGCCGAGCCAGCGCGATTCCTCGTCCACCGCCGACCATACCAAGTTCAAGGAGCTGCAGGGGCCGTTCGCCGATGGTCCGGCGGTGACGCGGGCCTGTCTGTCCTGCCACACCGAGGCGGGCAAGCATGTGCAGGAATCCATCCACTGGACCTGGGAGTACACCGATCCCAGGAGCGGTGCGCAGCTCGGCAAGCGCCATCTGGTCAATACTTTCTGCACCAATGCGCGCGGCAACGAGGGCATGTGCGCGCAGTGTCACGCCAGCTATGGCTGGGATGAACAAAAGGATTTCGGGCCGGCAGGTTTGAAGTGGCAGGAGCGGGTGGATGCCGGCACGGAAGAGCATGTCGATTGCCTGGTGTGCCACGACCGCAGCGGCGGTTATTACAAGGTGCCGCCCACCGCGGGCAACGAGGCGTGCAGCGTGATGTTCGAGGGCAAGGCCCCCATCGACCTCGTCAAGGTGGCGCAGAACGTCGGTGCGCCGGGGCGCGAGAACTGCGGCGCCTGCCACTTCTACGGCGGCGGCGGCGACGGCGTGAAGCACGGCGATCTCGATTCCTCGCTGAAGCGGCCCGACCGCGCCCTGGACGTGCACATGGACGCCACGGGCCTCAACTTCGCCTGTTCGCAGTGTCATGTCTCCGATCGTCACCGCTGGGCCGGCAGCCGCTACAACGTCACCGCCAGGGACACCGAAGGCACCGGCAAGCCGGGCCTGCGCCGCGACGTCGCCACCTGCGAATCGTGCCATGGCCTGCAACCGCATCCCAACGACAGCGTGGCGCGCGTGAAGCTCAACCATCACGTCGATCGCGTCGCCTGCCAGACCTGCCACATCCCGGCCTTGGCGCGCGGCGGCGTCGCCACCATGACCGAGTGGGACTGGCGCACCGCGGGGCGCACCAAGGATGGCGCGGGCTACAAGGAGCACGATTACACCCAGGGCAATGGCAAGGCGCGCGACACCTACAAGTCCATCAAGGGCAGCTTCGTCTACGGCGAGAATCTCACGCCGCACTACGCCTGGTTCGACGGCCAGATGCAGTACAAGACCATCGACACGCGCTTCGACCCGGCGCAGGGCCCGGTGGCGGTGAACGGCTTCAGCGGCGCGGCGGCCAATGCGGATGCGCGCATCTGGCCGTTCAAGCGCATGCAGACGGTGCAGCCCTACGACAAGGGCAACAACACCCTGGTGTACATGCACCTGTGGGGCGACGATGAGGACGCCTACTGGGGCAACTACGACTTCGGCCGCGCCATCCGCGCCGGCATGGAACGCGGCGGCCTGCCCTACAGCGGCGAGTTCGGCTTTATCGAGACGCTGTCCTACTGGCCCATCACTCACATGGTGGCGCCGAAGGAAAATGCCCTGGCCTGCAATGCATGCCACAGCCGTGACGGCCGCTTGAGTGAGCTGAAGGATTTCTATCTGCCGGGCCGCGACGGCCGCTGGCTCGACTGGATCGGTCTGCTGCTGGTGGGCGGCGCGCTGCTCGGCGTCAGCGGGCATGCGCTGTTGCGGGTATGGAGTGCAAAGGGGAGGGCTGCCGCATGAGTACGCGCATCATCATGGTCTACAGCCGCTTCGAGCGCTTCTGGCACTGGACGCAGATGGCGCTGATCTTCGCCCTGCTGTTCACCGGCCTCGCGGTGCGCGGCGTGCACGGCATGATCGGTTTCGACACCGCGGTGACCGTGCACACCTGGTGCGCCATCGCGCTCATCGCGCTGTGGCTGCTGGCCATCTTCTGGCACTTCACCACCGGCACTTGGCGTCATTATCTGCCGACGACCCAGGGGCTGTGGGCAGTGGCGCGCTTCTATGCCTGGGGCATCTTCAGGGGCGAGCACCATCCCTACCGCAAGGCCTACTGGCGCAAGCACAACCCCTTGCAGGCGCTGGCCTATCTCAGCCTCAAGCTGGTGCTGTTCCCGGCGGTGTGGCTGTCGGGCCTGCTCTACCTCGCCTACAACTTCTGGGGCACCGCAGGCGGCGCCCTCGGCTGGGTGGCCGCGGTACACGTACTGAGCGCCTACGCCATCCTCGCCTTCGTCATCGCCCACATCTACCTGCTCACCACCGGCCACTCCTTCGCCGCTCACGTCAAGCCGATGCTCACCGGCTACGACGAGGTGGACCTGACGCCGGCGGAGGAGGCCTATCTGCGCGAGAGCGGCGCGGTGGCGATGAAGGATGAGGGGTGAGACGACGCGGGACGTCTTTACTCTGACCCCGAACTCCCCGGGTGCGCTGAATAAGACAAACATCCCGAGCAGAAGAATTTTAAGGTAATCCCACATCCGTCTGTGTCATGCAAACTCTAACGCCACGCATCACCGGCAGCGAAAAG
>JANJXC010000094.1 GCA_024709225.1 Gammaproteobacteria bacterium | reverse complement strand
CGCACACCGACTCCAACCGCCTGCCCAAGGCGCTGCAGACCGCGCTGCCCGAGCTCGAGGCCGAGCTGCACGGGCTCGCCCGCGTGCGCTCGGAGCACCCGGGGGAGGACGGCACCCGGCTGCTGGTCGAACTCGCCGATGTCCAGACGGTGGAGAGCGTGCTGCTGCCGCGCGACGGCCTGTGCGTTTCGACCCAGGTCGGTTGCGCCGTGGGCTGCGTATTCTGCATGACCGGGCGTGACGGCCTGCTGCGCCAACTGCACAGCGCGGAGATCGTGGCGCAGGTGGCGCTGGCGCGGCGACGGCAGCCGGTGAAGAAGGTGGTATTCATGGGCATGGGCGAACCGGCGCACAACCTGGACAACGTGCTCGAGGCCATCCACCTGCTGGGCACGCTGGGCGCGGTGGGGCACAAGAATCTGGTGTTTTCCACGGTGGGTGATCGGCGCGTATTCGAACGGCTGCCGCAGGGACGGGTGAAACCGGCGTTGGCCCTGTCGCTGCACACCAGCGACGCCGCGCTGCGCGCGCGCCTGCTGCCGCGCGCACCGCGCCTCGACCCGGAGGAACTGGTGGCCCTGGGCGAGGATTACGCCCGCGCCACGGGCTATCCGATCCAGTATCAGTGGACCCTGCTCGACGGCGTCAACGACAGCGCGCAGGAACTGGAGGGCATCGTGCGGTTGCTGACGGGGAAATACGCCATCATGAACCTCATCCCCTACAACACCATCGATGGCTCCGGCTACAGCCGCCCGGCGGCGGAGCGCGCGGCGGAGATGGTGCGCCGTCTGCATCGGCGCGGCATCCTCGCCAAACTGCGCAACTCCGCCGGGCAGGACATCGACGGTGGCTGCGGCCAGCTGCGGGCGCGCACGGTGGCGCGCGATGCCGGCTGAGGCCCGGCCCGCAGAAAACCGGCCAGCCAGCGGCAACAGCGGTTAACGGGAGAACATGCGGCTCAGGGTCTTGGACAGCCAGCCCTTGTCCTCACCGCCCTGGAGATGCGCCTTGACCAGCGGCGCGAAGTCGCGGTCTTCGTTCTTGATGTGATTGGTGAGCCAGATGCGCAGGTCGGAGAGCAGCTTCTTGGCCACATCCTCGCCATGGGCCATGCGGATGCGGTAGTGCTGGACCCGCTCGGTGAACACCCGATGCACCTCCTTGTGCGCCTCGCAGTGGGGGTAGCCCGCCCGCTCGATCATCTTTTCCTCGAAGGCGAAATGGGTCAGGGTGTAATTGACCACCTGATCGAGCACCTCATGGATGGTGCGCCGGTTGTTTTCGGCAATGGCATCGTGCAAGCGGTTGATGTAGTCGACGATCTGGCGGTGCTGGGTATCGATGATGTCGATACCGGTTTCGAGACTGGAATCCCACACGAAATAGAACATCCCTTTTCTCCTCAGGACAGATCCATGGACGGCCCTATTCGGCCGCGGAAATTTTGATAAATATCAATAAATTATCCGGGCATTTGCCACAGGCGGCCATGCTGAAATACAACAGGTACGACCGCCTTGATCTTTATCAAGGAGCTGGGGATATACCCGGTCCAGCATACGCACCGCCTGTTGGCTAAGAAGATTCCGTATAATTCCCCGGGACATTGGCTGTAATATTTCGCTGCCAGACTGTCGCCCATACCAGGGCACCCAGGATATATGACGCATCAATGACAGGGAGTTGTCGCATGTTCACCCCACGTTCGATTAATTTGCTGGATTTTGTCGTATCCATTGCCAGCGCCGTCGACCACATCGATAGCCGCATCGCCAACCACCACAAGCGGGTGGCCTATATCGCCAACCAGATTGCCCGCGAGATGGGTGCCTCGCAGAAGACCCAGTACGATCTGGTCATCGCCGGCCTGCTGCACGATATCGGCGTGCTTTCCATCCACGAACGCGATCGCCTGCTGGCCTATGACGATGCCGCCGACACCAACCAGCATTGCGAGGCCGGTTACCTGTTGCTGAACAAATTCCGCAACTTTTCGGGCGTTTCGACCATCATTCGCTACCATCACACGGAATATGCCGACAGCGACCGGCTGGGGCACGTCGCCCCCATGGAATCCAATCTGCTGTTTCTGGCCGATCGCATCGACGTGCTGATCGACAAGAACCAGCCGATCCTGGAGCAGGTGGACCGCATCGTAGCCACCATCGCCCGCGGCTCCGGCAGCAAGTTCGATCCGGACCAGGTGGATGCCTTCTCCGAGCTGGCCTGGAAGGAACGCTTCTGGCTCGATGTCGTCTCGCCCACCCTGGAGCAGGTGCTGGTGGCCAATTGCCGCAACTACTCGGTGGAGCTGGAAAACGACGACCTGCTGGATTTCGCCGAACTGCTGGCCCACATCATCGACTTCCGCTGCCGCTTCACCGCCACCCACTCCAGCGGCGTGGCCACCGTCGCCTCGGTGCTGGCCAACCTGATCGGCTTTTCCGAAACCGAATGCCAGAAGATCAAGGTGGCCGGCTATCTGCACGACATCGGCAAACTGGCCATTCCGGCGGAAATTCTCGAGAAAAACGGCAATCTGACCAGCAGCGAATTCCGCACCATCAAATCGCACGCCTACTACACCTACCGCATCCTCGAACCGCTGCAAGGGATGGAAGAGATCCGCAACTGGGCGGCCATGCATCACGAGCGACTGGACGGCAACGGCTATCCCGGCCGTTGCACCGCCCTCACCATCCCGCTCGGGGCACGCATCATCGCCGCCGCCGACGTGTTCACCGCCCTGCTGGAGACGCGCCCCTATCGCTTTGCGCTGCACAAGGACGCGGTACGGGAAAAACTGGTGGAACTGACCCAGCGCAACATCCTGGATCGCAAGGTGGTCGACACCCTGCTGGCCAACTTCGACACCATCGACGCCTACCGCATGCAGGCACAGGAGGAGGCGCAGCGGGAATACCTGCAGTTCCGCAATTCCATCGATGGCACCGGCAGCGCCAAACCGCAGGCGGCACAACCCTACCCCTTCGTGGCAGTGCCCGCGCTGAGCAGCTAGCTTCGCCACCTCCTTGCGGCGCGCCAACGCCGGCTATACTTGACTTTAGTAGTCCAGTATTTGCGCAGGAGGTGTGACATGACCACAGAACACGAGTTGGTGGGCGTACGGCGGCTTGGCATGGAGTGCGACAGCGGGCGCTGGACGGAGCAAATGGCCGCCAACCTCGCCGAGGCCGACGGCATCGGTCGCCTGAACGACGAGCACTGGCGGGTAATACGCTATTTGCGCGAGCATTTCGTGCAGTACGGGGCGGCGCCGCCCATGCACCTGGCCTGCCTGCACAGCAGCCTGGATCAGCGCTGCGTGGAACGGCTGTTCCACGGCGCCCGCGAGGCCTGGCGCATCGCCGGCCTGCCCGACCCCGGCACCGAGGCCACCAGTTACATGGACTGAAGCACGGGTGTCCACTTAATCTTCGGCGCGTCATAGGGCGGGCCGTGCCCGCCGCTTCGGCGCGCTTCCTCCTGGCGCGCCGAAATACCGTCCATCCATGGACATAAGTACGGCGCCCATGGGGCGCCCTGTGCCTGGTTACGAATTCGGGACACTTATCTGGGCCGGACACGCGCGGCCTGCGCCGCGGCACACCCCGAGGTGTGCCGCGGGCCGGCTCAACCGTGCCGGGCCAGCCAGGCCTCCAGCTTGTCGGAGCCGCCGACGTGTTCACCGTCGATGAACACCTGCGGCACCATGTCGACGCCGCTGACCGCGCGCAGGGCGCGGCCGGTGTAGTCGCGGTTCAGCACCAGTTCCTCGTAGGGGATGCCGCGGTCCTGCAGCAGGCCCTTGGCCTTGACGCAGTAGGGGCAGCCCTCACGGGTGAAGATCACCACCTCCAGCGGCTTCTTGGCGTCGGGCGCGATGTAGGCCAGCATGGTGTCCGCATCGGACACCTCGAATGGGTCGCCCGGCTTGTCCGGCTCGATGAACATCTTGTCGATGACGCCGTTCTTCACCAGCATGGAGTAGCGCCAGGAGCGCTGGCCGAAGCCGAGGTCGTCCTTGTCCACCAGCATGCCCATCTCCTCGGTGAACTCGCCGTTGCCGTCGGGAATGAACAGGATCTCGTCGGCCTTCTGCTCGGCCTGCCAGGCATTCATCACGAAGGTGTCGTTGACGGAAATGCAGGCGATGGTGTCGACGCCGTGCTCGCGGAATACCGGGGCCAGCTCGTTGTAGCGCGGCACATGGGAAGAGGAGCAGGTGGGCGTGAAGGCGCCGGGCAGGGAGAAGACGATGACGGTCCTGCCCTTGAAGATGTCGTCGCTGGTGAGGTCGACCCATTCGTGACCACGACGGGTGCGGAACACGACGAAGGGGATCGGCTGGCCTTCCCGGTTTTCAAGCATGGCGCTCTCCTGACAATCGAATTGAGTGGTTAGCTTACCGGCAGCTTGCAGGATAAAAAACCACTCGCTACGCTGCGGCATCTTCCACCGGACTGCAACCATGAATCTGCGCCAACTCAACCTGCTGCACGACGATGACCCGGCGGCCATTCGCGCCCTCGCCGACGAGTGCGGCCTCGACCCGGTGCTCGCCTTCGGTGTGGCCAAGCTGCTGCTGGCCAACGACGGCAACCTCGCCAGCCTGTCACCGCGACAGCGGCAGTGCTTCGAGCAGGTGTTGCGGCCGCTTATCGAAAGCCGCGGCTGAACCACTTCGCCGCGACGAATACCAGCAGACCGGCACTGATGCCGGGCGCCACCGCATACACCGCCACCGGTCCGTACAGGCTCCAGCCGTACATGGTGAACACGCCGCTGATCAGCATGGCGACGGCCAGCCGTTCGCTCACGCGCTGGCCGAGGGCATAGACCGTAAGCAGCGGGGCGAAGGCGGAGGCCAGCACGCCCCAGGCATCGAGCACCAGGTCGTACACGCTCTTGTGGCCGGACAGGGCGATGGCGAGGGCGCCGAGGGTGACGGCGACGGTGCCGAGCTTGGTGAGCCAGTAGTGATCCTGTTTCTGCCAGTGGAAGTCGCGCGTCAGCGCCGCGGCGCAGCTCAGGATCAGCGAGTCGGCGGTGGACATGGTGGCGGCGAAGATGCCGGCGAGGATCACGCCGACCAGCACCTCGGGCAGCAGTTGCAGCGCCAGCGTCGGCAAGGCCAGTTCGGCGTCGAAGCTCGCCACCTCCGGCAGCAGCAGGCGCGCACCCATGCCGACGATGATGGCGGCGCTCCAGAACAGGGTGAACCAGCCGTAGTACCAGGCGCGTGCGGCGCGGAGATTATCCGCATCGTCCAGCGCCATGAAGCGGATCATGATGTGCGGCTGGCCGGCAACGCCGAAGCCGGCGAACACCCAGCCCGCCACGAACAGCAGCGGACCGAGCCACGGCCCGTATCCCTCCACCACGGGGAACAGCTGCATGTAGCCGGGCTCGACCGCATGCAGCCCCGCCACGAAGGCGCTCCAGCCGCCCAGGCTGGCGAGGGCCGCCGCCATGAGCAGGAACATGGCGCCGATCATCACGATGGACTGCGCCGCATCGGTCCAGATGGAGGCGCGGATGCCGCCGGCGAAGGAGTACAGCAGCACCATCACCGCCCCCATCACCGCGCCGGCCCAGTGCTCCCACTCGAACAGCACCTGCAGGGCCTTGCTGCCGGCGGAGAGCTGCGCCGCGGCGTAGGTGCCGAGAAACAGCAGGATCATCACCCCGCTGAGGAAGCGCAACACGCGATAGTTGCCGCCCTGCCAGCGTGACAGCAGGCCGCTGAAGGTGTGCACGTCGTGGCGTTCGGTGGCGAGGCGCACCTGGCGATGGATGAAGCTGGAGGCGATGAAGTCGCCGATGATCCAGCCCAGCATCATCCAGATCGCCGCGAGGCCGGTGAGGTAGGTGTAGCCGATGAGGCCGATGAACATGTAGCCGCTGTTGTTGGTGGCCACCGCCGACAGCGCGGTGAGCCAGGGCGCCACGCTGCGCCCGGCGAGCAGGTAGTCGATACTGTTGTGCCGGCTGCGGCGCATCGACCACAGGCCGATGGCGACGAAGCACAGCAGAAAGGCGAGAAAGCTGGTGACGATCATGCAGAATCCGCGACACGCTGTGCGCTTCACCCTACACGACACAGGGACATGGTTCAAACCGCAGGGCCACGCTCGCGGCGCAGCGCGCGAAAAACCTGTAAATTTCAGGGTTTACACGTTGTGCTGGTTTCGCTAGATTGCGCCACCGCCCAGGTGGCGGCCACCACACTCCACCCTTATCATTACCCAAGAGATAACATTATGGATGCCACTGCAATTGGAGCCATTTTCGGCGTCGTCGGCTCGATCATCGTGTTCGTGTTTCTCGGCGTGCGTATCATGCAGCTGATGAAGAGCTGCAACTCGCAGGACTGAGCATGAATGAAAGGGGGCGTCAGCCCCCTTTCTGTTCTGACGGCGACGGAACCTGCCACGGCGGATAGAGTCTTTAAGCGCAGTCACTTTCCCGAGGAATGTCTCATGAAGCGTTATCTGATCGTGTCGTTGCTGCTCGCTCTGCTGCAACCATTGGCGCTGCACGCCGCCGGGGCTGTGCTGTCGGCACCGGAGGCCCTTGCCGCCGTCGAGGCGGGCAAGCTCACCCTCATCGATATCCGTACCCCGCCGGAGTGGCGCCAGACCGGCGTGGCCAAGGGGGCCAGCCTGCTCGACATGCAGCATCCGCAGGGTGGGCAGGGTTTCATGGCCGATCTGCTGCAACGGGTGGGCGGCGACAGGAATGCCCCTATCGGCCTCATCTGCCGTACCGGCAACCGCACCACCCAGGTGCAGCGTTATCTGGAGGCGCAGGGCTTCACCAATGTCTACAACGTCAAGGAAGGCATGGCCGGCAGCGGCGCCGGTCCCGGCTGGCTGCGCCGCGGCCTGCCGGTGGAGCAGTGCACGCGCTGCTGACTTCGCGCCAGGGGTAGGGTGCGCATTGCGCACCCTACCCTGATAGCATTCAGCTTGCCCCATCGCTTGCCGGAGCCTCCGCCCATGCTGGTGACCTTTCACAGCCGCGCCTATGCCGACATCACCCTGTTCGGCGACATTGCGCAGACCCTGCTCAGGATGATGGGCCACAGCGGCAGCGTGCCCGGCGCCCTGCTCGCGGCGGACATTCCGGCGGCACGGGTGCGCCTGCAGGCCGCGCTGGCGGCGCAGCAGGCGGCTGCGGCAGCACAACAGCCGGCGCCGTCTGAAGACAAGGAAGACGAAGACGAGGAGAAGGAGGTCGGGCCGCCACTCGGCGTGCGCGCCCTGCCACTGCTGGAACTGCTGGACGCCTCGGCGCGCCAGGGCTGCGACGTGATGTGGGATTGACCCGCCACGAATCCTATTCGCGACCTGCCCATCGAACGATTATCGCGAATACGATTCGCTCCTACGCTTCTTCGTTTGGCCCGCCTGCCTGTGCCATGATCACCGCCTGACTCGCTTTCCCGGTTCTCTCCATGCCCGTACCCCGCTGGGATATCTTCTGCTCCGTGGTCGACAACTTCGGCGACATCGGCATCTGCTGGCGCCTGGCGCGACAGCTGGCGGCCGAGCATGGCCTGCAGGTCCGTCTGTGGGTGGACGACCTCGCCTCCTTCCGCCGCATCAACCCCGACATCGACCCGCAGAGCCCGCTGCAGCACAGCCGCGGCGTCGAGGTGCGGCTGTGGAGCACGCCGTTTCCGCCCGTCACGCCGGAGGCGGTGGCCGACGTGGTGATCGACACCTTCGCCTGCACCCTGCCCGAGCCCTATCTGGCGGCCATGGCGGCGCGGCCGCAGGCGCCGCGTTGGGTGACGGTGGAGCACCTGAGCGCGGAGGACTGGGTGGCCGGCTGCCATGGTCTTGCCTCGCCGCAACCCAGCCTGCCGCTGCTGCGGCACTTTTTCTTTCCCGGCTTTGTGCGCGGCACCGGCGGCCTGCTGCGCGAGCGCGGCCTGCTGGAGAAGCGCCGCGCCTTCCAGGCCGACGCCGCGGCACAGGCGGCATTCTGGGCCGAACTGGGCTTGCCCCCGGCGGACGGCGAACTGCGCCTGTCGCTGTTCGCCTACGACTGTGCCCACATCGCCCCGCTGCTGCGCCGCTGGGAACGGTCCGAGCAGCCATTGCGTGTGCTGGTGCCGGAGGGGGTGCTGGCGCGGCGCATCGCAGACCTCTACGACGCGGCGCCGAGTGCCTGTTTTGGTGCCGGCGCGCTGACCGTGCAGGTGCTGCCCTTCATGGAGCAGGATCGCTACGACCGCCTGCTGTGGGCCTGCGACATCAATTTCGTGCGCGGCGAGGACTCCTTCGTGCGCGCACAGTGGGCCGGCCGTCCCCTGGTGTGGCAGCCCTACCGCCAGGAGGGGGATGCCCACAGCCACAAGCTGGAGGCCTTTCTGCACCGCTACTGCGCCGGGCTGGGTCCGCTGGAGGCCGCGGCGCTGCGCAACCTGTGGCAGGCCTGGAACCTGGAAGAAGGGACGGCGGAACACTGGGAGGACTTTCTTGGCCACCGCGCCGCCTACACCGTGCACGCCGAGCTGTGGGCCCGGCAAATGTCAGATTTGGGCGCTCTGGCGGCAAATTTGCACTCGTTTTGCGCCCCCGCCGCCGCCTAGGGCAAAACACCCGCGGGGGCGTACGAATTTATTGGACATTCGGGTATAATTCCGCCCTCTTTTCCACCCAGACAGTACCCTCACTATGAAAACCGCACAGGAAATCCGCGCCGGCCAGGTCATGATGGTTGGCAATGAACCCATGGTCGTGCTGAAGGCCGAGTTCAACAAGTCGGGCCGCAACGCCGCTGTGGTCAAGATGAAGATGAAGAATCTGCTCACCGGCGCCGGCATGGAAACCGTGTACCGCGCCGACGACAAGTTCGAGACCGTGATCCTCGAAACCAAGGACGTCACCTACTCCTACTTCGCCGACCCCATGTATGTGTTCATGGATGAGGAGTACAACCAGTACGAAATCGAAGCGGAGAACATGACCGACGCACTGAAGTACCTGGAAGACGGCATGCAGTGCCAGGTGACCTTCTACAACGGCAAGGCCATCTCCGTGGACCTGCCCACCACCGTGGTGCGCGAAATCGTCTACACCGAGCCGGCCGCCAAGGGCGACACCTCCGGCAAGGTGATGAAGGTGGCCAAGCTCAACACCGGTTATGAGCTGTCCGTGCCGGCCTTCGTCGAGATCGGCGACAAGATCGAAATCGACACCCGCACCGACGAGTACCGCGCCCGCGCCAAGTAAGCGCGCCGCACGGCAAAACAAAAAAGGGGCAGCCGCGCGGCTGCCCCTTTTTTGTTTCTTCAAACACTGCCGCAGAGACGCGGCGGCGCAGAGATGTTTATAAAATACGGCCTATCAAACTCTGCGTCTCCGCGACTCTGCGACAGATGGTTTTCAGCACTTACGAGCAGCTGCCGCAGCAGCCGACGCCGAGCTTGCTCTTGATGGTGGCCACGACGGTGTCGCTGGAGGTGGCGTTGATGTCGAGCAGCAGGCCGGCCTTGCGGTAGAAATCGGCCAGTGGCGCGGTCTTCTCGTTGTAGGTATCGAGACGCTTGCTGATCGCCTCTTCGGTTTCGTCGTCACGCTGAATCACCGGGCTGCCGCACTTGTCGCACTTGCCCTCGACCTTGGTCGGCTTGCTCTTGACGTTGTAGATCTCCTGGCAGGCGGAGTTGGAGCAGGTGCGGCGGGTGGTCAGGCGATCAAGGATCACCTCGCGCGGCACATCCAGATTCACGGCGAAATCCAGCTTGATGTTCAGCTTGGCCAGCATGCCCTGCAGGGCTTCGGCCTGCGGGATGGTGCGCGGGAAGCCGTCGAGCAGGAAGCCCTTGGCGCAGTCCGGCTGCTGCAGGCGCTCGCCCATGATGCCGAGGATCAGTTCGTCCGGCACCAGGTCGCCGGCCTTCATGAAGGCGTCGGCCTTCTTGCCCAGCTCGGTGCCTTCCTTCACGGCGCCGCGCAGGATGTCGCCGGTGGAAATCTGTACCGAGCCGTCGAGAGCGGTCAGCAGCTTGGCTACAGTGCCTTTGCCGGCGCCGGGGGCGCCCAGAAGAATCAATCGCATGGTGTTTCGTCTCCGAGTGAATGAATTATTGATCGTGGTGCGGGACAGCCTTGCTGCCGGTCGACCACGGATTCTAACGGTTGGGGGCCGAAGATGACGGCAAATAATCGTTATCGGCGCATAAGCAGAATTGCAGTGCGACCGCGCCACGCCACATGCACTACACTGCGCTTTGTACCCAGTCCAAATTTGCCCATGAAATACCTCTTCTCTTTGCCGCTGTTCTGCTGCCTGTTGGCGCCGCTGGCGGCGCAGGAGGCCTACCTGCCCTGGCGCGCGGAAAACTTCGCCATCGCCGCGCCCCTGGGCGGATTGCAGGGCGATGCGGCGCGCGGCCGCGCGATAGTCGCCTCGCGCGAGCGCGGCAACTGCATCTCCTGCCACCTGCTGCCCATCCCCGAGCACCCCATGCACGGCACGCTGGCACCGCCGCTGTTCGGCGTCGGTGCGCGCCTCTCCGCCGGTGAACTGCGGCTGCGCGTGGTGGATGAGAAACTGATCAATCCGGAGACCATCATGCCGGCCTTCTATCGCGACCCGGCGCGCTATCACCGCCCCCACCCCGACCACGCCACCACCATCCTCACGGCGCAGGAGGTGGAGGACGTGGTGGCCTATCTGGTGACGCTGCGATGAGGCGTGTCCTGCTCGCCGCCATCGCGCTGCTGCCCCTGGCGGCGCCGGCCTGGGAACAACCGGTGTCGGGCTATGCCTATCTGCCCGAGCAGATGCAGGCGATGCAGGACGATGAATTCGAAAACCCCGGCATGTACACGGTGGAGGACGGCGGCACGCTGTTCCGTGCGCCGGGCTACAACGGCAACTCCTGCGCCGGCTGCCACGGCGACAACGGCAGCGGGCTCGACCGCAAGGGCATCGCGCGCTATCCGGTGTACAGCACCAGGCATGGCGGCCCGCTCACCCTGCACCAGCGCATCAATGATTGCCGCGAACAGCATCTCGACGAGTTCCCGCTCACCTACGACGAGCCGGAGCTAATCAAGCTGGAGACCTTCGTGCGTCACCTTGCCCGCGGCGAGCCGGTGAACGTCGATGTCAGCGGGCCGCTCAAGCCGTGGTACGACAGCGGCAAGGCGCTGTACCACACACGCATCGGCCAGCTCGACATGAGCTGCCACCACTGCCACGACCGCTATGTGGACCTCAAGCTGCGCGACCAGGTGCTGAACCAGGGCCACAGCAACGCCTTCCCCGCCCATCGCCTGCTCACCGGCGGGGTCTCCAGCCTGCACGGCAAGTTCCGCGACTGTTACGCCACCCTGCGCGCCCTGCCCTACGAGGTGGGCTCGGAGGAGTTCATCGCCCTGGAGGTGTATCTCCATGCGCGCGGCAACGGCCTGCCCATCGAGACGCCGGGGATACGGCGATGAGAGGCGGACTCTGCGCCGTGCTGCTGCTGTGCGCGCCGCTCCTGGCGGCGCAGGATCTGACGCCGGAGGAACTGGAGCGCTGGTTCGAGGACGACAGCCGCGCGCACCCCTACGCCTTCGACGTCAACAGCGGCGAGCTGGAGTTTCTCGCCGTGATGCCGGACAAGCGCGTGCCCCACTCGCGCAATGGCCTGCGCATCCTCGCCAGCAGCCTTGACGACGGCTGGGTGGAACAGGCGCAGTGCCATGAGAATCTCGACCCGGTGCCGCGGGCGGAGGTGGTGTACAGCTACCGCGAGATGCGCGACCTGCGCGTGGTATCGGCCAGCGGCATCGAACGGGCCTGGGTGGAGGGACAGTCGGTGCAGATGGAGAACATCGAACACGGCGCGGTACTGTGCGTGGCCGCCGCGGCGCGCCTGCTGCGCCGCGAGGGCGAGGAGTACGTGCTGCGCAACGGCCCGTTCCAGCGCCGCTTTCTCGACGGCTATTTTCCGCTGCGCGTCACCCTGACCCTGGAGTATCCGGCACAGCACCTGCGTGTGGAGAGCATCGAGCCGCCGCCGCAGCCGGGCTTCAGCGTGCAACAGACCAGCGGCCAGATCACCCTGGAGGCCCTGTTCGAGGGCAGGCTGTATACCGAGTTGCGCTTTCGCTCCGTGCCGCCGTAGGTTCGGCCCTACTTCGCCAGCCGCTGTTCCTCCACCGCCAGTTCGCGCAGCCCGCGCAGGGCGGTGGCCAGATTCTTTTCCGCACGATCGGTCGGATAGACCATGTATGCCGGCATGGTGAATGCCGGGCTGCCCTCCACCCGGAACAGGCGTTTCTCCTGCAGCAGGCGGCGCGCGATGCGTATCGGCAGATAGGCCGAGCCGCCGCTCTGCTGCAGGCACTGCATGGCCAGCCAGCCGATGTTGGCGGTGCGCGCCGGCGGCGGCACGTCGGGGTAGTGGGTGCTGAACTGGGCATGAAACTCCTGGCCCCAGTCGATATCCACATAGCCCGGGTCCGGCCAGGCGCGCGCGGGGTCGGTACTGAACAGCAGCAGGGTCTCGTCGAACAGCCGTTCGATGCCCAGGCCGGGGCGGCTTTCCGGGGTGTACATCAGCGCGATATCGATGGTGCCCTGCACCAGCCCCTGCATCATCTCCGCCTCCATGCCGATCTCCATGCGCAGCGAGATATCCGCCGCCTCCTGCTGCATCCACGCCGACCAGCGCGGCAGATAGCCCTCCCACAGGGCAATGCGGGCGGCAAGGGTCAGGCTGCCCTGGAAGCCCGCCGGCAGGCCGACATCGTGGCGTGCCTGCTCCAGGGTCTGCACCAGGGTCTTGGCATGGCGCAGGAAGCGCTGCCCCTCCACGGTGAGTTCGGCCCCGCCGCGGCCGCGGCGGAACAGCCGCGCCCCGAGCTGGGTCTCCAGCGCCTGGATGCGGGCGCTCACCGTGGACTGGGTGACATGGAGACGGGTGGCGGCGCCGACGAAATTGCCGGCGGCAGCCACGGCGAGAAAGGTGCGGGCGAACTCGATATCCATATTGCTTGGCCTCACGTATCGAACATTCAAATATTAACATACACAAAATATCGTTTGTCCGATTTAATTACCGCCCATACCATGATCTCCGTACCCGGCTGACGGCGCTGACCGTCGGCAGACACCACGAGGAGGAGCAGACCATGATTACCGACAAGAACGGCAATGCCGTGGCGACGGATGACGAAGGCTATCTGGTGGAGCCTGAGCTGTGGGACGAGCATGTGGCCCAGCAGCTGGCCTGGCAGGAGCAGCTGGAGCTGAACGACGAGCACTGGCAGGTCTTCCGCTTCATGCGCAGCTACTTCGCCGAGCACCAGATCGCACCCGACGCCCGTTTCACCATAAAATTCCTCGCCGACGAGCTGGGCTACGGCCGCAAGGCGCAGAACCACCTGTTCCAGCTGTTTCCCTACGGCTACGTGAAGCAGGCCTGCAAGATTTCCGGCATGAAACGCCCGCGCGCGTGGAGCACGGGTTGAGACTGGGTATGCGTGAGATGATGTGGCAACGTTTTGTGACCTGGCTGGGCCAGGGTGACGACCATCCGGCCAGCCATCGGGAAAAGCTGGTGTCGGCCCTGGGCGCCTTTGCCGGCATGCTGCTGGTGTTCTGGGTCAGCGGCCGCGTGCTCGACCTGCAGGGCGCCGCCCTGGTGGTGGCCTCCATGGGCGCCTCGGCGGTACTGCTGTTCGCCGTGCCCCACGGCAGCCTGTCGCAGCCCTGGCCGCTGCTCGGCGGCCACCTGCTGTCGGCGGCGGTGGGCGTGACCTGCGCCCAGTGGGTCGCCGACCCGCTGGTCGCCGCGCCGCTGGCGGTGGCGCTGTCCATCGCCGTGATGTATTACCTGCGCTGCCTGCACCCGCCGGGCGGCGCCACCGCCCTCATCGCCGTGGTGGGCGGCCCGCAGATCCACGCCCTGGGCTACGGCTTCCTGCTGGAGCCGGTGCTGGTGAACGTGGGGGTGATCCTGCTGGCGGCGATGCTGGTGAACTATGCCTTCCCGTGGCGCCGTTATCCCCTGGCGCTGCTGCCGGCACGGCAACCGGTCGAACTGGCCTGCCCGGTGGGCGAGAAGTGCGTCATCGCCCACAGCGACCTGGTGTACGCCCTGTCGGAGCTGGATTCCTATATCGACGTGAGCGAGGAAGACCTGCTGCAGATCTATGCCCTCGCCATGCGCCATGCCGTCGAGCCGCCGCCCCCCTCCCTGCCCGCGGCGCGGCTGGCGGCAGCGGCCGGCAAGGCCTGACCTCCCCCCAAGCGCACGGCCCGGTCCGGGCCATCATCCTCCGGCGCGGCAGCCGTCCGACGGGCGCCGCGCCGACCCTCAGTTAGCGCCGCAGACTGAGGCAAAATCTGCGAAATATCGGCTAACTCCTTGTGCCGCTTGTGGAAGCCGGATTATCCACAAAACCTGTGGATAACTTTGTGGATGAATTGGGGTAAAGCGCCCCTAGGCCGCGTCACTGCTACAGTTTTGTTAAACTGGCGAGAATTTAACCGCTATATTAAATCGATATAATTCAATGCGTTACAGAATATTGCTGCATGCTAATGGAAACTGTGTCGCAGACGCGTGGTAGCGCGTCGATCCCGTCTGTTGACTGTGTATAAGAATTCTGCTTTGGGCCCAAAAGGCCTTGCCGGGGACGATTCCCTGTGTTAACGCCGCCGCTGCGCCAGGTGGCCCAGACCCAGACCGGCCTGCTGGGCGAAGTGCTTGAAGCTCTCGAAACTCTCCTCGTCCAGGGCCCGCTCGCTCAGGGCCCGATCGGCAAAGAACAGGCCGATGGCCCTGCCATTGACCACGATGGGGGCGGCGAAGAAGGGGGCCCGGCCCACCGCCTCGGCCAGCTGGTGGCTCTGCCAGCGGCGCTGCTCCTGGCGCCGGACCGGGTCGAACCAGAGGGGGGCAGGCTTGTCCAGCAGCTGGAAAAACACATTCTCCTCCTGCGGGTGGCGGGTGAAGTGAAAACTGCCGGTAAGGGCGTCGCGTTCGCCGCCGAGGGCGAACTTGGCGCGCAGGCCGCGCCGATCCGGGGTAAGCAGGGCAAACAGGGTGCGGTCCATGCCGGTGCCGCGGTAGATCCCCTCCAGCACCAGTTCCATCACCAGGTTGAAATCCGACTGGGGGTCATCCAGCAGCAGGGCCAGTTCGCGCAGGATGCGCAGTTGCAGCATGCCGTCCGGCTCCGGGTACTCCGGGATGTTGAGCTCCTCTTCCCCCACCACCTGCTCGCCGCGCGGCAGCGGGATCACCGCCGCCGCCGCCGCCGCGCCGTAATAGCCCGCGATGCGCGCCGCATCGCGGGCATTCTGGTGCAGGGTGGCGCTGACCGCCTTGTCGCTCTGCCCGGTGATCTCCGCCAGCTCGAGGGTGAGCTGCTGGAGCCGGCCCCCTTCCCAGCCCTTTTCCGCCGCCCGCGCCAGCTGGTGGCACAGGGTGATGGTGCGGCTGCGCACCTCCTTGCTGTCGGGGTTGCGCAGGGTGGCGCTGAGCAGGTCGTTGATGCGCCACTCCTTCACCAGGCTGGCGGTGAGCTGGCGCAGGGGAAAGCCCAGCACCTCCATCTCCGCCTGCTCCGGCGTGATGCCGGGCTGGCGCAGCAGGGTATCCAGACGATCGCCGACCTCGCCGCTGAAGCACCAGAAGGCAAGGTCGCCCAGGTGATACAGCAGGGTGGCGATGAAGACCTCTTCCGGCGACTCGTCGCCCCGCACCAGGGCCACGGTGCGGGCCTGCACCGCGGCGTGGATGGCGCGCGCCAACTCGCGGGTGAGGCGGTCGCGCGGCGCCCCCTGCACGAAGGAGTCCACCAGGGCGATGGACAGGCACATGCTGCGCACGGTGGTGAAGCCGAGCACCACCACGGCGCGGCTGATGGTGCTGATCTGCTGGGTGTGCGGGTTGTAGTAAACGCTGTTGGCCAGCTTGAGCACGCGCGCCGTCATGGAGGCGTCCTGCAGGATCACCCGGGCCAGCTCGGCGATGGGGGCGTTTTCATCCTCGGCCACGCTCACCACCTGCTGCACGGTGTGGCCAAATATCGGCATCTCCTCTTCGCTGACGCGACGGACCCATTCGTCCAGGGAGTTGCGCTTGGAGGGATTCAAGGGAGTATCCGGGGTTGTTGATAATTGCCGTGCAGTATACACAAGGGAAAACCTGTCGCAGAGGAGCGGAGAAAAGAGAGGTTGGCTGGTGGTTGCAGGTGCGCACCGCACACGGCGTCGCCGGTGCGGCTGCCGCGCAGACGACCACGTCGCTGCAGTTTTGGTAGGGTGCGCACTGCGCACCATGGCCCTGCCCGCCGCCCCAGGGTGCGCGATGCGCACCCTACGACTTGTTTTCTCTGCGCCTTTGCGGCAGGTGTTGACCTTCAGGAATCCAGACCCGGCGCCGGCAGGCCGTCGATGCTGACGGCGTTTTTCTGCCGCCGATACTCCGCCATCCCCTCCTCGCCCTTGTTGCGCGCCCAGGCCAGCAGCTCGTCACGCGGGCCGCGGTAGTCCATCAGCGGCACGCCGGCGCCGCAGGAGGTCTGCACCCGCTGCACCGCCAGGCGCACGATCTGGCGCACGCCGGGAAAGTCGGGAAACAGCGGCCGCAGCTCCGCCCAGGCCGGGTCGCCCGGCAGCACCACCTCGCCGCGCCCGTACAGGCGCAGGATGCGCGGCGGGCCGCTGAAGGCGCAGAACATCACCGTGAGGCGGCCGTTCTCCACCAGATGGGGGGCGCTTTCGTTGCCGCTGCCGGTCAGGTCCAGCCAGGCCACCTCATGGGGGCCGAGTACACGGAAGGTGTCCAGGCCGCGCGGCGACAGGTTGACGTGGCCAGCGGCGGCCAGCGGTGCGGTGGCGTTGAAGAACAGCGGCTGGGCCGCCATCCAGGCGGCCAGTTCGGCGTCGATCTCGGGCAATACCTTGGCCATGGCGGACACGCTCCAGAGGCAGGGGGAACAGGACTGCCACCATTGTAGCGGCAAGACACCGCAGGTTATCGGTTCGACGGCGCCGCGCCGTATAATCGGCGCTTTGCTCGGGACACGACACGATGGCGAACAGCGACAGCAAGGCAGGGCCACGCATACTGGTTATCCGCTGCGGCGCGGTGGGCGATACCGTGCTCGCCACCTGTGTCCTCGACCCGCTGCTGGCGCGTTGGCCCGACGCCCGCATCGAATGGCTGGCGACGCCCGGTTCGGCGGCACTGTTCGGCGCCGACCCGCGCCTGGCCGTGGTTCACCGCCTGCGCCACCGCAAGCTGCCGATCTGGCTGTCGCCGGTCAAGCGCGCCCTGGTGCGTAGCGCACGCCGGGACCCCTATGCCCTGGTGCTCAATCTGGAATGCGCCGCCTACATGCACCGCTTCGCCCATGCCCTGCGCGCGGAGCGGGTGGTGGGTTATGGCGACGGCGCCGACTGGCAGGACCGCCATGGTGTGGAGAATCACCGCGCCGTGCTGGCCGCGGCCGGTCTGGCGGCGCCGCACGCCCTGCCGCGGCTGGTGCCGGCGCCGCCGCCCGCCGGGCTGCCGGCGCGCTTCGTGGTACTGCACCCGGGCAACAGCCACAGCGGCGGCAACCGGGTGAACATCCGCGCCTGGCCGGTGGCGCGCTGGGTCGAGCTGAACCGCCGCCTCACTGCCGCCGGGGTGGCGACCGTGATCACCGGCGCGCCCAACGAGGCAGACCTCGCCGCCCAGGTGGCGGCCGGCGGTGGCCTGGATGTGGCCGGCCGCACCAGCCTGCCGGCCATGGCCGGGGTGATGGCCGCGGCCGAGCTGCTGGTGTGCACCGATACCGGGCCGGTGCACATCGCCGCCGCCGTCGGCACCGCCGTGCTCGGCCTGTACGGCCCGACCCGCCCCACCCAGACGGCGCCGTTCGGCGCACCCGGCCAGGTGCGCCTGCTGCGCCACGACATCGCATGCGGACCCTGCTACGGCACGCCGCGCCACAAGACCTGCGCCGACAACCGCTGCATGCAGCTCATCACCGTGGACGAGGTGTTTGATGCGGTGCTGGCGCGTTGGGGTGAAGAAAAAGAAGCTCAACGCAAAGACGCAGAGAACGCAAAGGGCGCAAAGGATGCCGAGTGAATATTCATGCTTTTTTGCCCATCAATCTTTTTCCTTTGCGTCCTTCGCGTCTCTGCGTTTAAGTCTTTTGGTTTTGATCGCTGAGCCATGACCACGTCGCTGTGGAACACCATTGCCGCCGAGATCGGCGACGCCAGCGGCGCGACCTTCGTGCTGCGCGGCCGGCGCAGCGTCGGCGGCGGCTGCATCAACGCCAGCCATGTGATCGACGACGGCGCGCGGCGCTGGTTCGTCAAGCTC
>JANJXC010000048.1 GCA_024709225.1 Gammaproteobacteria bacterium | reverse complement strand
GAATTTCCAACATGGCAGATTCAATCAAGATCCGCGCCACCCTCAAGGGCGACGTGTGCACGGTCAAGGCCCTCATCAAGCACGTGATGGAGACCGGCCAGCGCAAGGACAAGAAGACCGGCCAGGTCATCCCGGCCCACTACATCCAGGACGTCACCTGCGCCCACAACGGCAAGAACGTGCTCGAGGCCGCCTGGGGTGCCGCCATCTCCGCCAACCCCTATCTCTCCATCGAGTTCTCCGGCGCCAAGAAGGGTGACAAGGTCACTCTCTCCTGGGTCGACAACAAGGGCGAGAAGGATTCGGCCGAGGCAGCTATTGGCTAAGAGTCTCCCGCAATAAAAACACTACATGCCAGATGTAAGAGGAGTCAGGATATGAAAGCATTGCTCACCACAGCAACCGCGCTGGCACTGCTGGTTGGCGTGCCGTTGGCCGCCCAGGCCTCGCCGCAGCAGGACCTGAAGGAATTCCGCGAGTACTACATGAAGAAGTTCCCCGGTGTTTCGCTGCAGGAATTCGCCAACGGCGTCTACGCCATCGACCCGGTCTCCCGCGTCACCTGGGAAGCGCTGGAAGAGGACTTCCCGCCCTACGAGGACGACCTGAAGAAGGGCGAGAAGCTGTTCAAGACCCCATTCAAAAATGGCAAGACCTACGCCAGCTGCTTCCCCAACGGCGGCGTCGGTATTGCCCAGAACTACCCCTACTTCGACGCCGCCAACAACACGGTCAAGACGCTGGAGCAGGAGATCAATGAGTGCCGAGTCAAGAACGGCGAGGAGCCGCTCAAGGCCTACACCGGCGATGCGGCCTTCATCACCGCCTACATGGCCTACACCTCGCGCGGCAAGAAGGTGAACGTGGTGGTGCCGAATGATCCCAACGCCCTGGCCTGGTACGAGCGCGGCAAGCGTCACTTCTACATGAAGCGCGGCCAGCTCAACCTGTCCTGCGCCAACTGCCACAAGGACAGCGCCGGCCACTATATCCGTGCCGAGATGCTGAGCCCGGCCCTCGGCCACACCACCCACTTCCCGGTATACCGTCAGACCTGGGGCAACATGGGTACCCTGCACCGCCGCTATCAGGGCTGCAACGAGCAGGTCCGCGCCAAGGGCTTCGGTAGCCAGAGCGACGAGTACCGTGCGCTGGAGTATTTCCATACCTACATGAGCAACGGTATCGAAATGAACGGCCCGGGCAGCCGCAAGTAACGGCCGCCCCGCTGCAGATAAACCCGGCTTCGGCCGGGTTTTTTTATGGGCTGGGCAGACACGGCACTGGATTAGTCAATTTCACTGCGGTTTTAGGGCTGCGCCGCCGCCCCCTGCAATGGCGTGGCATCGCGGTTTTCAGTATCATGGCCAGCGCTCAACGCGGTCGCCACTCCCCATTCCCGGCTACCGCGCAAACTACCGCCTACCGTGATACCTGCCTGTTCGCCCGGCGAACATTGCAGCCAAATCAAATACAAGGAGCAGGACCTTGGAAAATCTGACCCTCACCACGGAAATGATGTGGGTGATGGCGTTTCTTGCCTTTACCATTTATCTCTTCGTGTCGGAAGTCGTCCGTGTCGACGTGGCCGCCGTGCTGGTGATGGTGTTGCTCGGCCTCACCACCGTGATTCCCGACAGCATCGTACCCTCGCTGGTGGATACCCAGCACCTGTTTGACGGTTTCGCCGCCAACGCCGTGATCTCCATCATTGCGGTGATGATCATCGGCGCCGGCCTGGACAAGACCGGCGTGATGAGCAAGGTCGCCGCCTTCATCATGAAGATCGGCGGCTCCACCGAACAGCGCATCATTCCGCTCATCTCCGGTACCGTGGGCTTCATCTCCAGCTTCATGCAGAACGTCGGCGCCGCCGCCCTGTTCCTGCCGGTGGTGAGCCGCATATCCAACCGCACCGGGCTGCCGATGTCGCGCCTGCTGATGCCGATGGGCTTCTGCGCCATCCTCGGCGGCACCATCACCATGATCGGTTCCAGCCCGCTGATCCTGCTCAACGACCTGATCCTCACCTCCAACAAATCCCTCACCGCCCAGGGGCTGGAGGCGATGCCGACCTTCGAGCTGTTTGCCGTCACCCCCATCGGCCTGGCCCTGGTGGCCACCGGCATCATCTACTTCGTTCTCGCCGGCCGCTTCGTGCTGCCCGTGAACAAGAGCGAAGGCGCCGAAGGCATGAGCACCATGGAGTATTTCCAGAGCCAGTACGGTCTCGCCGGCGATATCTTCGAACTGGCCATTGCCGCCGGCAATCCCATGGCCGACAAGACCGTCGAGGAACTGGAGGCTGCCCTGGGGCACGATGTTTCCATCATCGCCCTGCGCATTGGCGATGACGTCCGCATCGCCCCCTCGCGCGACGTCAGTGTTCCCGCCGGCGCCGTGCTGGCCCTGATGGGCAGCAACGAGGCGGTGCAGCGCCAGGCCGATGCCTATCGCCTGGAGCGTACCGGCGGCCTGAGCAACTTCGCCGACATGCTCACTCCGTCCCGCGCCGGTATCTCGGAGATCGTCATTCCGCCCAACTCGCGTCTGGTCGGCAAGTCGCTGCAGGAGATCCGCCTGCGCAAGACCTTTGGACTCAATGTGCTGGCGGTATACCGTGGCAAGGAGGTCATCCGCGAAAATCTGCGTGAACTAGTGCTGCAGTCGGGCGACACCCTGGTGCAGCACAGCCGCTGGGACGACCTCGCCGCCGCCGAGAAGAATCGCCGCGACTTCCTGGTCATCACCACTGACTACCCGCACGAGGAGCTGCGCCCGCACAAGGTCCAGTTCGCCCTCGGCTTTTTCCTCATCGCCCTGAGCCTGGTGCTGTTCACCGACGTGCGTCTGTCCGTGGCCCTGCTCACCGGCGCGGTGGGCATGATCCTGAGCGGCGTACTGACCATCGACGAGGCCTACGGTGCTGTGAGCTGGAAAACGGTATTCCTGCTCGCCAGCCTGATCCCGCTGGGACAGGCGGTGGAAACCAGCGGCACCGCCAGCTGGATCGCCGTGCAGACCCTGCAGATCCTCGGCGGCGACGTAAACCACATCCTGCTGCAGGCGGTGATTGCCATCCTGGCCACCTTCTTCACCCTGGTGATGTCCAATGTCGGTGCCACCGTGCTGCTGGTGCCGCTGGCGGTCAACATCGCGGTGCAGGCCGGTGCCAACCCGGCAGTATTCGCCCTCACCGTTGCCATCGCCACCTCCAACTCCTTCCTCATCCCCACCCATCAGGTGAATGCCCTGATCATGG
Source organism: Gammaproteobacteria bacterium (assembly GCA_024709225.1). Taxonomy (GTDB): domain Bacteria; phylum Pseudomonadota; class Gammaproteobacteria; order Thiohalomonadales; family Thiohalomonadaceae; genus Sulfurivermis. The sequence goes on along the minus strand of JANJXC010000048.1, from coordinate 22,842 downwards.
GCCCAGCCGGCTATCGTGTGGCCGACTTCATGCGCGCCGGCGGCATCATGACCGTGCTGTTCCTGATCGTGGCACTGACCATGCTGAATATCGTGTTCTGATAACAAAACGGGGTGCGCAATGCGCACCCCGCTTGTCTTCGGTGGCGAAGTCGCCGTCACCCGCCAAACACGCTCACCATCAGATATCCGGTATACCCTGCGTAGCTCGCCAGCAGCAGTCCGCCAGCGCAACGACCAATGCGGCCGCCGCCGCAGATGCCATAACCGAAGGCAAACAGCGCCGCCGTCAGCGTCGCCATTACGGCAATGTCGCGCGTCAGTATTTCCGGATCTGCCACCATCGGCTGGATGGCGCCTGCGATGCCGACCACTGCCAACGTATTGAACAGATTGGAACCGATGATGTTGCCCAGCGCGATGTCGTGCTCATTGCGTCGTGCCGCGATGATCGACGAGGCCAGCTCCGGGAGCGAGGTTCCCACGGCGACAATGGTCAGACCGATGATCAGATCGCTGACACCCAGCCCCTGGGCAATCGCCACCGCCCCCCATACCAGCAACCGGGAGCTGGCGATAAGCAGCAGCAGACCAGCAGCCAGCCAAAACAGCGCGCGACGCAGCGGCATGGTGTGGGATGCCAGTTCCTGTTCGAACTCATCGCTCAGTGCATCAGCCTTCTGCCGCAATCCCTGCCGTATCGTCCAGGCCATCAAGCCAGCAAAAAGCAGCAGCAACACCACGGCCTCCAGCCGCGTCAGCTCACGATCCCACAGCTGCCAGGCAGCCAGCGCTGTGACCAGCATAAGAATCGGCAGCTCCTTGCGCAGAACCTGAGAGTGCACCGCGATGGGACTGATCAGTGCCGTCAGACCGAGGATCAGTGCGATATTGGTGATATTTGAACCGTAGGCATTGCCGAGGGCGATGCCGGCATTGCCCTGCCCCGCAGCCAGCGCCGACACCACCATCTCTGGTGCCGACGTGCCAAAGCCGACGATCACCATGCCGATGAGTAGCGCGGGCATACCGAAGTGACGCGCGGTGGTTGCCGCCCCGTCGATGAAGCGATCGGCACTCCATACCAGAAGTGCCAGACCCAAAATGACCGCCAACAATGGCCACACCATTTCATTGCTCCTCGCCCGTTGTATCTGTCATCATTTCGTCTGCGCGACTCAGCCGACTGGCCAGCACCTTGTCAACACGGTTGCCGTCGAGATCAACCACTTCCAGCCGCCAGTCTTCCCATTCGACCACGTCACCGGTACGTGGCACATTACCGACCAGCCACATCACCATGCCGCTCAATGTGTTGTAACGGCCACGCTCTTCGTCGGGAACAGCCTTCAAATGCAACCTGTCCTTCAGTTCCGGCACAGGGATCAGGCCATCCAGCAGCCAGGAACCGTCCTCGCGCTGCACAGCCCAGACATCCTCCGGATCGCGCGGGCGAAACTCGCCGGCCAGGGCCTCCAGAACATTCTGCAGGGTAATGATGCCCAGGATCTCGCCATATTCATCGACCACGAATACCATCTGAGCTCCCGAATGCCGGAAGTGCTCCAGCAGTTTCATGCCGGTGAGTGACTCGGGCACATAGACACAGGGATGCAGATTTCCGGTCAAATCATTGATTTCTCCCTGCATGCATTGCATGAACAGCTGTTTTGCAGTAATGACACCCAGCACGTCGTGCAGACCGCCGCGGCACACGGGAAAACGCGAGTGCGCGGAGTTCATCATCCATTGCAAGTTGACTTCCATCGGCTGTGACAGATCCAGATAGACGATTTCGTTACGTGGCGTCATCAGTGATGCAATCTGACGATCATCGAGACGGAAGACATTGCGCACAATCTGGTGTTCATGGTGTTCAATTACCCCGGTCTGTGATCCCTCCGCCAGCATGGCGTGGATGTCCTCCTCGGTCATGTCGGCGTTACCCAGGTTCTTCATGCCGAGCAGGCGCAACAGGCCTTCGGTCGAAACGGTCAGCAGAGCAACAAATGGCCGCGACAACAGAGCGAGCAGCGCAATCGGCCGCGCCATCAGCCGCGCAATGCCCTCCGCGTTGAACTGGCCGATGCGCTTTGGCACCAGTTCACCCAGCACAATGGACACGTAGGTGATCACCACCACCACGAAGACGGTGGCAACAGTGCTGCTGGCCTGTGCAGACATCCCCATGTTCTGCAACAAAGCAGACAGCGGCCCGGCCAGCGCCGCTTCGCCGACGATACCGTTCAGGATACCGATGGCGGTGATGCCGATCTGCACGGTGGAAAGAAACTGTGTCGGCTCCTCGCCCAGGCGCAGGGCAATCACTGCCGATCTGTCGCCATCCTCTGCCAGTCGCTGCAGGCGGCTTTTTCGTGCGGTCACCAAGGCCAACTCCGACATGGCAAATATGCCGTTCAGCAGGATCAGCGCCATCAATAGGGCCAGTTCCATCAGATACTCCCATTGTCAGTGGACATACAGTAAACAAACCAATCCATGCGGCTACGATCTGGTCGCATGGACTAAAGAAAATCTGGCAGGTTGCTGAAAATAATTTTGAACCCATTGAAGGGTAATGGACAGGATCACTCCTCGCTGTCACCGTCAACCGACGGTGGCGTCTGCCCACTCACTTGAGATGCCGGAGTATTGAATTCACGGATGAATATCTCCCAGAAGGCGACAAACAAGGCCGCGATCAACGGCCCAATCACGAACCCGTTCATCCCGAACAGGACAAAGCCGCCGAGGGTCGACAGCAGCACGAGATAGTCCGGCAATTTGGTGTCACGCCCCACCAGCAGCGGGCGCAGCACATTGTCCACCAGGCCGATCACCCCCGCGCCGAAGACGGTCAGAATCACACCCTGGCCCCACTCGCCGATGGCGAACAGATAGATCGCCACCGGACCCCAGATCAGGCTGGCGCCGACCACCGGGATAAGCGACAGCAGGGTCATCACCACGCCCCACAACAGGGCCCCCTGGATGCCGAGCAACCAGAAAATGACCCCGCCCAGGCTCCCCTGCACCACGGCCACTACCAGATTGCCCTTTACCGTCGCGCGCGTCACCTCGGCGAACTTGTCGAACAGCAGGCGTTCGCGGGCATCGCCCAGCGGCAACGCACGAATCAACAGGCTAATCAGTCGCGGGCCATCGCGCAGCATGAAGAACGCCACATAGAGCATCAGGCCGATGCTGACCAGGAACTGCAGGGTGCCCTGACCGAGCTGGACGGCATTCTGCGCCAGATGCCGACTGAGCGTGATGGCGGCGCCGGACAACTGTTCCTTGAGCGTGCCGAGGTCCAGATTCAGCGTCTCCAGCAGTTGCTGCACCATCGGGAATCCCTGCCGGATGCGGTCGATATAACTGCCGAGGTTGAGGTCGCCGCTCTGCAGGCGCTGGTACAGGCCGGCCCCCTCCTGCAGGAACGAACCGACCACGAAGAGTGACGGCACCACGCCGATAACGACGCATACCGCCAGCGTGGCCACCGCGGCCAGATTGCGCCGACCGCCCCAGAGCAGCAGCAGGCGTTTGTGCAGGGGATAGAACAGCAGGCCGATGACACAGGCCCAGAACACCGCACCGAAAAAGGGTTGGAGCAGATAAAGAAACAGCGCTGTCACCAGCGCAAGCAACAGGAGAAACGCGCGCTGCTCCAGCTGCGTATGCTCTGCATCGGGCATCCCCGTGCCGGCCACACTCGCTGCGGCGGTCTCGCTGCCAGTACCTTCGCTCTGGTCGACCATGGGTCTTGGCTCCTTGGACGAGCAACGGATAGTGGCCACCATCTTACGCACCCGGAAACGAAAAAGCCCGCATCAGGCGGGCTTTTCGCAGGGAATTGGTGGGTCGTGTGAGACTCGAACTCACGACCAATCGGTTAAAAGCCGAGTGCTCTACCGGCTGAGCTAACGACCCAGATCAAAGAAGCCGCATATGGTATCGCACTGGGCAGAAATGGCAAGCGGGAAGCGGCATCGCCGGCCCCGCCCGACAGGGGCGGGGCCGGTCATGGCCTCACACCGCGTCCAGCTTGCGCATGCCCGAGGGCAGCAGGCGCATGTCCACCAGGGCGGTAATCAGGGCCTTGCCGAAGGTGGCCTCGTCCTCGTACACCATCTTGTAGTACTGGATCTTCATGGTCAGCGCGCTGCCGAACACGATGGCGATGAAGGTGATGATGGAGCCCACGGCCAGGGTGGACACGCCGGTAATGGCCTGGCCCACGGTGCAGCCCATGGCCAGCACGCCGCCGAAGCCCATCAGCACGGCGCCGATGAAGTGATTGAGGAAGTCCTTGAAGCTGGCGAACCACTCGATGCGGAAGCCCTTGCTCAGCAGCGACCACAGCAGCGAACCGAGGATCACGCCGAACACCGACATGATGCCGAAGGTCAGCAGGGTGCTGTCGAAGCCCTGGGCGGCATAGCCGACGGTCTGGCCCATGGGATTGATGAAGGTGAAGGACTGCGGGCTGAGCGGCGCCGCCACCGGCTTCTCCTCGATGCCCTCATGGAAATCGGTGTACATGTCCCAGTAGTCCGGGGTCACGGCATGGCGCAGGGCCACCACCTCGTCCTCGATGTTGAGGTTGAGGTTGGAGGTGACATACCAGGCGCCGACCACGCACAGGCCGACCACCACGCCGCCCAGGATGTTGTCGAAGCTGGAGCGGAACTCCGCCGACTTGAGGATCACCAGCAGCAGGAAGGCCGCGATGAAGCCGCCTATCACCAGACGCGCCATGACGGCATTGTCGCTGCTCACCAGCGAACCCAGGTCCTGGTAGGGACCGACATTCACCGCCAGCGGGCGGATCCAGTCGATGAACAGCACGGACATCAGGGTCTGGTCGCTGCCCGGGAAGGGGTTGACCATGAAGTAGGCGATGATGCCGATGATCAGCAGCACCATGATGGACTTGATGTTGCCGCCGCCGATGCGGATCAGGCACTTGTTGCCGCAGCCGCTGGCCAGGGTCATGCCGATGCCGAAGAGGATGCCGCCGAGCAGATTTTCGGCCCACACCAGCTGACCCATGCGATACGGCGGGAAGGCATCATTGGCCGCCACCAGACCGGCCGCCTCCAGCACCACCACACCGACCAGGGCCACGGCGATGGCCAGCAGCCAGGCGCGCATGCGGCCCCAGTCCCCCATGTTCACCGCATCGGATACCGCACCCATGGTGCAGAAATTGGTCTTGTTCACCACCGCGCCCATCACCAGGGCGATGGCAAAGGTGGACCACAGCAGCACGGATTGTGCCTCGGCAAAGCTGTCAAAAATCATAGTGTCTCCTCGCGACGATAGGTCTGACCGCTGGCGGCCTGTACGGGTACGGCGGGCACCGAGAACGGCGGCAGTTCATGTTAGATGGAGTAGTGGGGCCGCTTATTCCAGAAAATCAGCCGGACAAAAATACCCCAGCGGGACAAGGGATGCAGTATCCCTATTGGTAGGGGGTGGGGTCGGGCAGGCCGGCGGCGGCAAAACCGGCGGCACGCAGGCGGCAGGAGTCGCACAGGCCACAGGCCCGCCCGGTGCCATCCGGGTTGTAGCAGGACAGGGTCTGGCCGTAGTCCACGCCCAGAGTGGTGCCGGTGCGGATGATTTCGGCCTTGCTCATGTCGATCAGGGGCGCATGAACGGTGAGACGCTTGCCCTCGACGCCGGCGCGGGTGGCCAAATTTGCCATTTGTTCGAACGCGGCGATGAACTCCGGCCGGCAATCGGGATAGCCGGAGTAATCCACCGCGTTGACGCCGATGAAGATATCCCCCGCCCCCAACACCTCGGCCCAGGCCAGGGCCAGGGACAGGAACACGGTGTTGCGTGCCGGCACATAGGTCACCGGAATCCCCTCCCCCGGCGCCTCCGGCACGGCGATGGCATCGTCGGTCAGCGCCGAACCGCCGAACTGGCGCAGGTCCAGCGGAAAGGTGCGGTGTTCCACCGCGCCCAGGCTGTGCGCCACCCGTGCCGCCGCCGCCAGCTCGCAGCGGTGGCGCTGGCCGTAGTCAAAACTGAGGGCATGGCAGGCAAACCCTTGCGCCCTGGCCAGCGCCAGCGCGGTAGCCGAATCCAGTCCGCCGGAGACCAGTACGACTGCGCGTTGCACCGTCATTTGCCCCGCGCCTCGCCCCACAGAATCTTGTGCAACTGCAGCTGAAAGCGCACCGGCAACCGATCCTGCAGTATCCACTCGGCCAGTTGCGCCGGCTCCAGCCGGCCGTGACAGGGCGACAGCAACACCTCGCAGCGCGCAGCGAGTTCTTGCCGCCGGATGATCTCGCAGGCCCAGTCATAGTCGGCCCGGTCGCACAGCACCAGCTTGACCTGATCATGCGCGGTCAGCCACGCGATGTTTTCGTAACGGTTCTTGGCCGCCTCCCCCGAGGCGGGTGTCTTCAGGTCCATCACCTTGCTCACCCGCCCATCCACCGCCGCCACGTCCAGCGCACCGGAAGTCTCCAGCGACACCTCATACCCGGCATCGCACAGCCGCGTGAGCAGCGCGAGGCAGGCGCGCTGCGCCAGCGGCTCGCCGCCGGTGACACAGACATGGTGCGCGCCGTAGCCCGCCACCTGTTCCAGTACCTGCTCCAGCCCCATCCACTCGCCGCCGCTGAAGGCATATTCCGTATCGCAATAGCTGCAGCGCAGCGGACAGCCGGTCAGGCGCACGAATACCGTGGGAAAGCCGACGCTGCGCGACTCGCCCTGCAGGGAATAGAAGATTTCAGTAATGCGCAGACGGGCTTCGTCCATGGGAATCCAACATGCAAATGAGCCACCGGGGATACGGCCGCGGGCAATGCTCATGCATTGCGCTGCCTCTGCCGCCGGTGGCCCTGGTCAATACCAGGCGCTTTTTCTTGCCACTTGAAACCTGTAACTTGAAACCGCCTGATCAATTGCCTTCGCCGCGCATTTTTTGCAGGAAGGCATTGGCCTGCCCCGCTTCAGTGGTGTCGGGGTGAAGGCGGGCCAGTTCGGAGAGGATCTTGCGTGCCTCGGCCTTGTCGCCCAGCTCGTACTGGCTGTAGCCGATCTTCAGCATCGCCTCGGCCAGCTTGGGGCTCTTGGGATAGCGCTGCAACAGCACACGGTAATCCGCCACCGCCTGCTTGAAATTGCGCTGGGCGTAATTGGCCTCGCCGATCCAGTACTGGGCGATGTGGCCATAACGGCCATCCGGATAATCCTTGAGGAAGGCACGGAAGGCGGTAATGGCCTGGGCGTAACGCAGCTCGCGCAACTGATCGAAGGCCTGCTGATAGGCCTCGCGCTCCTGGTCCGCGTTGGCGGCAGATGCCGCCACGGGAGCGGCGGCCGGCGCCGCGGCAACCGGTGCGGGCGATGGTGCTGCCGCCGGTGCCGCTACGCCAGGCACAACGGCAGGCGCCGCCGCCGGAGGTGACACCATGGCCTGCGGCGCCGTGGCGCCGCCTTCCCGTTCCAGCCGTGACAGACGGCGGTCGATATCGAGATACAGATCGCGCTGACGCTGGCGCAGCTCGCCGACGGCGTGGGTCTGCTCCTCCACCTGCCCGCGCAACTGCTGCACCTCCTGCTCCAGCCGATCCAGGCGCAACGCCATGTCCACCAGGGCCTGGCTCTCCAACTGCCGCTCCAGGCGCGCCACACGCTCCTCCAGCGGCTCGGCGGCATACACCGCCGGCACGGCCAACAGAGGTGCGGCCAGCAGACATACCACCCAACGACTCTGTCTTCTCATCATCAATATCCCGAATAAAGCAGTTCCACACGTCGATTCAGCTGCCAGGCCGACTCATCATGGCCGAAGGCCACCGGCCGTTCCTCGCCGAAACTGATCACCTGCAACTGGCGCGCACCGACGCCCTGCAGCGTCATCAGGCGCTCCACGGCCTTGGCGCGGCGCTCGGCCAGGGCCAGATTGTACTCCCGTGAGCCGCGCTCGTCGGCATGACCTTCCAGCACCACGGAAATCTCCGGGTTCTGCGCCAGATAGCGTGCGTGGGTGGCGATCAGATCGCGCCCCTCCGGTGTGACATCGCTGCTGTCAAAGGCAAAGTAGATGACACGCTTGGCCAGCGGGCTGGCCGGGTCGGTCAGCGGCGCGGTGCCGAACTCGCCGCCCAGCTGGGCACCACCGCTCTCGGCCCCCTCGCCGGCCGGCAACTCACCGGCAGCAATGCCGCCATCTGCGGGCATATCTTCCGGCCGCTGTTCCAGGCTGCCGCAGGCCACCAGCAGCAGGCTGCTCAAACCAACCAACCAAAAGGCCCCGAATTTTCTGTTCATGTCGTTACTCCTATTCGCCGAAGAAGGGTGACCAGGCCGGCTCCCGTACATCGCCTTTATTCAGGCGCAGCCGCTGCCGCGCCCGGCCATCTGCCGATACTGCTTCCAGCACACCACGATCCCCCACCTCGGTGGCATACAGCACCATGGCACCATTGGGGGCAAAACTGGGCGACTCATCAAGACGTGTCTCGGTCAATACACGCAAGGTGCCAGTATCCAGCTCCAGTACCGCGACCCGGAAGCGGTTGCCGTCGCCATGCACCATCGCCAGCCGCTTGCCGTCGGCCGACAGCGCCGGGCTGGCGTTGTAGATTCCCTCGAAGGTGATGCGCTGCGGCGTGTCCAGCGGTCGCCCGGCGGCATCGAGACGCACCCGGTAAATTTGCGGGCGCCCGCCCCGATCGGAAGTGAAGTACAGGCCACGCCCGTCCGGCGCCCAGACCGGCTCGGTGTCGATGGCGTAGTGCTGCGTCACGCGGGTCAGGCGCCCGCTGCCCAGTTCCAGCACGTAGATTTCGGGGTTGCCGTCGCGGGACAGGGTCAACGCCAGACGCTGGCCATCGGGAGAGAAATCCGGCGCGCTGTTGATGCCGGCGAATTCGGCCACCTTCTTGCGCTGGCCGCTGGCGACGTCCTGCACGTAGATCATCGAACGGCCGCCCTCGAACGATACATAGGCCAACCGTCGGCCGTCCGGCGACCAGGCGGGCGACATCAAGGGCTGGCCGGAGTTGAGGATCACCTGTTCGTTGTGGCCATCGGCATCGGCCACCTCCAGACGGAAGCGGCGCTTGCCCGCTTCCAGATTTTCCACCGTCACATAGGCGATGTGGGTATCGAAGGCACCGCGCTGCCCGGTGAGGCGCTGGTAGATGATGTCGGCGATCTGGTGCGCCACCCGGCGCAGCCGCGCCGCATCGGCCTGCATGGTGTAACCGGCCAGCTGCACACCGCGCACCGTATCAAACAACTGAAACTGTACCTGATAGCGGCCATCACGCAGTTCCAGGCGGCCAATCACCAGGCTGTCGCTGCCGACGCTACGCCACAGATTGAAATTGACGTCGCGCCCATCCACCGGCAGCTGCGGCAGGCGCTGCACCTCCAGCGGCGCGAACTGGCCGCTGCGCGCCAGATCGTTGCGGATGATATCCGCAAGGTCCTGAGCCGGCGCGCTGGGGCCGCTCCAGCCGAAGGGCACCACGGCGATGGGCATCGCCCCTTCCATACCCTGGGTGATTTCGATACTGAGCCGGGCCTGGGCCGTAGTGGCCAACAGCACGCTCAACAGCAACAGCACTCGCAGCGCGTTCAAGGCATTACCTCGCTTCGAAGATGAATTCGATTTCACGTTCCCAAATCTCCGGTACCGGCGGCGGCGGCAGCGGCGAGGCCTTGTGCACCGCATTCTCCACCGAACGGTCGAATACTGCATCGCCGCTACCGCGGGTGATCCGCACGCCCACCACATCACCGGTAGGCAGCTGCTGCACCAGCACCGTGCAGGTCATGCCGGGGCGCGCTGTGGCCGGGCGCAGCCAGTTGCGCTCCACCTTATTCTGGATATCGGCCTTATAGCGCTGGATCAGCGTGCTGTTTTGCCGCGCCCGTTCCTGGGCGCGCCTTTGCGCCTCTGCCTCCATCTGGCGCTGCGCCTCCGCCATCTTGTTCTTCAGCTCCTGTTCCGCGGCCGCCTTCTTGCGCGCCTCCTCTTCCTGCTTGCGCTGGGCCGCCAGCTCAGCGGCACGCCTCTCTTCAGCGACACGCTTCTTTTCCGCCTCCGCCTGCGCCTGCCGGATTTCAGCCAGACGCTTCTGCTCCGCGGCCTCCTGGGCCTTGCGCTCCTGCTCGGCGCGCACGCGCTGCTTTTGGTCCTCCTCGGCACGACGCTTCACCTCCGCCGCCCGCTGCTCCTCGCGCTGGCGCATCTCGCGCGCCCGCTGCGCCTCATCCTGCAACTGCCTGCGCCGCGCCTCATCCTGCTGCTGCTGGCGGCGCGTCTCGTCGCGCAGCCGCTGCACCTCCGCCTGCACCTGCGCCTCGTCCACCGCGCGCGCCTGGATCGGTTCGGGCTCGGCCTGCGCGGCCACCGGCTGCGGCCGCGGCGCCGGTGCATGCAGGCTCACCCCCAGCAGCGCCACCAATACCGCGTGCAGCAACACCGACCAGGCATAAGGCGCAAATCTGCTGGCCATCATTATTCCGGCGTCTCGGTCAGCAGGCCCACGCCGGCAACACCGGATTGCTGCAATACCGCCATCACCGTCACCACCTTGCCATAGGGCACGTTGCGGTCACCGCGCACATACACCGGCGTATCCGGTTGCAGGCGCAGTTCGGCCGCGATGCGTACCGCCAGACCCTCGGCATCCAGTTGCAGCGAACGCTCCGCGCCCTTGGTCAAATGCAGATTGCCCTCTGCGTCCACCGTCACCACCAGCGGCGGTATGGATGCCGGCGCCACGGTTTCCGCCGCCGCCTGCGGCAGGTCCACCTTGACGCCCTGGGTCAGCAACGGTGCGGTGATCATGAAGATCACCAACAGCACCAGCATCACGTCGATGTACGGCACGACGTTGATCTCGCCCATGGGCTTCTTGCGCTTGTGCCGATAGGCCACGCTGCAGCTCATTTGGTGTGCGCCTGACGCTGCAGCAGAGTGGAGAATTCTTCGGTGTAGGCCTCGTAGCGGTTCACCAGGCGCTCCACATCGTTGGCATAACGGTTATAGGCAATCACCGCCGGAATTGCCGCAAACAGGCCCATGGCCGTAGCGATGAGCGCCTCGGCGATACCCGGCGCCACCATCGCCAGGGTCGCCTGCTGCACCGCGCCGAGGGCGCGGAATGAATTCATGATGCCCCACACGGTGCCGAACAACCCGATATAGGGACTGGTGGAACCGACCGTGGCGAGGAAGGACAGATTCGCCTCCAGCCGATCGATCTCGCGGCTCAGGGCGACACGCATGGCACGCTGTGAACCTTCAACGACCGCCATCGGTTCGACGCCGCCCTGCTTGCGCAGGCGGGCGAACTCGCCGAAGCCTGACTCGAACAGTGCCGCCATGCCGGTATTGTGGTCATGGCTCTTGGCTACCTGCTTGTAAAGCTCGACCAGATCGATGCCGGACCAGAAACGCTTTTCGAAGGTATCGGCGTCCATCACCGCCGCCTTGAGCAGGCGCCACTTGCTGATGATCTGGCCCCAGGAAATGATGGAAACGATCAGCAACAACAGCATCACCGCCTGCACCAGCAGGCTGGCCTCGATGAACAGGCTCAACAGGGAAATGTCAGTATTCATCCTTGTTCTTCTTCCGTCGAAAGGTGGCTGCCGGCCGACAACATAAACGACTCGTTCAGAGCCGCGCTGCGAACGGCATACGAATTACGCGTACTGCTGCTCCAGTGCGGCGACGATCGCTGCGGGCGCCGGCTTGGGGCGCAGGGTCTGCGCATCCAGGCTGGCGATCTTCACCTTGCCGCGGCACAACACCTCGTCGCCGCGTCGCACCTCCTGACGGAAGGTGATGCTGGCGCCGCCGTTGTGCACCACCTCGGCAGTGACCGTCAGCGCATCGTTGAAACGCGCCGGCCGCAGATAATCGACCTCGACCGAACGCACCGCAAAAATGATACCCGCGTCACGAATCAACTGATCCTGCTCGAAGCCGAGGCTGCGCAGCCATTCGGTACGGGCGCGTTCCATGAACTTGAGGTAGTTGGCGTAGTACACCACCCCGCCCGTATCCGTATCCTCGTAATACACGCGCACCGGCCATGTAAACATCGACACGTTAGTCATCCTTGCCGTTATTTAGTTCCAGCGCCTGCTGCAGCGTGCGCGCCGCCGACGGCGGCGGCGTAAAACCAAAATGCAGATAGGCGCTGCTGGTGGCGGTGCGGCCGCGCGGTGTCCGCATCAGAAAGCCCTGCTGAATCAGGAACGGCTCCAGCACGTCCTCGATGGTGCCGCGCTCTTCGCCGATGGCGGCGGCCAGACTGTCGACACCCACCGGCCCACCGTCGAACTTTTCGATCACCGCCAGCAAAAGCTTGCGGTCCATCACATCGAAACCGTTAACGTCGACGTCCAGCATGTCCAGCGCGCGATCCGCCACCGCATCGGTGATGCAGCCGTCGGACTTCACCTCGGCGTAATCACGCACGCGGCGCAGCAGGCGGTTGGCGATACGCGGCGTGCCGCGCGAACGGCGTGCGATCTCGTGCGCTCCCTTGGGTTCGATCTGCACACCGAGGATGCGCGCCGAGCGGGTGACGATGGACTGCAGCTCGTCGACGGTATAGAACTCCAGCCGCTGCACGATGCCGAAACGATCGCGCAGCGGCGAGGTGAGCAGGCCGGCACGGGTAGTGGCGCCCACCAGGGTGAACGGCGGCAGGTCCAGCTTGATGGAGCGGGCAGCCGGTCCTTCGCCGATCATGATATCGAGCTGGTAATCCTCCATCGCCGGGTAGAGGACCTCTTCGACCACCGGCGACAGGCGGTGAATCTCGTCCACGAACAGCACATCGTGCGGTTCAAGATTGGTGAGCAACGCCGCCAGATCGCCCGGGCGCTCCAGCACCGGTCCGGAGGTATGACGCAGATGGACACCCATCTCCTCGGCAATGATGTGCGCCAGAGTGGTCTTGCCCAGGCCCGGCGGGCCGAACAGCAAGACATGATCGAGTGCCTCGCCGCGCTTCTTCGCCGCCTGGATGAAGATTTCCATCTGTGTGCGCACCGCCTGCTGGCCGACGTAATCGGCCAGCAGCCTCGGGCGGATGGCGCGATCCAGGACATCTTCGTCCCGGCTGGCGCTGGCGGTTATCAGGCGATCGGTTTCTATCATGGACAGTTTCGAGTTTCGGGTTTCGAGTCGCCGGTTGCCGTGTTGCGCAACTCGCAACTCGAAACTATTTCTTCATCGCCCCTTTCAGTGCCTCGCGGATAATCTCCTCCGAACTGCGGCCGTCGGTGCTGACGCTGCTCACCATGCGGCTGGCCTCCGGCGGCTTGTAGCCAAGGGACACCAGGGCACTGACCGCATCCTTTATCTCGTCGCGTACCTCCGCCGTGGGCAACGCCATCACCACCGGTAACACGCCGGCCTCCTGCCAGTCGGCCAGGCGATCACGCATTTCCACAATCAGGCGCTCGGCAGTCTTCTTGCCGATGCCCGGCAATCGAGTCAGCGAAGCGGTATCACCTTCCTGGATGCAGCGGGCGAAGGCATCGGCATTCATGCCGGAGAGGATCGCCAGCGCCATCTTGGCGCCCACGCCGTTGACCTTGATGAGGGCGCGAAACAGGCTGCGTTCGCGTTCGCTGGCGAAACCGAACAACAGATGTGCATCGTCGCGCACCACCAGATGGGTATGGAGTACCACCTCCACGCCGGTCGCCGGCAGTTGGTAGAAGGTGCTCATCGGCGCCTCCACCTCGTAACCGACGCCACCCGCCTCCAGCAGCAGCTGCGGCGGTTTCTTGTCCAGCAATATGCCGCGCAAACGTCCAATCATCGCCGTCTTCCTGCCATCTGTTGTGCCACGGCCAGGTGCCCCAGGGTCTGCGCCGTATGCACATGGCACAGCGCCACGGCCAGGGCGTCGGCGGCATCGGCCTGCGGCGCCGCGGGCAACTTGAGCAGCGCCTGCACCATGTGCTGCACCTGCTCCTTGCCGGCGCGGCCGCTGCCCACGGTGGCCTGCTTGATCTCCGCCGGCGTGTACTCACTCACTGTCAGCCCTTCCATCAACACCGCACACAGCGCTGCACCACGCGCATGTCCCAGCTTGAGGGCGGAATCGGGATTGCGCGCCATGAACACCCGTTCGATGGCTACGTGTTCCGGCCGGTAGGCCGCCACCACCTCGCGCAACTCGTCGAATATGGACTTCAGCCGGCCGTTGAACTCGCCGTCACCCACGCGTATACAACCGCTGGCCACATACACGCTGCGCGTCCCCGCGCGCTCGATGATGCCGAAGCCGGTGATGCGCGAACCCGGATCGATCCCGAGGATACGGGACATTACGAACCAGTCCCAAGTGACAAGTTACAAGTTGCAAGAAAAAGCAGGCGGCGGGACGCCGCCCTCATTTTACTTGTCACTTGTAACTTGCAACTTGTCACTGAAGTTTTTCCATCACTTCGTCGCTGAAGTCGGCGTTGCTGTAGACGCTCTGCACGTCGTCGAGGTCTTCCAGCATATCCACCATCTTCATCACCTTCTCGGCGTCTTCCAGTTGCAGTTCGATGGTGGTGGCGGGGCGCTCGGTGACCTCGGCCACCTCCGGGGTGAGACCGGCGGCGATCATCGCCTCCTTCACCTCGATGAAGTTTTCCTGTGCCGTAATCACGTCGATGCTGCCGTCGTCATTGCTGGCCACGTCATCGGCACCGGCTTCGAGGGCCACTTCCATGATGCGGTCTTCGTTGCTGCCTGCCGGGTAGCTGAGTACGCCAACGCGGCTGAACAGGTAGGCCACCGAACCGTCGGTGCCGAGATTGCCGCCGCACTTGGAGAAGGCATGGCGCACTTCCGAGACGGTGCGGTTGCGGTTGTCGGTGAGGCAGTCGACCAGCACGGCAACGCCGCCGGCGCCGTAGCCCTCGTAACGGATCTGCTCGTAGTTTTCGCCCTCGCCGGCACCGGTGCCGCGCTTGATGGCGCGCTCGATGGTGTCCTTGGGCATGTTGGCGTCGAGCGCCTTGTCGATGGCGGTACGCAGACGCGGATTACCGCCGGGGTCGCCGCCGCCCATGCGGGCGGAAACGGTGATTTCACGAATCAGCTTGGTGAAGATCTTGCCGCGCTTGGCGTCCTGGCGCCCCTTGCGGTGCTGGATGTTGGCCCATTTGCTGTGTCCGGCCATGATTACCTCGTTGATGGCATGCCGATAAATGGCGGCATTTTACCATCAGCAGGGCGATCGCCGACAGGTTGCCGGCCTGAGATAGCTCAAATTTCGCGGTCCGGCAGCAGAATTGTGGTGCGATCCAGGCCGTGGCCGTCGTCGGCCTCGAAGGAAAATTCATAATGGCCGATGCGGATCAGATCGCCCTGGTGCAGGACCTGGCGGCTGATGGAAACGCCATTGACCACGGTGCCATTGGTGCTGGAAAGGTCCTCCAGCACCACGTTGCGGTAGCCCTCCAGATAGGGATTGGCCTCCAGCCGCAATACGGCATGATGGGTGCTGACCGCCTGGTCATCGAGGCGGATATCGCTGTCACGGTGACGTCCGATGGTGGTTTCGTCCCGTTCCAGCGGATAGCTGCGGATCCCCACCCCTTCATGCAGTTGTGACAGGCGCGCCATGCTCAGCAGGCCTGCTGCTGGAATTCGAGGCGCACACCGGCCACCTCCAGCACATCGCCGCTCTTCAGCGCCATGCTGCTGGCGCCCACCGGCTGGTCATTGAGGGTCGGCGCCCCCTGGCTGTTGCCCATGGCCATCGGCACCAGAAAAAATCCCTGCGTGCGCTTGGCCACCACCGCCACCTGCACACCGGGTTTCCCCACGGTGTTGTAGGGCTTGTTCAGGTCCAGCAGTTCCCCGGCCTTGGGGCCATTGAGGATCTTGAGCTTGCCGACCATCTCCTTCGGACTCTTCAGCGCCTCGCGCTGGGCCGAGGAGATGATCACCGTGGACTCCAGCGACTGGGCCGTATCCTCCACGAAGCGCAACTCATGCTGGCCGATGCGCAGCACATCGCCGTGGCGCAGCTGGCGCCGGCGCACGCGCTGGCCGTTGACCAGGGTGCCATTGGTGCTGTCCAGGTCCTCCACGAACACCTCCTTGCCCAGCACATGAAATACCGCGTGCTTGCCACTCACCGTGCCATCATCCAGATGAATATCATTGGAGGCCGCCCGTCCCAGGGTGACTTTTGGCTGTTCCAGGGGCAGTTCGTTGAGAGTCACGCCATCCAGCGTGATGATCAGTTTTGCCATGGTAACTACTCCTTCAGTGCCACGATGCGCACCAGGATTACAGAGATGTTGTCGTTACCGCCGCAGCGGTTCGCCTCGGCCACCAACGCATCGGCGGCAGCATCCAGATTATCCCTGTTGTTCATCAGCAATTTTGCGATGGTGTTATCAGTCACCATGTCGTTGAGGCCGTCGGAACAGAGCAGGTACAGATCACCGGCCTGCACCTCGTGGTGATGCAGTTCCACTTCCACCGTCGGTTCGATGCCCAGGGCACGGGTGATCACGTTCTTGTTGACGGCACGCCGTGCCTCCTCGGCGGTCATGAAACCGCCGGCGACCATTTCCTGCAACAGCGAATGATCCGCGGTCAGCTGCTCCAGCCGGTCGCGCCGCAGACGATAGACACGCGAGTCGCCCACATGCCCCACCATTACGCCCTTGCCGCGAAACAGTGCCAGCGCCAGTGTGGTCCCCATGCCGTTGAACACGGCATCACTGGCCGCCTTGAAGAGGATCTCCGTATTGGCGTCGGCCACCGCATTCTGCGCGCCGACCTCCTGCTCCAGGGTGTCGCCCGGCAGGTCGCGCAGCAAGGGATGCAGCACCGAGATGGCCAGGGCGCTGGCCACCTCACCGGCATTGTGGCCACCCATGCCGTCGGCCAGCAGCGCCAGCCCGGCGTTGGCGTCCCAGGCGATCTGGTCCTCGTTGTGCTCGCGCGCGCAACCGACATCGGTGCGGCCGCTCATCTGCAGTGTGGGTACGCTGTTCACCTCAAAGATCCTTGGTTATCTGCTGCTTGCAACGGCGCAGGGCATTGACCAGGTGATGGCCGCTCTGCACGCGCTTGTCGATGTCCTTGTACAGCGTACGGTTGACGATGGTGCTGACGCAGGCCGGCAGATCGGGGCGCAACACGCGCACATCGACATGCTTCTCGTTGGCAATCTTGTACATCAGGCTGGCCAGCGAATCCGCCACGAACGGCAGCTCGCCGGTGAGCAGCTGGAAGAAGGTGACGCCGAGGGAGAACAGGTCGGAACGGCCGTCCACCTTCTTGCCGGCCAGCTGCTCCGGCGACATGTAGGACGGACTGCCCAGCACCGTGCCGGTCTTGGTCTTGCTGGAGTCGACCAGACAGGCGACACCGAAGTCGGTCACCTTCACCACGCCGGTATTTTCATCGTACATGATGTTGGCCGGCTTGATGTCGCGGTGCACCACCTGCTGCTCGTGGGCATAATCCAGCGCCTCCGCCACCTTGATGATGATGTCGAACACCTTCTCCGCCGGCAGCAGGTTCTCCGGCCGGCACCAGGCCGACAACGGCTTGCCCTGCAGATAGTCCATGGCGATGTAGGACAGGTCCTGCTCCTCGCCCACATCGTACACGGTCACGATATTCGGGTGATTGAGCCGGCCGGCGGTCTCCGCCTCGCGATAGAAGCGCGCCTTCACCTCCGCCAGTTGCTCTTCATCGAACTCCTGCGACAAGGCCATGGTCTTGATGGCGACGGTACGGCCGATGCGCGGGTCCCGTCCCAGGTACACCATGCCCATGGCGCCACGGCCGATCTCGCGCTCCACCTGGTAGCGGCCCAGCATGGGCTTTTGCAGCTTGCCATAGCTCATCACCATGGTGCCGTCGCCGGTATTGGCGGCGAAGCCCTTGCCCAGCGCGGTCATCTTCTCCATCTCCTGGTTGAGACGAACGCGATCCCGGCTGTCACGGAACGCCGGCGAGCGCTCCACGATATAGTTGAACACTCCCACGGCGCGGTTGAACTGACGCTTGCGCTCGAAATCGAGGCCGAGGTTGTAGAGCAGCTCGAGCAGGTTGTCATCCACCACGCAACGGCGGAATTTCTCGAACGCGAGGTCAAACTGGCCCTGGCTCTGCAGCATCTGGCCGAGATTGCGGTTGGCCTGGTCAAGCTGGCCGCGCAGCTGATTCGAGCGTTCCTCCACCAGCCGGCGCAGTGCCAGCACGATGATGCCGGCCAGCAGCGCCGCCACCGGCACCATCAGCGGCAGCCACAGCGCTTGCGTGGCCATCAGCAGGAAATGGGCATTCACCAGCAGGAACAGCAGCACCACACGGAGGGCCAGCCCGGTGCCGATGCGGAAGCGCGGCAACACGAACATCAGATAGAGGCCGACCAGCAGCAACGCCGCCAGCTGTGCCCACACCGCCCAGGCCGGCACGCTCAGCACGTCATTGTTGAGCAGGCTGCTCACCACATGGGCGCTGGCCACCACCGGCGCCATCGCCACGCCGATGGGGGTATCGACCTGGTCCACCAGCGCCGGCACGGTAAGGCCGACCAGGACGGTCTTGCCGCGGAACTCGGTTTCCTCCACCTGCTGGGCGTAGACCTCGGCAAAGGAGAAGGTCTTGAACGGCGGCTTGTCCTCGCGGCCGCGGTAATAACGCGGATAGGCCTGCATGGACGGGTCGGTATGGAAGGTGGCGCCATCCAGCGTCACACCCTGCCCCGGCGTCACCCGCAGATGGGAGCGATCCAGCTTCAGGCTGTGTGCGGCCACCAAAAGGGAGAAGGACGGGAAATACCGTTCGCCGTACTGCAATACCAACGGCACGGCGCGCAGACTGTCGCCGCCGAGGGGATAACCGTTGAGATGCCCGATGCCCACGGCCCCGGCGGCAATCGCCGCAACCGGCGGAAACAGGCGGTCGGCCACCGCGGTGCGGGTGGTAAGCGCACTGGGAACGAAATCGAACCAGACCGGGCGGTTGGCGGCCACGTTGCGCAGGGCAAAGGCGCTCACCGCTTCATCCAGCGGCGGCAGGCGGCCGTGATTGCCGGCGGCAAAACGATAGGGCATGCCGAACACCACATTACCGGCCTTGCGCGCACTGCGGCCAAGGGCGCCGTCGGTGTCCAGCCCGGCCGCGGCACGTTCCAGCGCCTCGCTCACCTCTGCATCGTCGTATTCGTCCCGCAGGTGGCGCAGATAGTCGAGACCATGCTGATTCTCGGCGGTGTCGAACGGCAGGGCAAACCCGATGACGGCAGCCTTGGCCGCTGCCAACTGCCCCACCAGCTGGGCAAAGCGATCACGCGGCCAGGGCCAGGGCCCCAGCTGCTGCAGGGAGGCGTCATCGATAGCGACAATGACCACGCTGTCGTCGGCAGCGCGGCCGCTGGTAAAACTGACCGCCAGGTCATAGGCCGCCCAGTCCAGCCGGGACAGCGGCTCGCTGCCCGCGGCCAGCAGGCACAACAGCATCACCACCAAGCCGGGGAACCAGCGTGTTTTCCAGAAGGGTTTCTTCACTCTCTCCACCGCCACAGCCCGATTATTGTTCTGCTAGAGACTGCATCGGGGCATTAAACCCCATAGGGCGCGGCGGGGACAAGCGGCGGGGGTAAAAACGGGAAGGAATGTGACGGGTGTACCAAAGCGGCATGTCACAAGTGACAAGAAAACCTAGCGCAACCCGCTGTCTTGGAACTCGCCCCTGGTCACTTGTAACTGACCTCCAGCATCCGCTCCAGCGCCAGCCGCGCCAGACGGGATTCTTCCGGCGCCACCTTGATCTGGTTCACCACATTACCAGCCACCAGATTTTCCAGGGTCCAGGCCAGGTGCTGCGGGTCGATGCGGAACATGGTGGAGCACATGCACACCGTGGGCGACATGAAATGGACGTGCTTGTCCTCGTGCCTGAACTGCTCGTGCAGGCGGTTGACCAGATTCAGCTCGGTGGCCACCAGCCAGCGCGTGCCGGGGGCGGATTCGCGCACCGTCTTGATGATGTATTCGGTGGAGCCGACGTAGTCGGACTTCTGGCACACCTCGAACGGCGCCTCCGGGTGGGCGATGATCTTGGCGTCCGGGTATTTGGCCTTGAAGCGCTCGATGTGCTCGGGACGGAACATCTGGTGCACCGAGCAGAAACCCTTCCACAGGATCATCTTCGCGCCCCTGATCTGCTCGGGCGTGAGCCCGCCCATGGGCAGGTCGAAGTCCCACACCACCATGTCCTCCAGCGGGATGCCCATGGTGTAGCCGGTGTTGCGGCCCAGGTGCTGGTCGGGGAAGAACAGCACCTTCTCGCGCTGGCCGAAGGACCACTCCAGCACCTTGCGCGCATTGGACGAGGTGCAGACGATGCCGCCATGGCGGCCGCAGAAGGCCTTCAGGTCGGCGGCGGAATTGATGTAGGTGACCGGGGTGATGGCTTCATCCGGCTCCAGCACCGTGGCCAGCTCGCGCCAGGCGCGCTCGACGTTGGCCAGATTGGCCATGTCGGCCATGGAACAGCCGGCACCGAGGTCCGGCAGGATGGCGATCTGCTCCGGGCGCGACAGGATATCCGCCACCTCGGCCATGAAGTGCACACCGCAGAACACGATGTACTCGGCCTTGGACTGCGCCGCCTCGCGCGACAGCTTGAGCGAGTCGCCGGAAAAATCCGCGTGGCGGAACACCTCTTCGCGCTGGTAGTGATGCCCCAGGATCACCAGGCGCTCACCCAGCGCCGCCTTGGCCGCCACGATGCGCGCCTCGCACTCGGCGTCGCTCAGACCTGCGTATTTCTCGATGGGCAACACTTCAGCCATGCCATTACCTCATAAAACGAAAAACCACTTTGTCGCAGAGACGCAGAGCCGCTGAGGGGCGCGAGTGAAAATCCTCTGTGTCTCTGCGCCTCTGCGACAGGTATTGGAAGTTCGCTGCGGGCAAATACCTCAGCCTTCGCCCTTCACCGGCTTGGCCACGCGCACGCCCAGTTCCACCAGTTGCTTGGGATTCACCGTCGACGGTGCGCCGGTGAGCATGCAGGCGGCGGACTGGGTCTTGGGGAAGGCCATCACGTCGCGGATCGACTTGGCGCCGGTCATCAGCATCACCAGGCGGTCCAGGCCGAAGGCCAGGCCGCCGTGCGGCGGGCAGCCGTACTTGAGGGCATCGAGCAGGAAGCCGAACTTCTCCTCCGCCTCCAGCTGGTCGATGCCGAGCTGGTGGAACACCTCCTGCTGCACCTCCTTGCGGTAGATGCGCATGGAGCCGCCGCCCAGCTCGGTGCCGTTCAGCACCATGTCGTAGGCGCGCGACAGGCAGTTGCCCGGGTCGTGGGCCAGCTTGTCCAGGTGCTCTTCCTTGGGTGCGGTGAACGGGTGATGCAGGGACACCCAGCGGTTCTCCTTGTCGTCGAACTCGAACATGGGGAAGTCCACCACCCACAGCGGACGCCACTGCCCTTCCAGCAGGCCGAGGTCATGACCGACCTTGATGCGCAACGCGCCGAGGGCCTCGGTGACCACCTTGGCCTTGTCGGCGCCGAAGAAGATCAGGTCGCCGTTCTGCGCGCCGGTGCGCTGCATCAGGGCCGTCACCACCTCGTCGGGCAGGAACTTGAGGATCGGCGACTGCAAGCCCTCGCGCCCCTGGGCCAGGTCGTTGACCTTGATATAGGCCAGGCCCTTGGCGCCGTAGATGCCGACGAACTTGGTGTAGTCGTCGATGTCCTTGCGCGACAGCTTCTCGCCGCCCTGCGGCACGCGCAGCGCGGTGACGCGGCACTTGGGATCGGCGGCCGGGGCGGAGAACACCTTGAAGTCCACCGCCGTCATCAGGTCGGCCACCTCCACCAGCTCCAGCGGGATGCGCAGGTCGGGCTTGTCGGAACCGTAGCGGCCGATGGCCTCGGCATAGCTCATGCGCGGGAACGGATTGGGCAGCGCCACCTCCAGCACCTGGGCGAACAGGTGGCGGATCATGCCTTCCATCATCACCATGATCTGTTCCTCGTCCATGAACGAGGTTTCGATATCGATCTGGGTGAACTCGGGCTGACGATCGGCACGCAGGTCTTCGTCGCGGAAACACTTGGCGATCTGATAGTAGCGATCGAAGCCGGCCACCATCAGCAGCTGCTTGAACAGCTGCGGCGATTGCGGCAGAGCAAAGAAGTTGCCCGCATGGGTGCGGCTCGGCACGAGGTAGTCGCGCGCACCCTCGGGAGTCGGGCGGCCGAGGATCGGCGTCTCGACGTCGAGGAAACCGTTCTCGTCCAGGTAGCGACGGATGCTGGCGGTGATGCGCGAGCGCAGCTTGAGCTTCTCGGCCATCTCCGGGCGACGCAGATCGATGAAACGATAGCGCAGACGGGTTTCCTCACCCACGTCGCTGTATTCGTTGAGCGGGAACGGCGGGGTTTCCGCGTCGTTCAGCACGTCCAGCACGTAGCCCAGCACCTCGATGGCGCCGGAGGCGATGTTCGGGTTAACCGCACCGGCCGGACGCAGGCGCACCTTGCCGCGAATGCAGACGACGAACTCGCTGCGCACGCGGTCGGCGACGGCGAAGGTTTCCGCGCGATCCGGATCGAATACCACCTGGGCGAGACCTTCACGATCACGAATGTCGAGGAAAATCACCCCGCCATGATCGCGACGGCGATGTACCCAGCCGCAGAGAGTGATTTCCTGGCCATCCAGGCTTTCATTGAGTTGGCCGCAATAGTGGCTGCGCATCATGGTGGTGTTCGCTTCTCGTATCTTTGATTCGTTAGGTCGCTGGAGCCGCGGTGCCGGCGCACGATTGCCGGGCGCCGCTT
>JANJXC010000046.1 GCA_024709225.1 Gammaproteobacteria bacterium | reverse complement strand
TTCGGCCGCCTCGATGGCCTGCTGCACAACGCCGCCCTGCTCGGTACGCTGACGCCGTTGGAACAGTACGACCTCAAGCAATGGGCCCAGCTGATGCAGGTCAACCTGCACGCCCCCTATCTGCTCACCCGCGCCATGCTGCCGCTGCTGAAAAACTCGAAGGACGCGTCGGTGCTGTTCACCAGCAGCGGCGTTGGTCGCAAGGGCCGCGCCTACTGGGGCGCCTACGCCATCACCAAGGCCGCCGATGAAAACATGATGGAGATCTGGGCCGACGAACTGGAGACCAACACCAGCATCCGCGTCAACAGCATCGACCCGGGGGCCGTGCGCACCGCCATGCGCGCCAAGGCCTATCCCGGCGAAGACCCCAACAACCTGCCGCGCCCGGAAGAGATCATGTCCGTCTATCTCTACCTGATGGGCCCGGACAGCCGCGGCACGACGGGGCAGCGGACCAACGCGCAATAACTTCGAGTTTCGAGTTTCGAGTTTCGAGTTTCGAGTTTCGAGTTTCGAGTTTCGAGTTTCGACAAGATTGGGCCGCGACCTTTCGAAACTTCAAACTCGTAACTCGACACGGCGACCTTATCTATTCCATCAAATCCACCACCACCCCCTGCTCGCGCAGATGGTCGGCCCGTTCCTGGATGTAACGCTGCAGATTGGGTTGCCGGCGGTAGGCGCCGCTGGCGATGTACTCCATCACCGACTGAATGTGGAAGGTGCGCAGGTAGGCCTCGGTGCGGAACACCTCCCGGCCCTGCTCATCGAAGAACACCAGTGACGGCGTGTACTGGATATTGAGCTGTCTGGCCCATTCGGCGGCAGTGGCGCGCTTGCCATCCGGTTTAACCAGCGTGGTGTCGCCCCACATATCGAGCTGTACCGCATCGAAGCGCTGCAGCAACGTACGCGACTCCGGGCGTGCCAGGATATCGCGGTGAAATTCGTTGCAGGCCGCACAATCGGCCTGCTCGAACAGCACCAAGAGGGGACGCTGGGCGGTCACGCGATTGCGCGCCAGCGCATGGGGCGGTGCGAGAAACAGCGGATTGGCCTGCTGCTGCAGCGCCTTGCGCGCGCCGGTGCGTTGCGCCGCATAGTCGCGAAAACTGAGACCGTTCCTTTCACGCTGCGCGCCGTAGTCCAGGGCGAGGTCAAAACGTTCCGGAGCGTAATAGCCGTTCAGCCGCAGCAGCGGCGCACCGGCATCATCGAGAAACAGCAGGGTCGGCGTGTACATCACCTTGAGCTGTTCGGCAAACTGCTTCTCCGTCATGTTCGCACCATCCATCCCGGTCACCTCGCGGTCGCCCCACAAGTTGATGGCGATGACGTCATACAGGCGTTGCGTCTTGGCGGCGATGGCCGCGTGGCCGAAGTTTTCCCGCAGCAACTTTTCGCAGTAGGGACAGCCGTCCTGATAGAAATACAGCAGCACCCGCTTGCCCGCCGCGCGCGCCTCCGAGACGTCCTCGTTCAGGTCCATAAAGGAGTTCTTGAACCACGCCGGCTTGTCGTGATAACCGGGATTGACCCCGCCCTGCAGCACGGTCCCCTCCTCGTCCGCTGTCGCCGCCACGGCGCCCCCCAGCCACAGCAACCCCATCAACAACCACATCGCCGGCACCAATTTACGCATCGCCACTCCTCCTCGTTATTTTGTAGTGCTCAGTCGCTATGACCTGGGGCCAGCGGCAGGGTTCAGGCCGCCCCTGGTGGCAGAAACCTGCCGGCGCGGCACGCCGGATATTTGACACACACCCCACGATGCATGGATAACCTATTGTTATATATAGATATTAAATTGTTGGCACAAAAATAGCTAAAGCAAGAGCAAGAACAGTTGCACCCGTTGAAGGATGGAAATCATGGCACTGCACGGCTCGCTCAACACTGACAGCAAATCGACCCTGGCCCCGGTGGTCAGCCTGGCGCGCGGCGTCGAGGCGCCGGATACGCTGCGCCTGACCACTGCGCTGCAAACCACGCTCGACCTGGAACAGCTGCTGCGCATCTTCTCCGATACCGTGCAGGAAACCGTGCCGCACCAGGGCCTGACCTACCGCAACGATGAGCGCCGCTTTGTCCTCGCCGTGGGCCATACCGGCCGTCACCACTGCAGCTACCGCCTCAACCTGCTCGGCACCGAATTGGGCGAAGTGGCCATGAGCCGCAATAAGCGCTTTTCCGAACAGGACCTGGCCCAGGTCGAATACCTGCTCTGTACCCTGGTCTACCCCCTGCGCAACGCCCTGCATTACCGCGATGCCCTGGCCGCGGCCCACCGTGACCCGCTTACCGGCATCGGCAACCGCGCCGCACTGGAAGACCATCTGGCGCGCGAAGTCGCCCTGGCCCGCCGCCATCATCAATCCCTGTCCCTGCTCGTCGTCGACATCGACTGGTTCAAGCAGGTCAACGACCGCCACGGCCACACCGTCGGCGATGCCGTACTGCGTTCGGTGGCCCGCGTCACTAAAGAATTGTTGCGCGGCGACGACCTGTTATTCCGCTTCGGTGGCGAGGAATTCGTGGTTTTGCTGCGCGGCACCCCCCAGGACGGCGCCATGATCGTAGCCGAGCGCATCCGCGCCGCGATCGCGGCGGCCAACTGCATCTGCGAAGGGAAGGACATCAAGGTCACCGTCAGTCTCGGCGTGGCCACCCTGCGGGAAGAAGACGGCGACAGGCTGTTCGACCGCGCCGACCATGCCCTGTATGAGGCCAAGCAGCAGGGCCGCAACCGGGTGCAGGCGGCTCAGTAGTTCACCCGGTCGGCCTTGCTGCCCCAGGCAGCGAAGGCGTCGGCAGCCTCCTCCGGCAACAGCCGCAGCAGCGGCAGGCGCCGCTGCTCCGGCAGCTGGCAGATCTCCCCGTAGATCAGGGCATCGTCGAAACCGGCAGCGGCGGCATCGTCGCGGGTGGCGGCATAATAGATACGCTCCAGCCGCGCCCAATAGGCGGCGGCGAGGCACATCGGGCAGGGTTCACAGTTGGCGTACAGTTCACAGCCTTCCAGGCTGAAGCTGTCCAGCGTACGGCAGGCGGCGCGGATCGCCATCACCTCGGCGTGGGCAGTGGGGTCGTTGTCCGGGGTGACACGGTTATTGCCGCGGCCGATGATGACCCCCTCGCGCACCACCACCGCACCAAACGGGCCGCCACCGTCGCGCACCGATTGCGCGGCCAGGGCCAGGGCCTCGCGCATGAAGTGTTGCTGTTGCGTCTCGCTCATCGCCTACCTCACTCCTTGCCGTTACCCCGTCCCACCGGGCAGCGCCGTTGCATGCAGCAGCTGCCGCACAGCGGCTTGGCGCGGCACACCTGTTTGGCGTGGACCACGATCAGGGCATGGAACTCGTTGAACAGCGGCACGTTATCCGCACCGCGTCCCAGCCCCTCCTCGAAATAATGCCGCAATTCCTCGTAGCTTTCCTCTCCGGCAACCAGTTGCAGACGGGAAAAAAGACGCCGGGTGTAGGCATCGATGACAAATACCGGACGTTCGAAGGCATACAGCAGCATGTCGTCGGCGGTTTCCGGGCCGATGCCGTTCACCGCCAGCAGCGCCTTGCGCAGGGCCGGGGTCTCCAACTGTTGCAGCGGCGCCAGGCCACCGGCATCCAGATACCAGGCGCAGAAGTTCTGCAGGCGGCGCGCCTTGATGTTGAAGTAGCCGGAGGGCTTGAGCCACGCCGCCAGGGTGGCGGCGTGGGTATGATGGATCACCGCAGGGTCGAGGGCGCCGTGGGCCTTGAGATTGGCAATGGCCTTTTCGACATTGCTCCACGCGGTATTCTGGGTCAGCACCGCACCGACCATCACCTCGAACGGCGTATCGCCAGGCCACCAGTGCTGCGGACCGTAGCGGTGGTGCAGAAGCTCGAAGACCTGCCGTAGGGTCATCTGCGTCGTTTGGGCCCTGCCGGCTTGCGTGTGGCCGGGGCCCGGCGCGGTGCGGCGGCCGGCTCGGTCTCTGCGCCGCGACTGCGCGGCGCCGGGCGCTCTTCTCCCTCGGCACGGGGCTTGCGTGGTGCAGGACGCCCACGCGACGACGCCGGACGCCCTTCACTCGCCGTGCGTGGCTTGCGCGCGCCGGATGCCGTCGGCCGTTCCCCGCCCGTTGCGCGTCCCTTGCGCGCCGCCGACGGTGGACGCGGCGAAGTGGACCATTCGTCGATCTCGTCGCGCGGCTGACGCGTAGCCGGACGGCGCGGTGACGCTGCCGCCGGTTCCGCTGCGCCGCGCGGTGTGCGCGGTGCCGGACGGGGGCGTGCGGCGCCCGGCCGTTCGCCGCCCGGCGCACGCCCCTGGCGCGCCGCCGACGGCGGACGCGGCGCGGCAGACCACTCATCCGCCTCGCCCTGCGACTCGCGCACCGCCGGGTGTTCGGCGCCCGCACCGCGCGCCTTGCCCGCCGCCCCGCGACGGCCCGCGCCGGCGGCAGTCTTCTTCGCCGCACTCTCCTTGCCGCGCGCGGCGGGGGCGGCACGACCGAGCCCGACCAGGCGCAACAGTTCCTGCAGGGTCTCGCCCTCCAGCTCCTCGTAGCGGCCGGGACGCAGACGGCGTCCCAGTTGCACCGGGCCATAGCGCACGCGGATCAGACGGCTGACGGTGACGCCCTGGCTTTCCCACAGACGGCGCACCTCGCGGTTGCGGCCCTCGTGCAGGGTGACGTGATACCAGTGATTGGCGCCGTCGCCACCGGCGTCATACAGATTGTCGAAATGCGCCGGGCCATCCTCCAGCATCACGCCGTCGCGCAGCTTCTGGATCACCTCCGGACTGACTTCGCCGAATACCCGCACCGCATATTCGCGCTCGACGGTGCTGGACGGATGCATCAGCCGGTTGGCCAGCTCGCCGTCGGTGGTGAGCAGGATCACGCCGGTGGTGTTGACGTCGAGACGTCCCACCGCCACCCAGCGGCCGTTGCGCACCGGAGGCATTTTCTCGTAAATGGTGGGGCGTTTTTCCGGATCAGAACGGGTACACACCTCGCCGAGCGGCTTGTGATACACCAGCACGCGCCGCTCCGGTCCCTGCATCGCCGCCTGGCCGATGACATGGCCATCGACGCGCACCACGTCGCCGGGGCCGACGCGATCACCCAGCGTCGCCACCTTGCCGTTGACCGACACGCGGCCTTCGCTGATGCGTTGTTCCAGCTCGCGGCGCGAACCCAGGCCGACACGCGCCAGTACCTTTTGCAGTTTTTCAGTCATGAATTCAGGCGTCAGTGGGTTCGTAGGCCGGATCATAGCCGGCAGCCGTGTTGTCATCCGCGGTCACGGCAACATCTTCTGCGGCCGCCGCATCCGGGTCATGGGAGGCAGCCATGTCTCCCGCCGCTTCGCGGTCGCCTGCCGCGTCGTCCGTCGGCTCTCCTGCCGATGGGTCGCGCAGATCCAGTTCCTGGTTGATCTTGTCGATGTCCATCAGCTCCGCCAGCGGCGGCAGCTCATCGAGACTCTTCAGATTGAAGTAGTTGAGAAAGTGGCGCGTGGTGGCGAACATCGCCGGGCGGCCCGGCACGTCACGGTGGCCGACGATGCGGATCCAGTCGCGCTCCTGCAGGGTCTTGATGATGTTGCTGCTCACCGTCACGCCGCGGATGTCTTCGATCTCGGCACGGGTGATGGGCTGGCGATAGGCAATCAGCGCCAGCGTCTCCAGCGTGGCGCGGGTATAGCGCTGCGGCTTCTCTTCCCACAGGCGCGACACCCAGGCCGATACCTCCTGGCGCGCCTGGAAGCGAAAACCGCTGGCCACCTCCTTCAGCTCGATGCCGCGCCCGGCATAGTCCTGCTGCAACTGCAGCAGGATCTGATGCAGCGTGTCGCGCGAGGGCTGCTGCTCCTCGTCGAACAGGCCCTGCAGGCGCTCGGCATTGAGCGGCTCGCTGGCGGCGAACAGTGCCGCCTCGATGATGTTGCGCAGTTGTTCCGGATTCATCGTGTCTATCCTGACTGTTTACTGTTCGCTCGCCGCCACGATCTTGACGTGGATCGGGCCGAAGGGTTCGGTCTGGATCAGCTCCACCAGCGACTGCTTGATCAGCTCCAGGATCGCCAGCAGGGTGACCACCACGCCGCGCTTGCCCTCCTCGACGCGGAACAGGGTGGTGAATTCGGTGAAGTGATCGGCGGTCAGCGCCTCCAGCACCTGCGACATGCG
>JANJXC010000011.1 GCA_024709225.1 Gammaproteobacteria bacterium | reverse complement strand
GTCGGCGCTGATCCTGGGCGGTATCGGGCTGGCGCTGGCGGCGAGAGCGGCGGAGGGCCGCGCGCCGCGCCAGTGAGTTCCGGTTCCATGCGATTGATCGCGTGGGCCGCGCTGGCGTCCTGCATCGCAACCGATGGGCCGTGCGGTTCTGCCCATTATGTCGCCTTATGGCAGGCACAGTTTCTCTTGCCGTGCCTACCACCAGTTTTCGATTGAGAGGGGAGGGGCAAGGCGTAGAATAGGCGCGCTTTTGGTCCGCCCGTTTCCCTACTATCGATATGGCTATGGAACAGATACTCGAGATCCGCGATGGTTGCAGTACCCCGGAACAGCTGCTGAAGAGCCGTGCCTTCTTCCGCTATCTGAACATCTACAAGAAGGAGTTCATCGACGAGCTGGGGGCGCGCGAGGGACGGCAGCGACCGGAGGCGCAGCATCGTGCCGCGCAGTTCAAGGACCTGTCGGCGCGCGAGGTGCTGGCGATTCTCGACGGGCCGCGCCCCGCCACCGAAGAGGGGCTGGAGCGCGCCCGTGCGGTGGTGCGTTTTCTCGATGGCGCCTTTCACCACTACCGCGCCAGCGGTTACAAGCGTCTGGTGCGGCTGCAGAATGACGTCGTGTCCACCGGCGAGGAGACGCCCGACACGGTGAAGGACAAGGTGACGGCGAAGGCGCGCAGCCTGGCCGATCTGATCCTGGAGACGCGCCGCGCGCTGCTGGCCAAGGTGGACCTGGAGCATGGCGTGCGGCGTACGCCGGGCCTCGACCCCTCGCCCAACGTCACGGCGGGCGAGATCTCCGGCCACTATCTCAATCTGCCGGGCGACTATGTGGAGCTGTCCCACGTGCCGCTCACCATCGCCGCCGACATTCTTACCGGCGTCGATTACTCCACCCCCTCCAACAAGCGCGCCGAGCCGTTTTACGAGCTCGACCACAATCCCTTCGACAACACGCGCTTCGAGCCGGATGAATGGGTGTCGGTGCCGCTGCAGGTGGGCAGCTCGCTGATCGTCACCTATCTGCACAAGGCGCGCGGCACCATCGAGATGGAACCGGGGCTGCTCAATCTGTTCCCCTTTGCGCGCATCGCCGACATCCAGGCCGGGCGGCGCCCCGACGGCATCTTCATCTTCGGCGACCCCCATGCCAATCCGGCCGACCTCGGTTACTGGTGGGATGCCGCCAACGAGGTACTGGTGGGGATGGTGCCCAATCGCGATGAGCTGAAATATTTCGGCTACTGCAAGAAGCCGATCCTCACGCTGCACAACGTGCTCGCCATCCGCAAGGGCGAGATCCCGCTGCACTGCGGTTGCACCCGTTATCTGGTGCGCTTCGACAATGGCGAGCCCTACATCACCGAAATGCTGGTGAAGGCCGACGACATGGGTCGCGTGGTGCTCACCCGCGGCGGCGACGGCCTGGCCCGTCCGATCTTCTTCGGCACCGAGACCGGCGCCTTCGCCTGTCTCGACGGTTTCAGCGAACAGGCCAAGATGCAGATGCTGGGGCGCGAGGTCGGCTACAACAAGGAGACCGGCTCCAACGCGCGCCAGATCGTGCCGGTCACCGATGAGGGCGAGGTATTCCGCGGCGACGTGCTCGACGTGCTGCTGTACATGAACAACTTCGAGCTGATCCCGCAGGGGGCCTACACCATCGACACCGAGATGAGCGTCGAGCAGGCCATCGAGCATTTCCGCCTGGGCGAGCGCGTTGCCGCCGGCTCCACCTCCACCCATCGCGGCGCCAAGGAGTCCAGCTACTGGGCCAACCCCTTCCCCTTGCTGCGCGACAACGACGGCAGCATTCTCCATCCCGACCTGTACGACAAGTTCTCCATCACCGAGGCCGGCTTCATCAGCGACCTCAAGGCGCTGGTGGCGCGCGGCGAGATCAAGGTCGGTGTCGCCCACAGCCAGCTGATGGCCGGTGTCTACGCCGGCAACAGCGACGAAGATCTGGCGCGCTGCGGCTACGCCAATCGTGATGAGGTGGAGATGAAGGCGCCCGAGCGGTTGGCCGAAGACCTGATCGATCTGATCAAGGCCCGCGCCAAGGCCAAGCGCGAGCGTCAGGGCGGCACCGCCGCCGAGGTGAGCATCACCGTGGCGCTGGTGGGCGACAGCCGCACCGGCAAGTCCGAGACGGCGGAAAAGATGGAAGGCATTCTTTCCCTCAATCTGGTGTAGGTGACCGCCGCGCAGGGACGCGCGGCTTGTGTATCATCATTTCCGGCAGCGCGTGCTGTCGGCGCCATGTGGTGCCACTCGCCACATGCAAGCATGTCTGAAATCTCACGGAGGAGGTTTTATGCCCGGGTTACGCCGTCTGATGCTTGGTGCAGCAGCGGTGCTGCTGTTGTTGATCTCCCTTCCTGCCTCCTCGGCCGAGGCGCCGGCCCTGATGCTCGCCACCCGCTGGGATGACAGCGCCGACCCGGCAGGCTGGTGGATGAGTGAAAAATACGACGGCATGCGCGGCTACTGGGATGGGACGCGCATGCTCACCCGCCAGGGCGAGCCGATCGCCATACCCGCCGCCCTGCGCGCGGCATTGCCGGATTTTCCTCTCGATGGCGAATTGTGGGCCGGGCGCGGCCGCTTCGAGGCCGTGCTGTCGGCGGCGCGCGCCAGTGTGCCGGGACCCGACTGGTCGGCACTGCGTTACATGATCTTCGATGCGCCGGGTCAGGCTGTACCCTTCGAGGCACGCCTGGCGACGGTGCGGGCGTGGCTGGATGCCCATCCTTCCGCGCTGCTCCAGGTGGTAGCACAGACACGATGCGAGGGGCGGGCGCATCTGCACGCTTTTCTGCACGAAGTGGAGCAGCGCGGTGGTGAAGGCGTGATGCTGCGTGCGGCCGCATCGCCGCATGTGGCCGGGCGCAGCGGCCTGCTGCGCAAGTACAAGTCGTTCGAGGATGACGAGGCCACCGTGCTCGGCTACAACGCCGGCACGGGAAAATTTGCTGCGGTGGTGGGCTCGCTGCGGGTGCGGCTGGCGAACGGTACGGAGTTCGCACTGGGCTCGGGCCTGAGTGATCGGGAGCGGCGCGCGCCGCCGCCCATCGGCAGTGTGATCACCTTCCGGCACCAGGGCTGGACCGCCCGCGGCAAGCCGCGCTTTCCGGTATTCTGGCGTGTACGCGTGCCGGCGTCCGCGCCGGTAGCGCCGTCGGGTGCCGAATAGCTGTGCCGCCGCGCGGCGGTGGTGCGGGCCGCGACGATCCAGGTCGGCACGGCGGTCGTAGGCTAATCTTGAACACCGGGTCGATCAGGCAAGCGGGGTGCCTTCATGAGCCACAAATATGATCAATTGCTGCATGCCATCATGCACGGTCCGGCCGGCGGAAATATTCACTGGCGCGAGGTGGAGTCGCTGTTGCACCATCTGGGTGCCAGTGTCGAGTCGGCGCACGGTGCGCGCCTGCGTGTGGTGCTGAACGGTGTGGAGGCAACCCTGCACCGGCCGCATCACAGCGGCACCTGCGACAAGAGCGAGATCCGCCACTTGCGCGAGTTTCTGGCGGCGGCGGGGATTGCCGGATGATGCATGTACATGGGCAATCACGAATGCGATTCGCTCCTACGAGGATCGATATAGAGCCGGCAGGGGGAGAGCCATGTTGACTTGTCGTGAGGTGATGCACCCGACGACGACGCCGCTGTATGCGGACGAGCCGCTGGGCAAGGCCATCGATTTCATCATGGAGCGGCACATGGGTCTGGTGCCGGTGGTGGATCGGCAGGAACGCTTTGTCGGCTTTCTCTCCGGCGAACGCCTGATGCGTGCGCTGCTGCCCAAACACCTCACCATGGTGCGCGGCCTCGACCGCATGGGCTATTTGCGCGAGTCGCGCGAGGAGTTGCGCGAGCGGCTGGATGAGCTGGCGCTGCGCCCGATCAGCGCCGTGATGGAGTCGCGCGCCGAGGTGGTGTATCCCGACACGCCTCTCATCGAGGCGCATACCATCCTTGCCGATACGCAGTTCGTGGTGCCGGTGGTGGACCCGGCCAGCGGCCGCCTGCTCGGCGCCATCTCCTTCTTCACCATCCTGGCGCTGCTGCGCGGTGAGCCGTGCTGGAGTGATCGGCTGGAGCATGAGCACAGCGCTGGCAAGGACGCATGATGCACGGTGCCGATGACGTGGTGATGTTCGGCATGAGTCCGCTGTGGCTGTCCACGGCGATCTTCGTCGCCGCCTACGCCGTGCTGCTCACCGAGCGCATCCATCGCACGGTGGTGGCGCTGCTCGGCGCCATGGCGATGGTGGTGAGCGGCATCCTGACGCAGGACCAGGCCATTGCCGGCGTCGACTTCAATACCATTGCCCTGCTCGCCGGCATGATGGTGATCATCGCCGTTACGCGCCGCACCGGTGTGTTCGAGTTCATCGCCATCTGGGCGGCGAAGCGGGCGCGCGCCGAACCCATCGGCATCCTGATCCTGCTGGCGCTGGTGACGGCGGTGTTTTCCGCCTTTCTCGACAATCTCACCACGGTGCTGCTGGTGGTGCCGGTGGCGCTGCTCATCGTCGACAAGCTGAAGGTGTCGCCCTATCCGTATCTGTTCAGCCAGATCCTCGCCGCCAATATCGGCGGCACCGCCACCCTCATCGGCGACCCACCCAACATCCTCATCGGCTCGGCCACCGGGCTGAGCTTCAATGACTTTCTGCTGCAGCTCGGGCCGATCGCCTTGCTGCTGCTGGTGCTGGTGCTGCTGATGTTCTACGGCATCTGGGGGACGTCGCTAAAGACCACGCCGGAGCTGAAGGCGCGCGTGATGCGCTTCGACGAGCGCGGCAGCCTGCGCGATAGGCGGCTGCTGCGCCAGTCGCTCGCTGTGCTGGGACTGGTGATCCTGGGCTTTGTGGTGGGCGAGCACTTCGCCATCGCACCGGGCACCACGGCGATGTCCGGCGCCGCGCTGCTGCTGCTGCTCACCGGCCTGGGGCAGGATCGCCGCGGTCAGGCCGAGCAGGTGCGCGAGGCGCTGGAGGAGGTGGAGTGGAGTGCGCTGTTCTTCTTCATCGGCCTGTTCGTGATCGTGCACGGCGTGCAGGCCACCGGCCTGCTGGAGCGGCTGGCGGCGGGGCTGATGGGGGTGACCGGCGGTGATCCCATGATCACCGCGTTCACCACGCTGTGGCTGTCCGCCGCGGTATCGGCGGTGATCGACAACATCCCCTTCGTCGCCACCATGATCCCGCTGGTGGAGACCATGGAGGCCGGGCTGGGCGGCGCTGCCGCGGCGGAGCCGGTGTGGTGGTCGCTGGCCCTGGGCGCCTGCCTGGGCGGCAACGGCACCCTGGTCGGCGCCGCGGCCAACGTGATGGTGGCGGGACTGGCGGAGCGCGCCGGCACGCCGATCAGCTTTGCGCGCTTTCTGCTCATCGGCATGCCGGTGATGATCGCCAGCGTGGCGCTGGCCAATGTGTATCTCTACTGGCGGCACTTCCTTTAAATGAGTATTCCGAATTCGTAACCAGGCCTAGGGCGCCCCATGGCCGCCGTACTGCGGCGGGCACGGCCCGCCCTATGACGCGGTTGATCGGCGCGGTCGCGAATACGATTCGCTCCTACTGCATTTCCAGCTGGCTGCCGTTCTCGAACAGCCAGGTGCGGATGATGTGCAGTACGTCGGTGTCCTTGCGCAGGGCCTGGGGCAGCGGGGCGTAGGGCGCGGCCAGGCGCACGATGCGCACGGCGCCCTCGTCCAGCACGCGGTGGCCGGACGAGCGCACGATCTTGACGTCATTGAGGCTGCCGTCGGCGTTGATGGCCACGTCCAGCATCAGGGCGCCGGAG
Organism: Gammaproteobacteria bacterium; assembly: GCA_024709225.1. Classification (GTDB taxonomy): domain Bacteria; phylum Pseudomonadota; class Gammaproteobacteria; order Thiohalomonadales; family Thiohalomonadaceae; genus Sulfurivermis. The sequence continues at coordinate 2,076 of JANJXC010000011.1, read as the reverse complement.
AGGTTGGCGCGGCGCGCCTCGTCGGGGTAGTTGAGGTTGCCGATGCGCTCCACCTTCATGCGCCAGGCATTTTCATAGCTGGCGGCGATGTATTCACGCGTGCTGGCGGTGATGTACTTGTGGCGCGGCTCGGCAGCGTAGGTCTGCACACGCTGGCTGATCTCCGCGGCCAGCGCGGCGATCTCCTGACTGGGTGGGATCAGGTCGGCGGCGGTCACCGCGTCCGGCACCTCGGGACGCTGCTCGCCCGGATTGATCCGGGTCTTGAGGCGGGCGCGGTCGGCGGTGATGACGTTGCGCGGGTCCTGCGTCTGCTGCGGCGTCGGCGCCATCAGCGGCCGGGTCTGGGCGGCATTGCCCTGCTCGTTGCGCGAGGCGGTGTTGGCGAAGGGGCTGCTGGGGCGCACCTTTTCCTTCACGTCGCCGCCGCCCTGCTGCGTGACCTGTGCCAGGTAGTCGGCCTTGTCGGGCTTTTCGTCGCTCTTGCTGTGCACCAGGATCACTTCCATGCTGCGCGGCAGGTCGGCGCCCTTCTTGTCGCTGGGCACAAAGCTGATGCCGAGAATGACGATGGCGTGAAAGGCGACGGCGAGAAACAGCGTCAGGCCGAGGCGATCGGCGGCGCCGATGCGCGGGATGGGTGGCGTGGAGGCGAGGGTGCTCATGCGCGGCAGATTATAGCGGATCGACGATGGCTTGCAGCTGGCCGTCAGTCATGGCAACACGCGGCGCCAGCGCCGATGTGACGCGCAGCCCATCTTCCGTATCCACCAGCAGCGCTTGCGTGACGCCGAGGGCGCGGGCGGTATCGATCCAGCGCGCCGGGCCGGCGACGAACAGGGCCTGGGCGGCGGCGGCCGCCTCGGCCAGGCTGGCGTGGAACACGGTGACGGCGAAGGCCGCGCGCGCCGGTTCGCCCGTGGCCGGGTCGAGCAGCGGATGATAGAGGCGACCGTCATGGAGATAGCTGCCGCGCAGCGCCGAGACGGTGTAGGCCACCTCGTCCGCCCGCAGGGCGACGCGCGCGCGTGGCGTGCGGCCGTCGCTGCCGGTGAGCACCAGCACCAGCTCCCCGCCCTGCCCGATGCGCGCGGCGGCGCCCGGGGTGGTCAGGCTGCCGGCATGCACCCCGGCCTCGCGCAGCCGGGCCAGCGCCGTATCCAGCGCATAGCCGCGGCCGAAGTCGCCGAGGTCGAGACGCAGCGCCGCGTTGCGGCTGCGCATGGCGATACCGCTGATGCCGATGTCGGACATGGCCGGCCGCTGCGCCACCAGGGCGGCGACGGCCTGCGCGGCCGGCGGCGGCCCCTTCGGCTCGTTATAGAAACCCCACAGCTCCAGCAGTCCGCCCAGGCCCGGATGGAACAGCCCGCCGCTGCGCGCTGCCAGCTGTTGCGCCTGACGGATCTGCGGCAGCAGCGATGGCACCGCGGAAAACTCTGCCGTGGTCGCCAGCAGCTGATTGGTACGCGCCATCGGCCCCGGCAGCGCCGGGTTGTTGCCCTCCTCGATGTACAGCAGGTCCGCCGCCGCCTCGTCCAGGGCGCGCAATGCCGCGCCTTCCGCTATGCCCTGCACGGTGAGTGTCACCGGGCTGCCATAGGCGGTGAAGGTCTTGCGCTGCACCGGCGGCTCGCCCTGGCAGGCGGTGAGCAGAAACAGGAAGGGAAGCAGGTAAGCGGATTTCGGCATGGTAATGAAAGAGACGTGCATGTGATCTGCTTGCGGCATCCAATGTAGTGTGCGCATCGCGCACCAGATATTCCGTGGGAGCCCGGTTCACCGGGCGAATGCGGCTTCGGGGCAGGCACCATCGCCCGGCATCGCCCGTCTCCCGCAGGGATGTCCAGGGTAGGGTGCGCCCTACGACCGCCCGGCCAGTTTGACCGCAATGGCGTCCATCAGTTGCCCGGCGATGTCCAGGCCGAACTGGGTGTCCAGCTCGCGGATGCAGGTGGGGCTGGTGACGTTGATCTCGGTGAGGTAGTCGCCGATGACGTCCAGCCCGACGAACAGCAGCCCCTTCTCGCGCAGGCGCGGCGCCACCTGGGCGCAGATCCAGCGGTCGCGCTCCGA
>JANJXC010000095.1 GCA_024709225.1 Gammaproteobacteria bacterium | reverse complement strand
CTCTGCTCCTGCTGCAGGCGCTCCTGCGCCACCAGCTCGCGCAGCCGCTCCAGTTCATCGAAGCGCGCACTGTCGAAGGTTTCGCGCAGCAGGTCGCTGAGCGCGGCATGGTTGCGCGCCAGGGCCTTGCCGGCGAGCACGAACACGCCGCGGCCGCTGTTGGCATCGTCGATGGAGCCGCGCACGGTGCTGCGCGCGGAGAGGCCGCCGGTGACGGCGGCCTGCAATTCCTGCGTGGCCAGATAGTCGCGGCCGCCGCTGCCCACCTCGGTGACGATGTTGCAGAACATCGGCAGCAGGTCGGCCAGGTCCGGCTCCAGCGCCGGCAGGTCCACCACCAGTTCCTGATAGACGAGGCCATTGGTGCCGCGGGTATACCAGGTGGAGGGGATGGCGGCGACGGCTGCCGCCTCGCCCTGCGGGACGTGCAGTTCGGTGGGCACGTCGTCGAGGCTGACCTTGGGTAGTACCTCCGGGTCATCCTGCTGGGCCTGGCGCGCAGCGAGCGCCGCCGCCTGTTCGATGATGCGCTGCTTCTCTTCTGCGCTCAGCGCCGCCTGCATGGCGGCCAGCCGCGCCGCCTCCTGGGCGGCGCGTTCGGCGGAGAGGCCGGTGTCGGGGCGCATGGTGAGGCGCACGCGGTGCGCGTTGTCGAGGATATTGCGCACCTCGCCCTTGATGAATTCCGGGTCACTGATGCGCTCGCGCAGACGGTTCAGGATCGGGTCGATGTCGAGCACGGCGGCGGCATCGGCGCCGTGCAGGGCCGGCGACAGCGCATGCACCATCAGCTGCAGGCCGTAGGGGAAGCCGTCGCCGCTCACCTCGCGCTGCGACAGTTCCAGCTGGTGCAGCATGGCCTCCACCTGCTCCTGCGGCACGCCCTCGGCGGCGACGCGGTGCAGGGTATCGAGGATCAGCTGTTCCACCGCCGCCGCGTGTTCCGGATTGCTGCCCTCGAGGCCGGCGGCGAAGAACATCTCGCGGCTGGAGTCGGACAGGCCGCACATGGGCGAGGGTGCGCTGCCCAGCGCCGATGTCTCCAGCACCTGGCGCAGCGGCGAGGCGCTGTTGTCCAGCAGGACATCGGAGACCAGATGGGCGGTGAGCAGCGCCTCCGGATCGGTGCCGTTGCCGAGCAGCCAGGCGAGCACGATGTGGGTCTTGTCGGCCGTGTCGTCCTCGCCGTCCAGGGCGTAGCGCTCTTCGGTGACGAGGGGGGCGCCGTAGCGCTGCTCATCGGGGACGTGAATGTTCACGTCGAGACGGTCGAAGTCCTTGAGGGCGTACTCCTCGAAATACAGCTGGTGCTCGTGGGCCGGCATGTCGCCGTAGGTCATGAACAGCGCGTTGGACGGATGATAGTGGCGCGCATGGAAGGCCCGCAGCTGTTCGTAGCTGAGGTCCGGGATGCGCTCCGGGTCGCCGCCCGAGTTGTGGTGATAGGTGATGGTGGGGAACAGGTGTTTGGTCAGGTACTGATACAGCGCCGAGCTGGGCGCGCTCATGGCGCCCTTCATCTCGTTGAACACCACGCCCTTGAACACCAGCGGACTGTCCGGGTTGGCGGGTTCGGCGAATTCGACGCGGTGGCCCTCCTGGGCGAAATCGAGCGGGTCCAGGGTGGGGAAGAACACCGCATCCAGATACACCTGCAGCAGGTTGTAGAAATCCTTGCTGTTGCAGCTGGCGAAGGGGTAGGCGGTCCAGTCGCTGGAGGTGAAGGCGTTCATGAAGGTGTTGAGGGAGCGCCGCGTCATCATGAAGAACGGGTCGCGCACCGGGTAGCGCCGGCTGCCGCACAGGGTGGTGTGCTCGAGGATGTGGGCCACGCCGGTGGAGTCCTGTGGCACGGTGCGGAACCCCACCAGGAAGGCGTTCTGGTCGTCATCGGCGGACAGATGGATGTGCGGCGCACCGGTCACCTTGTGGCGGAACTCCTGCACCTCCACATTGAGGGAAGGAATGCGGCTGCTGCGCAGCCACTGGAAGGCGGAATGGGTGGTCGGCTGATTCATCGGGTTCCTGCGTGGCAATCAATGGAATTAATTAGGTAGGGCCAAGGCCGGCAGTATACAAGGAAAGCCGGGGGCGGGCCGTGACCGGCCCGGCGCGCCTTGCCCGCCGATCCTGCTTTAATAGCGTCATGGAACTCATCGATACCCATTGCCATATAGATGTTGAGGAATTTGCCGCCGACCGCGCGCAGGTGCTGGCGCGCGCCCGCGCCGCTGGGGTGGCGGGCCAGGTGGTGCCCGCCATCCACCAGCCGGGCTGGGCGTTTCTGCAGGCCCTGTGCCGCTGGGAGGACGACCTCCATCCGGCCCTGGGCATGCACCCCATCTATCTGGAGGTGCACCGGCCGGAACATCTCGACCAGTTGCGCACCCTGCTGGCCGGCGAGCGGCCGGTGGCGGTGGGCGAGATCGGGCTGGACTACTTCGTCGAGGGCCTGGACCGGGCGGCGCAGCAGGCGCTGTTCGAGGCCCAGCTGCGCCTCGCCGCGGAGTTTGCCCTGCCGGTGCTGCTGCACGTGCGCAAGGCCCACGACCAGGTGCTCGCCACCCTGCGCCGGATGAAGTTCAGCCAGGGCGGTATCGCCCATGCCTTTTCCGGCAGCGCCCAGCAGGCGGAACAGTATCTGGAGCTCGGTTTCAAACTGGGCTTCGGCGGCACGCTGACCTACGAGCGCTCCAGCCGCATCCGCACCCTGGCGCGCGAACTGCCGCTGGAGGCCATCGTGCTGGAGACCGATGCCCCGGACATCGTCACCGCCGCCCACCGCGGCGAGCGCAACAGCCCGGAATACCTGCCGGAGGTGCTGGCGGCGCTGGCCGAGGTGCGCGGCGGCGACCCGGCGGCGCTGGCCGCCGCCACCACGCGCAATGCCCGCGCGGTGCTGCGTCTCTGATTTTTTTCTCCTTGCTGTCAACCGTTGGCGCCGTGCCGCGTTATGGTCACTGTAACACCACACTTTTCCATCACTGCAAGGACTACCTACCATGAAAAACGTATTTCGCCCGGTTGCGTTCACGGCCCTGATCTCCGCCCTGCTGGTGGCCCCGGTATGGGCCGAGGATGCGCCTGCCGCGACGCAGGAGCAGACCCGCAGCCGTATCCAGGAGCGGGTGAATCAGGCCGATGTGGAGCAGGCCCAGCGCACGGAGCAGCAGAACCGCATGGAAAACCGCCAGGAAAACCGCAGCGGCAATCAGTCGGATACCGCCGAGCAGCGCCGCCAGAGTCTGGAGCAGCGCCTCAACGAGGGCGGCAGCGGCAGTCAGCAGCAGGGGCAGGGCGGCGGTAACGGCAAGGGCAAGGGCAACGGCGGCGGCGGCCAGATGGGCGGCAGCCGCATGGGTGGCGGCGCCGGCGCCGGCGCTGGCGGTGGCCGCGGCCGTTGATCCATCATGCAGCGGCCGGCTGGCCGGCCGCTGCAACCCAAGCCGAGGAGGACGCCCTGGATTCAACCGCGGAGATGAACCGGTTTCTCGCCGGCGTCGAGGGGCGCGCCTTCCGTATCGCCTGGTTTGCCACCGGCAACCGGGACGATGCGCTGGACCTGGTGCAGGAGGCGATGCTGCGGCTGGCGCGGAAGTATGCCGGCCGCGCCAGCGACGAGTGGCCGGCACTGTTTCACACCATCCTGCAAAGCCGCATCCGTGACTGGTACCGGCGTGACAGGGTGCGGGCGCGGCTGCGTGGTTGGTTTGCGCCGCATGCGGAGGATGAGGAAAACCCCCTCGAGGCGGTGCCGGCCGCGCCGGCCGATGGGCCGGTGCAGCGACTGCTGGGCAGTGAGCGCCTGCAGGCCATCGAGCGGGCGCTGCGTACCCTGCCGCTGCGGCAGCAGCAGGCCTTTCTGCTGCGCGCCTGGGAGGGACTGGATACCGCGACAACCGCCGCCGCGATGGGCATCTCGGAAGGCAGTGTGAAGACCCACTACTCGCGCGCCGTCCATGCGCTGCGCACCCTTCTGGAGGAACACCGCCATGCATGAAGATGATGCCAGACTGATCGCCGAGGTGCGCGCCGCCCTGGATGAGGGCGGCGCCAATGTGGATGCGGCCACGCGTGCGCGGCTGGCGCAGGCGCGCGCACGGGCACTGGAGCCGCGCCGTCGCCACTGGCGCTGGTGGTTGCCGGCCGGTGGCGCCGTGTTCGCCTCGCTGCTGGCGGCGGTGTTGTGGCTGGGACAGCCGGCGCCGGTGCCGGGCAACGGCCTCGACAGCGTGACCGATTTCGAGCTGCTTACCGCCAATGATGATCTGGAGCTGTTCGAGCAGATGGATTTCTACCGCTGGCTGGAAGAGGAAGGCATGCATGCGGGTTGAACCGCTGGCATTGGCAGCATTGCTGCTGGCCGCCCCGGTGGCGGCGGAAGACGAGGCGCCGAGTGCGGAGCTGCTGGAGTTTCTGGGTAGTTTCGAGACGGCAGGTGGCCAATGGCTGGACCCCACCCAGCTGGACGCACCCCCGCCCGAGCAGGACGGGGACGAGCGCGGAGGGCGTGAACAATGATGAGCAAACGAGGGTGTTATCTGCTGCTGGCGGCACTGTGGCTGCCGCTGACGGTTGCCGCGGCGGTGCCGGCCTGGGACGAACTGGGCACGGCCGAGCGGCAGGTGCTGGCGCCCTATGCCGAACGCTGGGATGGCCTGGATGAGGCGCAGCGCGAACGCCTGTACAAGGGGGCGCAGCGCTGGCAGGCGATGACGCCGCCGCAGCGCGCGCAGGCCGAGGAGCGCTTTCAGCAGTGGCGTGCGCTGACGCCGCAGCAGCAGGCCCAGCTGCGCGAGCGCTACGAGCAGTTCCGCCAGTTGCCGGCCGAACAGCAGGAGCGCATCCGCCAGCGCCAGCAGTGGTTCCGCGAGTTGCCGCCGGAGCGGCAGCAGGAGCTGCGCCAGCGCTGGGAGGCGGCAGAGCAGCGCCGCGGCGAGGCCATGGAGGAGCGGCGGGAACGCCCGGCGCGCGATCGCATGGAGCAGCGCCGCGATTTCGGCGGCGGCATGGGCGGGCGCCGCTGACGGCGGGAGCATCCCGCAAGGAATCCACAACAACGCGAAGGCGTACAAGACGTCCGGTTGAGACCGATGCGCGCAATGACAACACACGGGGGAATGATGATGCAGCGGAAGGCGGGCAGGGGCTGGGTAATGGCAGCGATGCTGGCGGTTGCGCCGCTGGCGGCGGCCGACTCCGGTTACAGCGTGAGTATCGGCGGCGAATACACGCGTGGTGATTACGGCACCGGCGCCAACGTCGGCCTGCTGTCCATGCCGCTGACCCTGCAATATGTCGAGCCGCGCTATGCCTGGTCGGTGTCGGTGCCCTATCTGTGGGTCTCGGGACCGGGCGATGTGGTGGTGAGCGGCAGCGGCATGGGACGGCTCAGCCCGACGCGCAGCACGACGGCGGAGCGCACCGACAGCGGCCTGGGCGATGTGACCGCCACGGCCACGCTGCGGTTGTGGGAGGAGACGGCGAGCCGTCCCTGGGCCGCGGTCACCGCCAAGGCGAAATTCGGCACCGCCGACGAGACGCGCCGCCTGGGCACCGGCGAGAACGATTACTCGCTGCAGCTGGAACTGGCCAAGGAGGCGCTGTATGGACACCTGGGCTACAAGCGGCTGGGTGACCCGGCGGGCGTGACCTACGACGATGTCTGGTATGGCGTCGCCGGATTCAATTTCGCGCTGGGCGAGACGGACGGCGGGATGGACCTGTATGCCGAGCAGGAGCCGCTGGACGGCATCGACGGCAAGCGCGAGCTGACGGTGTATCTGGGGCAGCGTCTGGATGCGCAGACCCGTGTCGTCGGCCATGTGCTGAAGGGGCTGAGCGATGCCAGCCCGGACTGGGGCGTCGGGGTGACGCTGCGCTTCAGGCTGTAGCCGGCAGGCCTTCCGCCGTGGTGTCCCGCCGCCGCTAGGACAGGGCGTAGGCGGCGAGCGGCTGCTGTTTGCCCTTGACCTGCAGGGTGCGCTCCTGCAGGCCGGGCAGGCCGGCACCCAGCTGCAGATGTACCGCTTGCGAAAGCAGTATCTCGCCACCGGCGGCCGCATCGCACAGCCGCTTGGCGGTGTTGACGCTGTCGCCCAGCAGATCGTAGCTGCGCCGCTCTTCCGTTCCCATCAGCCCCTCCACCACCGGACCGCAATGCACGCCGCAGCCCGCCGCGAGGCCGCTGGCGGCGAGCAGCGGGCCGGTCGCGCGCCGCAGGGCGCGTGCCGCGTCCACCGCCTGTCGCGCCTCAGCAAACACCAGCATCACTTCATCGGCGGTGAGCTTGACCTTGATGGCCTGGTAATCGCGCCACACCGGCTCGCAGGCGGCATAGTAGCCGTTGATCATCTCGACCACCTCTTCCGGGGCGCGCGCCTCGCTCCAGGCGGTGAAGCCGCGGATGTCCATGAACACCATCGTCCGTTCGTGCCGCGCGAGCGATAACGCCTGCGGGTCGCTGACCGCCATGTGCAGCAGTTCCTTGCCGAACAGCCATTCCGAGTATTGCCGCAACTGCTCCGTGGTCTGGCGCAGGGTCTGCAGGTAGCGGGCGGAATTGAGGTGGGCCAGGCCGACGATCACGCCGAGCAGGGGCAGCACCATGGCGACAAAGGCATGCGGCGCGTCGTCGAGGAAGGCCCCCAGTCCGCTGTAGTCATCGAGGGTGAACTCGAGGATTACGTACATCACCAGCACGATGCAGGTGCGGACGACGTGTTCCAGCAGGAGCAGCGGCGCGCGCAGTCTGGCGCTGCGCCTCTGCAGCCATTGCAGCAGGCCGATGGAAAACGCGAACGCCCAGTAGGCGAGATGATGGGCATGCAGCAGGAAGCCCGGCCCCTCGAACAGGATCTCGGTGCAGCTGTAAACGGCTGGCCCGATGAGATTTCCCAGCAGGGGCCGCGTTGTGCCGCGGCTCTGCCAGCGACCGACCAGAACGGCCTGTATCACGGCCGCGGCCACGAGGAGGTACAGGTCCAGCTCGCGCAGGTACGCGCCCGGCCCGCGCAGCAGCAGCTCGAGGAAGATGTTGGCCAGCGGGAAGTGGGCGCTGTTGCTGTACAGCTCGTGCAGTACCGCACCGCCGGGCGTCCCCCTGATGCGCCGATCCAGTATGCTGTGCATGGTTGGCCTCTTGGCTGTAGTTGCGGCATTATGCGGAAAGACTCCGTACCATTTCAAAGCATGCCGCCGGCCTTTGGGGAAGGTGTCCTGCAGCCGACACGACAGGTGCCTGGTGTGAACAAATCCGTCATTTCCTGGGCGCTGTACGACTGGGCCAATTCCGCCTTTGCCACCACGGTGATGGCCGGCTTCTTTCCGCTGTTCTTCAAGCAGTACTGGAGCGCCGGCAGCGACGTTGGCGCAAGCACCTTTCAGCTCGGCCTGGCCAATTCCCTCGCCAGCCTGCTCATCATCTTCATCGCCCCCGCCCTGGGCGCCATCGCCGACCAGGGCGGGGCGCGCAAGGGCTTCCTCTACGCCTGCACCCTCCTGGGCGCCGGCATGACCGGCGCCTTGTATTTTGTCGCCCAGGGCGACTGGTTCCTCGCCGCGCTGCTGTACGTGGGCGCCTCCAGCGGCTTCTTTGCCGGCCTGATCTTCTATGACGCCCTGCTCGTCGCCGTGGCCACGCCGGCGCGTTACGATCGCGTGTCGGCCCTCGGCTTCGCCCTCGGTTATCTGGGCGGCGGCCTGCTGTTCGCGCTCAACGTGGCGATGACGCTGAAGCCGCACTGGTTTGGCCTGCAGGATGCGGCCCAGGCGGTGCGCGTGTCCTTTCTCACCGTGGCCGCGTGGTGGGTGCTGTTCACCCTGCCGCTGGCACGCTGGGTGCCGGAGCCGGCGCGCACCGGGCGCGGCGGCCTGGCGGCGGTGGCCGGCGGCTTCCGCCAGTTGCGCGATACCTTCCATGAGATACGGCGCCTGCGCCATGTCGGCCTGTTCCTGCTCGCCTACTGGTGCTACATCGATGCGGTGGACACCATCATCCGCATGGCGGTGGATTACGGCCTGGCCATCGGCCTCGCCGCCGAGAGCCTGATCGTCGCCCTGCTCATCACCCAGTTCGTCGGCTTTCCCGCGGCAGTGGTGTTCGGCCGCATCGGCGAACGCTTCGGCCCGAAGAGCGGCATCTACGTGGCCATCGCCGTCTACTGCCTGGTGGTGCTGTGGGCGGCGCGCATGGAGAGTGCGGCGGAGTTCTATGTGCTCGCCGTGGTGATCGGGCTGGTGCAGGGCGGCATCCAGTCCCTGAGCCGCTCGCTCTACGCCCGCCTCATCCCCGCCGACAAGAGCGCAGAATTCTTCGGCTTCTACAACATGCTGGGCAAGTTCGCCGCGGTGGTGGGGCCAGTCATGGTGGGCTGGGTCAGCGTGGCCAGCGGCAGCCCACGCCTGTCGCTGTTGTCCCTGCTATTGCTGTTCGGTCTCGGCGCCTGGTTTCTCAGCCGCGTCGATCTGGGCCAGGGCACGCGCCTGGCACGGGAGCTGGAATAGACGCTAACATGTCCGCCAGGACATTAGGGATGAATGGCTCATGAATCCGGCAACCGTACTTGGCATGATCGGCGGCATCTTCCTGCTGGCCGTCACCATCGCACTCACCGCCCGGGACTACAGCGCGTTCTGGAACCTGCCCGGTCTCGGCATCGTGCTCGGCGGCACCATCGCCGCCACCCTGGTCAGCTATCCGCTGCACGAGGTGCTGCGCGTGTTCCGCGTCTTCATCATCGTATTGCGCAGCGAGCGCTACTACGCCAAGGAGGACATGGAAGAGATCGTCGAGGTGTCGCGCCAGTGGTTCAAGGGCAACCTCGCCGCCATCGAAAGCCGTCTCGACGAAATCCGCAATCCCTATCTGCGCATGGGCATCCAGCTGGTCATCGACGACACGCCGCTGGACGACATCCTTACCCTGCTGCAATGGCGCATGACGCGGTTGCGCGCCAAGGAGACCGCCGAGGCCCAGGTGTTCCGCACCATGGCCATGTTTGCCCCGGCCTTCGGCATGCTGGGCACCCTGGTGGGCCTGATCAACATGCTGTTCGGCATGGAGGGCTCCGACTTTGAAAGCATCGGCATCAATCTGGGCATCGCCCTGATCACCACCTTCTACGGCATCATCCTCGCCAATCTGGTGTTCAAGCCCATCGCCATCAAGATGGAGCGCCGCACCGAGCAGCGCGTGATGCTGATGAACATGGTGCTGGAGGGCATCACCCTGATGAGCAAGGGGCGCTCGCCGGCCTACATCCGCGAGACCCTCAAGTCGTTCATGGCGCGTTACGAGGACGAGATCCGCCAGTAGCGGACCGCCGCCATGACCCCGCCGGGCAACAACTCCCATCACGGCAGCAACGGCGCCACGCCGGCGGCGGACGAGTACGCGCTCGATGCCGACCGGCTGCGCGCCGAACTGGAAGAGGCGCGGCGCACGCCGCTGCCCTGGGCGCAGACCCACGAAGCCCGCCCCGACTCCACCTATGAAGACGACAATGCCTGGGTGTTCACCTACATCGACATGCTCACCCTGATCCTCACCCTGTTCGTGGTGATGCTGGCCTACGCCAAGACCGACGCCGAGCAATACCGCGAGCTGTCCGCGGCGGTGGCGCAGGAAATGGGCCACGCCGCGCCGGCCGCGGCGACGCCACCGGACGAGGAGCAGGCGCTGGCGCAGCAACTGAGCCGCACCATCCTGCAACAGGGGCTGGGCGAGAATGTCGAGTTGCTCACCCATGAGGGCAGCATCGAGCTGCGGCTGAAGGAGAGCATCCTGTTCGCCACCGGCCGCGCCGACCTGCGGCCCGAGGGGCGTGAACTGCTGGACACGCTGGTGCCGCTGCTGCGCCAGGACGCCCACGCCATCGCCGTGGAAGGGCACACCGACAACGTGCCCATTGCCACCGCGCTGTTTCCCTCCAACTGGGAGCTTTCCGCCGGCCGCGCCACCACCGTGGTGCGGCACCTGATTGGCCAGGGCGTCGCGGCGACGCAGCTGCGCGCCATCGGCTATGCGGATACCCGGCCGCTGGATGAAAACGCGACGGAAGAAGGGCGGGCCAGGAATCGGCGCGTGTCCATCGTCATCTCCATGAGCCCGGAGATTGTGCCGGCGGCGCAGTAGGGGGATTAATAGTGCGCTGCGCGCGCTGGTTTTGGCGGGGGATTCCGTCCCCCTACGCCGGGTCACTTTCGTTGTCCCGCCAACGAAAGTAACCAAAGGAAGGCGGCCCCGATGTCTCGCCGCTAACGCGGT